>NZ_CEEDOV010000004.1:0-149859 GCF_979256585.1 Luteimonas sp. AC640a | reverse complement strand
AACTCGCTGCGCTCAGACATGGGCTGCTCTTCGGCCACGCCAGGCTCCGGTGCTCGGCTCGCTTTACGGCTCGATTCCAGATCAAGAGCCACAGCCACAGCCACAGCCACAGAAAAGCCTCAAGCCAAACGCGAGAAGCGAAAAGCGAGAAGCGAGAAGCGAGAAGCAAAGAACTACAGCAAAGCCAAAAAGCAGGAGCGCCCAAGCGCCTGGCTTGAACAGAAGGCGAGACTTTGCGCCCTCATTCGCGTGCCGAACCCACGCGTCAGCTGAGCACCTTGCCGGCAATCCGCAAACCCGCCACCCACACCCCGATACTCGACCCGATGTTGGCGAGCAGGAAGCTCAGCAACGTGCGTGAGACGCGGTTCCGATACCAGCCGCGGACCGTCCCGGCGTCGTCGCGCAGCGACATGAAATCGTTGTACGCGGGCTTGCGCAGGTAAGCCTCGATCAGGCCGCTGAACAAACCGGGCGAGATGCCCGGCGGCCGAATCGGTTTGAGTGGCGCAGCGATCGCGGCAGCGAGGATGCCGAGCGGATGCGACAGCGCCGCCAACGCGCCGAGCGCCGCGAAGCCGGCGGTGATCACGATCCATTCCTGGACCAGCTGGCGACCGAGTTCTGCGCCGCCCTGGTAGTAGCCCCAGCCGATCATCGCCAGGATCGCTAGCGTGATCGCGGTCATGACCCAGCGGACGCTCGTGCCCTTCGGCGCGTGTTCGAGTTCGGCGGTCGTTGCGGCTGGCGCCTGCGCATCGTCGGCGAGGTGGCGCGCCAGACCGGCGAGATGGCCGGCGCCGACCACGGCAAGCACTTCGCGTGCAGTGCCGGCCTGCTCGCGCAGCTTCGCGGCCATGTAGCGGTCGCGCTCGGCGATGATCGCTTCGTAGAGTTCCGGGCTGCTCTTGGCGAATTCGCCGAAGCTCGATTCGAGCATGTCGCCCTGCTTGAGCTTCTCGATTTCCTCTTCGCCGAGTTCGTCGGACGCCATCAGCCCACCGAGCAGACTGCCGACCAGTTTCATGCGGCCGAAGAAGCCGAGCTTCTTCGATGCACGCTTGAACGTCAGTCCGACATCGCGGTCGATCAGCGCGACCGGCAGGTCACGTTCGTTGGCCAGCGCGACCGCACGCTTGAGTTCGGCGCCCGGCTCGATGCCGAGCTGCTCGGCGAGGCGGCGCTGGTACGCGGCGAGTGCGAGATTGGCGGCGAACAGCGCGACGCGACCCTTGCGGATCACATCGACGAGATTGAGTTTGGCGAGGGCGTCGGGATCGCTGATCGCCTGCAGACGCTGCGCGTCGAGTTCGACGGCGACTGCATCGAACGCGCCACTACTGATCGCATCCTCGACCGCTTCAACGCTGACCCGCGACACATGTGCGGTGCCGAGCAGGGTGTAGCGCACGCCGTCGCGTTGGACGATCGCGTGCGGCTGCGACTGCCAGGACGTGGCGCCATCGGGCGTCAGCGCGCCGGTCATCGGTTCGGTCATCGGGTCATTCGTCTTCAGGAGGAGTGGCGGCGCCGTCGCCGAGGGCGCGCTGCATCAGGATGGTGTCGAGCCAGCGCCCGTGTTTGCGGCCGGAGCCGGGCAGCACACCGACGGTCTCGAAGCCGAGGCGCTGGTGGAATTGCACCGACGGCCCGTCGAGCGGCGGGCCGATCACCGCCATCATCTGCCGGTAGCCACGCTGCGTGCAGAGCTCGATTAGCCGCTCCATCAGCACGCGGCCGATGCCGTGGCCATGCTGCGCGTGTTTGACGTACACCGAGCTTTCGACGGTGAAACGGTAGCCGATGCGTGTGCGGAATCCGCCGGCGTAGGCATAGCCGGCGAACACGCCGTCGCGGATCGCGACGATGTACGGATAGCCGGCCGACGTGATCGTCGACCAGCGGCGCCGCATCTCGTCGACATCCGGCGCATCGTATTCGTAGGTCGCCACGCCGTCCGCGACTTCGCGGGCGTAGATCGCAGTGATGGCGTCGAAGTCGGCTTCGACCGCGTCGCGGAGTTCGAGGGTCATCGGGATCAGTCGATATAGCGCTTGAGCAGGTCGCCGTAGGCGTCGATGCGACGATCGCGCAGGAACGGCCAGATGCGGCGCACGTGTTCGCTGCGGTCCAGATCCACTTCGCAGCTCAGTACGGTCGGATCGGTCCCCGCTTCGGCGAGGAACTCGCCCTGCGGACCGAGCACGTGGCTGTTGCCCCAGAAGTCGATACCCGACGCGCCGATCGGCGACGGCTCGTGGCCGACGCGATTGCACGACAGCACCGGTAATCCGTTCGCGACCGCGTGGCCGCGATGGCTGAGGATCCAGGCATCGCGCTGGCGCTTCCTTTCGTCGTCGCCATCGGTCGGATCCCAGCCGATCGCAGTCGGATACAGCAGCAGATCCGCACCCGCCAGCGCCATCAGACGCGCGGCTTCCGGGTACCACTGGTCCCAGCACACGAGCAGGCCGAGCCGGCCGACCGAGGTGTCGATCGGCTTGAAGCCGATGTCGCCTGGCGTGAAGTAGAACTTCTCGTAGAAGCCCGGATCATCGGGGATGTGCATCTTGCGGTACTTGCCCGCCGTGCTGCCGTCCGCGTCGAAGACCACGCCGGTGTTGTGATACAGCCCCGCTGCGCGGCGCTCGAACAGCGAGCTGACCAGTACGACCTTGTGCTGCTTCGCCAGCGCGGCGAGACGCTCGGTGCTCGGGCCTGGAATCGGCTCGGCGAGATCGAATTCATCGACCGATTCGTGCTGGCAGAAATACGCGCCGTTGTGCAGCTCCTGCAGCAGCACGAGCTTCGCGCCCTGCTTCGCCGCTTCGGCGACGCGCGCTTCGATGATCGACAGGTTGGCGTCGGCGTTGCCGGTGCCCTGGTCGATGACGGCGCGCTCCTGGATCAGCGCGACAGGCAACGTGGTCTTGCGGGACATGGATTCGAACCCTCGGGGGATGGCGACAATGCTAACGCGACGCGATGTGTGGGCAGATAAACGCGTCGATGCGCGCGGCCTCGCATGCAGGATCGGTTGCGTGCGACGCCTGCCCCTGATCGGACGCGACTCGCGTCTGCGCGCCGCGCACGGGGATCGGATGTGCGGAGCCGGCCCGAAGTCCGCATCACGGACGTCGGGTGTCTGTCCCGCATCAGCCGGGGCGGTCGTCCCGCAGCAGGCCGACCGGCAACTGCATCGTGATGCAATGCAGGCTGCCGTTCTGCCAGATCAGCGGGCGACACGGCACCTGCACGATCTCGCGGCCGGGATGCGCCTGCGCGAGCACGGCCGCGGCGGCGTCGTCCGCCGGATCGCCATAGGCCGGCATCAGCACCGCGCCATTGAGGATCAGGTAGTTCGCGTAGCTCGCGGCGAGACGGCGGCCGTTGTCGAGCACCGGCTGCGCCCACGGCAGCGGGAACAGGCGATACGGCGCGCCATCGCGCGTGCGCAGCGCGGCGATCTCGTCAGCCATCGCCTGCAGTTCGGCGTGGTGCGGATCGGTGACGTCATCGCAGGCCTGGAACACGATCGCGTCGTCCGGTGCGAAGCGGGCGAGGGTGTCGATGTGCGCGTCGGTATCGTCGCCTTCCAGATAGCCGTGGTCGAGCCACAGCACGCGGTCCTGCGCGAGCCAGTCCGACAGCTTCGCGGTGAGTGCGTCGCGCGAAGCATCGGGATGGCGTTCGTGCAGGCAGCGCCATGTGGTCAGCAGCGTGCCGGCACCATCGGTTTCGATCGCACCGCCTTCCAGTGCGAAGTCGATCTCGCGCCGCTGCGCATCGCTGGCGAACACGCCGGCGCTGTGCAGATGGCCGATCAGCAGGTCGTCCTGGCTCGCATCGAACTTGCCGCCCCAGCCGGTGAAGCGGAAATCGTTGAGCAGGAACGCGTCATCGCCACGTCGCAGCGAGATCGGCCCGGAATCGCGCAGCCAGGTGTCGTCATACGCCGCTTCGACGAAACGCACGCGCGTCATGTCGATGCGGTTCGACGCCAGGCGCACATAGGCGTAGCTCTGGATGTCTTCGTCCGGCACGCAGATCACGACCGGCTGGAAGCGGGTGATCGCCGCGACCAGCGCGATGTACGTGTCTTCGACCTCGCCCAGGCGCGCAGCCCAGTCGGTGTCTTCGTTCGGCCAGGCGATGAGGATCGCGGACTGGGGTTCCCACTCCGCGGGGAAGCGCAATGCGTGTTCGGTCATGGACTCAACGGATGGCGGGCTTGGGGCCGATCTCCGACGCCGTGGCGCGGTTGGCGACGGTATCGATGACCCGGTTCCGCTCGAAATAGACAGTGAAGGTGGGATACACCCAGCGGTTGATCGTCGGCCACTGGCGCTTCTGGCCGCCGCGCGGATCCATGCGCTCGCTCGGCACGCCGAAGCGGGCTTCGACATCGGCCATCGACATGCCGCGCGTCGGCATACCGGCGCCGGCGGGCTGCTTGGTGCGGTCGACGAGCAATGTGTCTGCAGAGGCGGGCAGGCTGGCGAGCAGCGCGCAGCTCAGCGCGGTGCCTGCGAGGATCGAAGCGAAGGAACGCGACATGGCGGTGACTCCTGGGCAGGACAACGATGGAAAGGCGATGGCGCCGCAAAGACGCACGCGCCTGTTTAGCAGAATTCGCGCGACGATGATGCCGACGCGGTGCAGTGAGCGCCCCAAACGAAGAAAGGCCGCATCGCTGCGGCCTTTCTCGCGTGCACACCGCTTGCGCGGCGGCAACGCGTCTTAGCGCTGACGCGCCTTGAAACGCGGGTTGGACTTGCAGATCACGAAGACCTTGCCGCGGCGACGCACTACCTTGCAATCGCGGTGGCGGGTCTTCGCCGACTTCAGGGACGACAGGACCTTCATGGTGAACCTCTGGGATGGGATACAAACAGCAAGCCGGCTATTCTAGCGGCTCTTTCCCCCACGATTCAAGCGCTTGGGTGTTCGCCCGCGGACATGGCTCCGGCGCAGGAGATGCAGATGACGGCGACGGTGCCGGTTTTGACGATCGACGGGCCTTCGGGTTCCGGCAAGGGCACCATCAGCCGCGCGGTCGCGCAGCAGTTGGGTTGGCATTATCTCGATTCGGGCGCCCTGTATCGCGCGGTCGGCGTGGCGGCGGGCTGGGCCGATCTGGATCTCGACGACGGCGGCGCCCTGGTGCGCTGCACCTTCGACACGACCATTGGGTTCGACGAAAGCGGCGACGAGCTGCGCGTGCTGGTCAACGGCCACGACGCCACCGACGAACTGCGGACCGAAACCGCAGGGGCTGCCGCCTCGGCAATTGCCGCGATTCCCGAGGTCCGCGCCGCGCTCAAGGACCGGCAACGTGCATTCAGAGTGGCGCCGGGTCTGGTCGCCGACGGGCGCGACATGGGCACGGTGATCTTTCCGGATGCGCGCTGGAAGGTCTTCCTGACGGCCAGCGCCGAGGAGCGGGCGGACCGGCGCTATAAACAGTTGAAGAACAAGGGGGTTTCGGTGACAATGGACGGTCTGCTGCGCGAGATCCTCGCCCGCGACGCCCGCGATGCCAACCGTGCGGTGGCGCCGTTGCGGCCGGCCGAAGACGCCGTCCGGATCGACACCACCGGCCAGGGCATCGACGCCGTCGTCGAACGGGTGCTTGCGTTGCTCCCAGCACGCAACGGCTGACCGGATTCAGGGTCGGGCGTCTGCTGCAAGCCGGGGTGGTCCGTTCCGGGCCGCTTCGGCGTTGTTGAAAGTGTCATGTGCCACCGCTGCATCGCTGCACCCATGTCGGCGTCCGGAATCGTTCCGGCTGCCGGTCCATTCACCTCAACACTCACGGCCCTGCAATCCCGCGACGGCCGACCAACGGGTGGACTGCCGGCACTCCGCGCTGACAAGGCGCCGCCAAGCAGTCTGAGTCAACCAGGTATCTACCAATGACCGAATCATTCGCAGAACTGTTCGAAGCCAGTCAGACCAATCTGGCCAAGCTCAAGCCGGGCTCCATCGTCACCGGCATCGTCGTGCAGGTCCGTACCGACGTCGTCGTGATCAACGCCGGCCTGAAGTCGGAAGGCATCGTGCCGATCGAACAGTTCCGTAACGACGCAGGCGAGATCGACGTCGCGGAAGGCGACACCGTCAAGGTGGCGCTGGACTCGCTCGAGAACGGCTTCGGCGAAACCGTGCTGTCGCGCGAGAAGGCCAAGCGCGCCATGGTGTGGGACGAACTCGAGGAAGCGCTCGAGAAGAACGAGACCATCACCGGTCGCATCAGCGGCAAGGTCAAGGGCGGCTTCACCGTCGACATCAAGGACGTCCGCGCATTCCTGCCGGGCTCGCTGGTCGACGTGCGTCCGGTCCGTGACCCGGTGTACCTCGAGGGCAAGGAACTCGAGTTCAAGCTGATCAAGCTGGATCGCAAGCGCAACAACGTTGTCGTCTCGCGTCGCGCAGTGGTCGAGAGCGAGCACTCGGAAGAGCGCGAGCAGCTGATGGAGAAGCTGGTCGAGGGCGCGGTGCTCAAGGGCGTCGTCAAGAACCTGACCGATTACGGCGCGTTCGTGGACCTCGGCGGTATCGACGGCCTGCTGCACATCACCGACATGGCCTGGAAGCGCGTGCGCCATCCGTCCGAAGTCGTGGAAGTGGGCGCAGAGCTCGACGTCCGCGTGCTGAAGTACGACCGCGAGCGCAACCGCGTCAGCTTGGGCCTGAAGCAGCTGGGCGAGGATCCGTGGGACAACATCGCCCGCCGTTACCCGTCCAACACCCGCGTGTTCGGCAAGGTCTCCAACGTCACCGATTACGGCGCATTCGTCGAGATCGAGCCGGGCGTCGAAGGTCTGGTGCACGTGTCCGAGATGGACTGGACCAACAAGAACGTCAACCCGTCCAAGGTGGTGCAGGTCGGTGACGAACTCGAGGTCATGGTGCTCGACGTCGACGAAGAGCGTCGCCGCATCTCGCTCGGCATCAAGCAGGTCACCTCGAACCCTTGGGAGACCTTCGCGGCCATCCACAAGAAGGGTGACAAGGTCGACGGCCAGATCAAGTCGATCACCGACTTCGGCATCTTCATCGGCCTGGACGGCGGTATCGACGGCCTGATCCACCTGTCCGACATCGCGTGGAACTCCACCGGCGAAGACGTGGCACGCGCGTTCAAGAAGGGCGACACCGTCGAAGCCGTCGTGCTGGCGGTCGATCCGGAGCGCGAGCGCATCTCGCTGGGCGTCAAGCAGCTTGAGCAGGACCCGATGGGTCAGTTCATGGCGACTACGCCGCGCGGTTCGAAGGTCACCGGCACCGTCAAGGAAGTCGATGCCAAGGGCGCCGTCGTGGATCTGGGTGAAGGCGTGGAAGGTTATGTGCAGGCGCGCGACATCAGCGACCAGCGCATCGACGATGCCAGCCAGCATCTGAAGGTCGGTCAGGAAATCGAAGCCAAGTACTTTGGCGTCGACCGCAAGACCCGCGTTCTGCAGCTGTCGATCAAGGCGAAGGACGAGGCGGAAACCGCCGAGACCCTGGCCGAGTACAACAAGCAGGCATCGGAAGCGTCGAGCGGCACCACCAAGCTGGGCGCGCTGCTGCGCGAGCAGCTGGGCAACAAGGGCGAGTAAGCCCATTCGGCGCCGACCCGGGCAACCCCCGGGTCGGCGCTGTCGCATCTGCAAGAACGAGACATGACGAAGTCGGAACTCATCGAACTGCTGACCCAGCGTCAGGCGCATCTCAAGGGCGAGGACGTCGACCTTGCGGTCAAGGCCATGCTCGAAATGATGGGCGGCGCACTGGCGGCCGGCGATCGGATCGAGGTCCGTGGCTTCGGCAGCTTCTCGCTGCATTTTCGTCCGCCGCGCACCGGACGCAACCCGAAGACCGGCGACGCGGTCGCGCTTCCGGGCAAGCATGTGCCGCATTTCAAGCCGGGTAAGGAACTGCGCGATCGCGTCAGCGACGTACAGCCGATGCCGGCCGAAGACTGACTGCCACACGGCGGTCCCATTTTCTTTTCCACGCACCTGCGGATCGCCGCATGGTTGGCGTGCAGGATCGGCAAGCGGGTAGGATCGTCGACGCACCGTCGGCGGGGCGCGTTTCGCGCTGTGATGTCCATCGCCGGCCCGGGTCGCGCGTTCGCGGCCGATCCATCGATGGAGCGTGATCCATGGCGTTTGTGACCGAGTGGTTCTGGTTCTTCCTGTTGCTTCCGATCGCGGCCCTCAGTGGCTGGGTGATCGGTCGCCGCGGTGGCGAACGCCACAGCGATACCCAGGTCAGCCGTCTGTCGACGACCTATTTCCGCGGCCTCAACTATCTGCTCAACGAGCAGCCCGACAAGGCGATCGAGCTGTTCCTGCATATCGCGGAACTCGACAAAGACACGTTCGAGACCCAGGTCGCGCTCGGACATCTGTTCCGGCGGCGCGGTGAGGTGGACCGGGCGATCCGCCTGCACCAAGGCCTTGTGCAGCGCGCCGACCTCAACGACCAGCAGAAGGTGCAGGCATTGCTCGCGCTGGGCGAGGACTATATGAAGTCCGGTCTGCTCGATCGCGCGGAAACCGTATTCTCCGATCTGGCCCGGATCGACCAGCGCGCACCCCAAGCGCTGCGTCATCTGATCGGCATCTACCAGTCCGAGCGCGACTGGCAGAAAGCAATCGAGAACGCCACGCGCTATGAGGCCGCGACTGGTGAGCCGATGGGCAAGCTGATCGCGCAGTTCGAATGCGAACTCGCCGACCGTTTGCGTTCCGCCGGCGATACCGACGCTGCGCGTAGCGCAGTGCAGCGCGCATACGCCGCGGATTCTGGCTCGGTACGCGCCGGTATTCTCGAAGGCCGTATCGAAATCGACGCCGGCAACGACCCGGCCGCGATCCGCGCGTTCGAGCGCGCGGCGCGCCACGATCCGGACTTCCTGCCCGAAATCCTCGCGCCGCTGCTGGCGGCGTACGAGCGCGTCGGTGACGTGCCGGGCGCGCGCAACTTCCTGTCGCAGATGACCGAGCACTACAAGGGTGTCGCGCCGGTGCTGGCATTGACGCGGCTGGTCGAACAGGAGGAGGGCGTGCGTGCGGCGCGGACCTATCTGGCGCGACAGCTCAAGGACCGGCCGTCCGTCCGCGGCGAAGCGGCGCTGATCGATCTGACGTTGGCCGATGGTGTCGATCACGTCGGCACGCTGCAGGAGCTGCGCCTGATCACCGAGCAGCTGCTGGTGCGCAATCCCAGCTATCGCTGCAAGCAGTGCGGCTTCGGCGCGCGCAGCCACCATTGGCAATGTCCCAGCTGCAAGGAGTGGGGCACGATCAAGCCGCTGCTCAACTACGCCGTGGTCTGAGTGGCGGCATCTTCGTCTTTCATGGCGGCGCTGTGCGTCACTGCGTTTCTGTCTGCTCTCGCGCTGACGGCACTCGCACGTCGCTACGCGCTGGCCCGGCAACTGGTCGATGCGCCCGGTGAGCGACGTAGTCACACCGTGGCAACGCCCCGCGGCGGCGGCATCGCCATCGTTGCGGTCGTACTGCCCTCGATGATCTGGTTTGGATTCGCTGAACCAGGCAAGTCGCCTGCGTGGCTGCTCGGCGCCTGTGGCCTCGCGCTGGTGGCGGCGATCGGCTGGGTGGACGACCACCGGCCCCTTTCGCCTTGGAGCCGATTGGGCGTGCATGGTCTTGCCGCGGGATTGCTTGCCCTTGGCGTTGCCTGGGCCGGGCAACCGCTGTGGTGGGGCGTGGTCGTCTTCGCACTCTCGCTCGGTCTGGTCAACGTCTGGAATTTCATGGACGGGATCGACGGCCTCGCGTCGACCCAGGCGATTCTCGTGGCGCTGGGCCTCGTGTTGCTCGGATTGGTGGGGGGCGGCGCGTTGCTGGCCTGCGTGTTCGCAGCCGCCTGCGCAGGTTTTCTACCCTTCAATCTTCCGAAGGCGAGGATTTTTCTGGGTGACGTGGGTAGTGGCGCGCTGGGGTATCTGGTGGCGTGTCTGATCGCGCTTGCGCCTGCGCCAGACCCTATTGTTTCGCTGTTGTGGCTGCTTCCGATCAGCGCGTTCCTGATTGACGCCACGTTGACATTGCTGTCCCGCATCATTCGCGGCGAACGGTGGTGGACGCCGCACGTACAGCATATGTACCAGCGGTGTGTGCAGGCGGGGCACGCCCATCCCCTTGTGACAGGTGGCTACGCCGCCTGGACGCTGATGTCGATTCTGGTCGCCATCTGGATGGTCGGTGTACCGCAACCCGTTATCATCGGAGCCTTCGCCACGTGGTATCTCCTCGGTGTCACCATCTGGCTCACTTTCCGTATCCGGCATGCACGCCGGATGCGTCTGTCGTAGGGAAGCGACTGGATGATTGAGTTCAAGGCCAGGATTGGCGTGCTAGGACCGCGTGTGGCGGTAATCGCGCACGATCTGACCATGGTTTGGCTGTGCTGGATCGGGCTGCACCAGTTCCGGCATTCGGTCATGGAGAGCTCGCCGAGTTTCGCCTTGTGGTCGGTCGAAATCGCGCTGATCCTGATCGCGCAGGGACTGATCTTCTGGCGCGTCGGTCTGTATCGCGGTGTATGGCGCTTTGCCAGCGTTCCCGATCTGATGAATATCGTGAAGGCCTCGGTGTTGGGTCTGCTCACGATCATGCTCGTGTTGTTCGTGTACAACCGGCTGAATCTGGTCCCGCGCACCGTCCTGATCACCTATCCGCTGCTGCTCGCGGCGTTGCTGGGCATGCCGCGCTTGTTGTATCGCGCGTGGAAAGACCATGGCATGACGCGCACCAGTCAGTCTGCCGTGCGTGTGTTGATTCTGGGCGCTGGGCAGGCTGGCGAAACCCTCGTACGCGATTTGCGACGTACGGGCGCCTACGATCCTGTCGGCTTTCTCGACGACGCGCCCAAGCTGCGCGGCAGCCAGTTGCAGGGCGTGCCCGTGCTGGGTCGTATCAGTGACGTCGAGCTGGTCGCGCCGGAGACGGCGGCCAAGCTGCTGGTGATCGCGATGCCGTCAGCGGATGCAGCCGCGATGCGCAAGGTGGTCGAGGCCTGCGAGCGGACAAGTCTGCCATTCCGCACCGTGCCCAAGCTCGACGATCTGCTCGAGGGGCGCTCGTTGCCTGGCGAGCTCAAGGAAGTCGCGATCGAGGATCTGCTCGGTCGCAAGCCGGTCATGCCGGACTGGAAGGCAATACGCGCCTGGTTGCGGGGCCGCAGTGTCCTGGTGACCGGCGCCGGTGGATCGATCGGTTCGGAGTTGTGCCGCCAGTGCGCGCGCAACGGCACCGCGCAGATTGCGCTGGTGGAGATGGATGAGTTGGCGTTGACCCGGATCGAAGGCGAACTGCGCCGGGATTTCCCGCGTATCACTCTGGTGCCGGTGCTCGGCGATTGCGGCGATACGGCCGTGATCGAACATGCCATGCGACTGTCCGCGCCGGACGCGGTGTTCCATGCTGCCGCCTACAAGCAGGTGCCGGTACTCGAGGCGCAGCTGCGCGAGGGCGTGCGTAACAACGTCCTGTCGACGCGTGCCGTGGCGACTGCGGCGATCGCGCACAAGGTCGGCACCTTCGTGCTGATTTCCACCGACAAGGCAGTGGATCCGGTCAATGTGCTCGGCGCGACCAAGCGCCTGGCCGAAATGGTCTGCCAGGATCTGGCGGGGGATTCGTCCACCGATTTCATCACCGTGCGATTCGGCAACGTGCTCGACTCGGCCGGCAGCGTGGTGCCGTTGTTCCGCGAGCAGATCCGTCGCGGCGGGCCGGTGACCGTGACCGATCCCGAGGTCACGCGTTACTTCATGACCATTCCCGAGGCCTGCCAGCTCATCATGCAGTCGGTGGCGATCGGGTCTGCGCAGGCGGTGTACACGCTCGACATGGGCGAGCCGGTGTCGATCCGCCTGCTCGCCGAGCAGATGATCCGGCTCGCCGGCAAGCATCCTGACCAGGACATCGCGATCGTCTATTCCGGCCTGCGTCCCGGCGAAAAGCTGCACGAAACGCTGTTCCACGCGGACGAGCGGTATCGGCCCACCACGCACCCCAAGATCCTGCTGGCCGAAGCGCGCACAGTGCACGCGGAACGGCTTGCAGCCGCGCTGGCGAAGCTGTCGGACGGCGTCGCGCGCTATGACCTCGAGTTGCTCGCGGCGTCGCTGCGCGAAGCCGTGCCCGAGTTCGCACCGCTGCAATCGCGGTCCACACACAATGGAGGTGCGACGATCGTTGCGTTCCCCCCACGACACGCGAGACAACCATGACGCAGAGGATCCGCAAAGCCGTGTTTCCCGTTGCAGGACTCGGGACCCGTTTCCTGCCGGCGACCAAGACGGTGCCCAAGGAAATGCTGCCGATCGTCGATCGTCCCCTGATCCAGTACGCGGTGGACGAGGCGATCGAAGCGGGCTGCGACACCCTGGTGTTCGTGACCAATCGCTACAAGCATGCGATCGGCGACTATTTCGACAAGGCCTATGAGCTCGAGGATCGTCTCGAAGCCGCGGGCAAGCATGAACTCTTGGAGAAGATTCGACGTCCGCTGCCGGATGGGGTGCAGGCGATTTTCGTCACCCAGCCCGAGGCGCGCGGTCTCGGCCATGCGGTGCTGTGCGCGCGCGCGGTGATCGGCGACGAGCCCTTCGCGGTGATGCTGCCGGACGATCTGCTGTGGAACCGTAACGGTGACGGCGCGTTGCGTCAGATGGCGGATGCGCACGAGGCGACCGGCGCGAGCATGATCGCGGTGCAGGACGTGGCGCGTGAGCAGACTGCCAGCTACGGCATCGTGGCGACCGACGCGTTCGAGGGTCGCCATGGGCGCATCAATGCGATGGTCGAAAAGCCCAAGCCTGAAGACGCGCCGAGCACGTTGGCGGTCGTGGGGCGCTACGTGCTCGACGGTCGCATCTTCGAGCTGCTCGAGAAGACGAAGCCCGGTGCGGGCGGTGAGATCCAGCTGACCGACGCCATCGCGGCCTTGCTCGCCGAGCAGCCCGTGCATGCGTACCGCTTCAAGGGGGTGCGTTTCGACTGCGGCACGCATTTGGGCCTGATCGAGGCGACGATCCGCTATGCGCTCGACAACGAGAAGCTCAGCGAGCCGGCCGCCGCCTTGATGCGCAACGCGCTCGAAGAGCTCGGCGTGCGCGAGCTGGAGTGATACACCCGCACTTGCGACGTGAGATGCAGACGCCCGGCTTTGGCCGGGCGTTGTCGTATCAGGGCTGTGGTCCGCGCCGCTAGTCTGGTCTCGACCAGACACGCTCTACAGAACGCTGGTGCTCGAGCATCCGATGATGGCGCCAGGTGAGCTGCGGCATTCGATCAGACCGCTGCCTGTGCGTGCACCTCCGCGTTGCGTGCCGTCTTTGGGCGGCGTGTTGTGATCCCGGACACCTCGGCGCACCTTCCACCACGACACACAAAAAGAAACGCGCCCTTGCAGGCGCGTTTCTTGAATCCGCCACGCCGTCGACGCTGTCGCGTCGACGGGCGCGAGGAGAATCAGGCCAGGCCGGCCTGCTTCATCACTTCGGCGGCGTAATCCTCGACCACCTTCTCGATGCCTTCGCCGACTGCCAGGCGCTGGAAGCCGATCACTTCGGCGCCAGCAGCCTTGAGCACGGCTTCGACTGTCTTGTCGGTGTCGAGCACGTAGGGCTGGCCGTACAGCGTGACCTCGCTGACGATCTTGTTGAGCTTGCCGCTGATGATCTTCTCAAGGATATCGGCCGGCTTGGACTTGTCCTTCTCGGACATCTTGGCCAGTTCGATTTCCTTTTCCTTCTCGACGAACTCGGTCGGCACATCGGCCGCCTTGTTGTAGGGCGGGTTCATCGCGGCGACGTGCATCGCCAGGCCGCGTGCCAGCTCGACGTCGCCACCCTTCAGCTCGACCAGCACGCCGATGCGGCCACCGTGTACATATGCAGCCACGTTGTTGGCGCTCTCGACGCGGACCAGGCGACGGATCTGCAGGTTCTCGCCGACCTTGGAAATAACCGCAGCGCGGGTTTCTTCGATCGTTTCGCCGGACGCGATCTTGGCGGCCTTCAGTGCGTCGGCATCGGCGGCGCCGGACGCCAGCGCGGTCTGGGCGACAACATCGGTAAAGCGCAGGAAGTTGTCATCCTTGGCGACGAAGTCGGTTTCGGAGTTGATCTCGACTAGCACGGCCACGCTGTCGTTCTGGGCAGCGGCAATACGGCCTTCTGCGGCAACGCGGTCAGCCTTTTTGTCGGCCTTGGCCAGACCAGACTTGCGCAGCGCTTCGGCCGCGGCGTCGATATTGCCGGCGGTTTCGCTGAGCGCCTTCTTGCACTCCATCATGCCGGCGCCAGTGCGCTCGCGCAGTTCCTTGACCAGGGATGCGGTGATTTCCATTGGAGACCTCTGAATTCGGGGGTTGTCGTGCGGGCTGGAGCCCGCTTCACTTGATCGACGCCACGGGCGCGAACGTCCGCGCACGGCGCGATGCGCGGCCGTCCAGCATGGGACGGCCACATGTCGCGGCAGTTACTCGGCCGCTGGTGCTTCCGAAGCTGCGGGTGCCTCTGCGGCGGCTGCAGGCGCTGCCGGTGCAGCGTCCTCGGCCTTCTTGCCGCGCGGGGCGCGGGCCGGCTTCTCGCCACCTTCGACGAACTCTTCCTCGCGCACGGTCGCCGCGCTCGGGGTCGCTGCCTTGCCTTCCAGCACGGCGTCGGCCGCGGCGTTCGCGTACAGCTGCACGGCGCGGATGGCGTCGTCGTTGCCCGGGATCGCGTAGTCGACCAGGGCCGGGTCGTAGTTCGTGTCGACGACCGCGATCACCGGGATGCCGAGCTTCTTGGCTTCCTTGATGGCGATGTCTTCATGGCCGATGTCGATGACGAACAGGGCGTCGGGCAGGCGGTTCATGTCCTTGATGCCGCCCAGCGAGGCTTCCAGCTTGTCGCGCTCACGGCGCAGCCCCAGCACTTCGTGCTTGACCAGCTTTTCGAACGTGCCGTCGGTTTCGGCTGCTTCCAGCTCCTTCAGGCGCGACACCGACTTCTTCACCGTGGCGAAGTTGGTCAGCGTGCCGCCGAGCCAGCGCTGGGTCATGAACGGCATGCCGCAACGCTCGGCTTCTTCCTTGATCGCCTCGCGCGCGCTGCGCTTGGTGCCGATGAACAGGATCATGCCGCGCTTCTGCGCGATACCCGAGATGAAGTTCATCGCGTCGTTGAACAGCGGAACGGTCTTCTCGAGATTGATGATGTGGATCTTGCCGCGGGCACCGAAGATGTACGGACCCATCTTCGGGTTCCAGTAGCGGGTCTGGTGACCGAAGTGGACGCCGGCTTCGAGCATCTGGCGCATGGTGATCTGGGGCATTGTGGAACTCCTGACAGTGGAACCGGCCGCCACGGATAGGTATGGGCGGTTGCGCCGCACGGGGCGGGGCAGTGGTTCCGGGGTTGAGCCTCCCTGTCGCCTCCGTGACCGAACCTCTTGCGAGGCACCCCGGCACGGGCTGATGCGACAGGTGTGGATTTGCCGGTGACGCCCGGCATTGGCGGCGGGTCACCCCGCACAGCAGCGGAATTGTAGCAGCCCGCGCCACCGCGTGCGAATGGCCGGGGATCGACCGCGCAGCTGTCGCGGTCGGTCGCACCGGCCCCAGCAGGCGAGACGTCTTCGGATCGGCGCAAGCCCAGGCTGGAACGATGTGGCATCCGCGGCCTTGGACGGCGCCCGCCGCCCGCACCGTCAAGATGGGCGCTGACACGCCCGGTGCTGTGCGCCGGCAGTCGGTCGAGACGCCCGCGTGCGCAGCTACCTTCACGGGGGCTGCCGATCGGCAGCAGATCGCGGAGGTGGACCGCTCTACCTAGTGCTGACGCCCGATTCGGCGATAATGGTGCCATGAGTATTCACAGCAAGACGCCCGAAGAAATCGAGAAGATGCGCGTAGCCGGCCGGCTGGCCGCCGAGGTACTGCAGATCGTCGCCCCGCACGTGAAGCCGGGCGTGACGACCGAGGAACTGGATCGCATCTGTTACGACCACATCATCCGCGTGCAGGGCGCGATTCCTGCGAACGTTGGCTACAAGGGCTATCCCAAGACGACGTGCATCTCGGCAAACAACGTCATCTGCCACGGCATTCCGAACGACGCCAAGGTCCTCAAGGAAGGCGACATCATCAATATCGATGTCACCGTCATCAAGGACGGTTGGCACGGCGATACCAGCCGCATGTACTTCGTCGGTATGCCGTCGGTGATGGCGCGGCGTCTGGTCGAGGTGACGCGCGAGGCGATGTGGCGCGGCATCCGGGAAGTGAAGCCGGGCGCGACGCTCGGCGATGTCGGCCACGCGATCCAGAAATATGCCGAAGCCGAGCGTTTCAGCGTGGTGCGCGAGTACTGCGGCCACGGCATCGGCAAGGTCTATCACGACGAACCGCAGGTGCTGCATTACGGCACACCGGGCGCCGGCGTCGTGCTCAAGGAAGGCATGACCTTCACGATCGAGCCGATGATCAACGAGGGCACGCGCTTCACCAAGGTGCTGCCCGATGGCTGGACCGTGGTCACCAAGGACCGGAAGCTGTCCGCGCAGTGGGAGCACACGGTCGCAGTCACCGCCGATGGGGTGGATGTGCTGACGCGCATCCCAGGCGACGACAACGACCCGTTTCTCATCGACGCGCATCGCTGACGTGGGCGAGCGCACCGCCCCCCAGGTCCCCGGCGCCGACAGCGACGATATGGCATGGGTGGCGGAGGCGCGCGCCGCGCTCGCTGCCCATGACGCACGTCTGGCGCAGGGCTTCGACGCCGGCCAGCACATCGACCGCCTGCTGGCCGCGCGTGCCAACGCCGTCGACGGCTGGGTACGCAAGGCCTGGGCGCGCTGCATTCCGGGCGACGCGCCGCTGGCGCTGTTCGCGGTCGGCGGGTACGGCCGCGGCGAACTGTTTCCGCATTCCGATATCGATCTGCTGGTCATCGCCACGTCGCAGGCGCAGGCCGAACATGCCGAAGCACTGGGCCGCATGCTCGCGCTGCTGTGGGATTTCGGGTTGCCGGTCGGTCACGCGGTGCGCAGCTTCGAGGAGTGCACGCGCGCCGCCGACGATGTCACCGTGCTGACCGCGCTGCTGGAAGCGCGCCCGCTGCTGGCCAATATCGGCGAGGTGCGCGCGTTGATGGACGCGATCGCCGATACCAAGATCTGGCCGGCGGACGATTTCTTCCATGCCAAGCGCCGCGAACTCGAAATGCGCCACGCGCGCTTCGGCGACACGGCCGACAATCTCGAACCCAACATCAAGGACGGCCCCGGTGGCCTGCGCGACGTGCACAACCTGCGCTGGATGGCGCGGCGCGTGCTGGGCGTCTACGGCACCGAGGAACTGATCGCGCTGGGCCAGCTCGGCGTGGACGAACACGCGACGCTCGAGCGCGAACGCCGCACGCTGTCGCGGCTGCGGTTCGGCCTGCATCTGGTCGCCGGCAAGGCCGAAGAACGCCTGCGTTTCGACTATCAGAAAGCACTGGCGGCGCGGCTGCATCACGTCGAGGCCGCGGACGACGCGCCTGTCGATAACCGGCTCGTCGAGAAGATGATGCAGGAGTTCTACCGCAGCGCCTCGGTAGTGCAGCGGATCAGCGAACGCATGCTGCAGCGGTTCGAGGAGCAGATCGAAGGCGAGGGCACGTTGCAGCCGCTCGATGCCGAGTTCGGCAGCCAGCGTGGGTATCTGGTCGCGCGCGACGATGTGTGGCCGGGCGGTGACATCGCCCGCGTGTTCGACCTGTTCGCGATGTGGGCCGATCACCAGGAACTGCGCGGCCTGCATTCGCAGACGGCGCGCGCGTTGGCCGAATCGCTGCATGCGCTGCCGTCGTGGCGCAACGCGTCGACCGAACTTCGCGAGCAGTTCCTCGGCCTGCTGCGCGGTCCGATTCCGGTGCGCACGCTCGAACGCATGGCGCGGCTGGGCGTGCTGGGCGTGTGGATTCCGGAGTTCGCGAACGTCACCGGCCGGATGCAGTTCGACCTGTTCCACGTCTACACGGTCGATCAGCACACGCTCGCGGTGCTGCGCAACATCGCCAGCTTCGCATCCGAGGCGCCGGACGAGCGTTTCTCCAGCGCGCACGAAGTCTGGCCGCAATTGCGCAAGCCGGAACTGCTGCTGATCGCCGGCCTGTTCCACGACATCGCCAAGGGCCGCGGCGGTGACCATTCCGAACTCGGCGCAGTCGATGCGCGCGAATTCTGCGAAGGCCACGGCCTCGGCGAGCCCGATACCGCGCTCGTCGAATGGCTGGTCAAGCGGCACCTGCTGATGTCGACCAGCGCGCAGAAGCTCGACATCTCCGATCCGGCGGTGATCCACAAGTTCGCCACCGAAGTCGCCGACCGCGAGCGGCTCGATTACCTCTACCTGCTGACCTGCGCTGACATCGCCGGCACTTCGCCGAAGCTGTGGAACGCGTGGAAAGATCGCCTGCTGACCGACTTGCGCAGCGCGACGCGGCTGGCATTGCGGCGTGGTCTGGAGAATCCGGTCGCTGCCATCGAGCGCATCGCCGAAGCGCGCGACCGTGCACGGGGCCTGCTGTCGGCGCATGGCGTCAACGACACCGAAGCCGATGCGCTGTTCGCGCGGATTCCGCAGGAGAGCTTCCTGCGCGGCCGCGCCGACCAGGTGGTCTGGCAGGCGCTGGGCCTGCGCGACACCGTCGACGGCGATGTCGTCGTGCGCGTGCGCCGACTCGCCGCAGGCGCCCAGGCGTTGGAAGTCTTCGTGCATTCGCCCGATCGCGATGGGCTGTTCTCGGCCATCGTCATCACCCTCGACCGCCTCGGCCTGGTGATCCAGCAGGCACGCGCGCTGGACGGCCCTGCGGGCACGATCTTCGACGTCTTCCAGGTGCTACCGGCCGATACGCGGCAGAGTCTCGAACTCGCCTCGATCGAGCGCACGCTCACCACGGCCCTCATGGGCTCGATGGACCTGCGCCCCGCACGCCGCGCCCAGCCACGACATCTGCGTCATTTCCGCGTGCCGCCGCGTATCGAGTTCAACGCCAGCGCCGATGGCCGGCACACGGTTTTCAGTCTCGTCTGCACCGATCGTCCCGGCCTGCTGGCCGATGTCGCCCACGTGCTGCGCCAGCATCGCGTGCGTGTGCACGACGCGCGCGTGGCGACGTTCGGCGAACGCGTCGAGGACGTGTTCCGGCTCAGCGACAGCGCTGGTCGTCTGCTCGACGACGATGCGCAGGACGCCTTGCGCACCGCACTGCTCGCCTCGATCGACGGCGACGTGGCACGATAACGCCCCGTTTTTCCTCCACGAAGTTCCGTCATGACCCAAGCCCTCCAGACCACCATCGAAGATGCGTTCGCGCGTCGCGCCGAACTGACTGCCGCCGAGATCGGCGATGCCGTCAAACCGGCCGTCGAGCAGGCGATGCAGGGCTTGGAGTCGGGCGAACTGCGCGTCGCGCAGCCCGATGGCAACGGCGGCTGGCAGGTCAACGAATGGCTGAAGAAGGCGGTGCTGCTGTATTTCCGCACTAACGACATGGCCGTCGTCGACGCACAGCCGGCGCCGTTCTGGGACAAGGTCGAGCCGCGGTTCGCCGGCTATGACGAAGCCAAGTTCAAGGCCGCCGGCGTGCGCGTGGTGCCGGGTGCGGCCGTGCGCCGCGGCACCTATTTCGGACGCGATGTCGTGCTGATGCCGAGCTTCGTCAACATCGGCGCGTATGTCGGCGAAGGCACGATGGTCGACACCTGGGCGACCGTTGGCTCCTGCGCGCAGATCGGCAAGCACGTGCATCTGTCGGGCGGCGCCGGTATCGGCGGCGTGCTGGAACCGCTGCAGGCCAGTCCGACGATCATCGAGGACCACTGCTTTATCGGCGCGCGTTCGGAAGTCGTCGAAGGCGTCGTCGTCGGCCACCACAGCGTGATCGGCATGGGCGTGTTCCTCGGCCAGTCGACCCGCATCTACAACCGCGCGACCGGCGAAGTCAGCTACGGCTACGTGCCGCCGGGCAGCGTCGTCGTGTCCGGCCAACTGCCGTCGCAGGACGGTTCGCATTCGCTGTACTGCGCGGTGATCGTCAAGCAGGTCGACGAGAAGACCCGCAGCAAGACCAGCGTCAATGATCTGCTGCGTGGGCTTGCGGACTGAGTGCCATGACCACCACCGTCTACGGCCTCAAGAACTGCGACACCTGCAAGAAGGCGACGAAGTGGCTCGACCGCTTCGGCGTCGCGCACAGCTTCGTCGACTATCGCGATACCAAGCCGACGCCGGAGACGCTGGTCGACTGGGCCGGCAAGCTCGGTGGGTTCGAGGCGATGGTCAACAAGTCCTCGACGACCTGGCGCCAGCTGCCGGACAACCGCAAGGCCGCGGCCAGTGATGCGGAGTGGAAGCTGTTGTTGCGCGAGTATCCACAGCTGATCCGGCGTCCGCTGGTGGTCACCGATGATGGCGAGACCAGCCAGGGATTCAGCGACAACGGCTTCAAAAAGCGCTTCAACATCGACTGAGACGTTTGCAATGCACCCGTAGGAGCGCGCTTGCGCGCGAACGGGCGTTCCGGGATCGTCTTTCGCGCGCCAGCGCGCTCCTACGAGAGGCTGATCCCGATCTGTTCTGCTGCACCGGAGTGCACCTCACGATGTCCGACGTCCTCGATCTCACACGTGACCTGATCGCACGCAAGTCGGTCACGCCCGACGATGCCGGCTGCCAGGCGCTGATCGCCGCGCGCCTTGCAGCGGCAGGCTTCACGATCGAATCGATGCGCCACGGCGAGGTCGACAATCTCTGGGCCACGCACGGGCAGGGCGCGCCTATGCTGGTGCTGCTCGGGCATACCGATGTCGTGCCGAGCGGGCCGGTCGAGGCCTGGGCATCCGATCCCTACGAACCCGAGATCCGCGACGGCGTGCTCTACGGCCGCGGCGCGGCGGACATGAAGAGCGGTGTCGCGGCGTTCGTCGTCGCGGCCGAGCGCTTCGTCGCTGCGCATCCCGATCACGTGGGCACGCTCGCGCTGCTGCTGACGTCGGACGAAGAAGGCGATGCGATCGACGGCGTGCGCCGCGTCGCGCGGACATTCGCCGAGCGCGGCACGCGCGTCGACTGGTGCATCACCGGCGAGCCATCTTCGACGTCGACGCTCGGCGATCTGCTGCGCGTCGGTCGGCGCGGCAGCCTGTCGGCCACGTTGACCGTACGCGGCGTGCAGGGGCACGTGGCGTATCCGGACAAGGCGCGCAATCCGATCCATGACGTGGCGCCGGCGCTGGCCGAGCTCGTCGCGCGGCGCTGGGACGACGGCTTCGAATCCTTTCCGCCGACCAGCCTGCAGATCAGCAATATCACCGCCGGCACCGGTGCGACGAACGTCATTCCCGGTACCGCGACCGTGCAGTTCAACCTGCGCTACACGCCGCACTGGGATGCGCCGAAGCTGGAAGCCGAGATCGCGGCACTGCTCGATCGCCATGCACTCGACTACACGCTGGCCTGGCATCGCAGCGGCGAACCGTTCTACACGCCTGAAGGCCCGCTGCGCGCGGCCGCGCGCGAGGTGCTGACGACGTTCGCCGGCGCGCCGCCCGAGGAAAGTACGGGGGGCGGCACCTCGGATGCGCGCTTCATCGCGCCACTCGGCGCGCAATGCATCGAGATCGGGCCGGTCAACGCCAGCATCCACCAGGTCGACGAGCACATCCGCGTCGCCGATCTCGAAGCGCTGCCCGATCTCTACGAAGCGCTGATCGCGCGCCTGTTGCCCGACGTGGAGTGACGCCTTGTCCGCGTGTCGACGCGCGCGCGTGCACGCTGCACAGGAAGGGAGAACACCATGACCGATTCCGCCATCGTCGCCTGTCCGCAATGCCACACCCGCAACCGCGTGCCGCATGCGCGGCTGGCGGATGCGCCGACGTGCGGCAAGTGCCAAGCCGTCCTGCTGCCTGCGCACCCGATCACCTTGACCGCGGGCACGTTCGACGCGCACGCACTGCAGTCGGATCTGCCGCTGCTGGTCGACTTCTGGGCGCCGTGGTGCGGGCCGTGCCTGTCGATGGCGCCTGCGTTCGAACAGGCCGCCGCGCAGCTCGCGCCGCGGATCGTGCTGGCCAAGGTCGATACCGAAGCAGAACCAGTGCTGGGCGGCCGCTTTCATATCCGCAGCATCCCGACGCTGGTGCTGTTCGCCGGTGGTCGCGAAGTCGCGCGCCAGTCCGGCGCACTGCCGTTGCAGGCGATCCTGCAGTTCGCGCGCCAGCAACGCTAACGTGAATCCTCAGACCCAGCCGGTCGCGTAGAACAGGCCGATGATCACGAACACCGCGAGTGTCTTGATCAGGGTGATCGCGAAGATGTCCTTGTAGGCCTGGCGATGGGTCAGGCCGGTCACCGCGAGCAGGGTGATCACCGCGCCGTTATGCGGCAGCGTGTCCATGCCGCCCGATGCCATCGATGCGACGCGGTGCAGGACTTCCATTGGAATGCCGGCCGCGTTCGCATTCGCGATGAAGGTCTCCGACATCGCGGCGAGCGCGATGCCCATGCCGCCCGAGGCCGAACCGGTGATGCCGGCGAGCGCGGTCACGGTGACGGCTTCATTGACCAGCGGATCGGAAATCGTGCCGAGGCCACGGGTCACCAGCAGGAAGCCTGGCAGCGCGGCGATGACCGCGCCGAAGCCGTATTCGGACGCGGTGTTCATCGAGGCCAGCAACGCGCCGTTGATCGCGGTCTTCGTGCCGTCGGCGAAACTCGTCAGCACCGGCTTCCATGCAAACGCCAGCACGGTGAGGATGCCGACCAGCAGCGCGCCCTGAACCGCCCAGATCGCGGCGATCCGCGAGACTTCCTGCACGACCGGCGCGGGATCGCCGATCACGCTCGGCAGAAAACTGTGGCTCTCGCCGTAGAAGGTCGGAATCCAGCGGGTGAATACGATGTTGCTCACGCCGACCAGCACCAGCGGCAGCAGCGCGATCAGCGGATTGGCGAGCGTCCCGCCGGCGAACGGCGCGGGTTCGTTGAGCAGCGTCGCGGGATCGCCATAGCCTTCTCCCGCACGCAGCGCCGCGCGGCGGCGCCATTCGAGATACGTCATGCCGATGGCGAGAATGAAGACGCCGCCGATCGTCCCCAGCACCGGCGCCGCCCAGGCATCGGTGCCGAAGAACGAGGTCGGAATGATGTTCTGGATCTGCGGCGTGCCGGGCAGGGCATCCATCGTGAAGGTGAAGGCGCCGAGCGCGATCGTGCCCGGGATCAGCCGCTTGGGGATGTCGCTCTGGCGGAACAGCTCGGACGCGAACGGATACACCGCGAACACGACGACGAACAGCGACACGCCGCCGTAGGTCAGCAGCGCGCAGACCACGACGATCGACAGCATCGCCTGCTTCGGTCCGAACAGCCGGATGGTCGCGGCGACGATCGACTTCGAGAAGCCCGACAGTTCGATGACCTTGCCGAACACCGCGCCGAGCAGGAACACCGGGAAATACAGCTTCAGGAAGCCCACCATCTTGTCCATGAAGAGGCCGGTGAACATCGGCGCGACCAGGGTGGGATCGGTCAGCAGCACCGCGCCGAGTGCGGCGATCGGCGCGAACAGGATCACGCTGTAGCCGCGGTAGGCGACCACCATCAGGAACACCAGCGCGCCCAGTACGATCAGAAAGTCCATGTCGTCCCACACTTCCCCGCGGCCGGAGGGCCAGATGGGGCGCAGTGTCGACGTCGCCGCGCATGGCCGGCCATTGTCCGAAGGTACGATGCCGCGCGGCGCCGTCACTCCCTACTCTTGCGTTCGGGCGGCACCGTGCCGCACACATGCGACCCGTGGGAGGGGACACAATGAAGCGCAACACCATCCGGCATACCGCCCTGAGTCTGGCTGTGGGTCTGGGGCTCTCCGTACCTGCGGTGCACGCGCAGCAAGCCACCGAACCGGCGCCGCAGACGCAGACCGGCAGTTCCGCCACGACGCTCGACGCGATCACCGTCACCGCGCGTCGCCGCAGCGAATCGATCCAGGACGTGCCGGTCGCGGTCAGCGCCTTCGGCGAGGAACAGCTCAAAGACCTGCAGGCCAACAACATCGACGGCCTGCAGGGCGCCGTGCCCAACCTCAACATCGTCCAGGGCCGCGGTTCGGCCAACAGCGTCAACGCCTTCATCCGCGGCATCGGCCAGCCGGACGCATTGCAGACCTTCGATCCGGGCGTGGGCCTGTACGTCGACGACGTCTACTACTCGCGCATCAACGGCGCGCTGTTCTCGCTGTTCGACGTGCAGCAGGTCGAAGTGCTGCGCGGCCCGCAGGGCACGCTGTACGGCAAGAATTCGACCGGCGGCGCGATCAAGGTCACGACCAAGAATCCTTTCGACGACAGCGGTGGCGCGGTCGAACTGACCGGCGGCGACCACGGCCGTGCCGAAGGCCGTTTCTACGTCTCCGGCAAGCTCAGCGAGACTGTGGCGGCGAGCTTCGCCGGCGCGTGGCTCAACCACGACGGCTTCATCCGCGACCGCGTGAGTGGCAAGCACTACAACGACGACGATACGCGCGCGCTTCGCGCCAAGATCGCGTTCCAGCCGACCGACGACTTCCGCGCGACCCTGTCGATCGACCACACGAAGCAGGATGCCGCCCTGTCGCTCGGCCAGCCGACCGCGCCGCTGCGTCGCACGGATCTCGCGCTGGGAACGGTCACGCTGCTGCCCGCGCCGACCGGCGAGTTCGATTTCACCGCGCGCACCTCGTTCCGCCCCGATCAGGGACAGGAACTGAAGCACTCGGGCGTGTCGCTGGCGGCGGAATGGGATCTGAGCGATGCCGTGCTGTTCAAGAGCATCACCTCGTATCGCGAGCTGGAAACGCATTCCTTCATCGACATCGACGCGTCCGAATTCGAGCTCGGCGACGTGCTGGTCGCGCTGGACCAGAACCAGTTCAGCCAGGAATTCCAGCTGCAATACGACAACGGCCGCAATCTGCAGACGACGTTCGGCGCGTACTACATGAAGGAGGACGTGCCGTCCTACCAGGAGGCCTACGCCGACGATCTGTTCGCGTTCGCCGGTACGCGCGTGCCGTTCCTGCGCACCATCGCCGACGATCTGAGCACCGAGAGCATCGCCGCCTTCGCGCATGCGAACTGGGAGTTCGTGCCCACCTGGAAGCTCGCCGCCGGCCTGCGCTGGACGCGCGACACCAAGGATTACGACCGCAGCACCAGCACTGTCTGGGGCGCGCCGCTGAGCGCGCTCAACGAGACCGTCGCCTTCAGCGCGAAGAAGAGCTGGACCGCATGGACGCCCTCGGTGAGCCTGCAGAAGGCGTTCTCCGAACACCTCATGGGCTACGTGTCGGCGAACCGCGGCTTCAAGTCGGGCGGCTTCAACGGCCGCGCCAATACGCGCGCCGATGCGGCGGCGCCGGATTTCGATCCGGAGTTCGTCTGGACCTACGAAGTGGGCATGAAGGGCAGTTCGTCCGACAACCGCCTGCGCGGCGGCGTCGCGGCGTTCTGGAGCGAGTACAAGGATTTCCAGGCGCGCGTGTCGCAGGACGTCGGCACGTTCCCGGTGCTCAATGCCGCGGAGCTCGAGATCAAGGGCATCGAGTTCGAGGGCAGCGCGCTGCTCGGCGAGACCACGACGCTCAGCGCGCAGCTCGGCTATCTCGACGCGCAGTACAAATCCTTCGAGGATTTCCGTCTCGACCCGTCGTATCCGGGCTTCGATCCGAACGTCAACCACGACCACGTGCCGTTCTCGCCGGAATGGACCGCGCGCGTGGCCCTGCAGCACGGCTTCCCGCTCGCCAACGGCGGCCAGGTCAGCGTCGGTGGTGACGTGTCGTACCGCAGCGATACCTGGCTGTCGGTCGACAACCGCGCCAACCTCAGCCAGGACGCCTACACGCTGGTCGGCGCCTACGGCGTGTGGGATTCGCCGCAATACGTGTGGCAGGTGCGCGCCGGTGTGCGCAATCTGACCGACAGGACCTACAAGGTCGAAGGCCAGGAGTTCGCCAGCGTCGGCAACATCCAGACCGCGTACTACGGCTGGCCGCGCAACTGGTACGTGTCGGTGCGCTACAACTTCTGACGCGTCGCGGTTCCGACATGATTGATGGAAGCGGAGGCCGCCTGCGGGCGGCCTTCGTGCGTCCGGAGCACGCCCAGCGCTGCGCTATGCTCGCCGGCGAATCGAGGGGACACCACGCCGTGATTGCGGCATCGACAACGCGCTTCAGGATCACGGCATGTTGAGTGTCGGCGTCGTCGTCGCCGCGGTCGGCCTGTGGCTGGCCGCGATGTTCGCTGCAGCGGTCTACGGCGAGCGGCATCCCGATGCGCTCGGTGCGCGCTGGCGGCATATCTACGTGCTGTCGCTTGCGGTGCACTGCACCTCGTGGACCTTCTACGGCACGGTCACGCAGGCCGCGCGTTACGGCTGGCCACTGCCGCCGACGTTTCTCGGCGCGATCCTGTTCCATCTGCTGGCGTGGCCGGTGCTGCTGCGGCTCGTGCGGCTCGCGCGCGACAGCAACGCGACATCCCTGGCCGATCTGATCGCATCGCGACTCGGGCGCGATGCCTGGCTCGCGGCGACGGTCACGCTGGTCGTCGCCCTGGGTCTGGTGCCTTACATCGCACTGCAGCTGAAAGCGGTGGCGATGAGCTACGCGACGCTGCTCGGGCATCAGCAGGCGCAGGCGGGCGCGGTGGCGCCTTGGCAGGACAGCGCGCTGTACGTGGCGCTGGCGATGGCGCTGTTCACGATGCTGTTCGGCACGCGCCGCGCGAGCGCCGCGGGACACAACCGGGGTCTCGTGCTGGCGATGGCCTTCGAATCGGTGTTCAAGCTCGCAGCGATGCTCGCGCTGGGCCTGTTCGTCTGGTTCGGCCTACGCGGTCTGCCCGGACTCGCATCGTCCGCGGTCGCAACGCCGGTGATCGGTAGTGCCAGCGGTTTCGTGCCTTTGGTGCTGCTGGGCGCCGCGGCGATGTTCATCATGCCGCACCAGTTCCATGTCGGCGTCGTGGAATGCCGTGACGAATCGCACGTGCGCGCGGCGCGCTGGCGTTTCCCGCTGTACCTGTTGCTGATCGCGCTGCCGATGCTGCCGCTCGCGCGCGCAGGCAGTGCATTGCTCGGCGACTCGGTGTCGTCGGACATGTACGCGCTCGCGCTGCCGCTGGCGATGGGGCAGGAGGGACTCGCGCTGGTGGTGTTCCTCGGCGGCCTGAGCGCGGCGACCGGCATGGTCATCGTCAGCACGCTGACCTTGAGCCTGATGATCGGCAACCACTGGTTCGCACCCGGCCTGCTGCGCGGCGCGTGGTCGCGCGGCGAAGGCGACGATCATCGCGGCGCGCTGCTGATGCTGCGGCGTGGGGTGATCGTCGCGATCATGCTGCTGGGCTGGATCTACAGCCGCATGGTCAGCGGCAACGACGCGCTCGCCGATGTCGGCGCGGTCTCGTTCTCGGCGCTGGCCACGCTGGTGCCCGCGCTCGGCTTCGCGGTGCTGCGTCCGCAGACGCCGCCGTTCGCTGCCCTGGTCGGGGTACTCGCGGCATTCGCGGCCTGGGCCTGGGTGATGCTGGTGCCGATGCTCGCCGGCGATGCGCCGATGTGGCTGCAGGCCTGGCCGGCCGCGCTCGCATGGCTGTCGCCCGATGGCCTGTTCGGGCTGACCGGCTGGAGCCGGCTCGGTCGCGCGGTCGGCGCGAGCCTTTTCGTCGGCGTCGCGCTGACGCTGCTGTTGTCGCTGCGCCACTCGCCAGACGACGCGGCCGCGCGACGGCGGCGTCCTGGTGCCAGCCGACAAACACTGGCGAGCGCCGGCCGGCGCTTCCTGTCGAGTGCGCGCGTGGACGAACTGCTGCAGGACGCGCCGGCGCAGGGACCCGTCCCGCGGCGCGTACAGGCGCGGATGGAACGCGAACTGTCGGCCGTGCTCGGTGCGGCATCCGCGCGTCTGCTGCTCGATGCCGCGCGTCGAGATGCCGGCCCGGATTTCGACACCGTCGCGGCCATCGTCGGCGAGGCCTCACAGGATCTGCGCTTCAACCAGCGCGTACTCGAAGCAGCGCTGGAGAACATGACCCAGGGCATCAGCGTCGTCGACGACAAGCTGCGGCTGGTTGCGTGGAACGCGCGCTACGCCGAACTGTTCGGCTATCCGGCGTCATTGCTGCGCGTGGGCGTGGAAGTCGCGGCGCTGGTGCGGCACAACGTCGGCAGCGGCCTGATCGGCGCGGTGGACGTCGAGGCCGAGGTCGACAAGCGCCTGCGGCACATGCGCGCCGGCACGCCCTATGTCGCCGAGCGCCGTCTGGCGGGCGGGCAGGTCATCGAGATCCGCGGCAACACGATGCCTGGCGGCGGTTTCGTGGCGACCTTCACCGATGTCACCGCGTTTCGCCGGACCGAACACGCGCTGCGGCTGTCGAACGAGACGCTGGAGCAGCGCGTCGCCGAACGCACCGACAGTCTCGACCAGGCCCGTCGCGAGGCCGAGCGCGCGAATCTCGCCAAGACCCGCTTCCTGACCGCCGTCGGTCACGATCTGATGCAGCCGCTGCATGCCGCGCAGCTGTTCACCGATGCGCTGTCGCAGCAGTTGCCGGGCGATGTGGAACCGCGCCTGCGGCAGATCCGCGGCGCGCTGGATTCGACCAGCGATCTGCTGACCGGCCTGTTCGACATGTCGCGGCTGGAAGCCGGCGGTCTGGTGCCGCAGCCGCGCGCGTTTCCGCTGGCCGAAGTGCTCGAACCGCTGGCCTCCGAATTTGCCGCGCTTGCGGCCGAGCGCGGGCTGACGTTCCGTTACGTGCGCAGCCGCGTCTGGGTCGGCAGCGATCCGCAGCTGCTGCGGCGCGTGTTGCAGAACTTCCTCGGCAATGCGGTGCGCTACACGCAGCGTGGTGGTGTGCTGATCGGTGTGCGGCGCGTGCGCGGCCAGGTGCGCATCGAAGTCCACGACACCGGGCCCGGTATTGCGGACGCGCAGCAGGCGGTGATCTTTGAGGAGTTCCGCCGCGGCGAAGGCGCAGCGGGGCAGGGGCTCGGACTGGGCCTGGCGATCGCGGACCGCATCGCGCATCTGCTGCAGACGCCGATCGCCCTGCGCAGCCGCATCGGGCATGGGACGGTGTTCTCGATCGCGGTCGCCGCTGCGCAGGCCGATCGCGCCGCGCCGCTGCCGACCCGCGCAGGTCTCGCCGGTGCGCGCGTGCTGGTCGTCGACAACGATCCCGCAGCACTCGCGGCACTGGCAACGCTGCTGCGCGGCTGGGGCTGCAGCGTGGATGCGGTCGCCGATGGCGATGCGGCCGCGCATGCGCTCACGCAGATGCCGGCCGATCTGTGGGTGTTCGACTACCACCTTGACGATGGCGACACCGGTATCGCGCTGCACACGCGACTCGCCGCGCGCTTCGGCGAGCGCCCGACGCTGATCGTCAGCGCCGACGACACCGGTGCGGTGCGCAGCGATGCGCTTGCCACCGGTCTGTCTCTGCTGCCCAAGCCGGTGCGGCCGCTCGCGCTGAAGTCGGTGCTGGATCGCATGCGCGCGATGCGCGGTTGAAGGCCACTGCCGGTCGGCTCGCTACAATGGCGGGCTTCCGAAGTCCTCGACCGCATCCCGATGCCCTACACCCCGATCGTCGCCACCCTCGGCTACGTGCTTTCGCCCGACCGCCGCCAGGTGCTGATGATCCATCGCAATGCGCGGCCCGGCGATCACCATCTCGGCAAGTACAACGGCCTCGGCGGCAAGGTGGAGCCGGACGAGGACGTCGTCGCCGGCATGCGCCGCGAGATCATGGAAGAGGCCGGCATTACCTGCGAGGCGATGACGCTGCGCGGGACGATCAGCTGGCCCGGCTTCGGCAAGCATGGCGAGGACTGGCTGGGCTTCCTGTTCGTCATCGAGGCGTTCGAGGGCACGCCGATGACCTCGAATCCGGAAGGCACGCTGGAGTGGGTCGACGTCGACCGCATTCTGGAACTGCCGCTGTGGGAAGGCGACCGCCAGTTCCTGCCGCTGGTGTTCGACACAGACCCGCGTGCGTTCCACGGCGTGATGCCGTACCGAGACGGGCGCATGCAGTCGTGGTCGTTCTCGCGGCTTTGAGGCGCGCTGCGCGCTGCTGGTCCATCGATCGCGGCGCCCGCTGAACCGCATCAGCGGGAACCGCAGGCGACGGATCCTGCGGCGACGCCGTCCCTGTGCCGCAGGTGTATGCTCCGCCGCCATCGCGCCCCGCAATCGTGTGAGGGCGCAGGCGAGGGGTTCGCATGGCGTTGTCGTCCCGGCGTTCGCTGCAGGCACTGGTCGCGCGCGCGCTCGCGCACGCCGATACCTTGCGCCGGATCGCGATCGTCGTCGGCGTACTGGCGATCGGCACCTTGCTGGTGTTCGCGTTGCGCGGCTTCTGGCACGAACTGCGCTACGACGACATCGTCGCCGCGATCGAGGCCACGCCCGGCGCCCGGATCGCGCTCGCGGTGCTCGCAACCGCGGTGAGCTTCGCCGCGCTGGTCGGTTACGACGCCAGTGCGCTGCGCTACGTCGGCGCCCGTGTGCCGCCGCGCACCATCGCCAAGACCGCCTTCGTCGCCTATGCGCTGAGCAACACCATCGGCCTCGGCGTGTTCACCGGCGGCGCGGTGCGGATGCGGCTCTACGGCGCTGCCGGTGTGGAGCCGGCCGACGTCTCGCGCGCGATCGTCTTCAACGCGCTGGTGTTCGGGCTCGGTGCCTGCGCGGTCGGCGGCGCCGGTCTGTGGTGGGACGCCGCTGCACTCGCGCCGCTGCTGCGTCTGCCGGCCTGGGCGGTCGCAGTCTGCGGCGCGTCGGCGTTGGCCGCGGTGCTGCTGGTACTGGCGCTGTGCCTCGTGCGCGATCGCATTGGCCGCGTGCGATTGCCATCGCCGCGACTCGCCTGGACGCAGCTCGCGCTGTCGGTGCTCGACATCACCGCGGCGGCTGCGGTGCTGTGGCTGTTGCTGCCCGAAGGCGCGGTTGGATTCGCGACTTTCCTCGGGTTCTATGCGGCGGCCGTTGTCATCGGTGTCATCAGCCATGTGCCCGGTGGGCTGGGTGTGTTCGAGGCGGTGATGCTGGTCGCGCTCGGCAGCAGCGTGCCTGCGGGCGAACTCGCCGGCGCGCTGGTGCTGTACCGGCTCGTCTACTACGTGTTGCCGCTGCTGATCGCGCTGGGCGTGCTGATCGTCCACGAGACCGGCCAGCTGGCGACGCCAGCGCGGCGTTTCCTGTCCGGGCTGGCGCCGCGTGTCCTCGCCGCCGCCACCCTGGTCGCGGCGGTGATGCTGCTGGTCTCGGGCGCGACGCCGGCGACCGGCCGCGCGTTGCAGACCCTGCAGGTGCTGCCGCTGCCGCTGGTCGAGGCCGCGCATTTCCTCAGTTCGATCATCGGCGTGCTGCTGCTGTTCGTCGCGCGCGCCTTGTTGCGCCGACTCGATGCGGCGTGGTTGGCGGCCGTCCTGCTGGTGGCACTCGCGCTGCTGTTCGCCTTGCCCAAGGGTTTGGCGTTGACCGAGGCGGTCGTGTTGTCGGCGCTGCTGGTCGCGTTGCTCGCGTCGCGGCGCTCGTTCAAGCGCCGGGCCTCGCTGCTGGCGGTCCCGTTCACCGGCGGCTGGCTGCTGGCGATGGCGGTGATCTGCATCGTGGTGACCGGTCTGCTGTTTTTCGCCTATCGCGATGTCGCCTACGGCCACCAGCTGTGGTGGCAGTTTGCGGTGTCGGGCGAGGCGCCGCGTTCGCTGCGCGCGATGGTCGCGGTCGCGGTGGTCGCGCTGGTGCTGGCGCTGCGCCAGCTGGTGCGGCCGGGCATGCCGGCGCCGCCCTTGCCGGATGCCGCTCAGCTTGCGCAGGCGCAGGCGATCCTGCGCACGCAGTCGCAGGCCGATGCAGGCCTGGTACTGACCGGCGACAAGCATCTGCTGTTCTCGGACGCCGGTGATGCCTTCCTGATGTACGGCCGTCAGGGACGCTCGTGGATCGCGCTGTTCGATCCGGTCGGCCCGCGCGAATCCTCGCCGGAACTCGTCTGGCGCTTTCTCGAACACGCCCGCGATGCCGGTGCACGCGGCTGTTTCTACCAGGTCGGGCAGGACGCGCTGCCGCTGTATCTCGATGCCGGCCTGCGACTGTTCAAGCTCGGCGAGTACGCGAGTGTTCCGCTGGCCGGTTTCTCGCTGCAGGGCAAGCGTCGCGGCAATCTGCGCACTGCAGTCAATCGCGCCGAGCGGGAGGGGCTGACCTTCGCGATCATCGATGCCGCCGACGTGCCGGCCGCGGCGCCGGCTTTGCGTGTGGTGTCAGATGCCTGGCTCGGCGAACATCGCGCTGCAGAAAAACGCTTCTCGATCGGCGCGTTCGATCCAGATTACGTCGCGCGCAATCCGGTCGCGGTGGTGCGTGATGGCGCGCGGATCGTCGCGTTCGCCAGCCTGCTCGTCGCCGGTGAGCCTGCGAGCGGCGAGGCGGAAGCCAGCATCGATCTGATGCGGCATCTGCCCGATGCGCCGCCCGGCACGATGGATTTCCTGTTCGCGCGTCTGCTGCAGCATCTCTCCGATGCGGGCTATGTGCGATTCGGTCTCGGCATGGCGCCGCTGTCGGGCATGGCCGCGCATGCGCTCGCCCCGAACTGGCATCGCATGGGCCGGCTGCTGTTCGCGCGCGGCGAGCAGTTCTACAACTTCCGCGGCCTGCGCGCGTTCAAGGACAAGTTCGATCCGCAGTGGGATGCGCGCTATCTGGCGACGCCCGGCGGCGTTGCGCCGTTGCTGGTGCTGGCGGACGCCGCGGCGTTGATCGCCGGTGGCTATCGTGGAGTGCTGTCGAAATGAGACCGCTGTGGATCTGCGTGCTCGCACTGGTGTGCGCGTGTCCTGCGGCCGCGCAGGAACGCGTCAGCCACGGCTTTTTCCACGACGTCGCGTTGACGCGTCCGGCGCAGCCAGCCACGCACACCGTGCTGCTGCTCGGCACGGGCGACGATACCGCGACCGCGGCAGTGCTCGCGCGCGACGGTGCGCTGGTCGCCGCGATCGATGTGACCCGTCTGCAGGCCGCATTCGCGAAGGACACCGCTCCCTGCGCCTTCCCCGATGGCGATCTCGAAAATCTCTCGCACTGGCTGCAGGGCTACGCGCGGCTGCCGGATTACCGGCCCCCGGTGCTGGTCGGGCAGGGCGATGGCGCTGCGATCGTGTATGCGATGGCTGCGCAGGCGAATCGCGGTGTGTTCGCCGGTGTGATCACGCGCGGCGCGCTGCCGCCGCTCGCGCTCGGCAAGCCGCCGTGCAAGGGCGCGGGCACGCTGTTCGTGGCGTCGACGCCGGTACCGAAGACGGTGGCACTGCAGGCGGTGCAGAAGTTGGTGGCGCCATGGCTCGCTTTAGGCGATGCGCGCGAACTGCCGGAATTGCAGGCGTTCGCTGACCCCATAAACGGCGCCGCGGTGCGAGCCCACGGCAACGCAGTGCCGCCACTGCTCGCTGCCGTGCGCGCATTCGCCACGGCATCAGCACGCACGCAGCCCGCGCCACCGCCGGCCGACGTGCGTGATCTGCCGCTGGTCGAGGTGCCCGCAACCGGCACCGCGCAACCGGTGTTCGCGGTGCTGCTCAGCGGCGACGGGGGCTGGGCAGGGCTCGACGCCGAAGTCGCCGCAGCCCTCGCCGCGCGCGGCATTCCGGTCGTCGGCTTCGATTCGCTGCGCTATTTCTGGTCCGCGCGGACACCCGATGGGCTCGCCCGCGATCTGGATCGCGTGGTGCGCGCGTACGCCGCGCGCTGGCAGCGTCCGCAGGTGCTGCTGATCGGCTATTCGCAGGGCGCGGACGTGCTGCCGTTCGCGGTCAACCGTTTGCCGGCGTCGACGCGTGCGACCGTCGCGCACACGGTGCTGATGGGACTGGGCAAGCGCGCGTCGTTCGAGTTCCACGTCGGCAACTGGCTGTCGGCCGGCGACGACGATGCGCTGGAGATCGCACCGGAAGTGCTGCGTCTGTCGGCCGAGCACACGCTGTGCATCGAAGGCGAGGGCGACAGCGACGCGACCTGCGCATCGTTGCCGCCGGGCCATGTCACCGTGCGCACGCTGCCCGGCGGTCACCACTTCGGCGGCGACTACACGCGGCTCGCCGATCTGATCCTGTCCAGCACAGACACTGTGCCGCGTTGAGCCCTCAGGTCTGGCGGTGCATCACCGCGCCGCCTGCGACGGCGCCAGCGCGATCAGCAGTCCACGCGCCGCCTGGATGCGCGTCTCGGCGTCCGGCAGCTCGAGGGTGATGCGCAGTTTGTCGGGCCCATCCATCTTGTAATGCTTGGGCTGCCCCTGGATCAGGCGGATCACCGCCATCGGATCGACCTTCGGCTTCTCGACGAACTGCACGCGACCGCCCTTGTCGCCCAGATCCAGCTTGCGCAGGCCGAGCGCGGTCGCCTGCAGCTTGAGGTCGGCGATCTGGAACAGATGCTTGGCGGGATCGGGCAGCAGACCGAACCGGTCGATCATCTCGACCTGCAGCTCGCGCAGCTTGTCGATGTCGCGCGCGCTGCTGATGCGCTTGTAGAGCATCAGGCGCGTGTGCACGTCGGGCAGGTAATCCTCGGGAATCAGCGCGGGCACGTGCAGCTCGATGTCGGCGCCGCGCGCGTCCACGTCGTCGACGTCCGGCAGCTTGCCCTGCTTGATGCTGCGCACCGCGCGTTCCAGCAGCTCGGTGTAGAGGCTGAAACCCACCTCGGCCATCTGTCCGCTCTGGCCTTCGCCGAGCAGTTCGCCGGCGCCGCGGATTTCCAGATCGTGGGTCGACAGGGTGAAGCCCGCGCCGAGTTCGTCCATTGACGCGATCGCTTCCAGCCGCTTCTTCGCATCGCTGCTGATCGAACGCTGGTCGGGAATCACCAGATATGCGTAGGCGCGATGGTGCGAGCGACCGACGCGGCCACGCAGCTGGTGCAGCTGGGCGAGCCCGAACTTGTCGGCGCGGTTGATGATGATCGTGTTGGCGTTGGGGATATCGATGCCCGACTCGATGATCGTCGAACACAGCAGCACGTTGAAGCGCTGCTTGTTGAAATCCAGCATCACCTTTTCGAGCTCGCGCTCGGGCATCTGGCCGTGGGCGATGCCGATGCGCGCCTCGGGCACGAGTTCTTCCAGCTCGCGCTGCATGCGGCCGATGCTCTCGACATCGTTGTGCAGGAAATACACCTGGCCGCCGCGGCTGAGTTCGCGCTGGAAGGCTTCGCGCAGCTGCGCGTCATCCCAGGGCACGACGAAGGTCTGCACCGCGAGGCGATGCGCTGGCGGGGTGGCGATGATCGACAGATCGCGCAGACCGGCCATCGCCATGTTGAGCGTGCGCGGGATCGGCGTGGCGGTGAGCGTGAGCAGATGCACGTTCGCACGCAGCGCTTTCAGCGCTTCCTTCTGGCGCACGCCGAAACGCTGTTCCTCGTCGACGATGACCAGACCCAGATCCTTGAACTTCACATCCGGCTGCAGCAGCCGGTGCGTGCCGACGATGACGTCCAGCGTGCCGTCGGTGATCTTGCCGATCTCGGTCTTGATCTCCTTGGTGCTCTTGAAGCGTGACAGCACTTCGACGCGGATCGGCCAGTCGGCGAAGCGGTCGGCCATCGTGCGGTAATGCTGTTCGGCGAGCAGCGTGGTCGGCACCAGCACCGCGACCTGCTTGCCAGCCGCGGCGGCGACAAAGGCCGCGCGCACCGCGACTTCGGTCTTGCCGAAACCCACGTCGCCGCAGACCACGCGGTCCATCGGCTGGCTGGAGCCGAGGTCGCGGATCATCGCTTCGATCGCCGCGTGCTGGTCGGGCGTTTCCTCGAACGGGAACGCGGCCGCGAACGGTTCGTACATCGTGCGGTCGACTTCCAGCGCAAGCCCGGCGCGCGCCTGGCGCTTGGCCTGGATTTCCAGCAGTTCGGCAGCGACGTCGCGGACCTTGTCGGCGGCCTTCTTGCGCGCCTTGGTCCAGGCCTCGCCACCGAGCGAATGCAGCGGCGCGGTTTCCGGCGAGGCGCCCGAATAGCGGTTGACCAGATGCAGCTGCGACACCGGCACGTACAGGCGATCGCCCTTGGCGTACTCGATGTCGAGGTATTCGCCCGGCTGACCGCCGGCTTCGAGCACGACGAGCCCGCGATAGCGGCCGACGCCGTGATCCTCGTGGACGATCGGCGACCCTTCGCTGAGTTCGCCGAGGTCGCGGATGATGCTTTCCGGATCGCGCGCGGCGCGCTTGCGGCGACGCGGCTGCGCGGCGCGTTCGGGAAACAGCTGGCGCTCGGTCAGCACCGTCAGCTGCGGCGCATCGAGGGCGAAGCCGTTGTCGAGTGGTGCGATCGCGACGGCGAACTTGGTGTCCGTATCCGCGATGAAGCCCGGGAAGTCCTGCAGCACCGAAGGCCGCAGCTTGCCCGCGTGCAGGATTTCCAGCAGTGCCTCGCGGCGACCGGCCGAATCGGCGGCGATCAGCACGCGGCCCGGATAGCTGCCGAGGAAGGTCACGAGCGCATCGGCCGGCGTGTGGTCGCGTGCGGCCAGCGGCAGGTCGGGGGCGGGCTGGTCGCCCAGCGCGGACGCCTGCGCGTGGCGCGGATGTTCGGCATCGCAGACTTCGACGCGCGCGCCCTGGTTGAGCCGCTCGCGTAGTGCGTCCGGCGTCAACCAGAGTTCGGCCGGCGGCAGCAGCGGGCGTTCGATGTCGTGACGCAGCTGGTCGTAGCGGTGCAAGACCTGCTGCGTCCAGAAATGGTCGCTCGCCGGCGACGCGCCGGTGTCGATCACCGGCAGCGTATTCGCCGGCAGGTAATCGAACAGCGTTGCCGTCGACAGCGGCGCCTCGCCCTTGTCGAGCAGCGTGCGTCGCGGCGCTTCGAAGAACAGCGGCAGGTAGTACTCGATGCCCGCCGGCGCGGCACCGGCCTTGAGGTCCTGGTACAGGCCGCTGCGGCGCGTGTCGATGTCGAAGCGCTCGCGCAACGTGTCCATCGCGCGCGCCGTCGCGGCATCGTCGAGCGGCACTTCGCGGCCGGGCAGCATGCGCAGCGCCGCGATCTTGTCGAGCGAGCGCTGCGATTCGGGATCGAAGGCGCGGATGGTTTCGATCGCGTCGTCGAACAGCTCGATGCGATATGGCTGGTCGGCGCCCATCGGGTAGACATCGAGCAGACCGCCGCGCACGGCGAAGTCGCCCGGATCATGGACTTGCGGCACGTGCGCATAGCCGGCGCTTTCGAGACGGCGCTTCTCGGCATCGAGATCCAGCTTCTGGCCGACATCCAGATCGAAACTCGCGCCGGACACATGCCGGACCGGTGCCAGCCGCTGCATCAGCGTCTGCACCGGCACCACGACGACGCCGCGCTTCAGTGACGGCAGCCGGTGCAGGGCCGCGAGGCGCTGGGACACGATGTCCGGATGCGGGCTGAAACGGTCGTAGGGCAGGGTTTCCCAGTCCGGAAACGGCACCACTGGCAGATCGTAATCGTCGCCGCCGAGCGTGCGCAGATCGTGTTCGAGCTGCTGCGCGCCGTGGTTGTCGCGGGCGACCAGCAGCAGCGGACCATCGTGCGCCCGCGCCGCCTGCAGCACCGCCCACGCCAGCGCGCTGCGACTGGCGGGCGCCCGCCACCAAGCGCGTGCATGACCGGCGGTGGGCAGGGGAGGCGTAGCGGTGACGGCGTGCGGCATGGACGGGTCCGGATGGCAGAACTCAAAACAACGGCAGCGCCGAAAGCCACATGGCCGGCGCGAATCAGGGGGTGAAGTCTAGACGAGTGCGTCGCAGGAACTGCGACGGTGCAGTGGCCGCGCCGGAATCCAGCGCGGCAAGAGCTGGGCGATCAGCCCAGGCGCACGTTCGGGGTGGTGTCGACGATCTGGCGCTTGAGCTCGAGCGAGACCCGGATCATGCCCGGCGCCTCCACCGCTTCCTGCTGGAAGCTCAGCGACTTGGCGAGCGCGAGCATCGGCTCGTTCTCCTCCAGCACATCGCCAAAGATGCGCTCCAGACGCTTGCCTTTGGCCCAGCGCACCAGGCGCCGGAGCATGTGCCGCCCCAGCCCCATGCCGGCCACGTAGTGGCTGACCAGGATGTGGAACTCGGCCTGGCGCGTGCCGGGCAACACCGCCGCTCGGGCGACTGCACCGACCAGCGCGTCGCCGGGCGTGTAGGGCTCTGCTGCGACCAGCACGAACTCCGACTTCGGATTCGGCTGGGTCAGACGGTTCGCTGTCTCGGGCGACAGTTCGGCCTTGGCGTACAGAAAACGCTGCCGCACCTCATCGGGTTCGAGCAGAGCGAATGAAGCTCGCAAGGGCTCGGCATCGGCGGGACGGATCGGGCGGATCAGCACCTGGCGACCATTGGCGAGGCGGATTTCCTCGTGCCAAGGGGGAAGTCGGTTACGTGCAGTCATCAGGGGTCGCGAATGAACGGGTAGCGCCGACCTTACCCGGAGGGTCTATTCACGAACCGTGAAGGGACTGCGCCTGTTGCGCGAATTTACCCTATTCATACCGCTGCCCCAGCTGCAGCGTTCAGGCCGGCTCGCGCAACCAGTGCAGGCGGGTGTCGGCGCCGGCCTCACCGATCGCGCTTTTCAAGGCGTCCAGTGCGGGTGCCAGCGCGGTCGCCAGCTGCCACGGCGGATCGAGGATCAACAGGCCACTGCCGTTCATGCGCAGCGGCGAGTCGTCGGCGCGGACCAGCAGTTCGACCAGCAGCGAGGATTTCGTCTGCAGCTTGGCGGCCGAGCGCAGGAACGGCGTCAGCGTGCGGCGCTGCTTGATCGGATACCACAGCATCTGGATGCCCTGCGGCCAGCGCGCCAGACCCTCGCGCATCGCCTTGAGCGCGATTTCGAATTCGGCGGCCTGCGCCTCGTAGGGCGGGTCCACCAGCACCAGGCCGCGATTGAAGCGCTGGTCGCCGATCTTCGGCGGCAACAGGGACTTGAACGCCGCGTAGCCGTCGCCGGAATGGATCGCGACGCGCGGATCGGCGCCCAGTGCCCGACGCAGGGCGCCTGCTGCCGCGGGCTCGGTCTCGAAGCAGGCGATGCGGTCCTGCTCGCGCAAGGCATGCGCCAGCAGCCACGGCGAACCGGGATAGGCATCGGCGCCGTGCTCGGCGCGGCAGGCGTTGACCGCCGCCAGATAGCGCGCGATCAGCGGCTGCTTCGGCGCAGTAGCCAGCAGCAGGCTGATGCCGTCGTCGGCCTCGCCGGTGCGCCGGGCACGCTCCTCGCGCAGGCGATAGACGCCGCCGCCCGCGTGGGTGTCGAGCGCGAAGCAGGGCGCGGGCTTGGCCGTCAGCGCATCGCAGATCGCGAGCACCACGAGGTGCTTGAGGACGTCGGCGTGGTTGCCGGCATGGAAGGCGTGTTGGTAATTCATGCTCGCAGTGTGGCAGCAAGCCGACGTGCTAGTGCACGTCGACAATCGATCAGAAAAGGATGAACCAAAAACAGGCAATCGGCCGCTTGAGGCTTTGGCTGCTGCTGATGAGCATTGTCTTCGACATTCTTCCAGAAAGAGGATTGCAACTGTGATGACACGGACGATTGTTTTGATTGCAGGGCTAGCTGCAGTTTCGCTGCTTGGCAGTGGAGAGGCTTCTGCCGACGATGGAAAGGGGCTTGGGGTGTGCGAGGGCGTGCAAGTGACCAAAGCGCTTTCTCGATTCCGTTTCGAGACGACCAACGACAGGGTGGCGTCATGGGTCGGCTCTGATCTCGGTGAGATTGTCGCCAGTTGGGGCGCACCCTATTCGGTGTTCGAAAACCGAGATGGGTCAAGAATCGTGAGTTGGAAGAGTTACTCCTGCACGACGACGGTCAAAGTTGACCCGCTTGATGAGGTGACGCACTGGAATGTGAGTAGCGGGTGCAACTGCATCACCCGAAACAAGCTCGATCGCCGATACTCGCGCGAGACGCCCGTGCCTCCGATGACGCTTTAGGGGGAGCGCTGTAGCATCTTTACGCACGCGGTAGCGCCTGCGCTGGAGAACTACACGAAATGGGTCAACTCCTACTGGTTGAGGACGAAATCGCGATCGCCGAGACCGTGGTCTATGCGCTGCAGGCCGACGGCCACACGGTGCGCCATTGTCTCGACGGGCAGCAGGCGCGCGCGGCCGTCGTCGAGACCGCATTCGATCTGGCGATCCTCGATGTCGGCCTGCCGGATGTCAGCGGCTTTGCGCTTTGCGGTGAACTGCGCCGATACGCGCCGCTGCCGGTGATCTTCCTCACCGCGCAGGCAGCGGAATCGGAGCGCGTGCTCGGCTTCGATCTCGGGGCCGACGATTACATCGCCAAACCGTTTTCGCTGCGCGAGCTGGTGGCGCGCGTGCGCGTGGTCCTGCGTCGCGGGGTGCCCGACACGGCGAAAGGCGAGGTGACGCGCAGCGGTGCGTTCGAGCATGACGCCGAGGGCCGGCGTATCCGCTATCACGGCCATGCGCTCGATCTCACACGCTACGAGTACGGGCTGCTGGCCGCACTGCTGGCGCGGCCGGGCGCAGTGCTGTCGCGCACCCAACTGATGGATCGGGTCTGGGGCAATGCGCTCGACAGTGGCGACCGCACCGTCGATACCCACGTGAAAACACTGCGCGGCAAGCTGCGCGCGGTCTCGCCCGGGTCCGATCCGCTGCGCACGCATCGCGGTATCGGCTACTCGTTGGATCTCGACTGACGTGCGCATCGGCCTGCGCATCCTGCTGGGCTACTTCCTGATCGTTGCGCTGGCGGCGTTCCTGCTGATGCGCGTCTTCACCCAGGAGATCAAGCCGGGTGTCCGCCAGGCGATGGAGGACACGCTGGCCGATACCGCCAACGTGCTCGCCGAACTGGCGACGGACGATTTTCTCGCCGGGCGCATTGACGATGGCCGCTTCGCCACACGCGTGCGCGCGCTGCGCGAACGTGACATCGGCGGCAACATCTGGGGCTTCCGCAAGACGCAGGCCGAGTATCGCGTCTACGTCACGGATGTCGACGGCATCGTGGTGTTCGATTCGGCGGGCCGCGATCTCGGTCGCGACTACTCGCGCTGGAACGATGTGCTGCTGACCCTGCGCGGCCAGTACGGCGCGCGCTCGACGCGGACCGATCCGGCTGACGACAGCACGTCGGTGATGCACGTCGCCGCGCCGATCCGCGATGGCAACCGTGTGGTCGGCGTGCTGACCGTCGCCAAGCCGAACAGCGCGATCGCGCCCTTCATCGCCCGCAGCGAGCGCACGATCCTGCGCTGGGGGTTTCTGCTGCTCGGCACTGCGCTGGCGGTCGGCCTGCTCGCGGCGTGGTGGCTGTCGCGGCAGCTCGGCGGCTTGCGCCGCTATGCCGACAAGGTGACCGCTGGCGAACGCGCGACGCTGCCCGATTCGGCCGGCGAATTCGCCGACCTCGGCCGCGCGCTGGAAACCATGCGCGAGCGTCTGGAGGGCAAGCAGTACGTCGAGCGCTACGTGCACGCGCTGACCCACGAACTCAAAGCGCCGCTGGCGGCCGTGCGCGGCGCCGCCGAGCTGCTCGAATCGCCCTTGCCCGACGCCGACCGCGCGCGCTTCGCGACCAGCGTGCGTGAACAGAGCGAGCGCATGGCGCAGATGATCGACAAGCTGCTGGCGCTGGCCGCGGTCGAGCATCGCCAGCGGATCGAGCAGCCGGCCGACATCGACGTGCGCACCCTCATCGACGCTGCCGTCGCGCCGTTCGCGGATGGCGGCGTGCAGCTGCGGGTGGACAGCGGAGATGCCGTAGACCTGCGCATCCGCGGCGACGCCTTCCTGTTGCGGCAACTGCTGTCGAATCTCGTCGACAACGCCTGCGACTTCTCGCCGGCCGAGGGCGTGGTCGACGTCACGGCTCGCAGTGACGGCGCGCTGCTGCGGGTCGTCGTGGCCGATCGTGGCCCCGGCGTGCCGGACTACGCGCTGCCGCGGGTGTTCGAGCGCTTCTTCTCGTTGCCGCGACCCGGCGGGCGCAGCCGCAGCAGCGGTCTGGGGCTGGCCTTCGCGGCGGAAGTCGCGACGTTGCACTGCGGCACCGTGCGGCTGGAACAACGCGAAGGCGGCGGCACGCGCGCAATCGTCGAACTGCCGCTGCCGGCCACCGGCTGAGCACCTGTTCCACATCCTGCTGCGCTCGCCACGGACCTTGAGCAGGTTCTCCGACTTCTTCTTCGCTTCACACAGCTGCCTGCGTGCCGCCACGCACGCGGCGCAGTCTGCGCGCATCCCAACACGGAGCGTCGCGATGCGACTCATGCTGAAGATCCTGATCATCGCCGGGCTGAGCCTGGCGATCCTGATACCGCTGGTGCTGATCCGCGTCGTGATCCAGGACCGCGAGCAGCACCGCGCAGCCGCGGTCGCGCGCATCGCCTCGAGCGAGGCGGGCGCCCAAACCCTGAGCGCGCCGGTGCTCGTGGTGCCCTACACCGAGCGCGTGGAAGTCGAGCAGACCGATGACCGGGGCCGACCGACCGGCCGCGTCTGGCGCGACCGCACCGACGCCTGGACGTTCTTTCCCAAGACGATGGAGATGACCGGCACGATGTCGCCGTATCTGCGCCAGCTCGGCCTGCACGATGTGCGCATGTATGCACTCGGCGGCCAGCTGTCCGCGAATTTCGACGTGCGGATTCCAGAGGACGCCGAGGGCCTGCCGCCGCGGAAGATCGGCACGCCCTGGATCGGATACACCGTCGCCGACGTGCGCGGCCTGCGCGGTACGCCGCAGTTGCGCGTGGACGGCGCCGGCATCGCGCTGCACCAGGGCGCGGGCGGCGACGGCGGCACCGGTGTGCATGGTCTGTTGACGCGCCCCGCACTCGCCGGCGCGCCCTTGCGGCTGCGCACGGTGCTGGACTTCGAGCTCACCGGCGCCGAGACGCTGGCCGTCGTGCCACTGGCCGACGAGAACCGCGTCACGCTGGATTCCGCATGGCCGCATCCGCAGTTCAATGGCCGCTTTCTGCCGCGCGCCCGTGATGTCGGGAAGAGCGGTTTCCACGCCGAGTGGGCGGTGTCTTCGCTGGCCAGCGACGCGCAGCTGCAGTACCGCAACGGTACGCGAGCCGATGCCGACACCGCATCGCTGCTGCGCGGACACGGCGATGCAGGTGTGGACGTGCTCGGCATCTCGCTGGTCGACCCGGTGGATGCGTATACCCGCGCTGACCGCGCCAGCAAATACGGCATCGTGTTCGTGCTGCTGACCTTCACCGCGTTCTTCATGTTCGAGATGTTGCGCGGCTTGCGCATCCACCCGATCCAGTACGGCCTGGTCGGTCTGGCGCTGGCGATCTTCTTCCTGCTGCTGCTCGGCCTGTCGGAGCACATCGCCTTCGACTGGGCCTACCTCGCCGCCAGCGGCGCCTGCATCGGCTTGATCGGCGTGTATCTGAGCGCGGTGCTGCGTAGCCGGGTGCGCGGTCTGGGCTTCGCAGCTGGACTGGGGCTGCTGTATGCCGCGCTGTACGGGTTGCTGGTGTCGGAGGACAACGCGCTGGTGCTGGGCGCGGGCCTACTCTTTGCGATCCTCGCTGCCATCATGCTGGTGACGCGCCGGGTCGACTGGTACCAGGTCGCCGCCACGCCGACGGCGACACCGCCGCCTTTGCCGCCGCGCTGATTGCTCGACCGTGCGCACGTGGCCGCGGGCATGCCTGCGGCCACGCTGCGTTCCACGGCGCATACGAAGCGCCCACTGCACGCATGCCAGACTTCCGGCATGACGATCTCAGCTCCTAACGTGCGCACCCTGTCCGGCGACGCGATGCACCCCTGGCTCGATGCGGTCGCGCGGCTGCGCATGACCGTGTTCCACGACTGGCCGTATCTCTACGCTGGCGATGCCGACTACGAACGCGATTATCTGGCCGCGTATGCGCGCTCGCCGCGCAGCGTGTTCGTGCTCGCGTTCGACGATGACACCGTCGTCGGCGCGTCGACCGGTCTGCCGCTGGCCGATGACACGACGGAGTTCCAGGCGCCGTTCGTCGCGCAGGATGTTGCCGTCGACCGCGTGTTCTATTTCGGCGAGTCAGTGCTGCTGCCGCAGTGGCGTGGACACGGCATCGGTCATCAATTCTTCGATCTGCGCGAAGCCCACGCACGCGCACTTGGGGGTTTCGACATGACCGCATTCGCCGCCGTCGATCGCGCCGAGGACGACCCGCGTCGCCCCGACGATCATCACGACAACGAGGTGTTCTGGCACAAGCGCGGCTACGTGCGGCAGCCCGGCATGACCATGCTGCTGCGCTGGGACGAGCGTGACGTCGGCGATGTCGCGCATCCGATGACGTTCTGGACCCGTCCGTTGGAGGCGCAGGCATGAGAGTCGCTGCCGCACGCTACGCGATCGGCATGCCGCCGGATTTCGACGCCTTCGCCGCACACCAGCGCCGCCTGCTCGGCGATGCCGCCGCGCAAGGCGCGCAGATCGCGGTGCTGCCGGAATACCTTGCCCTGGAGCTGGCCGCCACCTTCGACGACACAGTGCGCAGCGACACGCTGGCCTCGCTGGCGGCCGTCCAGCGCTACCGCGACGACTGGCTCACCCTGTTCGCGGGCCTCGCACGCGATACCGGCATGTACATCGTCGCCGGCTCCAGCCTCGTCGACATCGGCGGCGGCCGTTACCGCAACCGCAGTGACATCTTCTCGGCCAACGGCGGACACGGCTGGCAGGACAAGCTGCAGCTGACCGGTTTCGAGAAGCAGACCGGCGTGATCGACCCCGGCGACACGCTCAAGGTCTTCGACCTCGGCGGCGTCCGCGCCGGCATCGCGATCTGCTACGACATCGAATTCCCGCTGCCGGCTCGCACACAGTGGGAGGCCGGCGCGCGCCTGCTGCTCGTGCCCAGCTGCACCGATACCGCTGCTGGCGCGACCCGCGTGCGTGTCAGCTGCCTTGCGAGAGCGCTTGAGAACCGCTGCTTCGTCGCCCAGTCAGTGACGGCAGGCGACGCGCCCTGGACGCCAATTCTCGACGTCAACACCGGCAGCGCCGGGTTGTTCGCGCCGATGGATGTGGGATTCCCCTCGAATGGCGTGCTGATCGAGACGGGAGATACGGATGTCTGGGCGATCGCCGATGTCGATGTCGACGCGCTGGAAGCGGCGCGTGTGGATGCGCAGGTCGACAATGATCGGGACTGGGTGGGGCAGGCGCGGCCGGCGTTGGCTCGGGCGGTGCTCTCCTCTTTCGAATCGCCTACCTAACGTTCGACAATCGTCTGCAGTTTCGTGCCGCTGTGTGAGAGCACGGTGGGCGGCAACTTGATGAAGCGACGCAGCGCATGGGTGCCTGCTTTTGGTCTCCGATCCGCCGTCGCGCCTGACGCGTACCCGGAGGGTGCCGCACAGGACGTGCGGCGTTTTCCGACCGAGGCAGGATGCCGAGTCGGAAAATCCCCGTGCACGACAAGCCGCGGGCTGCGGACGTGTCGGGGAGACGCTTTTCTTTGGTTCCGTTTCTTTTGGCGTCCACCAAAAGAAATGAACTCGGCCGCATCAGCGGACGAAAGCGTTTGATCTACGACTGTGCGTTTGCTTCCCGCGGGAGAAGCAACATCAAACGCTTCCACTCGCCTTGCGGCGAGCGGGTTCATTTCTTTTGCTGGCCCAAAAGAAACGGAACCAAAGAAAAGGGCCAGCCCCGACGGAGCAAATCCGGCCATTCATTCGTTCCGGGATTTTTCGACTCGCCATCCTGGCTCGGTCGAAAAACGCCGCACATCCATGTGCGGCGCCCTACGGGTCTGCGGGCTGCAAGGTGGCGATCTGGAGAGCGGAAAAGCGGAAAAGCGGAAAAGCGGAAAAGCGGAAAAGCGGAAAAGCGGAAAAGCGGAAAAGCGGAAAAGCGGAAATGCGGAGTGTTGCTTCGTCGGCATCTAGCCCGATCAGATGACGCCACCCGCCCAGAGCGAAGTGGCGCCGAGCGCACTTCCAATCGCCGTCGCCGCCAGCACATCACTCGGATAGTGCAATCCCAGCACTACCCGCGACACCGCCACACTCGCCGCGAACGGCACCAGCACGCCGGCGAGCATCGGATACCAGGCCACCGCAACGATCGAGAACGACACCGCGTGCAGCGTGTGCCCGGACGGGAAACTGAACTCGTCGAGCGGGGCGACCCACGCGCGGATGCGGCCGTCGGCGGCGAAGGGGCGGGGACGCTTGGTCCAGCGCTTGAGGGATTTGTAGAGCAGCAGCGCGACTGCGCCGGTGGCGGCCATGTGCGTCGCGGCGACCAGGCCGTCGAAGCCGTCGATCAGCACCAGCGCAGCCATCAGCAGGTACCAGAACACGCCGTCACCGAGGCGGCTGACGGTGGAGAAGTAGCGGCGGATCCACAGCCGGGTGCAGGCGCGGTTGGCGCGCAGGCACCAGCCGGTGTCGTGGTGGAGCAGTCGGCTACGCGGCGGCGCGTGCATCGGCATCCTCGGCATCGGTCGGGGTCGGAAGTGGTGTAAGCGTGTCGGGCGCGCCGCCGCGCAAGCCGGACAGCAGCGCGTCGAGATCGTCGGCGACGTGCGCGGGTGTCAGACGGCGCATCGCCTCGCGACCGGCAAGTCCCATCGCGCGGCGCGTCGACGGGTTCTGCGCCAGCGCGATCGCAGCGGCGACGAACGCGTCTTCGTCATCACCGGCAATGCGCGCGCCCTGGAAGCCGTCGCACAAGTGTTCGGTCGCCGCGCCGTGGTCGAAGGCGACCTGCGGAACACCGCAGGCCATCGATTCGAGCACCACGTTGCCGAAGGTCTCGCTGCGGCTGGGGAAGAGGAACAGATCGGCGCTGGCGAAGTGCCGGCCGAGGTTGTCGCCGCGCTGCGAGCCGCTGAAGATGAAGTCCGGATTCGCGGCCTGCAGCGCGTTGCGCTCCGGCCCGTCGCCGACGAACACCATGCGCGCATCGGGGCGTTCGGCCTGCAAGGCGCGGAACGCGCGCACCGCAAGGCCCAGATTTTTTTCGGCGGCGATACGGCCGACGTGGATCGCGACCAGACCGTCTTCGTCGACGCCCCACTGCGCGCGCAGGCCCGCATCGCGCCGCGCCGGATCGAACTGCGCGCAGTCGACCGCACGCGACAGCACCACCGGATGGCCGATGCCGGCGTCGCGCAGTTCGACCGCGAGTGCCTGCGTGGCGACGAGCGTGGCATCGGCGCGGGCGTGGAAGCGCCGCATCCACGACAGTGCGGCGGGCTGCAGCCACGGCACGCCGTATGCGCTCATATAGATGTCGAAGCGGGTGTGCAGTGCGGTGACGACCGGAATGTCGAGTGCCTGCGCGGCATTGAGCGCCGACCAGCCCAGCGGGCCTTCGGTGGCGACGTAGATCGCGTCGGGGCGCGCGGCGCGCCAGCGGGTGCGCAGGCGTTGTCCGGCAGGCAGTGCGAGGCGCAGCCCCGGATAGCGCGGTACGCGCAGGCCACGGATGCGCAGCGACTGTGCATCCGCACCAGGCGGTTCGCCGGCACGGGCCGGGCGGATCACCTCGACCGCGTGTCCGCGTGCGCGCAGACCGCGGACGTAGGATTGCAGCGTCAGGGCCACGCCGTTGATGTCGGGCGGGTACGTGTCGGTGACGATCGCGTAGCGCATCGTTCGGTCCGGTCGCTGGTTGTGCGCAGCTTGCGGACGGACGATGCCGCTTCGATGACCGGGGTTTGACGCTTCGGTGACAGCGTGACCGGATGCCGGTCACGCTGTCACCGAAGCGGTGAACTCAGTCCGCCGTGAGCGCCAGCGTGACGCCGAGTGCGGCCATGTCGTCGGGTTCGCCTTCCAGATCGGTGCGCAGCAGCGGACGCGCTTCCAGCCAGTGGCGGGGCAGACGCAGACGCAGCAGCGGGCCGTCGGCGGTCGCTTCCAGACGCGGGATCTCGTCGGCCTCGTGGCTGCGATGCAGCAGCACGGCCAAACGCAGCAGCGCGGCCGTGCGCCGCGCCTGCTGCAACAGACGATCGGGCAGAGCCTCGAATGTGGACTTGCCGACCTTGCGGCGCTGGCAGCGCACGAGCGTCGCGAGGAACTGCTGTTCCTGGCGCGAGAAGCCGGCGATGTCGGAGTTTTCGAGCACGTACGCGCCGTGCACGTGGTACTGGCTGTGGGCGATCACCAGGCCCAGCTCGTGTACGCGTGCGGCCCAGGCCAGCATGCGCAGATCGTCACCGTCGAGATTCCAGCTGCGCGCGACCTGGTCGAACAGGCGCAGGGCCGTCGTTTCCACGCGCGTCGCCTGCGCCTGATCGATGCCGTAGCGCTGTTCCAGCGCGGCGATCGAGCTTTCACGCGGATCATCGCTGCCGCCGCGGCCGAGCATGTCGCGCAGAACGCCTTCGCGCATCGCGGCCTTGCTGACCTGCATGCGATCGATGCCCAGGACCTGGAAAGCCGCTTCGAGCACCAGCACGCCGCCGGCGATGATCGGCCGGCGATCATCCGACAGGCCGGGCAGGTTGATCGCGTCGATATTGCCGGCCTGCAGCAACGTGTCACGCACGATCGGCAGCGCCTGCGCGGTCACCGCGCCCTTGGTCAGTTTCATCGCGGCGCAGATCTCGCCGATGGCCTTGTTGGTGCCCGAAGCGCCGACGACTTCCTGCCAGCCGAGCGTGCGATAGGTGCTGGCGAATTGCTGGAATTCCGCTGAGACTTCCGCCAGCGCGTCGCGCCAGCGCTTCTTCGACAGCTTTCCGCCCGGGAAGAAGCGCCGCGTGCTGGCGACGCAGCCGATCTGAAGACTCTCGCGTTCCAGCGCGTCGAATCCGCTTCCGATGATGCATTCGGTCGAGCCGCCACCAATGTCGATCACAAGCCGGCGCTCGCCGGGCTTGGGCGGTTGCGCATGCGAGACGCCGAGATAGATGAGACGCGCTTCCTCGCGACCCGAGATCACTTCGATCGCATGGCCCAGTGCGGTTTCCGCCGGCACCAGGAAGGCCTGTGGGGCGGACAGCCGGCGTACGGTGTTGGTGGCCAGCGCGCGCACGCGTTGCGGCGGGATGTCGCGGATGCGCTGCCCGAAGCGCGACAGGCACTGCAGCGCACGCTGGCGCACGTCGGGCGTGAGACCGCCGCGGCCGTCCAGGCCTTCGGCCATGCGCACGGTTTCGCGCAGCCGGTCCACGACGCGCAGCTGGCCCAGCGTGTAGCGGGCCACGACCATGTGGAAACTGTTGGAGCCCAGGTCGATCGCGGCGAGCATCTCGCCGTCCTCGAGCGGAACCGTCAGTGCCTCGGCGAGCGCGAGCGTGTCTTGACCGGTCATGGCGTTCCTGGGTGCCGCGGCGCACAGCGCACCCGCGGCGTTGGGGGAGCGGGCATGTTAATGCATGCCGCGCCACCCGCTCAGCCGCATAGATGCGCGAGCAGCCAGCCTTGCGCGGAATGGGGCATCGTGTCGCCATCGGGCACGAGTTTTTCGTAGACGCCGTTTTCGTGCAGTTCCCAGGCGTTGAGGTTGTCGGCCAGATAGTTGTCGAGCGACTCGCTGCGTACGCGCACCGCGATCTCCGGATCGAGGATCGGGAAGCCGGTTTCCACGCGTCGCAGCAGATTGCGCTCCAGCCAATCGGCGCTGGCGCAGAACAGGTCCGGGTCGCCGTCGTTGCCGAACCAGTACACGCGGTGGTGCTCGAGGAAGCGCCCGACGATCGAGCGCACGCGGATGTTCTCCGACACGCCCGGCACGCCTGGACGCAATGCGCACGCGCCGCGGATGATCAGATCGATCTGCACGCCGGCCTGCGAGGCCACGTACAAGGCGCGCATGACTTGCGGCTCGTTGAGGGCGTTCATCTTGGCGACGATGCGGCCCGCCCGCCCAGCCTTCGCATGCGCGGTTTCGCGCTCGATGCGCGCGATCACCCCGGCATGCAGGGTGAAAGGCGACTGCAACAAACGCTTGAGTCCGATTGCCGGCGCCAGCCCCGACATCTGCTGGAACAGCAGGTGCACGTCGTTGCCGATATCGGGATCGATCGTCAGCAGACCGAAGTCGGTGTACACGCGCGCGGTGCCGGCATGGTAGTTGCCGGTGCCCAGGTGCACGTAACGCCGCAGCTTGCGACCTTCGCGGCGCACCACCAGCAGCATCTTGGCGTGGGTCTTGTAGCCGACCACGCCGTACACCACCTGCACACCGGCCTCCTGCAGCCGGTCGGCGAGGCCGAGGTTCGCCTCCTCGTCGAAGCGCGCGCGCAGCTCGACGACGACGGTGACGTCCTTGCCGTTGCGCGCCGCCTGGATCAGGTGCTCGACGATGCCCGAGTCCTTGCCGGTGCGGTACAGCGTCTGCTTGATCGCCAGGACATTCGGGTCCTCGGCGGCCTGCTTGATCAGCTCCAGTACCGGTACGAACGAATCGAAAGGGTGGTGCAACAGGACATCGCCGTCGGCGATCAGTTCGAACATCGCATCGGTGCCCTTGGGCAGCCGCTGCTGGAAGGTGGGGAACTTGAGGTCCGGGCGCTGCACCAGATCGAAGATCTGGCTGATGCGGTTGAGGTTCACCGGCCCGTCGATGCGGTAGACCGCATTCTCGGGCAGATCGAAGTTCTGCAGCAGTGTGCGTACGATCGGCTTCGGGCACTTGGCTGAAATCTCCAGCCGCATCGCGCGCAGATAGCCGCGTCCGGCGAGTTCGTCGCGCAATGCGAGCGCGAGATTCTCGACCTCCTCGTCGTCGACGATCAGTTCCGAGTTACGGGTCACGCGGAACTGGTAGGCGCCCTTCACGTCCATGCCGGGGAACAGCTCGTGCACGAACTCCGACAGCACCGACGACAGGAACACGAAGTCGTACTCGCCGCCGGAGATGCTCTCGGGCAGCTGGATGATGCGCGGCAGCGAACGCGGCGCGCGCACGATGGCAAGATTGCCGACCCGACCGAACGCGTCCTTGCCCTTGAGTACGACGACGATATTGAGCGACTTGTTGAGGATCTTCGGGAACGGGTGCGCCGGATCGAGGCCCAGCGGCGACAGCACCGGCATCACTTCGTCGCGGAAATAGGCGCGCAGCCAGCGCGTCTGGCGCGCGGTCCACTGGTCGCGGCCGAGCACGCGTACGCCGGCTTCCGACATCGCCGGGCGCAGTACCTGGTTCCAGCACGAGTACTGCGCCTCGACGAGTTGCGCGGTGCGCTCGTGGATGCGCTTGAGCACCGTGGCCGGCGTCAGCCCGTCGGGTGGCAGCGGCACGCCGAAATCCTGCGCGTGATGCATCGTCGCAGCGCGGATTTCGAAGAATTCGTCGAGGTTGGTGCAGGCGATGCACAGGTACTTCAGACGCTCGAGCAGGGGCACCGAGGCGTCCTGTGCCTGCGCCAGCACGCGGAAATTGAAGTCCAGCTGGGACAACTCGCGGTTGAGATACAGCGCCGGGTCGCGCAGCGGGTCGACCGGCTCGTTCACGGCATCGACGGGCTCCGGGCCACGAACGGATTTCGCGGCTTTCTGCACGCGGGGACGGGCGGCGCTCATGCGGTGGCTCCGAAATATTGGGTGTCGCGGGCGCGGACGCGCTCAGCGGTGAAATGACAGGCGAATCGACTGCCGGCGCCGACTTCGCTCTCGATCTCGAGCCGCGCCTGGTGCAGGTGCAGCACGTGCTTGACGATCGCGAGCCCCAATCCGGTGCCACCGGACTCGCGTGAGCGACTGGTCGAGACGCGATAGAAACGCTCGGTGATGCGCGGCAGATGCGCAGCCGGAATGCCGTAGCCGGTGTCCTCGACCGACAGCGCCACACCGCCGCCGTCGAGTGGCGCGTAGCGGATCGTGATGCGTCCACCGGCCGGCGTGTAGCGCACCGCGTTGCTGACCAGGTTGGAGAACGCGCTGTGCAGTTCGCGGGTGGAACCGACGAGGTCGGTCGGCGAGCTGTCCTCGACCGCGATCGTGTGCCGGCCTTGGCTCAGCACTTCGAGTTCGCGCCGCAGCGTAGCCAGCATCGAGGCCATCGACACGATCTCGTCGCCGATCCCCTCCTGCGCTTCCAGGCGCGACAGGGTCAGCAGGTCCTCGACGAGCTGGGTCATGCGCTGTGACTGGTTCTGCATCTCGGACAGCATCGGCGCCCATTCGGGGTGATCGGTCGGGTCGAGCATGTCGAGATAGCCGTGCACCACGGTCAGCGGCGTGCGCAGTTCGTGCGAGACGTTGGCGACGAAATCCCGACGCATCTGCTCGAGCTTCATGATCCGGGTGACGTCGCGGGCGAGCAGCAGCCACAGATCGTCGGAGTAGGGAATCAGCCGCAGTTCCAGCCGAGTGCCGGAGGAATGTGGCGAAGGCACGTCGAGCATCGGCTCGGCGCGGCGTCCCTGCGCCAGCCAATGCGCGACCGGCAACGGCTGCAGCGTATCGCCAACCGGCTTGCCGACATCGCGCGGCATCTGCAGCCCCAGCAGGCTGGTCGCCGCGCGGTTGAACCACTGGATGCGCTGGCTGTTGCGGTCGACGACGATCACCGCATCCGGCAGCGCCGCCGCCACCGCGCGATACGCGCGCAGCATCGCAATCAACCGCCGCTTGCGTGCACGCATGTCCTGTTGTCCCCGGTGCAGCATGCGATCCGTTTCCTGCCACACGCCATCTCCCTGCGGCGGCGGCACCCGGCTGCGAGAGGTCAGGCGTGTCAGCAGGTCGTAGAGTTTCCAGTAGTGCCAAGCCAGCACGCCCAGCGCAGCGACCGCGAGCGCCATCCAGATGTGCCCGGCCAGCGCTCCGAGGACCGCCGCCACGCCGAGCACGGCAACAAGCTGCACCAGAGTGCGGGTCCAGGCGGCGTGGATACGGGGTGGCATGTCGTGGAGTCTAGGCAATGTCAGGTGACAGGTTGGCGTAAGAAATCAGGATGTCGAGGTGCTTTGCTGTTGGTGTTGGTGTTGGTGTTGCTGTTGCTGTCGAGGTTGCCGTTACTTGAAACAGAATGCCCCGCATACAACGCTGACCCGGAGGGCGCCGCCCATGGATGGGCGGTGTTTTCCGACCGAGGCAGGATGCCGAGTCGGAAAATCCCGTTGCACCTGCCGCCGCGGGCTGTGGACGTGTCGGGGAGGCCGTTTTCTTTGGTTCCGTTTCTTTTGGGCCAGCAAAAGAAATGAACCCGCTCGCCGCGAGGCGAGTGGAAGCGTTTGATCTTGTGTTTTGCCGTAAGCGGCGAAGCGAAAAGCAGCGTCAACCGCTTTCGTCCGCTGGCGCGGCCGAGTTCATTTCTTTTGGTTGACCCCAAAAGAAACGGAACCAAAGAAAAGCGTCTCCCCGACAATGCAAATCCGGTCATTCGTTCGTTCCGGCATTTTCCGACTCGCCATCCTGGCTCGGTCGGAAAACGGCGGGCATCCATGCCCGCCGCCCTCCGGGTGTTCGATCTGCAAAGCGGCGTTTCGAGAGTCAAAAGCGGAAGCAGTCCGGCTGGAGCGTCGGTTACACCGACGCCGAGAACCGGTACCCCGACCCCCGCACCGTCTGCACCATGCCATCCAACGCACTCGGCTCGAGCGTCTTGCGCAGGCGGCGGATGTGCACATCGACCGTGCGTTCCTCGACGTAGACGCTGCCGCCCCAGACGTGGTCGAGCAGCTGCGAGCGGCTGTAGACACGTTCGGGGTGGGTCATGAAGAAGTGCAGCAGACGGTATTCGGTCGGGCCGATCGTCACCGGCGCATCGCTGGCGAATACGCGGTGCGCGGCGCCGTCGATGCGCAGCGCGCCGATGGTGACGCTGCCGTCTTCATCGTCGTCACGCGCGCGGCGCATGACCGCGCGGATGCGGGCCAGCAACTCGCGTGCCGAGAACGGCTTGACCACGTAGTCATCCACACCGGCCTCGAGGCCGCCGACGCGATCGTTCTCTTCGCCACGGGCGGTGAGCATGATGATCGGGATATCGCGGGTCAGCGCGTCCTTGCGCCAGCGTCGCGCCAGCTCCAGACCGCTGGTGCCCGGCAGCATCCAGTCGAGCAGGATCAGGTCCGGTACCCGGTCGACGATCGCCGACTGCGCCTCACGCGCGTCGCCGGCGTGCATCGGCTCGAAATCGCCCTTACGGAGCGCGAACGCGACCATGTCGCGGATCGCCGGTTCGTCATCGACGATGAGAATGCGTTTCTGCATGGATCGGTCCATAGCGCCGGTGGGATGGCGCCATTACACGACAGTTTTGTGACGGTTTGGCGACAGGCGCGGCCCCGTGTCATGAAGGGGCCGCAGGCCCTCAACGAAGCCAGTTACCTGCAACGCCGGCTGAGCGCCGGCCCGGACCCGGTCCGGGGTCGACGCGCAGCGCGTCGGGCGACGGGCGCACCAGACGCCAGGGCCGGACATCGCCCAATCCAGGCTCACCGCCGCCGCAAATCCTCATCGCGGATGCCCTGACGACGCAGTTCCAGCACCGTCGGCGTGATCGACGCGATTCGCGCATCGATCCGTGTCCGCGCGTAATAGTCCAGATCCTCGCGCTTCTTCAGCGTATTGAGCTGGATCAGGGCCTGCTCCGGCCGACCACCAAGCACCGCGGCCTCGGCCCAGGCCTCGCCCGCACGGACCGGATCGCCCGCGGTTTCACTGGCCCGGGCGAACGCGCGCTGGAACGCCGGATCTCCGCCTGAAGAGTTCAGCAGCGGACGCAAGATCGCCTGGGCGCGCAGACCGGTCTCGGGCGTGTTGCGCTCGGCCAGTGCGGCGGCATAGGTCAACACCGCCGCGGGATGACGCGGCATGCGGTCGATCAAGGTTTCGAAACGCTGGTCGGAGGCTGCGGTGCGGCCGGCGCGTGCGTCGACCTCCGCCACGCCCAGCGTCAGCCAGACATCGCCTGGATACTCGGCCAACAGTTCGCTGAAGGCCTTGCCGGCGGCGTCGAGCTCGTTGAGACGCTGGCGGGCAACGGCCAGGCCGTAGCGCTGTGCATCGGTCAGCGCGCCGTTGCGACGCATGGCCTCGTACTCGCGCACCGCCTGCGCCGGTGTGTTGGCGCTGAGCACCCGCAGGCGCTCGCGTGCCCAACCAAAAACGATGCTGTCGATACCGCCGATTGCACCGGGCGGCAAACGCAGATCCACCGGCAACATCGGATTGCCGAATCCAACCGTAGGCGCCTCGGCTCCGGCGCTCACCGGCACGCGCTCGGTACGTGTGCCCTCGGGTGTCGACGTCGTGACCTGTACCGTGTCGCGGTCCATGCGCTCGGCGCGATCGCGGGCTTCGCTGATACGCGTGGTGGTGACCGGGTGGGTGCGCAGGTAATCGGGCAGGCGCTCGCGGTCGCCGCCCTGGTTGGTGCGCGACACCGCCTGCATGCGCTCGAACATCGACGCCATGCTCTCGGGGTCATAACCGGCGCGTGACAACGTGCGGATGCCGAGCCGGTCGGCCTCCGATTCGTTCGAACGCGTGTAGTCGATCTGTCGCTGTATCGCGAGGCCCTGGGCGCCGGCGATCACCGCCATCGCGGCATCGTCAGACGAATTGCTGCCGCTCTGCGAGGCGACCGCGATCGCGCCGAGCATCGCCAGCAGCATCGGCACCTGGTCGCGTTGTGCGCGCTCGACGCCGCGCAGCACGTGCGACTGGGTGACGTGCGCGACCTCGTGCGCGAGCACCGCGGCAACTTCGTCCTCGCTCTCGGCTGCCAGTACCAGACCGGCATTCATGCCGATGTAGCCGCCCAGGGTCGCGAAGGCGTTGATGCTGCGGTCGCGCATCATGAAGAACGTGAAAGGCTGTTCCGGCTGATCACTCGACGAGGCGAGTCGATTGCCGGTGCCGCGCAGCCAGCCGTCGACCAGCGGATCTTCCAGGACGTAGTTGTAGTGGCGCAGTTGCGCCAGCAGCATCTGCCCGTATTCGGATTGCTTCGACGGGCTCAGCACGGTGCCAGCGGACGAGCCGATGTCAGGCAAGCGCGTGTCCTGCGCGGGCGCGCACACCGCGGCCGTCGCCAGCACAAGCGCCGTCATTGGCGGCACCAGGGCGAAGCGGGCGGGGCGGTGTCGCGTCTGGGTTCGGCGCATCGTCTCGTTCGTGTGAGGCAGCGAAGGTGCAGCATGCCGGGGGCATGCGGCGAGGGCATGAATGCCATGTTAAGGCGGCGACGACGCGCGCCACATGGAAAACACGGCGCCGCACCCCCATCTGACCGACAATCGCCCGACAAGTTTCCGGAGACTGCCGTGACCCCCGATTCCCCTACAGCCGCATCGACCGGCGCCGCGCCCGAAATCGTGATGTACACCAGCGCGATCTGCGGTTACTGCGTTGCCGCCAAGACCTTCCTCAAGAGCCAGGGACTCGATTGGCGTGAAGTGCGCATCGATCTCGATATCGCGGAGCGCGAACGCATGGTGGCCCTCGCACGCCGCACCAGCGTGCCGCAGATCTTCGTCGGCGAGACTCACGTTGGCGGCTATGACGATCTGATGGCGCTGCACCGCAAAGGCGGTTTTCTGCCGCTGATCCAGGGCGCGGGCGCATGAGCGGCGACAGCGATAGCGACCGCGTGGCCGAGTTCAGCGCTTACCGAAAGCGCATGAACGAGCGCATCCTCGCCGAGCCCAACCAGGTCGTGCGCCGCTTTTTCGCACTCGACACGCAGACCTATCAGGCCGGTGCGCTGGATCTGAAGACCAAGGAGCTGCTCGGTCTGGTCGCGTCGATGGTGCTGCGCTGCGACGACTGCATCAGCTACCACGTGGCGCAGTGCAAGGAGGCCGGCGCGACGCGCGAAGAGCTGTTCGAAACGTTCTCCGTGGGCCTCGTCGTCGGCGGCAGCATCGTGATTCCGCATATGCGTCGCGCCGTCGATTTCCTCGACCGTCTGGAGCAGGGCGAGGCGGGTACGCCGGCCGAGCACGCACACGACTGAGCGCGTGTCGAAGGCACGCCGAACGCGCCCTTCGCGATGCCTTGATCGCGCGCCGGTGTGGGGGCGTTTGGGTCGGGCAGGGCGCCTCGGGCATAATGGACGGGTTTCCCCTTCACCCGACGCCGCGCATTGCGCGACGTCCCTGCGCACGGAATCCCACCCCACATGACGCACACGATTACGGTCATCCGCGGCGACGGCATCGGCCCGGAGATCATGGATGCCACGCTGCACGTGCTCGACGCGATGCAGCTCGGCCTCACCTACGAAGACGCAGACGCGGGCCTGATGGCGCTCGAAAAGCACGGCGAACTGCTGCCGGCTGCGACGCTTGAGTCGATCCGCCGCAACACGATCGCGCTCAAGAGCCCGCTGACCACGCCGGTCGGTGGCGGCTTCAGCTCGATCAACGTGGAACTGCGTCGCCAGTTCGACCTCTACGCCAATGTGCGTCCGGCGACCTCGTTCCCGAACACGCGCTCGCGTTTCGCTGACGGCGTGAATCTCATCACGATCCGTGAAAACACCGAAGGCTCGTACATCAGCGAGGGCCAGGAAACCTCGGCCGACGGCGAGACCGCAGTATCGATCACGCGCATCACCCGCAAGGGTTCGGACCGCATCGTGCGCTACGCGTTCGAGTTGGCGCGCAAGACCGGTCGCAAGAAGGTCACGATCGTCCACAAGGCCAACATCCTCAAGAGCACCTCGGGCCTGTTCCTGAAGGTCGCGCGCGAAGTGGCGGCCGAGTACCCGGACATCGAAGCCAACGAGATGATCGTCGACAACACCTGCATGCAGCTGGTGATGCGTCCCGAGCAGTTCGACATCATCGTGACGACGAACTTGTTCGGCGACATCATTTCGGACCTGTGCGCCGGCCTCGTCGGCGGTCTGGGTCTGGCCCCGGGTGCGAACATCGGTACCGACGTGGCGATCTTCGAAGCCGTGCACGGTTCCGCGCCGGACATCGCCGGCAAGGGTGTCGCCAATCCCTGCGCGCTGCTGCTCGCCGCTGCACAGATGCTCGACCATCTGGCGTTGCCCGAGCAGGCGGAGCGCCTGCGCAAGGCGATCGTCGCCACGCTTGAAGCCAAGGACGGCGTGACGCCGGATCTCGGCGGCACCGGCAACACGATGGCGTTCGCCAAGGCGATCGCGGCGCGCCTGTAAGGCACGCGCTGTACGCGGCGCGCCGAACGCTGGCGACGCATCAAAAAGAAACGGGACGCTTCGGCGTCCCGTTTTTCGTTGCAGGTCATCCCGCTCGTCGTCATGACGGCACGACCGGTCGTGCGCACAATGCGTAGACGCCTCATCGCCCCCGGAATCCACCCGCATGACCGTCCGTCCCAGCGCACTCGCGTTGACGCCGCTGCTGCTGTTCCTCGCGCTGTTCTTCGGTGCGGGGCTGTACTTCACTGCGCAGGGCGAGGCGATGGGGTTCTACCAGTTGCGCGCGCCGGTCGCGATCCTGCCGGCGCTCGCGCTCGCCGCCTGGATCGCGCATCGCCGCGGCCTGCAGGCCGGCGACATCCTGCTGCGCGGCATGGGCGATCCCAACATCGTGCTGATGTGCCTGATCTTCCTGCTGGCGGGCGCGTTCGCCTACGTGTCGAGCGCGATCGGTGCAGTGGATGCGGTGGTCTCGATCGGCCTGTCGGCGATTCCGGCGCCGCTGATCCTGCCCGGCCTGTTCGTGTTGTCGGGGCTGATCTCGCTGGCGATCGGCTCGTCGATGGGCACGATCGCAGCGGTCGTGCCCATCGCGCTCGGGGTCGCCGAGGCGTCGGGCCTGGATCGTGCGCTGGTGGTCGGCGCGGTGATCGGCGGCGCAATGTTCGGCGACAACCTCTCGGTGATCTCCGACACCACGATCGCCGCGACGCGCACCCAGGGCGCGCAGATGCGCGACAAGTTCCGCGAGAATTTCAGCATCGCCGTGCCCGCGGCGCTGTCGACCATCGTGCTGCTCGGCATGCTGGGCGGCGCGTCGCCGATCGAATCGGAAAGCACTGGGTCCGCGTGGCTGATGCTGCCGTACGTGATCGTGCTGGCGCTCGCGCTGGCCGGCGTCGACGTGCTGATCGTGCTGGGTCTGGGCATCGTGCTGGCCGGCGGCTTCGGCCTGGCGTTCGCCGACGACTACGGCGTGGTGCCATTCGTCGGCGATATCTGGACAGGCTTTGAAGGCATGATCGAGATCCTGTTGCTGTCCCTGCTGATCGGCGGCTTGGGCGCCTTGACCAAGGCCAGCGGCGGCCTCGACTGGCTGGCGCAGCTGATCACGAAGTTCGCGCGCGGACATCGCGGGCGACGCTCGGGTGAGTTCAGCATCGCCGCACTGTCGACCGCGGCCGACGTGTTCACTGCCAACAACACCGTCGCGATCCTGGTCAGCGGCAGCGTGGCCCGTGATATCGCCGAGAAGCACGGCGTCAGTCCGCGACGCGCAGCCAGTGTGCTCGACATCTTCGCCTGCGTTGCGCAAGGCGTGCTGCCCTACGGCGCGCAGATCCTGCTGGCGGCGTCACTTGCATCGGTCTCGCCGCTCGCGCTCGCGGGCAGCGTGTATTACTGCTGGCTGCTGGCCGTCGTCGCGGTCGGTTTCATGCTGTGGCGGGGTCGCAAGGACGTCGGCGCAGTTGAGGCGGCGACGACGCGGCGCTGAAGGTCGAGTCCCGGGCCGGGCGGGGCGATGCTGGCGCGCTCTTGCGCCCGATCCGCCCTGTCATGGCAGGCGCAGCAGTCGACACCACGCATTCGTGCGGACGGTGAGGGGGCGGCATCAAGACGCAAAGACGGGCCTTTCTTCGACGTCGCGCTGCGCGCCCTGCGCCTGGAGCCAAAAAAAGGCGCCTTTCGGCGCCTTTTCTGTGCTGCGCGCCAGGGGTCAGCGCGACTGCAGCTTCGACAGCAGGCGCAGGAACTCGAGATACAGCCACACCAGCGTGACCATCAGGCCGAACGCGCCGTACCACTCCATGTACTTCGGCGCGCCCTGTTCGACGCCGGTTTCGATGAAGTCGAAATCCAGCACCAGATTCAGCGCGGCGATGACGATCACGAACAGGCTGAAACCGATGCCGACCAGGCCGGACTCGTGGATCAACGGGATCGAGATGCCGAAGAAGCCCAGCGCGATCGTCGCCAGATACACCAGTGCGATGCCGCCGGTCGCGGCTACGACGCCGAGCTTGAAGTTCTCGGTGGCCTTGATCAGACCCGTGCGATAGGCGAACAGCAACGCGAACAGCGTGCCGAAGGTCAGCATCACCGCCTGCAGCACGATGCCTTCGTACATGAAGTTGTACATCGCCGAGATCGCGCCGAGGAAGAAGCCCTCGACCAGCGCATAGGCCGGCGCGGTGACCGGCGCCCATTCCTTCTTGAACACCGTGACCATCGCCAGGATGAAGCCGCCGATCGCGCCACCCCACATGTAAATGCCGAAACCCGGTTGCGGACGGCCGTCGACGCCGAATTCGACCTGCGACCACGCGAAGGCGGCAGTGAGGACGGTCAACAGCAGGAGAAAGCCGGTCTTGTTGACGGTGCCATTGAGCGTCATCGTCTCGCCGTCGCGCGAAACAACACTGCCGCTGGCGAGATCGAGGAACGTGGATTCCTTCAGTGCGGGATTGCCGCTGCGCATGGTGTAAGCCCCTGTCTGTCCATGGATTCGGATCGGAAAGGAGGATACACGTGGATCGGCATGCTGCACTGCATTGACAGCACGCGCGGCGGTCGTACAATTGCGCACTTCGTACGGTCCTGGCCGTGTCGGGGTCAGGTTCGACCGCTTGTTCCGGCGGGGTATAGCGCAGTCTGGTAGCGCGCCTGCTTTGGGAGCAGGATGTCGGGGGTTCGAATCCCTCTACCCCGACCATCGGGTACCAGCCGCGTTTATCATTCGACGCACTGGCGCCCGTAGCTCAACCGGATAGAGCACCGACCTTCTAAGTCGGGGGTTACAGGTTCGATTCCTGTCGGGCGCGCCACGTCCCGCGGTACGAGACAAGGTTTCTGTGGTGGATGTAGCTCAGTTGGTTAGAGCACCGGATTGTGATTCCGGGGGTCGCGGGTTCAAATCCCGTCTTCCACCCCATTGCTTCACCGGACAACACACAAAAAGTGTTGCCCAAGCGCGCAAAGTTTTATTACAATGCGCGCCCGCTTCATCGGGCCGTTAGCTCAGTTGGTAGAGCAGTTGACTCTTAATCAATAGGTCCAAGGTTCGAATCCTTGACGGCCCACCAGTTACACGAAACGCCTGGCTTCGGCCGGGCGTTTTCGTTTCCGGCGTCTGCAGGCCGGATCCGAATCTCCGGTTCGCCTGCTGCGCAGGTCCGGGCATGCGCAGCGCGCATGGCGTTCGCTCTGGCGCGAACCGATGATTCGCACGCTCCGGCATGCCTGTCGATGCATCAGGCAAACCTATCCGGCGTCACCAGTGCGCTCTTCACCGCGCCGCTGCCAAAACGCCGGGTTGATGGACTAACATGCCGCGGCTCGTCTTCGGCGGGCGCGGAGCGAAAGTGGCGGAATTGGTAGACGCCCCGGCTTTAGGTGCCGGTACCGCAAGGTGTGGGGGTTCGAGTCCCCCCTTTCGCACCATCTCGAAGGGAACCGGCCGCTGCGGACGGGCGGATCCAGGCGCGTGTCCTGCGGCGCTGCGCGCTATCCCGCCGTCGACGATGTCCTGGCGCCACGCCGGTCGGCAGCAATGCGATCGTCAAAGAGGGCGGTCTTCAGGCCGGTGCACCGGCAGCGGTGGCGGCCACGCCCCGAATCCGCCAAACTAGTCCGTTCCGTCGCCCGCCTCCTTGGAATGGGCGGCCGGCAGAGTTCAGAACCAATTCCCAACAGTCAGATGTCATGCGGCACCGTCCGCAAGCGCAGGAGTGGATATGCAAGTTTCGGTCGAATCGCTGGGTAGCCTGGAACGCAAGATGACGTTCCGCGTGCCGTCCGAACGCCTGGAGACCCAGGTCGGTGGCCGTCTGCGCGAAATCGCGCGGACCACACGGCTCAAGGGCTTCCGTCCGGGCAAGGTGCCGGCCAAGGTCGTCGAGCAGCGCTTCGGCGAGCAGGTCCGTGCCGAAGAGCTCGACCGTCTGCTGCGCGAGGGCTTCGATCAGGCCATCCGCGAGAACGAGCTGCAGATCGCTGGCCAGCCGCGCATCGCGCCGGAAGGCGAGGCGGGTGAGGGCGAACTCGCGTTCACCGCAACTTTCGAGATCGTGCCGGACTTCGGTGCCATCGAGCTCGAGAATCTGGAAGTCGTGCGTCACACCGCCGAAGTGGCGGAAGACGACATCGATCGCATGATCGAGAACCTGCGCCTGCAGCGCCGCAGCTGGAGCGCGGTCACGCGTGGCGCGCAGAAGGGCGATGCGGCCGACGTGGAAACGTGGTCGCAGATCGGCGACGAGCGCCTGCCGGCCGAAGGCGCCGAGCGCGGCGTCACCGTGCTCGGTTCGGGTGCGATGTACCCGGAGATCGAGGACGCGCTGATCGGTCTGGCCAAGGGTGACGAGAAGGCGATCGAGGTCAGCTTCCCCGCCGATTGGCGCGTGCCGCAGCTGGCCGGCAAGCAGGCCACCGTGCACGTCAAGGTCGAGCAGGTCTCCGAGCAGCAACTGCCCGAAGTCGACCAGGCCTTCATCCGCAGCTTTGGCGTCAAGAGCGGCGAGATGGCGCAGTTCCGTACCGAGATCCGCAGCAACCTGGAGCGCGAGCTCAAGGGGGCGCTGATGAACCGTCTGCGTCGTGAAGTGGGCGAGCAGCTGGTCGCGGCCTTCGCGCACGTCGAGCTGCCGCCGAAGCTGGTCGAGTCCGAAGCCAAATCGCTGCTGCGCCAGACCGTGGAGCAGGCCCGTCGCAACGGCCAGAACCCGACCGTCGCCGACGATGCGCACAACGAATTCCTCGAGCCGGCGCGCAAGCGCGTGACCGTCGGCCTGCTGGTGGGTGAGGTCGCCCGTCGCAACCAGCTCAAGCTCGACCCCAAGCGCGTGAACGAGACCATGCGTCTGATCGCCTCGACGTATGAGGAGCCGCAGCAGGTCATTGAGATGTACCGCAACGACCCCCAGCTGATGTCGGGACTGCAGAACCGCGTGATGGAAGAGCAGGTGATCGACTGGATCGCCGAGCGCGCCAAGCACACGGAGCAGTCGCTGAGCTTCCAGGACGCGATCGGCCCGCAGGGCTGAACCACGCGCACCCCGTCCGGTCCATGTGGGCCGGACGCTCCACCGACGGGAATTGATTGATGAGCATCGAGACGAAAGCCCTCAACCTAGTGCCGATGGTGGTCGAGCAGACCAGCCGCGGCGAGCGCGCGTACGACATCTATTCGCGCCTGTTGAAGGAGCGCGTGATCTTCCTGGTCGGCGGCATCGACGACCATATGGCGAACGTGATCGTCGCCCAGTTGCTGTTCCTCGAGGCGGAAAACCCCGAGAAAGACATCAACCTGTATATCAATTCGCCTGGCGGCATCGTCACGGCGGGCATGGCGATCTACGACACCATGCAGTTCATCAAGCCGGACGTCAGCACGATCTGCATCGGCCAGGCGGCCAGCATGGGCGCGTTGTTGCTCTCGGCGGGCGCTGCGGGCAAGCGTTATGCGCTGCCGAACTCGCGCGTGATGATCCATCAGCCGCTCGGCGGCTTCCAGGGCCAGGCGACCGATATCGACATCCACGCCAAGGAAATCCTGTCGATGAAGCAGCGCCTGAACGAGATCATGGCCCACCACACGGGTCAGCCGCTGGAGACGATCGCCCGCGACACTGAGCGTGACAACTTCAAGAGTGCGCAGGCGGCACGCGAGTACGGTCTGGTCGACCAGGTGCTCGAGCGTCGTCCCGAAGACTCGATCACTGCAGCCTGATCGTCGCTAAACGCTTGATCCAACATGCATCTGCGTGACGGCGCCCTCCAGTTGGAGGCGCTGGACGCTGTGCTATTCTCGAAACGAAACCGCAATACAGATTTGGCCAAGGCATGAGCGAAGACCGTCAGGGTCGTTCCGGCGACAGCAACAAAATCCTCTACTGCTCTTTCTGTGGAAAGAGCCAGCATGAGGTGCGCAAGCTGATTGCGGGTCCCAGCGTGTTCATCTGCGATGAGTGCGTCGAGCTCTGCAACGACATCATCCGCGAGGAACTCGAGGAGAAGGCGCAGTCGGCGCGCAGCTCGCTGCCCAAGCCGCGCGAGATCCTCGAGGTGCTCGACCAGTACGTCATCGGTCAGCGACGGGCCAAAAAGACGTTGGCGGTGGCGGTCTATAACCACTACAAGCGCATCGAGAGCCGCAGCAAGAACGACGAGGTCGAACTTGCCAAGTCCAACATCCTGCTGATCGGACCGACCGGTTCGGGCAAGACGCTGCTGGCCGAAACGCTGGCGCGCCTGCTCAACGTGCCGTTCACGATGGCCGACGCGACGACGCTGACCGAAGCCGGTTACGTGGGCGAGGATGTCGAGAACATCATCCAGAAGCTCCTGCAGAAGTGCGACTACGACGCCGAGAAGGCGCAGCAGGGCATCGTCTACATCGACGAGATCGACAAGATTTCGCGCAAAAGCGAGAACCCGTCGATCACGCGCGACGTGTCTGGTGAAGGCGTGCAGCAGGCGCTGTTGAAGCTCATCGAAGGCACCGTCGCCAGCGTGCCGCCGCAGGGCGGTCGCAAGCATCCGCAGCAGGAATTTCTCCAGGTCGACACCAAGAACATTCTCTTCATCGTCGGTGGTGCGTTCGCGGGCCTCGACAAGGTGATCCAGGCGCGCAGCACGGACGCCAGCGGCATCGGTTTCGGCGCCAAGCTCAAGAGCTCCGAGCGCAAGATGGAAGTCGGCAAGGTGCTGGCCGATGTCGAGCCGGAAGATCTGATCAAGTTTGGTTTGATTCCCGAGTTCGTCGGCCGCCTGCCGGTTGTGGCGACGCTCGAAGAGCTGGACGAGGCTGCGTTGATCCAGATCCTCACCGAGCCCAAGAACGCGATCAGCAAGCAGTTCAAGAAGCTGTTCGAGATGGAGGGTGTGGAGCTGGAGTTCCGCCAGGACGCCCTCGCGGCGATTGCGAAGAAGGCGATCAAGCGCAAGACCGGCGCGCGTGGCCTGCGGACGATCGTGGAATCGGTGCTGCTCGACACGATGTACGACCTGCCGTCGCTGGAGAATGTCAGCAAGGTGGTCGTCGACGAGTCGGTGATCGAACACAAGTCCGAGCCGTACCTGATCTACGAGACCCCTGCCACCGAGCAGAAGGTCGCGTCCGGCGACTGAGTCGACTGCCGGAACGAAACGTTCCGGCGACGCACCAGGGCCGCGTTTTCCGACGCAGACCGCTTCACGACGCGCCGCGTGCCTCCGGGCCCGCGGCGCTTTCGTATATGGCAATTCAAACGCGCTTGCATCCCGGACGGGCGCGCCCCATAAACGGGTGCAGGGCGACCGCACGGCCGCCAGGGCCGTCCCGCCGGACGGCGCCACACCGAGGAACGACGATGCCCCCACGCAGTACTCCCGAAACCCACGAACTGCCGGTCCTGCCGCTGCGCGACGTCGTGGTGTTCCCGCACATGGTCATCCCGCTGTTCGTCGGCCGCGACAAGTCGATCCGTGCGCTCGATCTGGCGATGGAGGCCGACAAGCGCATCCTGCTGGTGGCGCAGAAGTCCGCCGAAACCGACGATCCGAATGCCGGCGATCTCTACGAGGTCGGCACGTTGGCGACGGTGCTGCAGCTGCTCAAACTCCCGGACGGCACGATCAAGGTGCTGGTCGAAGGCACCGAGCGCGTCAGACTGCGCGACATCCGCGACAACGAAGGTGCGCTGGCCGGCAGCGGCGTGGGGATCGCGCCGGTCGAATCCCGCGAGCCGCGCGAGGTCGAGGCGATCGCGCGTTCGCTGATGAACCTGTTCGAGCAGTACGTCAAGACCAATCGCAAGCTGCCCCCCGAGCTGCTGCAGACCCTCGCCGGTATCGACGATTCCGCGCGTCTGGCGGACACCATCGCCGCGCACCTGGGCGTGCGCCTAGCCGACAAGCAGCGTCTGCTCGAAGCGACTGATACCGCCGACCGGCTCGAACTGCTGGTCGGCTTCGTCGACGGCGAGATCGACGTGCAGCAGATGGAGAAGCGCATCCGCGGCCGCGTGAAGTCGCAGATGGAGAAGTCGCAGCGCGAGTACTACCTCAACGAACAAATGAAGGCGATCCAGAAGGAACTGGGCGAGATCGACGATGCGCCGAGCGACATCGACGAGATCGCGCGCAAGATTGCCGAGGCCGGCATGCCGAAGGCGGTCGAGACCAAGGCCAAGGCCGAGTTCAACAAGCTCAAGCAGATGCCGCCGATGTCGGCCGAAGCGTCGGTCGTGCGCAACTACCTCGACTGGCTGCTCGGCGTGCCATGGAAGAAGCGCAGCAAGGTGCGTAAGGATCTGAAGTCCGCGCAGGATGTGCTCGACGCCGACCATTACGGCCTGGAGAAGGTCAAGGAACGTATCCTCGAGTACCTCGCGGTGCAGACGCGGGTGAAGCAGATGAAGGGCGCGATCCTGTGCCTCGTCGGTCCGCCCGGCGTGGGCAAGACCTCACTGGGCCAGTCGATCGCGAAGGCGACGAACCGCAAGTTCACCCGCATGGCGCTGGGCGGTGTACGTGACGAAGCCGAGATCCGCGGCCATCGTCGTACGTACGTGGGTTCGATGCCGGGCCGCATCGTCCAGAGCATGAACAAGGTCGGCACCAAGAATCCGCTGTTCCTGCTCGACGAGATCGACAAGATGTCGATGGACTTCCGCGGCGATCCTGCATCGGCGCTGCTGGAAGTGCTCGATCCCGAGCAGAACCACACGTTCAACGATCATTACCTCGAGGTCGACCTGGACCTGTCGGAGGTGATGTTCGTCGCGACATCCAACTCGCTCAACATTCCCGGTCCGCTGCTCGACCGCATGGAAGTGATCCGGATTCCGGGTTACACCGAGGAAGAGAAGCTCAATATCGCCACGCGTTACCTGATGACCAAGCAGCTCAAAGCGAACGGGCTCAAGCCCGGCGAACTGACCGTGTCCGAGGGCGCGGTACGCGACATCGTGCGCTACTACACGCGCGAATCGGGCGTGCGCAACCTCGAGCGCGAGATCGCCAAGATCTGTCGCAAGGTGGTGAAGGAAATCGCGCTGGCCGGTCCGGTTGCCGTGGGCAAGGGCAAGGTCAAGGGCATCAAGACCGTCAAGGTGACCGAGAAGAACCTCGACAAGTATCTGGGCGTGCAGCGTTTCGATTTCGGTCGCGCCGAGCAGGACAACGAGGTCGGTCTGGTCACCGGTCTGGCGTGGACGGAAGTCGGCGGCGATCTGTTGCAGATCGAAGCGACGCAGGTGCCGGGCAAGGGCCAGCTGATCCTCACCGGTCAGCTGGGCGACGTGATGAAGGAGTCGGCGTCTGCGGCGATGTCGGTCGTGCGTTCGCGCGCCGAGCGCCTGGGCGTGGAGCTCGAAGTGCTGCAGAAGCACGACATCCACGTGCACGTGCCCGACGGTGCGACGCCGAAGGATGGTCCGAGTGCCGGTATCGCGATGGCAACGACGCTGGTGTCGCTGCTGACGAAAATTCCGGTGCGCGCGGACGTGGCGATGACCGGCGAGATCACCTTGCGTGGTCGCGTCACCGCGATCGGTGGACTCAAGGAGAAGCTGCTGGCCGCGCTGCGCGGTGGCATCAAGACCGTGATCATTCCCGAGGAGAACCGCAAGGATCTGTCCGACATCCCGAAGAACGTCACTGACGGCATGAAAATCATGCCGGTGAAGTACATCGACGAGGTGCTGGACCTGGCACTGGAGCGTCCGCTGCCGCCGCCGCCCGGTCAGAAGGTCGAGCGCAAGACCACGCGCAAGGTCGTGCCGCGTGCCGAAGGTGCCAAGCGGACGCGCGTGAAGCACTGAGTCGCGCGTACCTGTTGAAGCCCGACGGCCGTCGCTGCATTCGCAGCGGCGGCCGTTTTTCATTGCAGGGGTGGACGGTGCGCATGTCGGTGCAGCGCGCAGTTCATCGGAACGGCTCGCCTGCGGTCATGCAGCAGTTGGAAGCCTCAGGCGTTCGATCACGATGCTCACGACGACGTAGACGCCGAGCAGCGCCACCATGCAGGCCGGTGTCGCGATCAACGCAAGTCCGATACGTCTCGCGCGCGGACGCATGCGTGCAGCGCGATTCGCACGACACCACAGCCAGGCGCCGAGCGTCGACAGCGCGCACGCAGGCAGCAACGAGCCGAACGTCATGGCCATCCACAGCAGGCCCAGCGATGGCGCGCCGGACGAGTACCGCAGCCACATCCACACCTGAGCGAGTGCCGGAATCAGCCAGGCGACGACGCCCAGCGCGATCGCGAGGGCCTTGATTCGGGATGCGCCTCGTGGGGCCACGCGTGACGCGCTCAACGCTGCCGCGGCCGCAGCAACACCAGCACTGCGCCGGCGCCGCCCTGTCCGCCGGGCGCGCTGTGGAACGCGAGCACGTCGACGCGTTGCCGCAGCAGGCGATCGACGAGATTCTTGAGGATCGGCGCATCGGGCGATGAGTTCAGGCCCTTGCCATGGATCACGCGCACACAGCCCACGCCGGCATCGATCGCATCGCGCAGGAACAGCCGCAGCAGCGCGCTCGCCTGGTGTGCATCGCTGTGATGCAGGTCGAGTTCTTCCTGCGCGGCGTATTCGCCGCGGCCGAGCCGCTTCAGCACGCGCGGCGAAATCTCGTCGCGGCGGTATTGCATCGTGTCGCCGCCGCCCAGCAGCGGGCCATCCAGCAATTGCCTGAATTCGCTGAGTGCCTGCGCGTCGTCGCGTTCGGCCATGCGCGTCGACGGGCGCGGTTTCGGCGCCTGCGGCGGCAACGGCGCGGCCGGCAGTTCGCGCACCGGGCCGATCGCATTGCGGAACAGCGCGGCATCGTCGTCGTCATCGGACGGCGCTGCTGGCGGATCGGGGCGATTACGTCCTCGTTGCATGCCGGTAGCGTAGCGGCGCGCGCGTGCGCTTGCAGTCTTCCACGCTACAAACTGGGGTGGGGGAGATGCATCCGGTATCATGGCCGTCTTGTCCGACGGCTCGGGGCCTCTAGAACGATCCATGCGCGTACTGGTCAGCAACGACGACGGCGTTGACGCCCCCGGCATCCGGATTCTCGCCCAGGGTCTGCGTGATGCCGGCCACGAGGTGCTTGTCGTCGCACCCGATCGCGATCGTTCCGGCGCGAGCAACTCGCTCACGCTCGACATGCCGCTGCGCACCGTGCAGGTCGATGCCTGCACCTGGCGCGTGCACGGCACGCCGACCGATTGCGTGCATGTCGCGATCACCGGTCTGCTCGAACTCGAGCCGGACATCGTGGTGTCGGGCATCAACAACACTGCGAATCTCGGCGACGATGTCATCTACTCAGGCACGGTCGCAGCCGCGATGGAAGGGCGTTTCCTCGGTCTGCCTGCAGTCGCGATGTCGCTGGTCACGCGCAACCACGATGGCAAACATTACGAAACCGCCGCGCGCGCAGCGGTCGAGATCGTCGCGCGCCTCAAAGCCGATCCGCTCCCTGCCGACACGATCCTCAACGTCAACGTGCCCGATGTGCCGTGGGACGAACTCGCCGGCTTCGAGGTCACGCGTCTGGGCAACCGCCACCGCGCCGAGCCGTGCACGTCGATCGACGATCCGCGTGGACGCACTTGGTGGTGGATTGGCGCAGCCGGTCCCGAGCAGGACGCCGGTCCCGGCACCGATTTCCACGCCGTGCGCACGCAGCACATCGCGATTACGCCCATCCACGTTGATCTCACGCGCTATCAGGCGCTTGAGCACGTCGCCAGCTGGGTCGGCGGACTGGAAGCGGACCTCAAGGCGACCCAGGCGTGACGGCGCGGATGCGCCTGCAGCCCGAAGCGGTCGGCGTCGGGATGACTTCGCAACGTGTGCGTGACCGTTTGATCGAGCGCCTGCGCGATGGCGCGCATCCCGGTGGTGGCATTTCCGACGAGCGCGTGCTCAACGCGATCCGCACCGTGCCGCGTCATCTGTTCGTCGACGAGGCGCTGGCCACGCGCGCGTACGAAGACACCGCGCTGCCGATCGGTCACGGCCAGACGATCTCGCAGCCTTGGGTGGTCGCGCGCATGACCGAAGCGCTGCTCGCGAACGGCATGCCGGGCAGGGTGCTCGAAGTCGGCACCGGCTCCGGCTACCAGGCCACCATCCTCGCCGCGCTCGGCATTGAAGTGCACACCGTCGAGCGTATCGGCGAGCTGTTGCGCGTCGCCCGCAAGCGCTTCCGCTCGCTGGGTCTCAACGTGCGCAGCAAGCACGACGACGGCCGCATCGGCTGGCCCGAGAACGGCCCGTTTGACGGCATCATCGTCACCGCGGCCGGCCCTGCGCTTGTCGAGGCATTGACCGAGCAGCTCGCCCCGGGCGGCACGCTGGTCGCACCGGTCGGGGCACCCGGTTCGCAACGTCTGCTGGTGCTGCGCAGGCACGCTGACGGACAGATCGAGCAGCAGGATGTCGCCGCCGTCGCGTTTGTACCTTTGTTGTCTGGATACGTGGACTGATGCAGCTGTTTGCAAGGATGTACGACACCACGCTCGCGTGGGCCCGCCACCGTCACGCACCGCGTTACCTCACCCTGATGAGCGCCGCCGAATCGGTGGTCTTCCCGATTCCGCCGGACGTCATGCTCGCGCCGATGTCGCTGGCCAAGCCGAAGTCGTGGTGGCGCTATGCGCTGCTGTGCACACTGGGCTCGGTGGCCGGCGGCCTGCTGGGGTATCTCATCGGCCATTTCGCGCTGGATCTGGTGTGGCCCTGGATCGTACGCATGGGCTGGCAGCCGGCATTCGAGAATATCCAGGCGCTGTTCCTCGCCCACGGCCTGCTGTTCGTGTTCATCGCGGGATTCACCCCCATTCCGTACAAAGTGTTCACGATCGCGTCGGGTTCGCTCGGGGTCGGCCTGCTACCGTTCGTCGTCGGTTCGCTGCTCGGTCGCGGCGCGCGCTTCTTTCTCGTCGCCGGTCTGATGGCATGGGGTGGCCCGAAGTTCGAGCCGGTGCTCAAGAGATATATCGAATGGCTCGGCTGGTTGATGGTGGGTCTGGTGATCGTGGGACTGGTCTGGTTGGAGGTGCGTGGATGAGGACGTTGGTGGTGTTGCTCGCGCTGGGGCTGTTGTCGGCTTGCGGCTCCAGTACGGTGGTCCGCGAGGGCGGCGGCAGTGCGCCCACCTCCACGCCCCGTCCGGGCCAGTCGGTCACCGTGCAGCGTGGTGACACGCTCTACCGGCTTGCGACCAGCAACGGCATCAGTGCGCTCGATCTGGCGACCTGGAACAACATCCGCGCCCCGTACACGATCTACCCTGGCCAACGCCTGCGTCTGTATCCCGGTAGCGGCAGCGCGAGTCCAGCACGCCCTGCGAGTTCGGGCAGTGTCACTGCGCAGCGGCCGGCTGTCCGACCCACGCAGACCGCGCCCCAGGCGCCTGCCGCCGCCCCTGTGAGCAGTCCGTTCCGCTGGCAGTGGCCAACCGCTGGTCAGATCGTCGGTCGTTATGTCGGCAACGACCCGACGAAGCAGGGCGTCGACATCGCGGGCACGGCCGGGCAGGCCGTCAACGCGGCCGCCGACGGCGTGGTGGTCTATTCCGGCGCCGGCCTGGTCGGCTACGGCGAACTGATCATCGTCAAACACGACGAACAGTGGCTGACGGCCTACGGCCACAACCGCAGCCGCAAGGTCAACGAAGGCGAGCGCGTTCGCGCCGGCCAGCAGATCGCCGAGCTCGGACGCACAGGCGCAGCCCGCGACATGCTGCACTTCGAGATCCGTTACAACGGCAAGCCTGTGGATCCGCTGACGTATCTGCCGGCGCGTTGATCTCGGCCGCTGCTTTTGCGGGCGGATCGTCTGCTCAAAGCGCGAGCAGTTGATCCAATGATCGCGCCTCTGAGACGCGTCCGTGTACCGGAGCCAATGACGGATCCTCGCTGCGTTTTCCGACACGCGCTATAGCCCCGGTGCAATGGTCAAGGCCCAGCGCATCGCTGCATGCTGGTGATCCCGATTGCATCGCAGGTGCAGGCCGATGACTGGATATCTCCTGGCGCTGGTCGCCGCACTGTCGACCCACGTCGACGGACCGTTTGCTTCGTCGTCGTCTGATGCCGACGTCGCAGGCATCGCTGGAAGCTGGCAGGTATGCGGTGCAATGCGACTCGACCTCAGAGACACGAATCCGCGCGGCGTGGAAAACGCCAAGCTCGTGTTCCACCCGGATGGCGTACTGGAGTGGCGCCCGGCGGAGGCGACCGGACCAGAGCGATCGGAGTACGGCCGCTTCGAATCCGGTGGCGGCGACATCCGTGTGCTCGACCGCACCGGCCGCCAGCTCGGAGTGCTCACGAACCGTGGACCCGACCAACGGGTGTTGAGCCGCGATGGTCGCGACGGAATGCTGCTCTGCAAACTGGGCGATGTCGCGGCAGCCGATCGCACATTGCAGCCGCGCTCGGTCGCGTTTTTCAGATCGGCGGCGTTCGACGATGACGGGATCGCGCGCAATGCTGAAACGCGACAGCCGCCGGCGGATTCCCTGCTCGGCACGTGGGAAATGGCGCGTGTGGTGGTGCGTGATCCGGCGCACGCCTGGTTCGGGTCCAATCCGTATGGCTGGGGCAGTCTCCGGATCGCCTTCGACGGTCGTCAGATGTGCTTCGCAACCTTGCAACCGCAGGCGAGTGACGTGGATCGCGGTTGTGTGCCGGCGCAGGTCCGCGGTCTGCGGGTGCAAGCCGACGACGATGCGCGCGGCATGCTCGCGCCCTGGCTGGCAGGCGATGTCCGCATCACGCCGGACGGCATCATGCGCGTGCCCCGGCGTGTCTACGAGGAAGAATACGTATGGCTGGGCCCCGGTGATCTGACCCGGAAACCGCTCGAAGGCCGCATCACGCTGGTTACGTTCTCCGAGGAGAACGACTAGCTCCAGTCAGCCCGGCGCGGCGTCGCCAAGCAGCACGAATGCCGCCACCACCCGACGCCCTTCACCGGCCAGCACATTGAACGTGCGTGCCGCGGCGGCATTGGTCATCGCTTCGAGGCCGATGCCGCGCGACAGGCACGCGGCCATGGTCGCGGGCGGCGGAAAGCCCTGGGTCTCACCGGTGCCGAGCAGCACGACTTCCGGCTCCAATGCCAGCACCGGGGCGAGGGCGTCGACGTCGAGATGGCGGACATCAGTCACTGGCCAGTCCTCAACGAGGCTGCGGGGGGCGACGATGAAGCTGCGGGTCAGGCGGCGGTCGTTGACCAGCGCCAGACGCCCGTCGGCGCCTCGCAGGACGTAGTCGAAATCGGGGGATTCAAGGTTGAGCTGCATATCGCGCCCGTCGTGCGGTCAGGACCGCGGCAGCACGATCTGGCGACGATCCTTGCTCTGGCGATACAGAATGGCCACGTGGCCGATGCGCTGTACCAGTTCAGACCCGGTGCGTCCGGCGAGGTCGGCGATCATCCCGTCCCGCTCCTCGCGGTCCGATGCGCCGACCTTCACCTTGATCAGTTCGTGATGCTCGAGCGCGGCGTCGATTTCGGCGACCAGGGCATCGGTGATGCCTTTGCCGCCTACCTGCAACATGGCTTTGATGCCATGGGCCTGGCCGCGCAGAAAACGGGTCTGGGCAGCGGTCAGGGCATTACTCATGGATGAACCGATCGGGGAAATGAAAGCGGTCGGCAGGATATCATGGCCACTGGACGCCCCCGTCCCGCACACGAGCCCTTGATGGCCTCCCGCAGCAAAAGCAGCCAGCGTTGGCTGAAAGAACATTTCGCCGATCCCTTCGTCAAGAAGGCCCAGAAGGAAGGTCTGCGTTCGCGCGCCGCCTACAAGCTCGAAGAACTGGTCGAGCGCGACCGTCTGCTCAAGCCGGGCATGGTCGTGGTCGATCTGGGCGCCGCCCCCGGCGGCTGGTCGCAATGGGTCCGTCAGTCGCTGGGCGATTCCGGTCGCGTCATCGCGCTGGACATCTTGGACATGCCGTCGCTAGCCGGCGTGGAGTTCCTTCACGGAGATTTTCGTGAGGATGCGGTCCTCTCGTCGCTCGAATCCACATTGGGTGGGCAGCAGGTCGACCTTGTGTTGTCCGACATGGCCCCCAACAAGAGTGGGATAGACGCTGTCGACCAGCCCCGTGCGATGCATCTGGCGGAACTGGCGATGGATTTCGCGGACAACCACCTGCGCACGGGCGGCACTTTCCTGATCAAGCTATTCCAGGGCACTGAATTCGACGAGTACGTGCGCAGCCTGCGACGCCGTTACACAAAGCTGTCGATCCGCAAGCCGGCCGCATCCCGGCAGCGTTCGCCGGAAGTCTATGCGCTGGCGCAGGGCAAGCTGGCGACGATGAAGTAGCATGACCCCGATGCATCAAGCGCTCCACCGCATTCTTCACGAGAACCCCGAAACATGAACGATCTGGTCAAGAATCTGCTGCTCTGGGTGGTCGTCGCCGTCGTACTGATGGTGATCTTCCAGAGCTTCAGCCCCAGAACCGGCGCAGGCGGGCAGGACGTCCAGTACTCGCAGTTCATGGAACAGGTCCGCAAAGACCAGATCGGCTCGGTGAAGATCGCCGAGGACGAACGTACGATCACATTCCAGAGCAAGGGCGGCCAGACCGGTACCGTCATCGCCCCGCGTCGCGACGATCGCATGATCGACGACCTGATGAACCACAACGTCGCGATCGACCAGGCACCGCCGTCGAGCGGGATTTCACTGGGTTACATTTTGATCCAGCTGCTGCCGGTCGCGCTGATCATCGGCTTCTGGTTCTTCATGATGCGGCAGATGCAGCAGGGCGGCGGCAAGGGCGCGATGTCCTTCGGCAAGTCCCGCGCCAAGCTGCTCAATGAAGAGCAGACTAAGATCACCTTCGCCGACGTCGCCGGTTGCGACGAAGCCAAGGAGGAAGTGTCGGAGCTGGTCGAGTTCCTGCGCGATCCCTCGCGCTTCCAGAAGCTCGGCGGCAAGATTCCGCGCGGCGTGCTGATGGTCGGACCGCCCGGTACCGGCAAGACGCTGCTCGCCAAGGCGATCGCCGGCGAGGCCAAGGTGCCGTTCTTCTCCATCTCCGGTTCGGACTTCGTCGAGATGTTCGTCGGCGTCGGTGCGAGCCGCGTGCGCGACATGTTCGAGCAGGCCAAGAAGCAGGCGCCGTGCATCATCTTCATCGACGAAATCGATGCGGTCGGCCGTCATCGCGGCGCCGGTCTCGGCGGCGGTCATGACGAGCGCGAGCAGACGCTCAACCAGTTGCTGGTCGAGATGGATGGCTTCGAGGGTGGCGAGGGCGTGATTGTCGTCGCCGCGACCAACCGTCCCGACGTGCTCGACCCCGCGCTGCTGCGTCCGGGCCGTTTCGACCGTCAGGTCGTCGTGGGTCTGCCGGACGTCAAGGGCCGCGAGCAGATCCTCAAGGTGCACATGCGCAAGGTGCCGCTGGACGAAGACGTGCAGCCGCTCGTCGTCGCCCGCGGCACGCCCGGTTTCTCGGGTGCGGACCTCGCGAACCTCGTCAACGAGGCGGCGCTGTTCGCTGCGCGCGAGAACGGCAAGGAGGTCCGCATGGACCACTTCGACCGTGCCCGCGACAAGATCCTGATGGGCGCCGAGCGCCGTTCGATGGCGATGAGCGAGGATGAGAAGACGCTGACCGCCTACCACGAGGCCGGCCACGCGATCGTCGGCCGTCTCGTGCCCGAGCACGATCCGGTCTACAAGGTCACGATCATTCCGCGCGGCCGCGCCCTTGGCGTGACGATGTATCTGCCAGAAGGCGATCGCTACTCGATGAATCGCGTGGCGATCGAATCCCAGCTGTGCTCGCTGTACGGCGGCCGCGTCGCCGAGGAACTGATCTTCGGCGGCGACAAGGTCACCACCGGCGCGTCGAACGATATCGAGCGTGCGACCAAGATGGCCCGCAACATGGTCACCAAGTGGGGCCTGTCCGACGAGCTCGGCCCGATCGCCTACGGCGAAGAGGACGACGAAGTGTTCCTCGGCCGTTCGGTCACCCAGCACAAGTCGGTGTCCGACGACACGGCGCGTCGAATCGACGAAGTCGTGCGCACGATCCTCGACAAGGCCTACGAGCGCACGACCGAGCTGCTGACGGCGAACATCGACAAGCTGCACGCGATGTCGAAGCTGCTGCTCGAATACGAAACCATCGACGTGCCGCAGATCGACGCGATCATGGAAGGCCGCGATCCGCCCCCGCCGATGGGCTGGGGCAAGGCGAACGCGAACAAGAACGACGACAGCGGCGACAAGGGCGGCAACCGCCCGCTGCAGCCGCCGATCGGGGGTCCGGCCGAACAGGCCTGATCGCAGCAGAATTTCGAAGACAGGCCGGGCGCGATCCCGGCCTTTCTTTTGCATGCGATTCAAAGGAACCGCGGTGTGCCGCCCAGTGGTGGTCGTCGCGGGACATCCTTCGTTCTCGCAACCGGTCATGCATGGACGTCGAGGGCCGGATACTCGCACATCACATTGCCGCCCCGGCCTCCGAGCTCGCGTGTGCGGATGCATCGTGTGATGCGGACCTGTTGCATAAGGGTTCGAATCACCGGTTTCGCTCGCTGCGTGCGGCGCGACATCCACGCGAGGGCGGCAGCGACTCGTGCAGGCCGATGCGCTGCGGTTCCTCGGTCGCGCAGAAGCGACGCCCCTGGCGCCACAGCGCTTGCGATGCCGATGACGACTCGCCAGAGTCTGTGTTGACGTTTCGCAATAAGGCGCCGACCTGCCGGATCCGGCGCCGAGCATCCTCGACAGCCTTGTCCAACGGTCGGCGTTCGGCACGCGCGCGGTCGCGCTGGAACGCGGATTCGGCCTGCGTCGTCGCCAGGGACGCGTAATAACCACGATCACATGGGAGATCACTGATGTTCGATACCGCGCCGCAACTCGACTGCAACGGCCGAGTCTTGCGATTGGACCGACCGCGTGTGATGGGCATCGTCAACGTGACCCCCGATTCGTTTTCCGATGGGGGCGCGTACGACAGCACCGAGGCCGCCATTGCGCACGGGATGAAACTGGCAGTGGCAGGCGCCGACATCCTCGACATCGGCGGAGAATCCACACGCCCCGGCGCGGACCAAGTGTCGGTCGAAGATGAGCTGCAACGCGTTGTACCGGTGATCGAAGGACTCGTTGCGCGCACCTCGCTGCCGATCAGCATCGACACGTATAAGCCCGAGGTCATGCGCGCCGCGGTCGCCGCGGGCGCAGGCCTGATCAACGATGTCTACGGGCTGCGACGCGAGGGCGCGCTCGAAGCGGCTGCATCGCTCGGTGTGCCTGTGGTGCTGATGCACATGCTCGGCGAACCACGCGGCATGCAGAATGCGCCGGGATACGACGATGTCGTCGGTGAGGTGCACCGGTTTCTCGCCGAGCGGATCTTTTCCGCCGAGATGGCCGGCATCGACAAGAAGCGCATCGTCGTCGATCCGGGTTTCGGGTTCGGCAAGACCACTGCGCACAACGTGGCGTTGCTTGCGCAGCTCGGACGGTTCACCGAGCTCGGCGTCCCGGTGCTCGCGGGTCTGTCGCGCAAGCGCAGCATTGGCGAACTGACGGGTCGCGATGTGGCGGCCGAACGTGCGGCCGGTTCCGTGGCCGCGCACCTGATTGCTGCCCAGAACGGCGCACGCATCCTGCGTGTGCATGATGTCGCAGAGACCGTCGATGCATTGAAGATCTGGCTTGCAGTGGATGGGGTGCCAAAGCCGCGCGCGGCGACGCCGAAGCCCACGATCCGTTGGCCCGACGACGCCTGAGCGGCTGGTCCGGGGCCGGCGGCCGCGCGCTTGGCGGGCCGGTCTGACGGCGATGCGTTAACCTGTTGTCTTCATTTCGTGCCGCCCTTCCGGGCGGTCCGTCGTTTCAGGAGGGGACTATTCGATGATGACTGCCAGTACGCCGCTGATCGTGACCTTCGTGGTCTATCTCGTCTGCATGGTGCTGATTGGTGTCGTGGCCTGGCGCTCGACCAAGAATTTCGACGACTACATCCTGGGCGGTCGCAAGCTGGGTCCGGGCGTGACCGCCCTGTCGGCCGGCGCATCCGACATGAGTGGCTGGCTGCTGATGGGCCTGCCCGGCGCGCTGTACCTGGGCGGTGTGTCGGAAGCCTGGATCGCGATCGGCCTGATCGGTGGCGCTTATCTCAACTGGCGGTTCGTGGCCGGTCCGCTGCGCGTGTACACCGAACGTACCGGCAATGCGCTGACGCTGCCCGACTTCTTCACGCATCGCTTCGAGGATCGCAGCCGTTTGCTGCGCGTGTTCTCCGCGGTGGTGATCCTGGTGTTCTTCGCGGTCTACTGCGCATCCGGTGTGGTCGCCGGCGCACGCCTGTTCGAAAGCGTATTCGGTCTGCCGTATGCGCAGGCGATCTGGTGGGGCGCGGCGGTGACCATCCTCTACACCCTGATCGGCGGATTTCTCGCGGTCAGCTGGACCGATGTCGCGCAAGGCACGCTGATGCTGTTCGCGCTGCTGCTCACGCCGGTCATTGTCTACATGACCACCGGCGGCTTCGAGTCCAGCATGGATCTGATTGCCAGCGTCGATGCGACCAAGCTGTCGTGGACGCGTGGCGGCGAGCTCGGCCTGATCGGCGTCGTCTCGCTGCTGGCCTGGGCGCTTGGTTACTTCGGCCAGCCGCACATCCTGGCGCGCTTCATGGCGGCGGGCAGCGTGCGGACAATTCCCGCCGCGCGCCGGATTGGCATGGCCTGGATGATCCTGTGCCTGCTGGGTTCGCTGACGGTGGGTATCCTGGGCATCGCGTATTTCCAGCAGCATCCCGAGCAGGTCGGCCCGGTCGATGCGAATGCCGAGCGGGTGTTCATCACCCTGGTCGACCTGCTGTTCAACCCATGGGTCGCGGGCGTGATCCTGTCGGCGATCCTCGCCGCGGTAATGAGCACGCTGTCGAGCCAGTTGATCGTGTGTTCGAGCGTGCTGTCGGAAGACTTCTATCGCGGCTTCTTCCGCAACGATGCGAGCCAGCGTGAGCTGGTCTGGGTCGGCCGTGGCAGCGTGCTGCTGGTCGCGCTGGTCGCGCTGTGGCTGGCGCGCGACCCCGACAGTCGCGTGTTGGGGCTCGTTTCGTATGCATGGGCAGGCTTCGGTGCTGCGTTCGGGCCGGTCGTGCTGCTGTCGTTGTTCTGGCAGCGCATGACCCGCAACGGCGCGCTGGCGGGCATGGTGCTGGGCGCGGTGACCGTGGTGGCCTGGAAGCAGGTCGCCGTCGAGCAGATGGGTTCGGCGCTGTACGAAATCGTGCCCGGCTTCGTGATCGCCACGCTTGCGATCATCGTCGTCAGCCTGCTTGGCAAGGCGCCCTCGCAGCAGGTGCAGGCGCGCCACGAGCAGGTGCGTCTGTCGCTGCGCGAGACTGGTTACTGAGCCATGGCGAGAACGGTGTGAGCGTGCCCGGCATGCGGCCACGCGCCATCGCGCTGATGGGGCCGACCGCCTCGGGCAAGACCGCGCTCGCGCTGGACTGGGCGGAACGGTTCGGCGGCGAGATCGTCAGTGTCGATTCGGCGCTGGTGTATCGGGGGCTCGAGATCGGCGCGGCCAAGCCCGACGCCACAGAGCGCGCGCGCGCGCCGCATCACCTGCTCGATCTGCGCGACCCCTGGCAGACGTATTCCGCGGCCGAGTTCGCGCACGACGCACGCGCCGCGGTCGAGGACATCCTGTCGCGTGGCCGCGTGCCGATTCTCGCCGGCGGCACCGGCCTGTATTTCGCGGCCTTGCTCGATGGCCTGTCACCGATGCCTGAAGCCAACACCGACACGCGTGCCGCGATCACCGCCGAGGCTGCCGAAATTGGTTGGCCCGCACTGCATGCGCGTCTGGCGACGCTCGATCCCGACGCCGCCGCGCGCATCAAACCTGGCGATGCGCAACGCATCCAGCGGGCGCTCGAAGTGCATCGCCTGACCGGCATCGCGATCAGCGAGTGGCAGAAGCGCCCGTCCGAATCGCCACCGTTCCCCGCGCAGGTGCTGTCACTCGCGATCGCGCCCCCCGAGCGCGCCACCCTGCATGCGCGCATCGCCACCCGGTTCGATGCGATGCTCGCTGCCGGCTTTCTCGACGAGGTGCGTGCACTGCGCGCATTGCCGCAGTTGCAGGTGCACCCGACGCCGTTGGAGCTGCCGGCGATCCGCGCGGTGGGGTATCGCCAGGTCTGGGAGTTTCTGGACGGGCAGGGCACAGCCGAAGACTTCCGCGAGCGCGGGATCGCCGCGACCCGGCAACTGGCGAAGCGCCAGTTCACCTGGCTGCGCGGACGGGGTGGGGCGCGTTGGTTCGATCCCGCGACGCAGCGTGATGCGCTGGATGCGGAAGTCGCTGCGTTCCTGAGATGAGGGGCGCCGGTTCAAGCCTGACCCCGTGTACGGGAGGGCGGAAGCCGCCAGGTCGCGCGACACCGTATCAACGCACCAGTGTCACGAATCCCCGATTGCGCACAGCATTCCCCCATGCGATCCCGCACGGACGGCATCGCGGTTGTGTAACATCGGCCGGTCGTCATCCGGGGAGCGGGTGGCGACCCGGCCAACAGGTCATCAGAACAACAACTACGCTGGGGAAACACCATGTCCAAGGGGCAATCCTTGCAGGATCCTTTCCTGAACGCACTGCGCCGCGAGCGCGTGCCCGTCTCGATTTACCTCGTCAATGGCATCAAACTGCAGGGCACGATCGAATCGTTCGACCAGTTTGTGGTGCTGCTGCGCAACACCGTGAGCCAGATGGTCTACAAGCACGCGATCTCGACCGTGGTGCCGGCCCGCAATGTGCGCGTGGCGCCGGGTGGCGGGTTCGTCCAGTCCGGTGAGGGCGAGGGCGATGACGAGACGCCCGAAACGACCGACTGACCCGAGGTGTGAACCCACTTGTTCGAACGCTCCCGCAAGGGTGAAAACGCGCTGCTGATCCAGCCGCATTCGCATGGCCCCGCCGACGAAGGCGCGCTGGAAGAATTTTCGGAACTTGCCCGCTCGGCCGGTGCCCGCGTCGCCGCGGTCATCCCCGCCCGCATCGACAAGCCCAATGCCGCCACGCTGTTCGGCAGCGGCAAGCTCGACGAGGTCAAGGCTGCGGCCGATGCGACCGGCGCCGATCTGGTGCTGGTCAATCATCGGCTCAGCCCGGGCCAGGAACGCAACCTCGAGAAATTCCTCGAGCGCCGCGTCGTCGACCGCACCGGCCTCATCCTCGACATCTTCGCCCAGCGCGCCCGCAGCCATGAAGGCAAGCTGCAGGTCGAGTTGGCGCAGCTGCGGCACATGGCCACGCGCCTGGTCCGCGGCTGGACCCATCTGGAACGTCAGCGCGGTGGTTCGATCGGCCTGCGCGGCCCGGGTGAAACCCAGCTTGAAACCGACCGTCGTCTGTTGCAGAAACGGCTCGAACAGTTGCAGGCGCGCCTCGACAAGGTGGAAGTGCAGCGCACCCAGATGCGCCGTGCGCGCGTGCGCAGCGAGCTGCCGCGCGTGGCGCTGGTCGGCTACACCAATGCCGGCAAGTCCACGTTGTTCAATACGCTGACCGGCGCCGATGCCTACGCGGCCGATCAGTTGTTCGCCACGCTCGATCCGACCGTGCGCCGCGTCGATCTGTCCGGCGGCAGCATCGTGCTCGCCGATACCGTCGGCTTCGTCCGCGATCTGCCGCATGAGCTCGTCGCCGCGTTCCGCTCCACGTTGAGCGAAGCGCGCGAGGCCGACCTGCTGCTGCACATCATCGATGCCGCCGATCCGCTGCGGAACGAGCGCATCGCCCAGGTCGATGCCGTGCTGGGTGAAATCGGCGCCGGCGATCTGCCGCAGTTGCTGGTGTTCAACAAGATCGACCGCGTCGAAGGCGCGACGCCGCGCTACGACCAGGATCCGAATGCGCTGGCCGATGACGCCGTGCGCGAGAGCGTGTGGATTTCGGCGCGCGATGGGCTCGGTCTCGATCTGCTGTCGCAGGCGCTCGCACGTCGGCTCGGCATCCGCCGGGTGACCGGCGAGGTGCGTCTGCCGCCCGAGTCCGGTCGCCTGCACGCCCGCCTGCATGCGCTGGAAGGCGTGCGCGAGGAAACCGTCGACGAGTCCGGCTGGCTGCTCCAAGTGGACCTCGCCCATGCGGACGCCGCGCGTCTGGCGTCGCAGCCCGATGGCGAACCCTTGCGCGCGCTCTTGCCTCCGGACGAGGACGACACCATCTGATAGGTCCGGTGGGTGCGTGTCTGCCCGCGATTCGGCTTCCAGTGGATGCCATTTCGCGATCAGGGCCGCGGCCACGGGAATCCCGGCATGACCTCCGGTGCGTGGCCTGCGACAGGCGCGAGCCGGTTAGACTATGCGACCCCCGCGCCGCCGCCGACGCAGGCTGCGCGCCCAGAACTGGAGCAGGCATGGCCTGGAACATTCCCGGCAACAACAAGGACAACGATTCTCCGGACCGCAAGGATTCCGGAGACAAGGGCGAGCGCAATCCGTGGCCGCCACGCCGTACCGGCGGTGGTGGTCGTGGAGGACGTGGTGGTGGTGGCGGTGGTTTCGACCGCATCCTCGACCAGTTCCGCGGGCTCTTCGGCGGTGGATTCGGTGGCGGCAATCCGCTGCGCTGGATCGCGGTCGTCGTGGTCATCGTGCTGCTGCTCAACTGTTTCGTGCTGGTGGGTGAAACCCAGCGCGGCGTGGTCCTCCGCTTCGGCCAGGTCGCCCGCGTCATGCAGCCGGGTCCGAACTTCAAGCTGCCGTGGCCGGTCGAGCGCGTGACCAAGGTCGACGCGACGACGGTGCAGTCCTTCAGCAACACCGTGCCGGTGCTGACCCGCGACGAGAACATCGTCATCGTGTCGTTCAACGTGCAGTACCGCGTCGGCGATGCCACGCAGTATCTGTTCGGCACCCGCAACGCCCGCGAGATGCTGGAGCAGACCGCGCTCAGCGCCGTTCGTGAGCAGATCGGCCGGGTGAATCTGGACGCCGCGCTCAACGCGCGTGGTCCGATCTCGACCGCTGCCCAGACCTCGCTGCAAGCCTCGCTCGACAGCTACCGCACCGGCCTGTTCGTCAACGAACTCAACCTGCAGGACGCGCGTCCGCCGGAAGAGGTCAAGGACGCGTTCGACGCCGTCAATAGCGCGCAGCAGATGAATGAGCAGCTGGTCAAGGAAGCCGGCGCTTACGCGGCGAAGATCGTGCCCGAGGCGCGCGGTGAATCCGAGCGTGTCCGCTCGCAGGCCGAAGGCTACAAGACCGCCGAGATCGCACGCGCCACCGGTGACGCGACCCGCTTCTCGCTGCTGGTCGATGCCTACGCCGGTGCGCAGGACGTGACCCGCAAGCGTCTGTGGCTGGAAACGGTGCAGAGCGTGCTGGCCGAGAACCGCGTGGTCGTGGGTGGCGATGGCCGCCAGCTGATCTACGTGCCGATGGCCGGGCAGGGCGCGGGCGGACAGGCCGCTCCCTCGCTGATTCCGCCGGAAGTGCTGTCGCCGGCCGTCGAGGCCACGCGCAACAGCGGCAACAGCAACAGCAACGCGACCCCGGCGGCACCCGCGCGCACCCTGCCGCGCCCGTCGCGTGAAGGAGCCACCCGATGAGACTGAACTTCGTCATTCCGCTGATCATCATCGTGCTGCTGGGCCTGATGGGCTCGGTGTACGTGGTCCGCGAAGGCCAGGTGGCCCTGGTGCTCAACCTCGGCCGCGTGGCGCGTACCGACATCGGTCCGGGCCTGCACTTCAAGGTGCCGCTGATCGAATCGGCGCGCGTGTTCGATCGCCGCTTCAACGCCAGCGCGTTCTCACCCGAGCGCTCGCTGACCTCCGAGCGCAAGGACGTCAGCGTGGACTTCGTGGCCATCGTCGCTATCAGCGACGTCGCCGCGTTCTACCGCGCCACGTCCGGCAACGAGTCCGATGCCAATCTGCGCCTCGAGCCGATCATCAAGAACTCGCTGCGTAACGAGATCAACGCCAGCACGCTGACGGAACTGGTGTCGGGCAACCGCTCGGAGTTCGTCGAGCGCCAGTTGCCGGGTATCAATGAAGCCGCGAAGTCGCTGGGCATGCGCATCATCGACATCCGTTTGAAGCAGATCGATCTGCCGACCGACAGCCAGGTGATCCAGCAGGTCTACAACCGCATGCGCGCCGAGCGCCAGGAAGTGGCCACGCGACTGCGCGCCGAAGGTGAGGAACGCGCCCGCGCGATCCGCGGCCAGGCCGATCGCGAGCAGACGGTGATCCTCGCCGAAGCCGAGCGCGACGCGCAGACCTTGCGCGGTGAAGGCGACGCCGAAGCGACCCGAATCTACGGCAACGCCGCGAACCGTGATCCGGCGTTCTACGCGTTCCAGCGCAGCCTCGAGGCGTATCGCGCCTCGTTCCAGAAGGGCGACAGCGTGATCGTGCTCGAACGCGACGACCCGTTCCTGCAATACATGCGCAGCGACCGTTGATGGCCTGGGCCTGATGTCGGATCTGTGGGCGGCGTTGTGCCTGGTGTGTGTGATCGAAGGTCTGATCCTGTTCGCGATCCCCGGCTTCTGGAAGCGCAACGCCGAACAGATGCTCACGATGCCCATCACCACCCTGCGCCGTATTGGCGCAGGCGTGCTGGCGGCGGGATTGATCGCGCTGTATTTCGTGCGCGGTTGATGGAGGCGGATTGATGTCTGTCGGTTGAGGTTGGAAGAAGCGGATCACCGAACCTCAAGCGTTTCCGCGAGCTTGCCCTCACCCCAGCGCCTCTCCCAAGGGGAGAGGGGCTCAAAAGCGTGACTACATGGCTTCACTCTCAGGCGCGACGAGCCGGCTATTGAGGTCGCACGTGGCTGCCCGGCCATCGAGATCGCCACACACGCATTGACCCGGCGCCTCTCCCTCCGGGAGAGGCCGACGCGCAATGCGCGTCGGGTGAGGGCCGGGGCTTTCTCCTGAGTTGTGTCGGCAGATGGACGAAGCGCGGCGAAGCCTATCGCTGCCTTGTTTGACGCGCGTTCGGCATCAAGCTTTGCTGCGAGCATCAGCCCTCACCCCAACCCCTCTCCCAGGGGGAGAGGGGCTCTAAGCCAAGCCATGCGAGTCATGCTTAATCACGGCGAGCCGGCCATCGAGATCCCCACACAAACGGATCGAGCCAGCGCGTCTCCATTGCGAGAGGCCTGCGCGCAACGCGCGTCGAGTAAGAGCCTGGGCGCTCCCGACACCCCCCCCGACCCCCCATGAACACGCCTTAGAAACAGGTGGCCCTCGTCACCGGTTATCCGGATAATGCGGAAAAGCCGGACGGGCCATCTCGCATGAGTGGACTGCCGGCTTTTTCCGTGTCTGGCACTGCAAGGCGGCCGTCTCCCCGATGGAGCGGCCAATCACCGTGCAAGGCTGGCCGGTCCCTTCCTGCGGCCCCGATGGCCGCAACGTAACAGGAGTCATCAAGATGGGTCAGTCAGTGGTGGTGATCGGCGCACAGTGGGGCGACGAGGGCAAGGGCAAGATCGTCGACCTCCTCACGCAGGACATCGGCGCCGTCGTGCGCTTCCAGGGCGGGCACAACGCCGGCCATACGCTGGTGATCGGTGGCAAGAAGACCGTTCTCCACCTCATTCCCTCCGGCATCCTGCGCGACGACGCGCTGTGCCTGATCGGCAACGGTGTCGTGCTGAGCCCGGCCGCGTTGATCAAGGAAATCGGCGAGCTCGAAGCCGCCGGCGTCGAAGTGCGTTCGCGGCTGAAGATCAGCCCGGCCACGCCGCTGATCATGCCGTACCACATCGCCCTCGATCAGGCCCGCGAAAAGGCCGCCGGCGGCAAGGCCATCGGCACCACCGGCCGTGGCATCGGCCCGGCATACGAAGACAAGGTGGCGCGTCGCGGCATCCGTGTCGCCGACCTGCATTACCCCAAGCAGCTCGAAGAGCTGCTGCGTACCGCGCTCGACTATCACAACTTCGTGCTGACCAAGTATCTCGGCGGCGACGCGATCGACTTCCAGAAAACCTACGACGAAGCACTCGCGTTCGGCGACTACGTCGAGCCGATGAAGTCCGACGTGGCCGGCATCCTTCACGACCTGCGCAAGCAGGGCAAGCGCGTGCTGTTCGAAGGCGCGCAGGGCGCACTGCTCGACATCGACCACGGCACCTATCCCTACGTCACCAGTTCCAACACCACCGTCGGTGGCGCACTGGCCGGCGCGGGCGTCGGCGCGGACGCGATCGACTACGTGCTCGGCATCGCCAAGGCGTATGCAACGCGCGTCGGCGGTGGTCCGTTCCCGACCGAACTCGACGACGAGATCGGTCAGGGCATCCGCGACCGCGGCCAGGAATACGGCGCCTCCACCGGTCGTCCGCGTCGCTGCGGCTGGATGGATATCGTCGCGCTCAAGCGCGCCGTCGCCATCAACGGTATCTCGGGCCTGTGCATCACCAAGCTTGATGTGCTCGACGGCATGAAGACGCTGAAGATCTGCATCGCGTACGAATACCGCGGCAAGCGCACCGAGTACGCACCTCTCGACGCCGCCGGCTGGGACGAGTGCACGCCCGTCTACCTCGAATTCCCGGGCTGGGAAGAAACCACCCACGGCATCACCGAGTGGGACAAGCTGCCCGCCGCCGCCCGCGCCTACCTACGGGCGCTGGAAGAACTGGCCGGCTGCCCGATCAGCATCGTCAGCACCGGCCCGGACCGTGCGCACACGATGGTGCTGCAGGATCCGTTCGCCTGATCCAAGTGACTGCCGCACACGAAAAACCCCGCGCAAGCGGGGTTTTTTCTGGGTGCAGCCGCGCAAGAATTTCAGCCATCGACGGGATGACGGCAAGCGCCTGCTGACTTGCCGGGCTGTGAGACCTCGCCGTCTCTACGCTCTGCGAACCGGGCATGCAGTCGCTGCCCAAACGCCATGCAACGTGACGGACTCTGTGAGCCGGAGGCGGTGATGCACTATTCCGGGGGACTTGAGCGCTGGCTTCAGAAGCCGGTTCTTTTTCAGAAGCCTCGGCCTGCTGCCGCCATGCAGTGATTTCGATCAGGGCCAGCCGGCAGTGTTCTCCGGGATGCGGCGCAGCGTGGACGGGCGTGTCCAGCTCGGCGCGCAGGCGTCTTGGACATTGCGACGCACGCGCCTCGAAGTGGTCTACGCTGCAGGCTACGGTGCGGTTCGAAGGCGCCAGACGCCCAGCAGGCTTGAAGTGACGCGTAACGCAATGAAGATGGATATCGAGAAGCTCAGCCTCCGCGAGCTCGATGCGCTGGTGAACGCCGCCGAGCAACGGAAGATCACACTGGCGAGCCGCCGGTCACCCGCTCTCGTCCGCAAGGCGTTGATCGACGCCGCTGCTGCGCACGGCTATGCGATCGAGGAACTCTTCGACGTCGAGCCGACCGCGGAGGCTGTCAGGAAGCCGACCAAACGAAAGAAGCTCGCCAAGGTGGCGGCGAAGTATCGCGATCCGGAGAACAAGCGCAATACCTGGTCGGGTCGCGGACGCATGCCACGCTGGCTTGCCGAGAAGACCAAGCGCGGTCGCAGCGCTGCGGATTTCCTCATCCCTGGACTGGGAAGGCCCACTGCGAAAAAGAGCAGCACGATCGGGCAGAGATCTGTTTTCAAGCAGGGCTAGCCAGCAGGCGGCCCGCGGGATTTCCGCGACGCCTGCGCCCGGCTGCGATACGTCGTGTCAGACCCGCGCGGCGCGGGCATCCGCGGCGGGCGGGCGGCCGAACATGCGGCCGTATTCGCGGGTGAAGTGCGGCACGCTTTCGTAGCCCACGGCGTACGCGGCGCTGCTTGCCGCCATTCCCTGCGACTGCATCAGCCGGCGCGCCTCGATCAGGCGCAAGCGTTTCTGGAACTGCAGCGGCGACAGCGAGGTGATCGACTTGAAGTGCCGATGGAACGCGGACGCGCTCATGCCGGCCTCGTCGGCAAGCGCTTCGACGGGCAGCGGCCGGGCGTAGTCGCGGCGCAACAGCTTGACTGCGCGGGTGATGCGCTGCACGTGGCCGTCGGGCCAACCCAGTCTGCGGATCGCGTGGCCATGCTGGCCGGCGAGCAGCCAGTAGTGCAACTCCCGGATGCGCTGGGCCTGCAGTACGGGCAGGGCATCGGGCTGCTCGATCAGCTGCATGAGGCGCAGCGCGGCATCGGCGACTTCGGGCTCGATGGGATGCACGCGCACCGGGCCTGGATCGTCCGCGGGCGGCGGACCCATCTGCGCGACGAGGTCGGTGATCACGGCCGGGTCGAGTTCGAGCACCAGCGAGTAGTAGGGCGCCGCGGCGCTGGCGTGGGTGATCTGGCTCACGGTGGGAATGTCGGCGGTGATCAGCAGCGCGTGGCCGGCTGCGAAGTCGAATGCGCGGGCGCCGAAGGTGACGCGCTTGCCGCCCTGCTGCACCAGACACAGCAGCGGGCGCTGCACGTCGTGCATGAGATCGCTGGGTGCGAGCGCGCGTACCGCCATCAGGCCGGGGATGGGCGAGGGCGCCAGGCCATCGGCGCCGACATGGGCGTCGGCGTGGCGGCGGACAGCATCGGGCAATGTGGACATGGCCGAATCGTAGCGTCCGGGCGCCGCTCGTGGGTGGGTCGTGGCAGGAATGGGCAAGGGTGGTGCAGGTTCCGGCAACGCGTCGCGCGATGAACGGCGCAGTCTGTGCGTGGTCCTTCCCACCACCTCATCAGGAGTGTTCCATGACCCGGATTGCCCTCATCACCGGCGGTAGCCGCGGCCTCGGCCGCAACACCGCACTTGCCGTCGCGCGCAATGGCGGCGACGTCGTACTGACGTATCGCAGCAATGCCGACGAAGCGCAGGCGGTCGTCACCGAAATCGAAGCGCTAGGCCGCAAGGCGGTGACATTGCAGCTCGATACCGGCGATGTCGAAGCGTTTCCCGCGTTCGTCGAGCAGTTGCGCAACGCGCTGCGCGAGACCTGGCAGCGCCAGGCCTTCGATCACCTCGTCAACAACGCCGGCCATGGCGACACCGCGCCGATCGCCGACACCACCGTCGCGCAGTTCGACCTGCTTGTGGATGTGCACTTCAAGGGCGTGTTCTTCCTGACCCAGGCGCTGCTGCCGCTGATCAATGATGGCGGACGCATCGTCAACATCTCGACCGGACTCACGCGCTTCGCGTATCCGGGCTACGCGGCGTACGCCGCAACCAAGGCGGCCGTGGAAACGCTGAGCCTCTACATGGCCAAGGAATTCGGCGCGCGCGGCATTGCGGTGAACACGGTTGCGCCGGGTGCGATCGAAACCGATTTCGGTGGTGGCGCCGTGCGCGACAACGCGCAGATCAACGCGCAGCTCGCGGGCATCACGGCGCTGGGGCGGGTGGGCGTGGCGGATGACATCGGACCGATGATCGCGGCGTTGTTGGGGGATGCGAACCGGTGGGTCAACGCACAGCGGATCGAAGTGTCCGGCGGCCAGGCGATCTGAGCTGAGCGTCGCACTTCAGTTCGCTTTTGATGCGGGAAGCAGTCCTCGGCCAAGTTTCTCTCGAAGCGGCAGCGGGACTGAAGAGGACGCGCGCTGCATCTCATTCGCGCGTCGCGCTCTGCTCGGTGCAGCTGGGCTGGCACCGCTGGCTCGCACGGCACCCTGCGTGTGCCCACGTGCTCGGGCGCCCCTCTCCCGCCGGGAGAGGGGTGGGGTGAGGGAGGCGCATGGCCTGTCAATGTGTCAGTGCGATCGAAAGCGCAGAACTCGGGTTGATGTGCACGACATCGGCCTGGGCTCTGGTACTTCGCCGCCCACCCAACCCGCGCGCGCTGGAGAGCGATGACTCCAGGCGCGCAGGGGGACGATTGCGAGCGTCGGCAGGGTGAGCCGGGCGTGGCGTCGCAGGGATCAATCCCAGATCCACGTACGTCCCACCCGACGCATTCACCACGCCTTGCGCTCGAATGTACGACTGTGTCCCGTGCACCGCGGATCGTCTGGCGTGACGCGGCCCCGCCTTCTACGAGACCTCCGATGGACACACACCCCGTACTCGTGACGCAGCCGTACCGGCCGCTGAATCCCTTGCACCTGTTGCTCGTCAGCAGTGCATTCCCGCTGTTCCTCGGCGCCTTGCTTTCCGATATCGCCTACGCGCGGTCCTATGAGATCCAGTGGACCAACTTCGCCTCCTGGCTGCTGGTCGGGGCGATGGTGTTCGCGGTCATCGGGCTGGTCTGGGCGCTGGTGTCGTTGATCACCCCGACGGCGCGCACGCGAAACCGTTTCATCTATGTGGGTGTGCTGGCGCTGACCTGTGTGCTCGGCTTCGTCAATTCGCTTGTGCACGCCATGGACGCCTGGCAGAAGATGCCGCAGGCGCTGGTGTGGTCGGTGCTGTGCGTCGTGTCGATCGGCGCGAGCCTGTGGTTCGCGCTGGGCGGCACCTTGCGTCGCCGGGAGGTGCTGCCATGAACCGTCTTCACGCCAAGCGTTCGAAGTCCGCGCTGTTGACGCGTGCCCTTGTGCCTGCGCTGGCACTTGCACTCGCCGCCTGCGGCGGTACGCCGGACGACACCTATCGCGGCCCGTCACCGGATCTGCCCAAGCCGCAGCGCGGCCTGTTTCCGACGCTTAAGATTTCGCTGCCGGCCGAGTGGGGCGATCAGATGCCGACGGTGCCCGAGGGCTACGAGATCGCGCCGATCGCCGACAACCTGCTGATCCCGCGCCAGATGCTGGTGCTGCCCAATGGCGACATCCTGGTCGCCGAAGGCCGCGGCGGCCGCGCACCGAAGCTCACGCCTAAGGACATCATCGCCGGCGTCATCAAGGCCCGCGGCAACACGCAGGTCGAGAGCGGCAACCGGCTGACTCTGCTGCGTGACGGCGATGGCGATGGCACCTACGAGGGACGCTCGGTGTTCGCCGAGAATCTCGACGCGCCCTACGGTCTGGCGTTCGGCAACGATTCAATCTATGTGGCCACGCAGGACACGTTGCTGCGCTTCCCGTACACGCCGGGCGCGGTGAACGCGGCAGGCGCGCCGGAAGAAGTCACCAAGCTCCCCGGCGCGATCAATCACCACTGGACCAAGTCGCTGACCATCAGTGCGGACGGACGCTATCTGTTCGTCGGTATCGGCTCTGACAGCAACATCACCGAACGCGGCCAAGCAGTCGAAGAAAGCCGCGCGATGGTCTGGCAGGTGGACGCGCAGACAGGCTTCCATCGCGTGTTCGCCACCGGCCTGCGCAATCCGACGGCGCTGGCGATGCAGCCGGGCATGGACCAGCTGTGGGCGGTGGTCAACGAGCGTGACGAGATCGGAGGCGAGTTGGTGCCGGACTATCTGACCAGCGTGCGTCCGGGCGGCTTCTACGGTTGGCCGTACAGCTACTGGGGCCAGAACGTTGACGAACGCGTGCGTCCGCAGAACCCGGAGAAGGTCGCGTCCGCGATCGCGCCGGACTTTGCGCTGGGCTCGCACGTGGCAGCGCTCGGCGTCGCGTTCTCGGGCCCGGCAATGGGCGCGCAGTTCGCGAACGGCGTGTTCGTCGGACAGCACGGCAGCTGGAACCGTGATCCGCCGGTGGGCTACAAGGTGTCGTTCGTGCCGTTCCGTAATGGCAAGCCGGCAGGCGAGATGATCGACTTCGCCACTGGCTTCCTTGGCGATGACGGCAAGGCACGTGGTCGCCCGGTCGGCGTGGCTGTCGATCCGCGCGGCGCGCTGCTGGTCGCGGATGATCTGGCCAACACCATCTGGCGCATTACGCCGACGGGTGGCGCACCGGGTGCGCCTGCACCGGCCACGCCGGTGCCGACGGAGGCCACGGCTGCGCCGGCAGCTGCACCGGCTGCAACCGGAACGACGCCAGCGGGCTGAGTGCGTTTGGCAGGCTGTGAATGACAAAGGGCCCGCAAGGGCCCTTTGTTTTTGGAGACCGGCTTGCGTTGCATGAAGACACGCCTTGCTTGCGTGTCAGGCCGACGCAGGCCGGGGTGACGTGACGGGTTGTGTTTGCCTGCACCGCGTTCGGGTCGCGCCGCGCCACTTGGTGGACGACACATGCCTCTCACGCTCAGCCGGCTGCACCCGCCGGCAACTTCGCCACCACCTTGATCTCGAAATCGAACCCGGCCAGCCAGGTCACGCCCACCACCGTCGCGGTCGGAAACGGCGCCTCGCCCCAGTACTCCGGCACGATCTCCCAGGCCCGTTCGAAGCGGTTCGCGGGATCGACGATGAAGAACGTCACGTCGACCACGTCGTCGAACGTGGCCCCCGCCGCAGCGAGCACGGCGTTGAGGTTGTCGAAGGCGCGGCGCACCTGCTGGTCGAACGCCGGTTCGGGTGAGCCGTCTTCGCGGCTGCCGACCTGACCGGCGACGAACAGAAATCCATCGGAACGGATGGCCGGCGAATAGCGGTGCTTGTCGTACAGCGCATGGCGGCCGGCGGGGAAGACAGCGTCACGAGTTGCCATGGGACTCTCCTGTGCGTGTGATGACCCATAGTCTGCGGACGCAGGCCCACGCGATAAACACGCAGCGCTGCGCAGCATTGTTCGTAGAATCCGAACAATCTCCGCAGCTGGATCGCCGATGGACCGTTTCGATGCGATGCAGGCGTTCGCGCGCGTGGTGGAAGCCGGCAGCTTCACCAAGGCCGCTGAGACGCTGCACATGAGTCGGACCACGGTGACGCAGCTGGTGCAACAGCTGGAGGCGCGGCTGCGGGTGAAACTGCTCAACCGCACGACGCGCCAGGTCAACGTGACCGCCGATGGCGCGGCGTACTACGAACGCGTGGTGCGTCTGCTGGCCGACATCGAAGATGCCGAAACCAGCCTGTCGAGCGCGGCCGCCGCGCCGCGTGGGCGATTGCGTGTCGACGTGCCCAGCCCGTTCGCCCGGATGATCCTGACGCCGGCGTTGCCTGATTTTCATTTCCGCTACCCGGATATCCAGCTGGATCTGGGTGTCAGCGACCGGCGCGTGGACCTGATCGGCGAGAACGTGGATTGCGTGGTGCGCGGCGGCACGATCACCGACCAGTCGCTGATCGCCCGGCATGTCGGTGATCTGCAACTGGGCGTGCACGCGTCGCCGGCCTATCTGCAGCGCATGGGCACGCCTGCGCATCCGCGCGAGCTGGAGGACTCGCATCACCGCATCGTCGGCTTCCTGTGGGCGCGCACCGGCAAACCGTTGCCGTACGCGATGCGCCGCGGCGACGAACGCGTGCAGGCGCAAGGGCGCTACGTGGTGGCACTCGATGACGGCAATGCCTATCTCGCGGCCGGCCTCGCCGGGATGGGCGTGCTGTGGCTGCCGACGTACATGGCCACACCGCACGCGGCAAGCGGCGAGCTGGTGGCGCTGTTCGAGGACTGGGCGCTCGATCCGATGCCGATGCATATCGCGTTTCCGCCGAACCGCCACGTCAGCGCCAAGCTCCGGGTGTTCATCGACTGGATCATCGAACTGATGGAGGTGCATGCGCCGGTGATCCGGCCACCGCCCGGTTAGACAGGTATGCGCGACGCGCTGCCGCATTGCGGGTGCATGATGCAGGCGTCTCTCCCGGACCCCGCCCATGGCGCTTGCCGACGATCGTCGTCACCAGATGTTCCCGGTGCTGGATGCCGCCCAGATCGCAACCGCGCGCCGGTTCGCCAGCGGTCCACCGCGCACCTGCGTGGCCGGCGAAGTGCTGTTCGATGTCGGCGATCGCGACGCGCCGGTGTGGCTGGTGCTCGAGGGCGCGATCGATGTCGTACGCCGCGACGGGCTGGGCCACGAGAAACCGATCACCACGCAGGGTGCGGGGCAGTTCACCGGCGAGGTGAGCCAGCTCGCAGGCCGCGCTTCGCTGGCTGCGGGGCAGGCGGCCGAAACCGGCTGCACCGCGGTGCCGATCGATGCCGCGCACCTGCGCGCGCTGGTGGTGGGTGCGGCCGAGTTGGGCGAGATCGTCATGCGGGCCTTGATCCTGCGTCGCGTCGGATTGATCGAAAGCGATGCCGCCGGTTCGGTGCTGGTCGGTTGGCCGGGCGACGCGCATGTAAACGGTCTGCAGGGCTTCCTCACCCGCAACGGCTATCCGAATACGCTGATCGATGCCGACAGCGACGAAGGCCGGGACATCGTCGAGCGGCTCGGCATCCAGCCCGGCGACCTGCCCTTGATGATCTGTCCGAACGGCACGGTGCTCAAACGGCCTGGCACTGCGGAAGCCGCGACGTGTCTGGGCATGACGCCGGAACTCGATCCCGATGCGCTGCATGACGTGGCGATCGTCGGCGCCGGACCGGCGGGGCTCGCGGCCGCGGTGTACGCGGCGTCGGAAGGACTGTCGGTGATCGTGCTCGACCAACGCGCGATCGGCGGGCAGGCCGGCGCGTCGGCGCGGATCGAGAACTACCTCGGCTTCCCGACCGGCATCTCCGGCCAGGCGCTCGCCGGCCGCGCCTACAACCAGGCGCTCAAGTTCGGCGCCGAACTCGCGATTCCGCTGGAGGTCGCGACATTGGCCTGCGCAGGCGATGGCGGCGCGGCCGACGCGCCAGCGGCACATTCGCTGCATCTGACATCGGGCGATGTGGTGCGCGCACGGACCGTGGTCATCGCGTCGGGCGCGCGCTATCGGCGTCCGGACATCGAGAATCTCGCGCTGTTCGAAGGCGGGGGCGTGTCGTACTGGGCGTCGCCGGTCGAGGCGCGGCTGTGCGAAGGCGAGGAAGTCGCGTTGATCGGCGGCGGCAATTCGGCAGGGCAGGCGGTTGTGTTTCTGGCGCCGAAAGTGAAGACGCTGCACCTCGTCGTACGCGGCGCCGGACTCGAAGCTTCGATGTCGCGCTATCTGATCGATCGCATCAAGGCCTTGCCGAACGTGGTGCTGCACACGCGCACCGAGCTGATCGCGCTTGAGGGGGATCGCGAGCGCGGACTGGTTGGTGGCACCTATCGCGATCGCGACTCTGGCCTCACCCATCATTGCGATCTGCGTCATGTGTTCCTGTTCGTCGGCGCCGATCCCAACACCGCGTGGTTGACCGATTGCATCGCACTGGACCACGCGGGCTTCGTGACGACCGGCGTGGATGGCGCAGGGCCGGGACGTTCGACATCGCTGCAGACCGATCGCCCCGGAGTCTTCGCGATCGGCGACGTGCGCGCGGGTTCAGTGAAACGTGTCGCGGCGGCGGTGGGCGAGGGCGCTGCCGTGGTCGCGCAGATCCACCAGTATCTGGCCGCTGCCGATGAGGCTGCGCGATCCGACACCCAAGCGAAGGCGACCGCCTGATGGCCGACACCTGCCCCCACCTCGACACCATCGCCACCGTCGTGCCGAGCGCACGCGGCTGCGAGGACTGTCTCGCGATCGACAGCCCCTGGGTGCATCTGCGCCTGTGTCGCACATGCGGACATGTCGGCTGCTGCGACGATTCGCCCAATCGCCATGCCACCGCGCACTACCACGCGACCGGCCACCCGATCATCGAAGGCTACGACCCGCCGGAAGGCTGGGGCTGGTGTTTCGTGGACGAGGTGGAAGTGGATCTGCCGGACCAGACGCCGCAGCGTGGGCCGATTCCGCGGTATGTCTGACGCTGGGCGGCGCGTCGCGGACTGTGTGCGCTAGACCAGCGCCATGACCGGCCTGATACGCGCATCCCGTTTTCACGAGGTCGCAGTACGGACCTTTTTTCAACAAGGACATTGGGATGACGCGACAGGAAGACGTGTCGCAGCACGACGCCCCGGAGAAACCGGACTCGCCGCCGCGCGACCCGACGCCGAATCCGAAGGCAGACATCGCCAGCGAGGTCGATGACTTCGATGATCCGGATTCGCATGACGAGAATGCGTTGCCGGAACATGCAGGGGGCGGGTTGGCGGGCGCGTGATTCGGCCGAATGCGCGTGCAGCGCATCGGGTGAGGGCGGCGGTGTTCGCTGCGAGCATCGCCCTCACCCCAACCCCTCTCCCAAAGGGAGAGGGGCTAAGAATCTGCGCAGATGAGAGGAGCCTAGAGTCGGCACTTTCTCGAGAGCAGCTGATTCGCATCTCCGAAGAGACCTGAGCACCTCTCCCTCTGGGAGAGAGCCTGCCCCGGACCTGATCCGGGGTCGACGCGCGAAGCGCGTCGGGTGAGGGCAGAGGTTTTCTCTGCGAACTTTCCCCCTCACCCCAACCCCTCTCCCGGAGGGGGAGGGGCTTCAGAACGGAGCTCGAGTCACGCGATATCCGGCAATCCGCCGATCACTTTCTCGAGCGTGATCGGATACTCGCGCACACGCACGCCAGTCGCGTTGTGGATCGCGTTGGCGATCGCCGCCGGCACACCACAGAGGCCCAGTTCGCCCACACCCTTCGCCTTCATCGGCGAACTGTCCGCGTCGGCTTCGTCGAGGAACACGACTTCCTGCACCGGAATGTCCGCATGTACCGGCACTTCGTAACCGGCGAGGTCGTGGTTGACGAAGAAACCCATGGTCGTATCGACGGCCAGTTCCTCGCTCAACGCGGCACCGACGCCCATCGTCATCGCGCCGATCATCTGGCTGCGCGCCTGCTTCGGGTTGAGGATGCGGCCAGCTGCAGCCACCGACAGCATGCGGCGCACGCGCGTCTCGCCGGTGTGCATGTCGACACCGACTTCGGCGAAGTGCGCAGCGAAGGTGCTGAGTACCTTTTGCTTGTCGAGATCGCCGAATTCGATCGCGTCTTCAACGACGATCTGTCCGTCGCCTGCGGCATCAGCGAGTGCAACCGACTTGCCGCCGGCGCTGACCTTACCGTCGGCGAATTCCGCCGTCGCGGGATCGAGTTCGAGCTTGGTCGCCACGACCTCGCGCAGTTTCATGCAGGCCGCATAGACGCCGGCCGTCGCACTGTTCGCGCCCCACTGGCCACCGGAACCGGCGGAGACGGGGAAGTCGGAGTCGCCCAGCTTCACGTCGATCGATTCAATCGGCAGGCCCAGCGTTTCGGCCGCGGTCTGCGCGATGATCGTGTAGCTGCCGGTGCCGATGTCGGTCATGTCGGTTTCGACGGTGACGCGGCCATCGCCATCGAGGCGCACGCGGGCGCCGGACTTCATCACCGGCGCGTTGCGGAAGCCCGCGGCCACGCCCATGCCAATCAGCCAGCGGCCGTCGCGCACAGTGCCGTGCGCCTTGCGTGCATCCCAGCCGAACTTCTCCGCGCCTTGGCGCAGGCACTCGACCAGCTGACGCTGCGAGAATGGACGCTCGGGCTTTTCCGGATCGACCTGGGTGTCGTTGCGGATACGGAACTCGACCGGATCCATGCCGAGCTTGTCGGCGATTTCGTCGATCGCGATTTCCAGCGCCATCATGCCAGGCGTCTCGCCCGGCGCACGCATCGCGTTGCCCTCCGGCAGATCGAGCGTTGCGAGGCGCATCTTGCTCATGCGGTGTTCGCCGGCGTAGAGCAGACGCGTCTGCTGCACGGCGACCTCCGGGCCGCCGCCTTCCAGATCGCCGGACCAGCTTTCGTGACCCATCGCGGTGATGCGGCCATCCTTGTTCGCGCCGATGCGGATGCGCTGCAGCGTGGCGGGGCGGTGCGTGGTGTTGTTGGCGATCAGCGGGCGATGCAGCGCGACCTTGACTGCACGCTTGGCGGCCTTCGCGCCGAGCGCGGCGAGCACGGCATCGGCGCGCACGAAGAGCTTGCCGCCGAAGCCGCCACCGATGTACGGCGATACCAGACGCACCTTGTCCGCTGCGATACCGAGTGTGCGGGCGACGTCGCCTTTGCCCCAGGCGATCATCTGGTTCGAGGTCCAGATCGTGACCTTGTCGCCATCCCATTCGGCGAGCGACGCCATCGGCTCCATCATCGCGTGCGACTGGTCAGGCGTGGTGTAGGTCTCGTCGAGCGTGACTTCGGCCGCTGCGAACGCCGCATCGAAATCGCCGACCGCGGTATCGGCCGGCGTGTCGCCGCCCTGCGGCTTCACCGCGTTGTCTTTCTCGGCTTCCAGCGAGAAACGGCCGCGGCCGCGCGTATAGACCACGCGCACCAGCGATGCGGCGGCGCGCGCCTGTTCGAAGGTATCGGCGACGACGAGTGCAATCGCCTGGTGGTAATGCTGAATCTCCGGCCCGCCGAGCAGCTTCGCGGTGTTCATGCGGCCCTGGCCCAGCTTGCCGGCGTTCTGCGCGGTGACGACAGCGAGCACGCCGGGCGCGCGTTCGGCGGCGCTGGTGTCGATCGAGGCGATGCGCCCCTTCGCGATGCCGGCGCCGATGACGTGGCCATAGGCCGCGCGCTCGGTGACGTCGTGCCACTCGTAGGCGTAATGCGCGGTGCCGGTGACCTTGTGCGGGCCGTCGATGCGGTCGAGCGGCTGGCCGACGACGCGCATCGCATCGATCGGGTTCTGGCCTGCGGGTGTGTCGAACTTCATGACGTGGCCTCCTGGGCTTCGGCCAGGGCCGCAGCGATGGTGCGCTCGGCGAGAATCAGCTTGAACCGGTTGTCTTCGGTCGGCGCGGCGCCCTCGAACAGACGCGCCGCGACGGCCTTGGCGCCACGCGGCAGTTCCGCATCGGCCGCATCGCTTCGCCACGGTTTGTGCGCGACACCGCCGACGACCACGCGTCCGCTGCCGTCGCGCTGCACGATCGCGGCGACCGAGACCAGCGCGAACGCATACGAGGCGCGATCGCGGACCTTGCGATAGATCTGACGACCCCCGACCGGCGGCGGCAGCACGACGGCCGTGATCAGTTCGCCGGCTTCGAGCACCGTTTCGCGCTGTGGCGTATTGCCCGGCGCGAGATAGAACTCGTCCAGCGGGATGCGACGTGTCTGGCCGTCGGCCTTGACGGTTTCGATGGTCGCGTCGAGCGCGCGCATCGCCACCGCCATGTCGCTGGGATGCGTGGCGATGCAGTCCTTGCTGCCACCGATCACGGCAAGTTGGCGGCTGTAGCCTTCGAGCGCGCCGCAGCCGCTGCCCGGCAGGCGTTTGTTGCAGGCCTGATCGGTGTCGTAGAAATAGGGGCAGCGCGTGCGCTGCAGCAGGTTGCCGGCCGTCGTTGCGCGATTGCGAAGCTGGCCGGATGCGCCGGCGAGCAGGGCGCGCGACAGCAACGGGTAATCCTTGCGCACGCGATGGTCCGCCGCGAGATCGGTATTGCGCACGCCGGCGCCGATACGCAGGCCGCCATCGTCACTCTTCTCGATCGTATCGAGCGAGAGCCCGTTGACGTCGACCAGGTGCGCCGGCGTTTCGATCTCCAGCTTCATCAGATCGAGCAGGTTGGTACCACCGCCGATGAACTTCGTACCGGGCGTGCGCGCGGCCGCTGTGGCCGCGGCGACGGGCGATTCCGCGCGTTCGAATCCGAAGGCCTTCATGCGCGTGCTCCCGACGTTCCAGCGACATCTTCGATCGCATCGAGAATGTTGGCGTAGGCGCCGCAGCGACAGAGATTGCCGCTCATGCGCTCGCGGATCTCGGTGCCATTGATCGCAGGTCTGGCGGTGAGGTCGGCGGTCACATGGCTGGGAATGCCATCGCGGATTTCGCCGAGCACCGCGACCGCGGAGCAGATCTGACCGGGCGTGCAGTAGCCGCACTGGAAGCCGTCGTGCTTCACGAATGCGGCCTGCATCGGATGCAGTTTGTCCGGCGTGCCGAGGCCTTCGATGGTCGTGACCTTCGCGCCTGCGTTCATCACCGCCAGACTCAGGCAGGTGTTGATGCGGCGGCCGTCGACGATCGCCGTGCAGGCGCCGCACTGGCCGTGATCGCAACCTTTCTTGGTGCCGGTGAGGTGGAGTTCCTCACGCAGGAAATCGAGCAGCGTCGTGCGCGTGTCGACTTCGCGCTCGACGGTTTCGCCGTTGACCTCCAGCGAGACGCGCTGGCGGACAGGCGGGCGCAAGGGCGTAGGCGTGGCGGCGGCATTGGCGGCCTGCGCGACGGCGGGCATGGCGACTGCGCCGGCCGACGCGGCGCCGGCCTTCAACAGTTCCCGGCGGGTGAGGGGAGACATGGACATTCCTCTGGCTGGCTCGAAAGGCTGGCTGGATGGGGGCACGCGGACAGGTGCAGCACGAGCATGCGGGTCCGCATGTTGTGGTGTGGTCAATGAATGCGGGTGGCGTCGGTAGAAGCGTGCGCGCTCAGCGATTCCGGGCGCCGCGCCATTGCTGCAGCTGTGTGGCGATGCTCAGGGCGATCGCCTCCGGTCCGCGCCCGCATTGCGGAATGCCGACCGGCGAATGTAGGCGATTGGCTAGTGCCTCACGCTCGGCAGGGCGCAGCAGCTTGAACAGATCGTCGCGGCGGCGCTGCGGCCCCAGCAGGCCGATGAAGGGAATGCGTGATCCGGCCAATGCGGCCAGCGCATCGCGATCGGATTCGAAACCGTGGTGCATCACCAGCGCGACGTCCGCATGCGGGTGCGCGGCGACGGCATCGTCGGGGTGCAGGTCCAACAGATCCGTGTGCGGGCCTGCGGCATCGCGCCAGCGCGCGCGGCGCTCCGCAACGCGCACGCGCCAGCCTAACGATCGCAGCAGCGGAATCAGCGTCGGCGTTTCCGGGCCGGCGCCGAGGATCAGCGCCTCGGGGGCGCGTTGCAGGGTCAGTGTCCAGTCCTTCGATGCGGATTGCGGCGCCTCGCCGACCGGCAATTCCCACGACCACGCGCGGCCATCGAGACGGCAGGCAATGCGGCCCTGGCGTTCGAGCGTGATCTCCAGGGCGTGGCCGCCGGCGAGCCAGGCCGAGATCGCATCCGCGACCTGCGGCATTGCGGCCAGCGGCAACAGCGCCAGCAATTGCCGGCCCCGGCAGCCGACCGCACTGCCCGAGAACAGCGAATCGTCGTCAGTGGTATCGATCTCCAGCCATTCGAGGCTGCCGGCATTGCCGGCGTTCAACGCGAGGCGCTCGATCTCCGGCTCGAGGCATCCGCCGCTGATCCAGCCGACATGCGGCCCATCACCGAAGAGCGCGAGCGCGCCGGTCGAGGCGTAGGTGGAGCCTTCGGTTTCGACGACGAGCGCGAGCACCGGCGCGCGCCCGGCTGAAAGTGCATTGAACGCGGCCTGCAGCACGGCGCCGGGATTGCCTTCAGCGAAGCTTGGCGCAGGAGCGCGCAGCTCCGCGGCATTCGCAGCGACGGCGGATGTGGCAACCGCCATCAGGCGGCGCCGTGCGCAGCGGCTTGGCGGGCGAAAGGCGAGTGCGTGGCTGGCGTGGGGCTGGCCATTGGAGATTCCGGACGGTTCGGTGAAAGAGTGTGTGGTGGGTCGTGAGTGTTGTGTGGACTGGATGCGCGCGCGGTGTGGGTGATCCGCGAACCGATGCCCTCACCCCAACCCCTCTCCCAAGGGGAGAACGGCTCGGAACCACGTGCTCGTCATGCGCCGCAAACGCCCCGACCGCATTGACCGAGCCCCTCTCCCCTTGGGAGAGGGGTTGGGGTGAGGGCGCTCTCCGCCATGCAGTCAGCGCATCCGACGCACTCGGCACAGCTCCACGCATGCACGCCAAAGCCATTCCCGGCATTCTTGCAGGATCGCCCGCGTCTTTCGCCCGGGTCCGACACGACCACCACCGCTTTCCAGGAGTCGCTGATGTCCTTCGCCCCGCGTCGCCACATGACGCTGTCCCGCCTCGTGCTGTCCCTGTCGCTCGCTCTCGGCATCGCTTCGCCCGGCCTTGCACAGGACACGCCCGCACCGGTGCTCGCGCCGCCGGCGAATGCCGCCGAGACCGCGCTGCGCGATCTCTACACGCGCGAGTGGGACTGGCGGCAGGCCGAATTCGTGCGCGAGAAGGTCGATGGACGCTGGCAGAGCAGCGACAGGATGCCCTCGGTCACGCCGGAGGCCTGGGCGCGCCGCGCGGACTACTGGAAGGCGGCGCTCGATGCGCTCGACGCGATTCCGCTCGATCAGCTGGGCCGCGAGGAGCGCATCAATGCCGCGGTCTTCCGCACCTCGCTCGAAGCCGACGAAGCCAGTGCACGTTGGCGTACCTATGAGGCACCGTTCAACAGCGACAGTTTCTTCTGGGGCGGCATCAATCCGCGCCAGCCGTTCCAGACCGAGGCCGACTGGCGTCGCTTCATCGGCCGACTGTCCGATGTGCCGCGTTATTTCGACGAACAGATCGCGAACATGGAAACCGGCCTGGCACGTGGTTGGAGCGTGCCTCGGGCGACGCTCGAAGGCCGCGACAACACGCTCGATTCCTATGTGCTGACCGGCGACGCGAATCCGCTGCTGGTCACGTTCGATCGCATTCCCAAGACGATTCCCGAGTCCGTGCGTACGCAGCTGCGCGACGAGGGCCGACGCGTCGTGCTGGAGCAGACGATTCCGGCCTACGCGAAGCTGTTGACCTTCATCCGCAGCGAGTACCTGCCGCGCACGCGCACGACGATCGCTGCCAGTGACCTGCCCGACGGCCGTGCGTTCTACCAGAGCCAGATCCGCGAGTACGTCACCCGCGACATGACGGCGCGCGAGATCCACGACTTCGGCCTTGCCGAGGTCGAACGCATCACCGGTGAGATGCGCGAAGTCATGGGTCGCGCCGGTTTCGAGGGTGACCTGCCGGCGTTCATCGAGTACCTGCGCACCGATCCGAAGTTCTACGCGAAGACGCCGCGCGAACTGCTGGGCGAGGCCTCGTTGATCGCCAAGAAGATCGATGGCCAGCTGCAGTACGTGGTCGGCACGCTGCCGCGCTACCGCTTCACGATCCTGCCGGTCGCCGACGACATCGCGCCGATCTACACCTCGGGTCGCGGCGGCCTGGACGCCTGCTTCTTCAATACCTACGACCTGCCGTCGCGCCCGCTGTACAACCTGCCGGCGCTGGTGCTGCACGAATGCGCGCCCGGCCACAGCTTCCAGGCCGCGCTCGCGCTCGAAGCGCCGGCACGTCCGGATTTTCGTCAGCAGACGTACTTCTCCGGCTACGGCGAAGGCTGGGGCTTGTACACCGAATGGCTGGGCACGCGCATGGGTATCTACGAGACGCCCTACGAGGAATTCGGCCGCCTGACCTTCGAAATGTGGCGCGCCGCGCGTCTGGTCATCGACACCGGCCTGCACGAGTACGGCTGGACGCGGGATCAGGCGATCGAGTACCTCGCCAGCCACACCGCGCTCGCACGCCACGATGTGGTCACCGAGATCGACCGCTACATTTCCTGGCCGGGCCAGGCGCTGTCGTACTACATCGGCTACAAGACCATCCTTGACCTGCGCGCCGAAGCCGAGCGCGAACTCGGCCCGGCCTTCGACCAGCGGCCCTTCCACGACACCATCCTCAATCTGGGCTCGGTGCCGTTGCCGGTGCTGGAAGAGGAAGTGCGACGCTTCATCGCCGAGCAGAAGGCGGCGGGCGGGGCGGCGAACTGACGGTCTGCAAGTCCCGGCGTTGGTGTCGGAACCGGAGCGCATCGATTCCCGCGACACGCGAAGTGCGTTGCGTCTGCAACGCACCGTGCCGTCGGGGAGCCTCGGCGCTGCGGGACGTTGCGCTGAGCGCGTAGAACTCAGGCCTCGCGCAGTTTCTTTTCCATGCGCGCGTGGTCGCGGCGATAGCGCTGCGCCGCGCGGGTCTTCTGCGTATCGGTCAGCAGCTTGCCCGAGACCTGGAAGAACTTGCGTTCCTCTTCGCGCAGGTGATGGTGCACCTTCTCCGATAGCTGCTTCGCCTTCGCCATCCAGGCCGCGCCCGCGTGGTCGTTGGTCTGCAGATCCTCGACCAGTTCGTCCATCTGGTGATGTTCATGCAGCGCATGGCGCGAGGCGTCGAGGCCGGCGTCGTGCATCAGGATCGGCGCGTACAGAAAGCGCTCCTCGGCTGCGGCATGGGCCGCCAGCTCGATACGCAGATCGGTGAACAGTTCGATGCGGCGTTCGCTGTGCGGCGGCGCGCGCAGCAACTTGCGGCACAGCGAGCGCTGGCGTTCGTGGCTCTCGCGCAGGGCGTCGTAGATGGTTTCGGGCATGGCGGGCTCCACGTTGGGCTGGCTGGCAGCGCTCACGGTAAGACGGGCAGGGTGGAGCCGGCGTTGACGCGCCGTTCCACCGGTGCGCTTGAGCGCGCCCGCGGCAACACCGAGAATCAGGACATCGGCCGCGCACACGTGGCCAGCAGGATCGCCTCATGCAGAATCTCCGCGTATCCACCGTCCAGGGCGCCACCGTCTGGCACGATCCGACGGCCAACCGGGACTATTACGGTGACCTGATCGCGCCTTTGTGCGGGCTGACCGATCTGGTGGTGCTGCCCGAGACCTTCACCAGTGGCTTCAGCAATGACGCGATCGACCGCGCCGAAAACATGGACGGCCCGACCGTCGCCTGGATCCGCGCGCAGGCGGTCGCGCTCGATGCGGCGGTCACGGGCAGCGTGCAGTTGCGTGATGGCGAGGGCGTCTACAACCGCATGTTGTGGGCGACCCCCGACGGCGCCCTGCAGCACTACGACAAGCGCCATCTGTTCCGCTACGCGAACGAGCACAAGCGCTACGCCGCCGGCCGTGAGCGCCTGACCGTCGAGTGGAAGGGCTGGCGGATCAATCCGCAGGTCTGCTACGACCTGCGCTTCCCGGTGTTCTGCCGCAACCGCTTCGACGTGGAGCGTGCGGACGGGATGGACTTCGACCTGCAGCTGTTCGTCGCCAACTGGCCCGCCGCACGTGCGTACGCATGGAAGACCCTGCTGCGCGCGCGGGCGATCGAGAACCTCTGCTACGTGGTCGGCGTCAATCGCGTAGGCACGGATGGCAACGGGCTGCCGTATTCCGGCGACAGCGTTGTGCTGGACATGCTGGGCCAGCCGTTGAGCGAATCGATGGATGAGGAAGTGGTGTCGACGACGACGTTGTCGGCCGAACAGTTGCAGGCGCATCGAGAACACTTCCCCGCGATGCTGGACGCGGACCGATTCGAGATCGTTTGAGGTCGCGCGCCTCGCGCCGCTGGTGCTGATCGCTCACGGAATCCTTGAAACCCGTCGCCCCGGCGCAGGCCGGGGTCCAGAGACTTCAATCGAGATGTCTCGCCCGCGCTGACCCGTCATCCCAGCGCACGCTGGAAGCGCTTTTCAACAGCCGGATGGCTGGTCATCCATCTAGATTTTCGGCGTGTGGCTTGCCCATCGGATGACTTGGTCGCGGTCGATATCAAAAGTCACTGGGCCCCGGCCTGCGCCGGGGCGACGGTCGAATTGGCCGAGCGCCCGCGGATGGTACGAAGATCCAAAATAGGCGGCTAGCCAACCGTCTGTCGAAAAAAAACGCTTCCAGCGTGCGCTGGGACGACGGTGCCGCCTCTGGCAGCTGATCCCGCGCTTCAGAGTCTCCGGACACAAAGACGGATCAACGAGCGAACTTCACCGCGCGCCTTTCACCTTCCCCATCGCATGCGCACCCCGCAACAGCATGCGGATCATGTGCGAGAGCTCGTCGACCAACGCGTCGTCGCGCTCCGGCGGGGAATCCAGCGCCGTGCCACCCATCGCGAACACCAGACGGGTGATCGCGCGCGCCACCAGCCCCGGTTCGTGAAACACGATTCCCTGCGCAGCGGCGATACGGACCAGATCCGCACGCAGTTCGACTTCGAAAAACTGCAGCTGGCGATCGACCGCACGCTTGAAGGCATCCGAGCCCACGGTGCCTTCGCGCAGCAGCACATGCAGCAGCTTGTCGTCGGCGCGCAGGCGTTCCATGAAGGCTTCGAGCGAGCCGCGGACGATGCTGCGGCCGGCCACCGCACGTTTGCGTGCGTCGCCGACGATGTTGCGCAGCGATTCGCCGGCCAGCTCGATCAGGGCGACGGCGAGCTCATCCATGTCGTGGAACTGGCGGTAGAAGCTGTTCGGCGCGATGCCGGCTTCGCGGGCCACTTCGCGCAGGCTCAGGGTCGAGACACTGCGGTGGGCGCCGGTCAGACGCAGGGCGGCCGCGATCAGATCCTCTCGGACGATCGTCGGTTTGCGTCCGGCCTGGCTGTCTGCAGGGCTCTGGCCGGGGTCGCCGCTGTCGGATGCGAGGGTGCGGGCGGTCACGGTGGGCCGTCGGAAGACTGGGTGTCCAGCATAGCAGTGTCCATTAATGTACAAGTGTATACACGGCTGTGCGGATGGGTGTACATTGCCTCCCATGTCGACTGTCCAGCCCATCAAGATGTCTCGCCGCAGCCACTTGCGCAGGCTCGCCCATCCGTTTGTGGTGCCGCCGGTGTTCGATTTCTGGGCCCAGCGCCTGCACCCGACCTGGAGCTGGGAGCGTCCGCTGGCCCGCGTGGTCGCGCATGCGCCGGCCGCGTCGAATGCGGTCACTTTGACGCTGAAGCCGAATCGTCACTGGGCGGGCGCGCAGGCCGGTCAGCACGTGAATCTGACGGCCGATATCGACGGCGTGCGGATCACCCGCAGCTACAGCCTCGATGCGCCGGTCGCCGCCGATGGCCGCATCACGGTCACGGTAAAGGGTGTCGACGAAGGCCGCATGAGCCGGCATCTGCTGGCCGCCGCGCGCCGCGGTGACGTGTTCGATATCGGGCCTGCGTTCGGTGATCTGGTGCTGCCGGCCAAGGTCGATGGCAGCTGGCTGTTCCTGGCCGCCGGCAGCGGTGTGACGCCGCTGATGGCGCTGGTCCGTCAGCTGGCCGGGCAGGGTATGCCGGTGCCGCTGACGCTGATCTACTGGGCGCGCACGCGCGCCGAACTGTGTTTCGTCGACGAGCTGCGCGCACTCGCTGCGCGCCACGCCGGTTTCGATGTGCGTTTCGTGCTGACCCGCGAAGCCGCTACCGCGGACGACGAAGCCGTCGGCCGTATCGATGCCGGACTGCTCGACACACTGGTGCCCGATCTCGCCGCGCGCCAGGTGTTCGCCTGCGGCCCGGGCGGCTTCGTCACTACGGCAACCGAGCTCGTCGAAGACCGCGTGCCGTTGCTGCGCACCGAAGCTTTTACCCCGCCGCCGCGTCCGCAGACCGACGACAGCGGCATGGTCGAAGTGCGTCTGGCGCGCAGCGGTCGTGCGCTGCAGCTGCCGCGCGGTGTGCCGCTGCTGCAGGCGCTGGAAGCCGAAGGCCTGAAGCCGAAGGCCGGTTGTCGCATGGGCATCTGCAATACCTGCGCCTGCGGCAAGGCGTCCGGTGCCACGCGCGATCTGCGCACCGGCGCTGCGAACACCGAGGCGACTGCCGCGCTGAAGCTGTGCATCAGCAGCGCCGTGTCCGATCTCGTGCTCGATCTCTGAAACACGCCGCGTCGAAACGTTCCGCTCTGCTTTGAAAGATCCTGCTTTGAATTCCGGAGTCGTCATGTCCAAGCTCACTGCCACGCGCCGCCTCTCCACGCAGGAACTCGATGCCTTCGGCGCCGAGCTCGACGCGTTGCACACGCGCACGATGGCCCAGGTCGGCAAGGTCGACGCCGCCTACATCCGCCGCGTCGTGCGCTGGGTGCGCTATTGCGCGGTGCTCGGTCGCGGTCTGCTGTTCGTCGGTGCGATCGGCGGCGCGTTCGTGCCGTGGCTGCTGTGGCCGGCGTGTATCGCTGGTGTCGTGTTCCTGGCGCTGGCCAAGATCCTCGAGAACATGGAAGTCGGCCACAACGTCATGCACGGCCAGTACGACTGGATGCACGATCCCGAACTCGACAGCAAAAAGTACGAGTGGGACATCATGGCGACCGGCGACAACTGGCGGCATTCGCACAACTTCCGCCACCACACCTACACCAACGTCCGCGGCATGGACGACGACATCGGCTACGGCCTGCTGCGCATCTTTCCCGAACAGCGTTGGCGCCCGTTTTACCTGATGCAGCCGGTGATCGCGGTCGTGTTCGCGCTGTACTTCCAGTGGGGCGTCGCGATCCAGGAACTCAAGCTCGGCCGCTTCTTCGCCGGCAAGATGCCCAAGGGCAAGCTGGCGCGCGATTTCGCGCCGGTCGGTCGCAAGATGGGGCGTCAGCTGGTGAAGGACTATGTGATCTTCCCGCTGCTGGCCGGTCCGTTCTTCCTGCCGGTGCTGCTGGGCAATCTCGTCGCCAACGGCATCCGCAATGTGTGGACCTACGTGGTGATCTTCTGCGGGCACTTCACTGCCGATGTCGAGACCTTCCCGAAGGAGAGCATCCGCAACGAGTCGCGTGGGCACTGGTACATGCGCCAGCTGCGCGGTTCTTCGAACATCGGCGGCGGCAAGGTCATGAACCTGCTGACCGGCAATCTGAGCCACCAGATCGAGCACCACTTCTTCCCCGACGTGCCGGCGCATCGCTATGCCACGCTCGCCGTCGAAGTGCGCGAGATCTGCCAGCGTTACGGCCAGCCGTACAACACCGGCTCGCTGCCGCGCCAGTTCGGGGAAGTGTCCTGGCGCATCCTGAGGCATGCGTTCCCGAGCCGTCCGCGTCGCGCGGCGGGCTCGCGCAAGCTGCAGACCGCCTGAGCGAGCGGCGCTTAGGCGCCGCGAGTGAAGCACCCGAAACGCGTCCGCTCCGGCGGGCGCGTTTTCGTATGTGCGGTTCGGGATTCATGCGGATCCGCGGCGCCGGCCGCGGCGATGGAAATAGACCTGTTCGGCGGCGCGACGCAGCAGCGGTGAATGCAGCAGCAGATTCACCGGCCAGTCCAGCTGCAGATGATCGAAAGCCCAGCGCAGGCAGCGCTTCGCGCGGAAGCGTGGCGCGGCGGTGTCAGCGATCCGCTCTGGTGAGATATCGGCGCCGATCCGGTGCAGGGCGATCGCGCGGCCGATCGCCTCGCCGTGCGCCCAGGCCGAATGGATGCCGCCGGCAGTCAATGGCGACACGATGCCGGCCGCATCGCCGGTCAGGATCACGCCCGGTGCGGCGAGCTGCTTGACCGGGCCACCGCAGGGAATCAGGCCTGCGCGCGTGGCATCAGGCGACAGCGTCGGCGGCAGGCCCAGACGCATCCCGACGCTTGCACGGAAGCCGTCGATATCCGGCACGCCATGACGATCCGCGCGATGCCGGAACGCGAGTCCGAGCTGCACGCCGGTCGGCGATTGCGCGGCCCAACCGATATAACCCGGCGCGAGCGTGCGGCTGATGAAGCAGTGCAGGGCATCGGGCTCGGCCAGCGTCGCGCCGTGGAATTCATGTTCGACGCCGTAGAGAAATGCGTCGACCAGACCGAGACCGGCGCGCTGGGCGACGCGTGATTTCGCGCCGTCGGCGCCGATCAGCCAGCGTGTGCTGCCGAGCCCAGCGATCTGCCAGCCGTCGCCGTCACGCTGCGCATCGGTGAACGACTGCATCAGCCGCAGATCGACGCCCGCCTCGCGCATCTCTTCGGCCAGCCAGCGCAGCACGTTCGGCGTGTCGGTGGTCAGGAACGCGTAGTCGTCGGCCTGCAACTGCAGGCTGTCCAGACTCGGGGCGTACAGCTGTACGCGCGGCACCTGGCGACAGAGCGCTGGCGGCATGCGGCCGAGCCGGGTCTGCGAAAACGCTTCGGCGACGATGATGCCGGTCGTGTGCAGGCGGATGCCGGGATCGTGCTTGCGTTCGAGCACACAGACCCGCAAGCCCGCTTCGCGCGCGGCCAGCGCACACGCGGCGCCGGCGAAGCTCGCGCCCACCACGACGACATCGAAATCGAATTGCGCATATCCATCCAAACCGGCGATCTCCACTCACGAGCGAGGCGCCAGTTTCGATCGCAGCGGTGGAGCGCCGATGGCGGCGCGGTGAAGCGGGTATGAAGTCTCAGGCGCCGCGTGGCGGCAGGATCTGTTGCGTGGCCTGGCACAGCACATAGATCTTGCCGTCCTCGCTGCGCGCTTCGGCAGCGAGATGCAGCACGTTGCGCGTACGGGCGACCAGTCTCGCCTCGCAGAGGATGTGCGTGGTGTCCGGGGTGACCGGCCGCAGGTACTGCGTGTTGAGCGTCGCGGTGACGCTCGGCGGCGCGATCAGATACGAAAACGGGCCGAGCGTGTTGTCGAGCGCGGCGACGATGAAACCGCCCTGCATGTTGCCCATCGGATTGCGGTAGCGCGGCAGCACCGGGAAACGCAGCGACATGCGCACGCCGTCTTCGTATTCGAGGAACTCGCCCTGCATGTCGAGCAGGCACGGCGGCGGGAGCAGGGCGTGCATCGCCGCCGGCGCGTTCGCGCGGATCAGATCGTTGATGGCGTCGCCGGTGATGGCCATGCAGCAGTTCCGTTTCGAGTCGCGAAAGTGTAACGACGCTTCGCAGGAGCGCGCTCGCGCGAGATGCAGCTTTCCCGGCAATGCCCTGAGCGCGCAAGCGCGCTCCGACATGACTCCGCGTACCGCAAAACGAACACGGGGCCCGAAGGCCCCGTGCGTCAACACATCACAAAGTGCGTGCGATCAGCGACCGCCGCCACCGCCACTGCGCGGGCCGCGATTGCCGCCGCCCGGCGGACGTCCGCCCGGACCACGATTGCCGCCACCGGGACCACCGGGGCCGCGTGCACCGGGACCGCCCGGACCCTTCGGGCCACGGTTGCCGCCACCCGGACGCGGACCGCGCGGGCCGGCGTTCGGATTGAAGCTGCCGGGGTTGGCGTGGTCTGACGGGAAGCTCGGCGCGCTGTCGGGATGGCCGTAGGGCGCACGCGGGCGACCCGGGCCACCGCCACCGCCGGCCGGACGCGAGGCCCACGGACCCTGTCCGCCACCACCGCCACCGCCTGGACCGCGCGGGCCACCGCCGCCTGCACCGCGCGGACCCTGTCCACCGCCGCCAGGACCACCCGGGCCGCGCTTCTTCGCGCCGCCCGGACCGCCTGCGCCGCCGTAGGGCTTCTTCGGTCCGCGGCCGTCGGCATTGCGATGACCGGTCGGGCCGGTCTCCACGCCGTCCGGCACGTACCAGGTGCGGAACGCGGCGGGATTGCCCTCGGGCAGGGCGCGCGCGCCCTTGTCGGCACGCTGCTTGAACGGCTTCTGCGACTGCTTGGCCGCGGCGTCGCCGCTGACCGTCAGGCCGCCGTGCGGCTTGCGCGGGCCGCCACGGCCACGGCCGCGGTCTTCGCGCACATTGTCGAAGCGACGCAGCTCACGCCCTTCATCCGCGCCACTGTTCTGGCCGTTGACGTAGGCCTTGCCGGCGCTGCCCTTGCTCATATGTACGGTCGACTTGGCGGCCTTGCGCTGGCCGATGACCGGCTGCAGCGTCAACGCCGGCGGCGGACCTTCCTCGAGCTTGAGTTCCTTGCGCAGCGATTCGACCTGCACATCCGCCAGTTCCTGCGACTGGCCGCGCAACAACGGCTGCGGCAGCGTGACCTGGCCGTAGCGCACGCGCTTGAGACGGCTGACCTGACAGCCCTGCGATTCCCACAGGCGGCGCACTTCGCGGTTGCGGCCCTCCTTGAGCAGCACCTGGAACCAGTCGTGCGAATCGGTGCCGCCGATGCGCTCGATCTCGTCGAACTTGGCCGGGCCGTCTTCCAACGCGACGCCGCGCTTGAGGCGATCGACGAGCTTGTCGGACACGGTCTCTTCGCCTTCCGGCGCGCGCACGCGGCACACGTACTCGCGTTCGACTTCGTACGACGGATGCATCATCGCGTTCGCGAGTTCGCCGTCGGTGGTCAGCAGCAGCAGGCCGGTGGTGTTGATGTCGAGGCGACCGATCGCGATCCAGCGCGCACCCTTGAGCGCGGGCAGGGCCTCGAAGATCGTCGGACGACCTTCGGGATCTTCGCGCGTGGTGACTTCGCCTTCGGGCTTGTTGTAGATCAGCACGCGCGCCGGTTCGGTCAGCGCGCTGGCGACGAACACCTTGCCGTCGAGCTCGATGCGGTCGCTGCCCTTGATCGACATGCCGGTCTGGGCGACTTCGCCGTTGACCTTGACCAGGCCGTCGGCGATGCGCTGCTCGAGCGCGCGGCGCGAGCCGAGGCCGGCCTGGGCCAGCACCTTGTGCAGGCGCTCTTCAAGCTTGGGCGCGGCATCCGCGGCCGGGGCTTCGCCGCGCTTGAGCGACAGCGGTGAACGGGCGGGTTTGTCGGTGTTGCGATGTTGCGTCATGAATGGCTCCGGTCGCTGTCGCCGTCTGCGGCGAGGGCGTCTTGTGCGTTGGGTGTTGCGGTGTCGTCGTCGGACGGGATGTCGGACGGGGTCTGGGTGTCTTCATCGGAGACGTCGCCGGCGCTGTCGCCGTCGTCGTCTCCGGGTGCTGCTCCGGCGTCCTGCACGTCGTGCGGAACGTCGTCGTCGGCGGAGGCGGCATCGCTGCCGTCGTCCGCGTCATGTGTGGTGTCGTCTGCCGCGTCTGTATCGATGTCGGCGTCGTCAGCCGCGGTGTCGTCGTTGGCGGACGCGATGCCGCCGACCGAGCGGTCGGCGATCTCGGTGCCGGCGAAGCGCATCTGCGGATCGAGCTCGGCGAAATCCTTGAGTTCCGACAGCGGCGGCAGGTCGTCGAGACGGCGCAGGCCGAAGTAATCGAGAAACCCCTTGGTCGTGCCGAGCAGTTCCGGACGGCCCGGCATGTCGCGGTGGCCGACGACGCGGATCCACTCGCGCTCCTCGAGCGCCTTGATGATGTTGCTGTTGGTCGCCACACCGCGCACCTGCTCGATCTCGCCGCGGGTGATCGGCTGGCGATAGGCGATCAGCGCCAGGGTTTCCAGCGTGGCGCGCGTGTACTTGGTCTGGCGCTCGGTCCACAGTCGGGACACCCAGCCGTGGACGTCGCCGCGCACCTGATAGCGCCAGCCCGAAGCCAGCTCCACGAGTTCCACGCCGCGATCGTCACAGGCGGCCTGCAGATCGACGAGCGCCTGCTTGAGGCTGCCCTCGGGCGCGGGTTCGTCGAGCGTGAACAGCGTTTCCAGCTGCGCCGCGGTCAGCGGCTGCGACGAGGCGAGCAGGGCCGCTTCGACGATGCGATTGATGAAGGTCTGTTCCATCGGGACTGTTCGGAGATCCGGTCGGTGGTCAGGACTGGGCGGGTTCGGGGACGTCATCGTCGAACTCGCTGGAGAACGTGGTCGGTGGCGCGGCGCCGTCGGCATCGGCGAGCGACTTGATGTATATCGGCGCCAGCGGCGCCTCCTGCACGATGTCGAGCAGGCGTTCCTTGGTGAGCTCGAGGATCGACAGAAACGTCACCACGACGCCCAGCCGGCCTTCCTCGGGTTCGAACAGCGACTCGAAGCGGTGGAAATGACCGCCGGTGAGCCGGGTCAGCACTTCGCCCATGCGCTGGCGCACGCTCAGGGCATCGCGACGGATCGCATGACCGGTGAACAGCTCGGCGCGCTTGAGCACGTCGTGCAGCGCCAGCAACATCTCGCGCAGATCGACCGGCGGCGGATCGCGGTTGATCGTGCGCTCCGGCAATGTGGCCTGCGCCGGCGCGGTGTCGCGATCCTGGCGCGGCAGCCGGTCGATGTCTTCGGCCGCCTGCTTGAAACGTTCGTACTCCTGCAACCGGCGCACCAGCTCGGCGCGCGGATCGCCTTCGTCAAGTTCATCGGCCGGCGGCCGCGGCAGCAGCATCCGCGATTTGATCTCGGCCAGGATCGCGGCCATCACCAGGTATTCGGCGGCGAGCTCGAACCGCAGCTCCTGCATCACGCCGATGTAGGCGACGTACTGCTTGGTGATGTCGGCAACCGGGATATCGAGGATGTCGAGGTTCTGGCGGCGGATCAGGTAGAGCAACAGGTCGAGCGGGCCCTCGAACGCGTCGAGGATGACTTCCAGCGCATCCGGCGGGATGTACAGATCCTGCGGGATCTGCAGCACCGGCTGGCCGTGCACCAGCGCCAGCGGGAATTCCTGCTGTTGCGGCTGGACGGCATGGGCGGACGCCTTGGCGTCGGATGCAGGCTGTGTCATTCGATAGGCAACAGCGGCGGGGCGCTCGGGCGCGGAGAATGGATCACGGGCAGTGGATCGCTGACAGGGCGGGGCGACGGCTCGGCGGGCCGCGGGAAAGCGGATCCGGTCGGTTGCGCGGCTCGGGCCGGCGCGGGGACAACAGTGCTGCGGAACATCTTCGTCTGGGTCGGTCGTCGCCAAGCGCGAAGCGCGTCTGCATGCGGGGCAGGCGCGGAGATCGGAAGGGCGTTGGACCGGGCCGGTGGGGCGACCGCGTGCGGCAGCGTCTGAAGACGTGACGGGCGGCGAACTGGCCGGATGCTGGTGCACAGAGTACGCGGTGCCTGCCGGACCTGTCCAGCGTGTGCGCTCGCTACACTGCGCGCCTCACGAACGGACGGGAATTGCCATGTGGTACGCGATCGAAGGCTATGACGGCGAGGACGTGCTCGCCCGCCGCGGCGAGGCACGTCCGGCGCACCTTGCGCGTCTGGTCGCGCTGCGCGATGCAGGACGGTTGCTGCTGGCTGGCCCGTGCCCGGCGATCGATGCCGAAGATCCGGGTCCGGCGGGTTTCAGCGGCAGCATCGTCATCGCCGAATTCGAGTCGCTGGCGGATGCGCGTGCGTGGGCGGACGCCGATCCGTACGTGGACGCTGGCGTCTATGCGCGTGTCGACGTGCGGCCGTTCCGTCAGGTCCTGCCTTGAGCGCGATAGCACGATCGGCGAAATAGGCCGCAGATCGCTGCATTTATAGTGCAGTGCAGCATCGATTCTTCGTTACATCCGGTTTACATGACGTTGTGGAAACGCTTACAGTCCGGCCCATCGCGGGAGCGGGAGGGTGCGGTTTGAGCGTGACGATCAAGGATGTGGCCAAGGCGGCCAGCGTGTCGGTGGCCACGGTCTCGCGCGCGCTCAACGGTCATCAGAACGTGGCCGAGGCTGTGCGCGAGCGGGTGCTCGCCGTTGCCGCCGAACTGCGTTACAGCCCGCACCATGCCGCGCGCAGCCTGAGCAGCCGGCGCACCCAGACCGTGGGCGTCGTACTGCCCGACATTCACGGCGAGTTCTTCTCCGAACTGATGCGCGGCATCGACCAGGTCGCTCGCACCCGCGGCCAGCATCTGCTGGTCTCGAGCTATCACGGCAACCCGGAAGAGCAGGGCGCTGCGCTGCGTGCGATGCGCGGCCGCGTCGACGGTCTGCTACTGATGTCGCCGTACGTGCACGACGTCGATTTCCTCGAGCGCAATGTCGACGCCAGCCTGCCGATCGTGTTGATCAATGCCGCCCAGGGTCGCCCGCAACTGTCGGTCGGCATCGACAACTACGGCGGCGCGCGCGCGATGGTCGCGCATCTGGTCGACGCAGGTTACAAGCGCATCGCCTTCATCGACGGACCTGAAGACAACGACGACGCACGTGAGCGCAAGCGCGGGTATCGCGATGCGCTGGCCGCCGCGGGCGATGGGTACACCCCATGGGAGTTGCCCGGCCAGTTCGACGAAGACTCTGGCCACCGCGCAGGGCAGGCGCTGCTTGCGCTCGACGCGCGTCCCGACGCGGTCTTTGCGGCCAACGACATGATGGCAATCGGGTGTTTGTATGCACTTGGTCGAGGCGGTGTGCGCACGCCTGCGGAGATCGCAGTTGTTGGCTTCGACGATATCCCGCTTGCACGCTATGTTCACCCATCGCTAACGACGATGCGCGTCGACATCGCTGAACTGGGCGCGCGCGCATTGAAAGCGTTGCTGGAGATCGAGGCTGCTGGGGAAACGGAGAGCGCGGTGCATACCGCACTGCTCGAACCTGCACTCGTGATCCGTGATTCGAGCGGCACTGCCGCAACGTCATCGTCCAGTGGAGAGCCGTCGACCCGGTCATGACCGGCCGACGTCAGCGCCTTGGGAGGGGTTGCATGACATCAAGTCCGATACCGATGCATCACCGTGCGTGCAGGGGCGCACGGGTGACGTCGCATGTTGGCGAATGTGTCGTGGGTCTTTTCGACGGACGTTCGAGGTGACACGGCCGCTGTGCGGCATACGGGGCGGCGGGAATGCCGTTCGAACCAATATCCCCTGATAGAGACCGACGACATGACACATACCCACAACCGGCCGCGCGCCTTCTCGCGCTCACTGCTCAGTCTCGCGCTCGGCGGCTGCCTGGCGATGGCCGCGCCTGCGCTGATGGCGCAGTCCACATCGGCCACGATCCGCGGCCAGGTGATGGTGGACTCTGCGCCCGCCAGCGAGGCGCGCATCACCGCTGTGAACACGGGCACCGGCCTGACCCGCAGTGTCGGTGTCAGCGCGAATGGCAGCTACAACCTTGCGGGTCTGCCGCCGGGCACCTATCAGCTGCAGGTTGAAGCGAACGGGCAGAGCACATCGCAGACGGTGACCGTCGCGATCGGCCAGACCGCCACGCTCAACCTGGGTGTGGGCGGCGTCGCTGAAGCGGCGTCTGCGGGCGAAGCCACCGATCTCGACGCGGTGACCGTCACCGCCGACGTGCTGGTGGAAACCAAGACGTCGGAAATCGCGACCTACGTGTCGCAGAAGCAGATCGAGTCGCTGCCGCAGAACTCGCGCAACTTTCTCGCCTTCGCCGACACCGTGCCGGGTATGCAGTTCGTCAACTCGCCCAACGGTACCGAGTCGCAGCTGCGCAGCGGTGCGCAGGGGTCGAGCAACATCAATGTCTTCATCGACGGCGTGGGCCAGAAGAACTACGTGACGCCGGGCGGCATCACCGGTCAGGACGACAGTCGCGGCAATCCGTTCCCGCAGTCGGCGATCGGCGAGTACAAGGTCATTACGTCGAACTACAAGGCCGAGTACGACCAGATCAGCAGCGCGGCGGTGACTGCGGTCACCAAGTCGGGCACCAACGATTTCAGCGGCAGCTTCTTCTACGACCGCACTGCGAACGAGTGGTCGGCGCGCACGCCGCGCGAGATCGAGGACGGTGTCCAGCAGAAGCAGGTGACCGAGCAGTACGGTGTCACCCTGGGAGGCCCGATCATCCAGGACCGCCTGCATTTCTTCGTGGCCTACGACGCCAAGGATTTCGTCGTGCCGAAGGACACGCGCCCGCCGACGGTGTTCGATCCCTCACTGCTGCCAGCCGATCTTGCCAGCCTCTACGGCGGCTACAGCGTGCCGTTCAATCAGGATCTGTATTTCGGCAAGTTGAGCCTGCAGTTGGCCGAGGCGCATCTGATCGAACTGTCGGTGCGCCAGCGGTCAGAAGACCAGATCAATCCAGGCGACGACATCAGCACGCCGTCGTTCGCAACCAACATCACCAATGACGAAACGCGCGTCGACCTGCGGTATCAGTTCAGCGCGACCGATTGGTTGAACGACGCACACGTCACGTTCGAAGACGCTGCCTACAACCCGGTGCCGGTAACCGCGGCACCCGGCCAGCGGTACACGATCGTGGACCCCAACAACCCGGCCAATCTGCGCCTGGGAGTGCTCAACGTGGGAGGCGGCCCGAGCTTTCAGGACAAGGGGCAGCGCGGCATCGGCCTGCAGAACGACCTGACGTTCTTCGGCTGGGAAGGCCACACCGTCAAGATGGGCGTGAAGTACAAGCAGGTGGATCTCAACGCCTTCCAGCAGAATCCGCCGTTCCCGCAGTACTTCTATGACGTCAACGAGAACCTGACGCAGCCGTACCGTATGACGTTCTCCGCGCCGCTCGAGGGTCGCAATCCCAATGTGGAATCGAGCAACAAGCAGTTCGGCATCTATATCCAGGACGACTGGGAAGTCACTGACCGCTTGACGCTGAATCTCGGCCTGCGCTGGGACTACGAAGACAATCCGAGCTATACCGACAACGTGATGGATCCGGGCGTCGCCGCTGCACTGCGCGGCTGGAGCAATCTAGACAACGCCGATTATAACGTCGAAGATTTCATCAGCAACGGTCAGAACCGCAAGAACCAGAAGAACGCCTGGCAGCCGCGCCTCGGCTTCTCCTACGACCTCAGCGGCGACGAAACGCACGTGCTGTTCGGTGGTGCCGGTCGCGCCTACGACCGCAACATCTTCGACCAGATGGCGCGCGAGTATTACGGTGGTGCGTTCACCAGTTATGAAGTCCTGTTCAACACACCTATCCACCAATGCGATCCCGCGACAGCGTCGAACTGCGTGCCATTCGACCCGGCCCTGCTGACACAGGAGGGTGTTGATGCTTATGTCGCCGCGAATCCGCGATCGGGTGGTGAGGTGTACGCGCTCAACAACGACCTAAAAACGCCATATTCCGACCAGTTCAGCCTCGGCGTACGCAGCCAGTGGATGGTGATGGGTCACAACTGGAGCACCTCGGCGACGGTCGCGCACATCCGTAGCCGTGACGGCATCTACTTCCGCCTTGGCAACCGGTATGAAGACGGCAGCTTCCACGATGTCGAGGGTGCGCCGGATGCGATATCGGGCGGGGTGCCATTCGATCAGCCGATCCCCGGATATGGCAACCTGATTCTTGGTGACAACGGCATCGAGTACGATCTCAATTCATTGCTGCTGTCGTTCGATAAGCCGTACACCGAAGATTCGGGCTGGGGCTTCAACGTCGCCTACACCTTCAGCGACGCTAAGGAGAACCGCTCCGATGCATCGAATGGCGAGTCGTTCTATTTCGACGGTTCGCGTGTCGACCAGCGCTTCTACCGTTCGACCGGTCTGGCCAGGCATCGTCTGGTGCTGTCGGGCATCTACGAGCTGCCATGGCAGACCACGTTCAGTGCCAAGCTCATCGTGGCAAGTCCGACACCGCGCGTGGCAACCAACTGCGTCGCGGATCCGGCACCGGGCAATCCGTACTGCTTCGCCGATCCTTACACGCCGGAAGGCACTTTTGGATTCAAGCAGTTCGATTTCTCGCTTGAGCGTCGCTGGGACACCGGAACGGATCTCTCCTTCAAGGTCCGCGCCGACGTGCTCAATGCGTTCAACTGGCGCAACTGGAACCAGTACGACCTGAACCGCGGTGGCTGGGGCATCGACGACCCGGCACTGGTCGTGAACGAGGATTTCGGCACCCGCAGCGGCAACGAGATTCTGCTGCCGACGCGCACGTTCAAGCTGTCCTTCGGTATCGACTGGTAAAAACCCGCTGCCGGTCCCCTTCGGGGTACCGGCAGTTTTATACTGTCCCCTGTAAACGATTTCAGCGCGAGGTTTCCTTCACGATGCAATCCCGTCTCCGTGCGTTTCAACTCCTGATTCTCGTCGCGCTTGCCGCGTTGTTCCTGGCTGGCTGCGGCGAGCAGGCACCTGCCGAGCCCGATGTGCCACCGCCGAAACCCGGACCCATCGAGCAGGTGCCGGAGGTGGCTGCGCCGGTGGAGGAAGAAGTGAAGGGGCCGCCCGAGTTGCCGCCGCTGTTCGCCGATATCGAGCGCCGCACGTTCCAGTATTTCTGGGATACGACCAACGAGGTCAATGGCCTGACGCCGGACCGCTTCCCATCGCGTCCGTTCTCCAGCGTCGCCGCGGTCGGTTACGCGTTGACGGCGTATCCGATCGGCATCGAGCGTGGCTGGGTGAGCCGCACGCAGGCCGTGGATCGCACGCTGACCACGCTGAAGTTCCTCAGCAGCGTCAAGATGGGCCCGCAGGCCACCGGCACGGGCGGGCATCAGGGGTTCTTCTATCACTTCATCGACATGCAGGACGGCCACCGGTTCGAGCCGTGGGTCGAGCTGTCGAGCGTGGACACCGGCCTGTTGATGATGGGCGTGTTGTTCACGCAGTCGTACTACGACCGTGACGATCCGCGCGAGGCGGAGATCCGCAAGCTCGCCGACCAGCTGTACCGCAACGTGCGCTGGCCGTTCCTCCAGCAGCGCAAGCCGCTGATCTCGATGGGCTGGTATCCCGAGAGCGGTTTCATCGAGCACGACTGGACCGGTTACGACGAGGCGATGCTGGTCTACATCCTCGCGCTCGGTTCGCCGACGCATCCGGTCGGCCCCGAAGCCTGGGAAGTCTGGACGCGCACCTATGACAAGCTGTGGGGTGTGTTCCGTGGCCAGGAATACCTGAGCTTTGCGCCGCACTTCGGTCACCAGTACACGCACGTGTGGGTCGATTTCCGCGGTATCCGCGATGACTACATGCAGCGCCGCGGCATCGACTACTTCGAGAACAGTCGCCGCGCGACCTATGCGCAGCGTCAGTACGCGATCGACAATCCGATGGGCTGGAAGGACTACGGTGAGAACGTCTGGGGCCTGACAGCCAGCGACGGTCCGCAGCGCACCGACCAGGATTTCAACGGGCAGCAGCGCGAGTTCCGTCACTACAGCGCACGCGGCGCAGGTCTGGATGTCGCGTTCGACGACGGCACGATCGCGCCGACGGCAGCGGTTGCGTCGATCGCATTCGCGCCCGAGATCGTGATTCCGGCAACCGAAGAGATGCATCGTCGTTACGGTGACTATCTGTACTCGAGCTACGGCTTCCTCGATTCTTTCAACCCGAGCTTCACGTATGAAGGCGTGCCGCTGAAGACCGGTCGCATCGTGCCGGGCAAGGGCTGGGTGGCGAGCGATTACATCGCGATCGACCAGGGCCCGATCCTGGCGATGATCGCGAACTACCGGAACGACTTCGTCTGGAACGTGATGAAGAAGAACCCGTACATCCGCGCCGGTCTGGAACGCGCGGGCTTCACCGGCGGCTGGCTGGCCGGCGAAGACGAGCCAAAGGATTCGGGTCCGCCGGATGCCGACGCGGCGATGGCGCGTTCGATGGGTATCGCCGAATCGCGCGCTGCGAATGCAAGCCAGACGTCCGATCGCGATGGCCGCACGCCGGCACCGGCGCCGTCGCGCGCGTCCGATCCGGTTCCGGCGGAGTAAGACCTTGCGCGCATTCCGACGCGATCCTGGTGCCCGTCGCATCTCCGCGGCGGCGCGTCTCGTCTGCCTGTTGCTCGCGCTCGTGCTGCTCGCAGCTTGCGCGCGACGCGACGAGCAGACCGTCGTCCGCTTCTGGGCGATGGGCCGCGAGGCCGAGGTCGTGTCGGAACTGGTGCGTGATTTCGAGCGCGAACATCCGGACATCCGGGTCGAGATCCAGCAGATTCCGTGGACGTCCGCGCATGAGAAACTGCTGACCGCGTTCGCGGCCGATGCCTTGCCCGACATCTGCCAGCTCGGCAATACCTGGGTGCCGGAGTTCGCGGTGCTCGGCGCGCTGGAGCCACTACAGTCGCGTGTCGATGCGTCCGATGTCATCGAAGAATCCGACTACTTCCCCGGCATCTGGCATACCAATGTCGTCGACGACACGCTGCTCGGTGTGCCGTGGTACGTCGACACGCGCCTGATCTTCTATCGCAAGGACATCCTCGCCGCGGCCGGCGTCGACACCCTGCCGCGTACGTGGCAGGAGTGGGAAACCGCGATGGCGGCGGTCAAGGCGCACGTCGGTCCCGACCGTTACGCGACGATGCTGCCGCTCAACGAGTTCGAGCAGCTGCTGTCGTTCGGCCTGCAGCAGAGCGATCCGCTGCTGCGCGACGACGACAGCCGCGGCAACTTCACCAGTCCCGGTTTCAGCCGTGCGCTGGGCTTCTACACCAACATGTTCGAGCAGGGCTGGGCGCCGCGGATGTCGGAGACCCAGATTTCCAACGTCTGGGACGAATTCGGTCGCGGCTTCTTCTCGTTCTACGTCTCCGGTCCCTGGAACATCCGCGAGTTCCGCAATCGCCTGCCGGCCGAACTGCAGGACCAGTGGGGCACCGCGCCGTTGCCCGGTCCCGACGGTCCGGGTGCGGGCATCGCCGGCGGCACGTCGCTGGTGATGTTCCGCGATTCGCCGAACAAGGAGGCGAGCTGGCAGTTGATGGAGTTCCTGTCGCGCCCGGAGATCCAGCAGCGCTTCCACGCAATGATCGGCAACCTGCCGCCGCGCCGCAGCACCTGGGAGTTCCCGCAGCTGCGCGAAGACCCGTATGCGCAAGCGTTCCGCGACCAGCTCGAACGCGTCGAGCCGACACCGAAGGTGCTGGAGTGGGAGCGGATCGTGCAGGAGATGCGCCTGATGAGCGAACGCGTCGTGCGCGGTGGCATGGCGCAGGACGAGGCGCTGCAGGCGCTCGACGCGCGCGTGGACACGCTGCTGGAGAAGCGCCGCTGGGTGCGTGAGCGCGAGGCGGAAGAAGGCAAGGTCGTCGGTGCGCTCGGCGCGCCGCCCACCACCGACCGGGGTGCCGCCCATGCGCGCTAGTACCGCAGGCTGGATCTTCGCCGGGCCGGCGCTGATCGTGCTCGGCATCTTCTTCGGCATTCCGGTGGCGTCCGCGCTGCTGCTGAGCCTGACCGACTTCGATCTGTACGCGCTGTCGGACATGTCGAACCTGCGCTTCGTCGCGCTCGGCAATTATTTCGATCTGCTGCAGACGCCGCTGTTCTGGAAGTCGCTCGGCAATACCGCGTACTTCGTCGTCATCGGCGTGCCGCTGTCGATCGGTGTCTCGCTAGGCGCCGCGCTGCTGCTCAACGCCAAGGTCGCACGCTTAAAGGGTCTGTTCCGCACCGCCCTGTTCGCGCCGGTGGTGACCACGCTGGTCGCGGTCGCGGTGATCTGGCGTTATCTGTTCCACACCAGCTACGGCCTGGTGAACTGGGCGCTCGGCCATATCGGCATCGCGCCGGTCGATTGGCTGGGCGATCCCGCGTGGGCGATGCCGACGATCATCCTGTTCGCGGTGTGGAAGAACTTCGGCTACAACATGGTGATCTTCATCGCCGGTCTGGCCGCGATTCCCGAAGACCTGTACGAAGCCGCGCGCATCGACGGTGCGTCGCGCTGGAAGCAGTTCGTGCACGTCACGCTGCCGATGCTCGGTCCGGTGCTGCTGGTGGTCGCGGTGATCACCGTGTCCGGTTATTTCCAGCTGTTCGCCGAGCCCTACGTGATGACGCGCGGCGATCCGCTGCAAAGCACGGTGAGCGTGCTGTACTTCATGTACGAGGAAGGCTTCATGTGGTGGAACCTCGGCCGCGCGTCGGCGGTGGCGTTCCTGCTGTTCCTGATCATCCTCGGCGTCACGACATTGCTGCTGCGCTTCGGGCGCAAGCGGGAGCTGGTATGAGCCGGATCGCGGCGTATCACGAAGTCGGCGCGACGCGCTGGTCGGCCTGGGCGGTCAACGGCGCGCTGGTCGCGCTGGCGGTCGTCGCGCTCGCGCCGCTGGTATGGATGCTGTCGGTGTCGTTCATGCCGACTGGCGAGGCGAGTGGGTTTCCGCCGCCGCTGCTGCCGTCGGCGATCACCTTCGACAACTACCACGAGCTGTTCGCGCGCGCCGGAATGGGGCGCTATTTCGCCAACAGCCTGATGATCTCGGCGGCGATCACGGTCGGCGCGCTGCTGATCAACACCATGGCCGGCTATGCCTTCGCGAAGCTGCGCTTCAAGGGTCGCGAGCGGATTTTCCAGATCCTGCTCGCGGCGCTGGTGATTCCCGCGCAGGTGGCGATGCTGCCGCTGTTCCTGATGATGAAGGGCCTCGGCTTGGTCAACAGTTTCGGCGCGGTCGTCATCCCGGGCCTCGCGACGGTGTTCGGTATTTTCCTTGTGCGCCAGTACGCGCGTTCGATCCCCGATGAGCTGCTCGAAGCCGCGCGCATCGACGGCGCCGGCGAGATGCGGATCTTCTTCCAGATCGTGCTGCCGATGCTCAAGCCGGTGCTGGTGACGCTGACCATCTTCACCTTCATGGCCGCGTGGAACGATTTCATGTGGCCGCTGATCGTGCTGACCGACCAGACCAATTACACGTTGCCGGTGGCGCTGGCCGCGTTGTCGCGCGAGCACATCCAGGACGTCGAGATGATGATGGCCGGCGCCGTCGTCACCGTGATTCCGGTGCTGCTGTTGTTCCTCGCGCTGCAGCGCTACTACATCCAGGGATTGTTGTTGGGCAGCGTCAAGGGTTGAACGCCCGGCCACGGATGGCTGGCGAAGGCTTTCCGGAGCCTTCGATGTCGCGCCATCGAAGGCGGTGGAGACCCTGTAGGAGCGCGCTTGCGCGCGATGGGGCTTGACCGGGTAAGCCCATTCGCGCGCAAGCGCGCTCCCACACAACTATCGAATCAAACCGCAAAACCCGTCCGAACCACGGAGCCACCGCACCGCATGAAGACCCTCGACACCCGCGCCACGCGCGCGCCTGCCGATACCGACATGACGCTGGCTGACGGCGCCATCGCGTCGTCCGACCGTTCCCGCATCGCGCGCGTCGCCGGCATCGCAGCGCTGACCACCGCGCTCGCGGCCTGCAACGTCTCCCCGACGCCGACCGGCGACGCCGCCGCGCCTGCAGCGGGCGAGGGCGTCCGCATTCTCGACGACTTCGAAGATCCGTCGACGTGGACCGTCGTGACCTCGAACCAGGTCACCGGCACGCTGCGCCAGATCGATGTCGAAGGCGGCAAGGCGCTGTGTCTGGACTACGACTACAACGGCGTGTCCGGCCATGTCGGCATTCAGCGCGATCTGAAGATGACGTACCCGGAGAACTATCGCTTCGCGTTCCGCATGCGCGGCGAATCGCCGGCCAACGATCTGCAGTTCAAGGTCGTCGACGCCAGCGGCGACAACGTGTGGTGGGTCAACCGGCCGAAGTACGACTTCCCGACCGAGTGGACCGACATCCGCTATCGCAAGCGCCATATCGACAAGGCCTGGGGTCCGGAGCAGGACAAGACCCTGCGCGCGACCGAAAAGCTCGAGTTCACGATCTACAACAATGCCGGCGGCAAGGGCACGGTCTGTTTCGACCAGCTCACGTTTGAGACGCTGCCGCCCGACGACACCTCGCCGTTGACCGCCAGCGCTGCGTCGACGACGACGCCCGATGGTGTCGGCAACATCGTCGACGGCAATGTGCAGAGTGCGTGGACGACCGATGCGGCGCCGCAGAACGTGGTGCTCGATCTCGGCACGCTGCGCGAGTTCGGCGGCCTGCGCCTGCAATGGCAGCCGGGTCGTCACGCATCGAGCTACGCGGTGTCGCTGTCCGCCGATGGCGAGCAGTGGACCCCGGTGCGTGAAGTGACCGAAGGCAATGGCGATGTCGACTGGCTGGCGCTGCCGGAAGCCGAGGCGCGCTACATCGGCCTCGATCTGCGCGAAGGACCGGCCGACGGCTTCGCGCTCGCGGAAGTCGCAGTGCAGCCGCTGGGCATGTCGGAACATCCGAACGATGTGCTCGAAGCGGTCGCGGCCGACCGGCCCAAGGGCCAGTTCCCGCGTGGTTTCAGCGGCGAACAGACCTACTGGACGATCCTCGGCATCGACGGTGGCCTGCAGCAGGGCCTGATCGGCGAGGACGGGGCGATCGAAGTCGCCGCCGGCGGGTTCTCGATCGAACCCTTCGTGCGCGTCGGCGACACGCTGGTGACCTGGGCCGACGCGAAGATCGCGCAGACCCTGCAGGACGATTACCTGCCGATTCCCAGCGTCGACTGGACCCACGACGCGTTGAATCTGCGCGTGACCGGCTTCGCCCGCGGCACGCCCGAGGATTCGCAGCTGGTCGCGCGTTACCGGCTCAGCAATCCGGGCGACGAGGCGCGCGATTACCAGCTCGCACTCGCGGTGCGGCCGATGCAGGTCAATCCGCCGACCCAGTTCCTTAATATCACCGGTGGCGTCAGCCCGCTGCGCCAGCTCGCCGTGACCACCGACGGCGTGCGTGTCGACGGCAAGCCGCGCGTGTTCGCGCGTCAGCCGGCTCAGGCCGCGTTCGCGACCACGTTCGATGCCGGCATGGACGTCGAGCATCTGGCGACCGGCACCTGGCCGACGACGGCCGAGGTCGAGGATCCGCAGGCGATGGCCTCCGGCGCACTGGTCTACACCGTGCGTCTGGCGCCGGGCGAGTCGCGCGAGTTCGATCTGCTGATTCCGATGACCGGCACGATGGCGAGCGCGCCGGCGAACTGGAACGCGCAGGCGATGCAGGACGCAATGGCGCGCGAATGGCACGGCAAGCTCGATGAAGTGGGCTTCGACGTGCCGGCTGCGGGCAAGGACCTGGCCGACACGCTGCGCACATCGCTGGCGCACATGCTGATCTCGCGCATCGGGCCGCGGCTGCAGCCGGGCACGCGTTCGTACGCGCGCAGCTGGATCCGCGACGGCGCGATGATCTCCGAGGGCCTGCTGCGTATGGGCCGTCCGGAAGTCGTCAAGGCATATGTCGAGTTCTACGCGCCGTTCCAGTTCGACAACGGCAAGGTGCCGTGCTGCGTCGACGATCGCGGCAGCGATCCGGTGCCGGAGAACGACAGTCATGGCGAGCTGATCTTCAATATCGCCGAGTACTGGCGCTACACCGGCGATGACGCCTTCCTGCAGAAGATGTGGCCGCACGTGCTGGGCGCGTACACCTACATGGAAGAACTGCGCGCGAGCGAGCGCACGGAAGAAAACCGCAAGCGCAACGCGGCCTTCTACGGAATGATGCCGGCGTCGATCAGCCACGAAGGCTATTCGGCCAAGCCCATGCATTCGTACTGGGACAACTTCTGGGCGCTGCGCGGGTACAAGGACGCAGTGGAGATCGCCGAAGCGCTGGGCAAGGCCGACGATGCCCGGCGCATGACCGTTGCGCGCGACGAATTCCGCGTCGATCTGGACGCGTCGCTGCGCAACGCCGCCGAGCAGCACGGCATCGACTTCCTGCCGGGTGCCGCCGAACTCGGCGATTTCGATGCGACCTCGACGACGATCGCGCTCGCCCCGGGCGGCGAGCAGGGCCGTCTGCCCGAGCCGCTGCTGACCAACACCTTCGAGCGCTACTGGGAGAAGTTCACCGCCCGCCGCGACGGCCGCGAAAAGTGGGAGAACTACACGCCCTACGAATGGCGCAACGTCGCCGCATTCGTGCGTCTGGGCTGGCGCGAGCGTGCGACCGAAGTGCGCGAGTGGTTCTTCGGTCACCGCGCGCCGCAGCCGTGGAACCAGTGGGGCGAAGTGGTGACACCGACGCCGCGCGTGCCGTTCTTCCTCGGCGATCTGCCGCACGCCTGGGTGGGTTCGGATTTCGTGCGTTCCGCGCTGGACATGTTCGCCTATGTGCGCGAAGTCGACGACAGCCTGGTGCTGGCCGCTGGTGTGCCCGCCGACTGGTTGAACGAGGGCGTGGCGCTGCGTGGGATGCGGACGCCGCAGGGCACCGTCGGCTATTCGCTACGCCGCGACGGCGATGCGCTGCTGCTCGACATCGCCGCAGGCAGCGGGCTGCCCGACGGCGGACTGGTGCTGCAGTGGCCGTATGAGAGCGTGCCGGGCGCGACGACGATCGACGGCCAGGCGGCGCAGTGGGACGGCAACGAACTGCGCATCACGCGCGCCGGCGCGAAAGTGCGGATCGCGGGCGCGGGCTGAGACACGACATCCCGTGGACGCGCCCGAGAACGCGCGTCCGCGGGTCACTGATAGGCAGGCGTGGCTCATTGCCGCGACGGGGCTTCCATACAGGGCCTGTCGCACGCATGGGCCGCGCCTGCACCACATTCGAGGGGAGGGAAGTTCGATGAAGACCCAGACGTCGACGCGCATGCTGGTATGCGCGTTGCTGGTGGCCGCGCCCGCGTTCGCGCAGGACGCGACCAGTGCGCAGCCGTGGATGGATGCTGCCAAATCTCCGGATGCGCGCGCCGCGTTGCTGGTGGCGGCGATGACCCAGGACGAGAAGTTCGCGCTGATCCGCAGCCGTTTCGCGATCGGCGAGAAGAAGCCTGAAGACGCGCTCACTGCCGCCGGTTACGTGGCGCCGATTCCGCGACTGGGCATTCCGTCGCAGGGCCTGGTCGATGCCGGCCTCGGCGTGACCAATCCCGGCGGTGCGCGCGCCGGCGATCATGCGACGGCAATGCCGTCGGGCCCGATGACCGCATCGACCTGGAGTCGCGACATCGCCTTCAAGGGCGGCGAAACCATGGGCCGCGAAGCCTGGCGGCAGGGCTTCAACGTCCTGCTGGCCGGCAGCGTCAACCTGCAGCGCGATCCCCGCAACGGCCGCAATTTCGAATACGCCGGCGAAGATCCGCTGCTGGCGGGCACCCTGGTCGGCGAATCGATCCGTGGCGTGCAGTCGCAGCACGTACTGTCCACGATGAAGCACTACGCGCTCAACGACATGGAAACCGCGCGCAACTTCCACAGCGCGGAGATCGGCGACCGGGCGATGCACGAATCCGACCTGCTCGCGTTCCACGTCGCGATCGAGATCGGCCAGCCCGGCTCGGTGATGTGCAGCTACAACCGCATCAACGGCACTTACGGCTGCGAACACGACGAGCTGCTCAACAACGTGCTCAAGCGCGACTGGCGCTACCCCGGCTATGTGATGTCGGACTGGGGCGGCGTGCACAGCGCATCGAAGGCGGCGAACGCCGGTCTCGACCAGCAGTCGGCGGGTGAGGTGTTCGACAAGGCCGTGTACTTCGACGTGCCGCTGCGCATGGCGGTCGGCGCCGGCGTGGTACCGCAGACGCGGCTCGACGACATGGTCCATCGCATCCTGCGCAGCTTCATCGCCGTGGGCGCGTTCGAACATCCGCCGCAGCGTCAGCCGGTCGACGACGCACTCGACGCCGCCGGTTTCGATGTCGCGCAGCGCACGGCCGAAGCCGGTGCGGTGCTGTTGCGCAACGAGAACGGCGTACTGCCGCTCGCGCCCGGCGTGCGTCGTATCGCGGTGATCGGCGGACATGCCGACAAGGGCGTGATCGCCGGCGGCGGGTCGTCGATGGTCGGCTGGACGTCACGCGGCACTACCGCCGTCACCGGTCTCGCGCCGACGACCTGGCCGGGCCCGGTGATGTTCCAGCCGTCCTCGCCGCTGCTCGCCTTGCGCGAAGCGCTGCCGGATGCGCGCATCGACTACGTCGACGGTCGCGATCGCGCGGCTGCCGCGCGTCTCGCACGCGAGGCCGATGTCGCGATCGTGTTCGCCACGCAGTGGGCCGCGGAATCGGTCGACCTGCCCGACATGCGTCTGCCCGACGGGCAGGACGCGTTGATCGCCGCCGTTGCCGCGGCCAATCCGCGCAGCGTGGTCGTGCTGCAGACCAATGGCCCGGTCGAACTGCCTTGGCTCGATGCAGTGCCTGGTGTGCTGCAGGCCTGGTATCCGGGCGTCCGCGGCGGCGAAGCCATCGCACGCCTGTTGACCGGCGCGGCGAATCCGTCCGGCCATCTGCCGGTGACGTGGCCGGTCGACGTCTCGCAGCTGCCGCGGCCCACGATTCCCGGGCTCGGCTTCAAGCCAGCGGACAAACCCGAAGACACGATCGACTACGACATCGAAGGTGCCAACGTCGGCTACCGCTGGTTCGCCGCGAAGGGTCTGGCGCCGCGGTATGCGTTCGGCCACGGTCTGTCGTACACGACGTTTGCGACATCGGGCCTGCAGGTGCGCGCCGAAGGGACGCGCATCGTCGCGCGCTTCACCGTGCGCAACACCGGCGAACGTGCAGGCGCGGCGGTGCCGCAGATCTACGTGCATCTGCCGCAGGGCCACGCCACGCCGCTGCGCCTGGCCGGTTGGGATCGCGTCGAACTGCAGCCCGGCGAAACACGCGAGGTCGAAGTCGAGCTGGCGCCGCGCCTGTTCGCCGACTACCACCCGGACGACCGCAGCTGGCGGATCGCCGCCGGTGACTACACCGTTGTACTCGGACAGTCGGCCACCGATGCCGGCGAGCGCACCGCGCTGACGCTGCCTGCGCGTCGCCTGGACTGACGATAGGCGAAGCGCGCAGGCTTACCAGCGCGCTTCGAGGGTCCGGAACGGCTTCGACAGGCGCACGCCGCGCGCATCGAAGTCGTCCACGGCGCGGCCATCGACACGCACCGACTTGGGCCGCGTGCGGTTCGGCCAGATCACCTGGACCGGTACCTTGTCCTGCAGGCCATCACCGAGGGTGATGGCGAGCTGCTCGGCGGACTGCTTGGCCGCCATCGTCAGCGGCCCGAACGCGGTCGGCAGTGCACGCACCGACAGGCCGTCGCCGGCGAGCCATGCCGTGGGCGCACCCGGCAACAGCTGCAGGCCGTCGTCACCTTCATGCAGCAGCATGCCGACCAGGGTGCGCGCGTATTCCGCGCCGATCCACGTATGCGGCATATCGCCGATGTAGCCGGGATAGCGCGGACGCGAGTGCACGACCTCGGGCCACATCTGCCACGCGAGCGGACGGCGGTCGGCGAGCAGGCCCTTCAGCACGGTCTGCGCATCGGCCGGGCGGTCGAGATGCACGAAAGTCAGCACGTTGCGCACTTCGTACGGCGTGTAGGCCCACAGCGCATCCGGGCCGCTGCGCTCGCCGAACTGCTTGGCGAGATAGCGGTCGAAGGTCGTGCGCAGTTCGCGCTCGGGCAGCACGTGGCGCGCGCCGGTAGGATCGAGTGCGATCGACACGCTGGTCGGATCGCTGTCGCCGAGATCGGCGGACGAGGGAATGAAGTCGATGCCTTTCCACGCGATGGTCGCGCGCAGCGAGGCGGCGACCGAATCCGACAGCAGACGCCCCTGTTCGCGCGCCCAGCGTGCGATCTTCGCATCGCCGAGTGCCTCGGCGAGCCAGGCGCCGTCGTGCCAGCCCTTGATGCCGTAGAAGTCGTCCCAGTAGCTGTGCGTCGGCGTGGAATAGCCTTCGTGGCTGATCGACGGCGCGAGGATGCCGTGGAAGCGTTCCGGCGCCGGATGCGTGCCCATGTAGCCGGCCACCAGCGTGCGTTCGCGGAGTTCCTGCAGGAAGCGCATCGCGGCTGTCACCGCCGGCAGGTATTCGCGCACCGTTTCAGGCCCGCCGTCGAGGCGCGCCACGTCGGCGACGAGCTGGATGTACTGGCCCTGGCTGTCGTATTCGACGTCCGAACCGAAGCCGCGGTTGATGCTGCCGTCCTCGTTGAGGATCGGCGAGATCATGCCGTTCGGATTGAGCGCGTGGTCGGTATACCAGCGCAGATAGTCGCGCGCGATCTGCGGCTGGCCCATGCGCAGCAGCACCGCGGCGGTCGCGGCGCCATCGCGCAGGAACGAGCGGTTGTAGTTGCGCGGGCCGGGCTGCATCGCCGGGCCGGTCTGGTTGATCAGCATGTAGGCGCCCTGCGCGCGCAGCATGTCGACGAGGTCCTGGTCGGGCAGGCGGATGTCGAAGGCGTCGAAGCGATCGGTCCAGCCGGCGGCGATGCGCGCGGCGTTCGCATCGAAGGCCTCTGATGGCGTCGCGGCATCGCCGGTCAGCGCGGCGAAATCGAGCGCCGGTGGTTCGGTGAGCTCTCCCTTCGCGGGATCAAGTGCGGTGGTGCCCAGCGGCAGCGCGATGACGATGTCCTGCGTGGCGCCCGGTGCCAGACGCACGGGATACGCGAGCATGCCGGCGGCGAGCCCGGCGGCGTCCGATGCTTCGCGCGCGGCGGGCGGCGTGCCGCGCGCCGCATCGGCGGTGATTTCGGTCTCGCCATGCGCGCCGAACGGCGCGGCGCCGGCAGCGCCGACCGGCGTCATCGAGGTCAGCAGGGTGCGACCGTCGACACGCACGCGGGTGTGGCCGGCGGTCTCGTCGATCGCGATCTGCCGGATCGGCGACCAGCCGCCGTGCTGCCACGGTGGATTGACCTGCAGCGGGCGCACCAGCAGCGACAGCGTGCCGTCGACCGGCCGGCGGCCGCTGTTGTGCAGGCGGTAGCGCATCAGCGTGACCGGCTGCCCGTTCTGTTCCAGCGCGAAGGCCTCATTGCGGACCGTCAGATCGCGCTGGCCCTGCCATTCCACCGACGGCATCGGCATCCAGCGTTCGCGCAGGGCGTGGCGACGCTGCGGATCGTTGTCGGCGATGCGCGCCTTCCCGTCGCTGCCGCGCCAGACCGCCTGCAGCATCGGGCCGCCCTTGAAGGGTTCGAGATTGCCGTAGGCATCGAGCAGCGATTTCTGCCGGCCGGCGGGAATGCCGAGCGCGGTCCAATAGACCTGCTGCTGGTGCAGCGACGACGGAAACAGCGCGCCGTGCGCGCGCGACGCGACGATCTCGTAGCGCCGCGTCGGTGTCAGCAGTTGCTTGGGGCCGAGCAGGCGCAGACGTGCGATCGCGGGCGGACGCCCGTCGACCTCGCCGACGACGAGCCGCAAGGCGGTCGGCGACAGCGGTGCATCGCCCGCGAGCCACGAGCGCGTGCCTTCGCGGCCGGGATCCTCGGCCAGCACGGTCCAGCGTCCGTCGGCATCGCGCGCTTCGAGCGTGGCGCCGTTGCGTGGGCCGCTCCACCAGACTTCGAGGCCGGCGATCGCATCGGCACGTGGCAGGGCGAGGTCGAGTTGCCGCGTACCGGGCGTGGGGCCTGCGCCGTCAACGACGCCCGGCATTGCATCCGCGGCGAACAGCGCGGCGCCATCGACGCCGGCCGCCAGACCATCGAGACGGGGCGCGGCGTCGGCCGCGACCGGTTCGAACTCGAAAATCGACGTGGCCCAGTCGGACGATTTCGACGGGCTGGCAATGCGCACGTAGCGCGCACTGCGCGCCGGGAACACGATGAGGTCGGTATCACCGCGCGAATCGGTGCTGGTGTAGGCGATGTCCCACTGCGTGCCGTCGAGCGACGTCTCGAGCGTCCAGCGCACGGGGAATCCGCTGTCCCAGAGAATCGCGACACCGCCGACGTCGGACGGTCGTCCCAGATCCACCTGGAACCAGTGGCCGGGCAGGAAGGAACCGCCCCAGCGTGTCCTGGGATCGCCGTCGATCGCGTGCTGCGGCGCGAGCGCATCGACCTGCGTCGACGAGGCCGAGGCCGTCCATTCGCTGCGGGGCGGCAGGGATGCAGAGGCGGATGCAGTCGATGCCCAGGCGAGCAGGGCGCCGAGCAGGATCGGCGCGACACGCCGGCGACGCCGGACTTGGCCGACGCGCGCTTGAGGACACCCGGATCTGATTGCCATGCATGTGTGGTCCGCGACTGGAGAGCGGACGCTACCACTCGCTGGAAGCGGTTACATGCTGCGTTGCGGTGTGCGTTCCACGCGGGTTGATGAGCACTCGCGGCTACAGGCGGGCAAGGCCGCAAGTCGTCAGCCCGTCGCAGGTCCGAAACGCTGTTCAACAGCCGAATGGCTGGACATCCAATCTGTTGAGGCGTGATCAAGAAGACACGCAATCGATGGCCAGAACCCGGCGGTCTGACCTGTTGTGACTGCAGCCGGAGTCACTGGATCCCGGCGTGACCAGACATGCGTTTGTTGCCAGCCGCCGGGATGAGGAGCGATGTAGTTCCGATCAGGTCGTTCGGGACGACGCTACGGACCGCGTCTCCCTCAGCCCCGCACATCCCGCACGATCTGCGCCGCACGCGCCGCGGTCTCGCGGACGCGGGCGTAATCGCCGACTTCCAGCCAGCCCTTGTCGAGCATCCACGAGCCGCCGATGCACAGCACGTTCGGCTGCGACAGGAACTCGGCGGCGTTGGATTCGGAGATGCCACCGGTCGGGCAGAAGCGCATGTCGTGCAGCGGGCCGGCGAGGCCCTTGAGCATCGCGAGACCGCCGACGGCGCTGGCCGGGAACAGCTTGCAGTTGCGGAAGCCGCGCTCGCGCAGCGCCATGAATTCGGTCGGCGTCGCGGCGCCGGGCACCACCGGAATATCGGCTTCGGCGAGTGCATCCGCCAGAGACGGCGGCGTGCCGGGCGTGACGAGGAAGTCTGCGCCGGCATCGATCGACGCGCGGATGTTGTCGGTGTTGAGGATCGTGCCGGCGCCGATGACGATGTCCGGGCGCTCGCGTTTGAGCATCGCCAGCGCGTCGATCGCGACCGGCGTACGCAGCGTGAGTTCGAGCGTGTTCAAGCCGCCTTCGAGCAGCGCATCGGCGATCGCGCGCGCCTCGTCGAGGGTGTGCACGGTGATCACCGGCAGCACGCCGGCCTTGCGCAGGATATCGGCAGCGCGCTGCTGGCGCTCGGACATGGTGGAAACGTTGGGCATCGTGTCAGGCGTCCTTGGAATCGTGTGGCGCATCGAGCGCTGCTGCATCAGCGCCCAGGTCGTATTCGGCATCGTAGTGCCACGCGCTGCCGTCGGTGGTGGCCGGGCCGCAGGAGATCGACAGCGCGCCCTGGTCGGCGGGCGAGACGTTCGCGCGGTTGAAGCCGAACAGGTTGCGGCCGTGATCGGTCGGCGCGGGCGCGGTGTCCGGCGCAGCGGTGCGGCTCTGCCATTCGGCGGGATCGACCAGCGCTTCGAGCGTGCCGGCCTCGCCATCGAGACGGATGATGTCGCCTTCGCGCACGAATGCGAGCGGCCCGCCGCGTGCGGCCTCGGGCGTCATGTGGATCGCGGCCGGAATCTTGCCCGACGCGCCTGACAGGCGACCGTCGGTGACCAGCGCGACGCGCCGGCCCTGGTTCTGCAGCATGCCCAGCAGCGGCGCCAGCGAATGCAGTTCCGGCATGCCGTTGGCCTTGGGGCCCTGGTAGCGCACGACGGCGACGAAATCGCGCGGCAGTGCGCCGGCAGCGTGCAGGCGGTTGAGGGCCTGCGGCGCGTCGACGACGACGGCCGGTGCTTCGATCGTGCGGAACTCGGGCTTCACCGCCGAGAGCTTGATCAGCGAACGGCCCAGATTGCCGCGCAGCAGACGCAGGCCACCGTGCGCTTCGAACGGGGCGGACACCGGACGCAGCACGCCGTCGTCACCGCTGATCGCCGGGCCGGGTTCGTAGCGGATGCGGTCGCCGTCGAGCTTGGGTTCTTCGCCGTAGCGCGCCATGCCGCCGTCGACGATCGTCGGCAGATCACCGTGCATCAGGCCGGCGTCGAGCAGTTCGCGGAACACGTAGGCATTGCCGCCGGCCGCGTGATAGCGGTTCACGTCGGCTTCGCCGTTCGGATACACGCGCGCCAGCAGCGGCACGGCCTGCGACAGCTGGTCCATGTCGTCCCAGGTCAGCACGATGCCGGCCGCGCGCGCGACCGCGATCCAGTGGATGGTGTGGTTGGTCGAGCCGCCGGTCGCCATCAGCATCGCGACCGCGTTGACGATCGCGCGTTCGTCGATCAGCTGGCCCAGCGGGCGGTAGTCGTCGCCGAGCGCGGTGATCGACAGCGCACGTTCGACCGCTTCGCGGGTGAAGGCTTCGCGCAGCGGCGTGCCCGGATTGATGAAGGCCGCGCTCGGCAGCTGCACGCCCATCGCCTCGAGCAGCGTCTGGTTGGAATTCGCGGTGCCGTAGAAGGTGCAGGTGCCGGGGCCGTGATAGGAATCGGACTCGACCTGCAGCAGTTCCTCGCGCGTGGCCTCGCCGGCGGCGTAGCGCTCGCGCACTTCGGCCTTGGTCTTGTTCGGCACGCCCGGTGTCATCGGGCCGCCGGGAATGAAGATCGCCGGCAGATGACCGTAGGCCAGCGCGCCGATCAGCAGGCCGGGCACGATCTTGTCGCAGATGCCCAGATACACGCTGCTGTCGAACATGTCGTGCGATAGCGCGATCGCGGTGGCCTGGGCGATGACGTCGCGTGAGAACAGCGACAGCTCCATGCCGGCGCGGCCCTGGGTCACGCCGTCGCACATCGCCGGCACGCCGCCCGCGACCTGCGCGGTGTGGCCCAGCGCACGCGCGGTCTCGCGGATGAATTCCGGATACGGCTCGTAGGGCTGGTGCGCGGACAGCATGTCGTTGTAGGCGGTGACGATGCCGAGGTTGGCGGTCGGCCCGTTGCGCAGGCGCGACTTGTCGACCGGCCCGCAGGCGGCAAAGCCATGCGCGAGATTGGCGCAACTCAGGTGACCGCGCAGCGGCCCCTGATCGCGCATGCGCGCGATGCCTTCGATATACGCCTGCCGCGACGGCGCGCTGCGCTTGCGGATGCGTTCGGTGACGGACTGGACGACGGGATGCAGGCTCATGGGCGGCGGCGATGAGAGGAACGGGCGCCCGGGTGACGGGCGGGGGCGCGCGGATCGCACTGCGCGCAACGGTCGAACAGGATGCGCGCAGGCGCAGGCGCGTGCGTCACGGGCACCAGTGGACGTGCAGCTTTGCGCCCGGCGTGGTGAAGGCGATGCGCGCAGGGAATTCGGTGGCGTCGTCGCTCTGCAACAGGCGGTCGAGCAGGGCGCGTTTCTTCTCGCCGCGGATCAGCAGGATGCGCGTGTGTGCGGGCTCGAGACCGGCCGGCGTCAGGCTCACCCGACGCTGCCAGCTGCCCGCACCGGGACTGCCGCCGGCATCGACACCGACATACGGCGACGTGGACGCGAGCGCCGAGTCGAGATCCACCATGCCGGGAAACAGCGACGCGGTATGCCCGTCATCGCCCATGCCCAGCACGACCACGCCGGCAGGCTGGCGCGCATGCAGGTTGGCGGTGGAGACGGCTTCGTCGAACGGACGGCCGGCGCGGGTGATGGTTTCCAGTCGCGCCTTTTGCGCCTTGTTCTGGATCAACGTCTCGCGCAGCAGGCGCGCGTTGCTGTCGGGATCGTCGGGCAGCAACCAGCGCTCGTCGACCAGCGCGACATCGACGCGGTCCCAGGCAAGCGGCGACTTCGACAGCGCCTCGTACACCGGCCCCGGCGTCTTGCCGCCGGACAGCAGCAGGCGCGCACGCGGCTTCTGCTCCAGATCGCGGGCAATGGCGGACGAGATCGCAATCGCGGCGCCCCAGGTCCACTGGGTCGCCGATTCGTAGGCGTGCAGCTGCATGCGCCCATCGTCGCCGATTCCGCCGGCGATGCCAAAGGCCGGGGCGCCGGTCGGCGTCATGCGGCAGCCCTGCGTGTGGCGATCGCGGCTGCGCCGAGTAGGCCGGCATGCGGATGCAGCACCGCGACGCTGGGCACGCGGCCCATGTTCGGCGAGAAGCGGCCCTTGTGTTCGAAGCGCTGGCGGAAACCCGAATGGCGGATCGAATCGAGCATCTTCGGCACCAGACCGCCGGTGAGGAATACGCCGTCCCAGGCGCCGAGCGTCAGCACGAGATCCCCTGCGATCGCGCCGAACACCGCGCAGAACACGTCGACGGCGCGCGCGCAGCGGGCATCGCCATCCTTCGCGCGTGCGGTGATGTCGGCCGGGTGCATCGGGCCCGGATCGACCCCGGCGATTTCGCTCAGTGCGCGATGGATATTGACCAGGCCCGGACCGCAGATCAGGCGTTCGTTGGACACGCGGCCGAACTGCGCCGACAGGCGTTCGAGGATCGCGGTCTCTTCCGGCGTGCCCGGCGGAAAGCTGACGTGACCGCCTTCGGTTTCCAGCGGATAGTGCTTGCCGTCGCGGATCACCAGGCCACCCACGCCCAGCCCCGTGCCGGGGCCGATCACCGCATAGGTGCAGGGGCCGCCCGGATCCTTGGGCACCGACCACGGCACGCCGCCGATGGCGCTGAAATCGCCGGGCTGCAGCAGTGGAATGGCCATCGCCTGCGCGGCGAAATCATTGGTCAGCACGACGTCTTCGATACCGAGCCGCTGCTGCGTGCGCGTGCGCGAGATCACCCAGGGATGATTGGTGATGCGCGCATCGTCGCCATCGACGCGACCGGCGACCGCGAGCACGGCGCGCGGCAGTGCGCCCTTGCCGTCGTGGCCGATCTCCTGCAGGTAATGCAGCGCCGCATCGGCCAGCGACGGGAAGTCGGCGACCGGAAAGATCTTGACCGTGTCGAGCTGCAGCGGCGTCGGGCTGCCGGTGTCGGCCAGCGCGAAACGCGCATTGGTGCCGCCGATGTCGGCGAGCAGGGCGAGCGCAGCCGTCACGATTTGCGTCCGTTGTGGGTGGTCAGCGTACGTGGCAGAAACGGCTGCGCCTCGGCCGGGCCCCAGCTGCCAGCCGGATAATCGCGCACCGGCGTGCCGGCTTCGCGCCACGCGGCGCTGACGCTGTCGATCCAGCGCCACGCGGCTTCGACTTCGTCGTCGCGTACGAACAGCGTCTGGTCGCCCTTGAGCGCATCGATCATCAGACGCTCGTAGGCGATGCGGCGCTTGGGCGGCAGCATCGCCAGATCCAGCGACATCGGCTGCAGTTCGTTCGCAGCCCATTCGGACGCGGCGAGACTGCCCATCAGGCCGAGTTCGATCGTCTCCTCCGGCTGCAGGCGCACGCGCAGCTGGTTGGCCCGCGCGCGCTTGCGCTCGCCCGGCCCGAATAACCAGTGCGTGACCGGCTTGAACGTCACCACGACCTCGGTGGTGCGCGAGGGCATGCGCTTGCCGGTGACCAGACGGAACGGCACGCCGGCCCAGCGCCAGTTGTCGATCCACGCGCGCAGGCCGACGAAGGTCTCCACGTCGTCATGCCCGCCGTGCTTGAAGCCCTGCACGGCCTGGCCGTCGACGACGCCCGGGCCGTAGCGCCCACGCACGCTGTCGGCGTCGGCATCGGCGGCGGTCATCGGCCGCAGGGCGCGCAGCACCTTGCGCTTCTCGTCGCGGATGCTGTCGGTGTCCATCGCCGCCGGCGGCTCCATCGCGATCAGCGCCAGCAGCTGCAGCATGTGGTTCTGCACCATGTCGCGCAGCGCGCCGTAATCGGCGTAATAGCCCTCGCGACCGTCCACGCCGGCGGTCTCGGCGACGATGATGTCGACCGATTCGATCCAGCGCCGCTCCCACGTGGCTTCGAGCAACGTATTGCCCAGGCGCAGCGCGAGCAGGTTCTGCACCGGCGCCTTGCCCAGGTAATGGTCGATGCGAAAGATCCGCGATTCGTCGAGCGCGGACTTCAGCGTCGCATCGATTTCCTGCGCGCTGGCCAGGTCGTGGCCGATCGGCTTCTCCAGCACCAGTCGCGACGGTGCCTCCAGCAGGCCGGCCGCTTTCAGGCCACGGCATGCAGATGCGAACAGGTTCGGCGGCGTCGACAGATAGCTGACCGCGGGACGGTCGGCGAAGCGCGACAGCGACGACGCCATCGCCTCGGCATCGCCCAGGTCCACCGCCACGTACTGGATGCGGCGCAGCAGTTCATCGACCAGCGCGGCGTCGTACTCGTCGTCCAGGCGCCCGCGCAGCCAGTCGCGGAAACCTGCGTCGTCGTGTTCGCTGCGCGCGATCGCGACCACGCGGAATTCGTCCGGCAGCAACCGGTCGCGCAGCAGGTGCAGCAGGGACGGGAACAGGTAGCGTTGCGCCAGGTCGCCGGTGGCGCCGAACAACAGGAGGGAGTCGTGCATGGGCGCCGGGACCGTCTCGGGTTCAGGATGGGTAATCACGGAGTGTGTCGCCGGAGGCGTGCAGATCGCAACGTCCACGCCATGGCGGCGTGTCCAGCGCTGTCACCTGGCGCGCGCGAGGCGGCGCGCACGCGGATGGAACCTGTCGTTCGTTGCACTACGCTGTGCCTCCCACACGTGCGCCGGCTGGATTGGAAACGATTACATGCCAGAATAGCGCAATTGCATCGCGGCGCGCGGTTCACGCAGGCGGCCGCACGATGCGATCCACGACGGGTTTGCGACACACGGGAGCGTGCATGGCACAGGTGCGGTTCGACGCGGTACGGAAGGTCTACCCCAACGGTTTCGTCGGTGTGGCCGGTGCAACTTTCGAGGTCGCCGATGGCGAGCTGCTGGTGCTGGTGGGCCCGTCGGGCTGCGGCAAATCCACGCTGCTGCGCATGGTCGCGGGACTGGAGGCGATCAGCGACGGCACGCTGACCATCGGCGACCGCGTCGTCAACGACGTGGCGCCGAAGGATCGCGACATCGCGATGGTGTTCCAGAGCTACGCGCTGTACCCGCACATGAGCGTGGCCGAGAACCTCGCGTTCGGCCTGAAGCTGCGCGGCCAGTCGAAGACCGAGATCGCCGCGCGCGTGGACGAAGCCGCGCAGGTGCTGGAACTCGACAAGGTGCTCGACCGCAAGCCCGGCCAGCTCTCCGGCGGCCAGCGCCAGCGCGTGGCGCTGGGTCGCGCGCTGGTGCGCCAGCCGCAGGTGTTCCTGCTCGACGAGCCGCTGTCCAACCTCGACGCCAAGCTGCGCAGCGGCATGCGCGTCGAGATCGCACGTCTGCATCGCAAGCTCGGCACGACGATGATCTACGTCACCCACGACCAGATCGAGGCGATGACGCTGGGTCAGCGCATCGTGGTGCTGAAGGACGGCCACATCCAGCAGATCGACACGCCGATGGCGCTGTACGAGCGGCCGGCGAATCTGTTCGTCGCGACCTTCCTCGGCAGTCCGGCCATGAACGTGCTGCGTGGCGCGCTGGCGCAGGGCACGGATGGCTGGACCTTTGATGCCGGCGAGGGCATCACGCTCGCGCTCGGCGAAGCCGGATTCCCGGCCGACTGGAACGGCCGCACCGTCGATCTGGGCATCCGCCCCGAACACCTGCTGCCCGCGACCGAGGCGGACGCATCGCTGTCGCCGGTGGTCGAAGTGGTGGAGCCGGTCGGCAGCGAAGTCTTCGTCAACCTGCGCCTGGGCAACCACGTCCTGATCGCACGTCTGCCACCTGACCGCGTCCCGGTGCCGGGCGAAACGCTGTCGCTGACGATTCCGGTCGGTCGCGTGCATGCGTTCGATATCGAGACCGGTGAGCGGTTGATCCAGCAGGCGGGTTGAACCTCGACTCGTCGAACGGTAAGCCGGCACGCGCTCCCTTCAAGCTGGGCCCGCACCTCTCCCTCTAGAAGAGAGCCTGCCCCGGACCTGATCCGGGGTCGACGCGCGTAATGCGTCGGGTGAGGGCATGCCTCTTGCGGAGAATGCCTCTCGCGGAATGCCCGGGGCTCCCGCAACGGCAGCTTCCGCCTTTGATCGTCATTCCCGCGTAGGCGGGAATCCATGGACCTTAAGCTGCCTCCCAGCTGAGCGTCTTTCGTGCGATGAGCAGGCAAGGAAGTCCATGGATTCCCGCCTACGCGGGAATGACGGGCCGGGTATTCCTGCCGCGTGCCTCGCCTACCGTCAGCGCCACGCCTCGCTATACTGACCGCTTGCGCGCGCGAGCGGCGCTCCGTGCTTGTGGAATCAACCGCTTGCGATGGAAATTTCGCGTATCGCATGACACGCTATCCGTCATCCATCGCGCCCTGACGGGCGCCAAGAGGCCACCAACGCCCGCATGCGCCTGTCCACGATCAAGCTCGCCGGTTTCAAATCCTTCGTCGATCCGACCACGCTGCACCTGCCGACCAACATGACCGGCGTGGTGGGGCCGAACGGTTGCGGCAAGTCGAACATCATCGACGCGGTGCGCTGGGTCATGGGCGAATCCTCGGCCAGTCGCCTGCGTGGCGACTCGCTGACCGACGTGATCTTCGCCGGTTCCACCGCGCGCAAGCCGGTGTCGCAGGCCATGGTCGAACTGGTGTTCGACAACTCCGATCACACGATCGCCGGCGAGTTCGCCGCGTTCAACGAGATCTCGGTCAAGCGCACGGTCAGCCGCGACGGGCAGAGCGGCTACTACCTCAACGGCACCAAATGCCGCCGCCGCGACATCACCGATCTGTTCCTCGGCACCGGTCTGGGCCCGCGCAGCTACTCGATCATCGAGCAGGGCATGATCAGCCAGATCATCGACGCCAAGCCCGAAGAGCTGCGCGTCTATCTGGAGGAAGCTGCGGGCATCTCCAAGTACAAGGAACGCCGCAAGGAAACCGAGACCCGCATCCGCCACACCCGCGAAAACCTGGATCGCCTGAGCGATCTGCGCGAGGAAGTCGGCAAGCAGCTGCAGCATCTCGCGCGGCAGGCCAAGCAGGCCGAGCAGTACACCGCCATCCAGGCCGAGCGGAAGATTCGCGACGCCGAATGGAAGGCGCTGGAATGGCGCACGCTCGATTCGCGTCTGCGCGCATTGCGCGAAGGTCTGGCCCAGGAAGAAACCAAGCTCGAGCAGATCATCGCCGAGCAGCGCGAAGCCGAACGCGAGCTGGAGACGGGCCGCGAGCGTCGCCACGAGGCCAGCGAAGGCCTCAACCGCGCGCAGGCCGAAAGCTACGAAATCAGCGGTGCGCTGGCCCGTGTCGAGCAGCAGATCCAGCACCAGCGCGAGCTGTCGGCGCGCCTGCTCAAGGCCCGCGACGAAGCGCAGGCGCAGCTGGCCGAGATCGGCGAACACATCGACCAGGACCAGCTGCGACTCGACACCCTGCACGAGAGCATCGCCGACGCCGAACCGCAACTCGCGCAGCTGCAGGACGACGACGCCGTGCGTCAGGACACGCTGCGCGAGGCCGAAACCGCGCTCGCCGACTGGCAGACGCGTTGGGAAACCCACAACCGCGAGCAGGGCGAGGCGGCGCGCGAAGGTGACGTCGAGCGCACCCGCGTCGACTATCTGGACAAGCAGTCGCTCGAAGCCGATCGTCGCCGCGAGCAGTTGCAGGCCGAGCGCGGCGGGCTGGATCTCGACGCGCTGAGCGAGGCCTTCGCCGACCTGCAGATCCGCCACGACGAACAGAAGGCTGCGCTCGACACGCTCGGCGACGACCTGGAAACGCGCAAGGCCGCGGCGGTCGATCTGCAGGACGCGCAGCGCGGCGCGCAGGAAGAGCTGTCCGTCGTGCGCAAGCAGGCGCAGGAAGCACGCGGCCGGCTGTCGTCGCTGGAAACCCTGCAGAACGCGGCGCTTGGGCAGGAGCAGGGCGCGGCGGTCGAATGGCTGCGCCAGCGCGGGCTGGATTCGTCGGCGCGCGTCGGCGAGCGGCTGCGGGTCGAGTCGGGCTGGGAATTCGCGGTCGAAAGCGCGCTTGGTCAGCTGATCGAAGGCGTGCTGGTCGAAGGCGACGGCGTGCCGGCCGAACTGGTCGACGCACTCGGTGAACTTGGCGAAAGCCGCCTGGCGCTGGTATCGGGCGAGACCGGCGACGAAGCCTTCGCGCCGACGTCGCTGGCGGCCAAGGTGCAGGGACCGCTGGCGATCCGCCGGCTGCTCGCGCGCCTGCATGTGGCCGAGACCCTGGCCGAGGCGCGCGCGCTGCAGGCGGGCCTGGGCGATGGCGATTCGGTGATCACCCGCAGCGGCGAGCGTCTCGGCGCCGGCTGGGTGCGCGTGTCGCGCTCGGGCGCGGCGAAGCAGGGCGCGCTGCTGCGCGAACGCGAGATCCAGTCGCTGCGCGAGACGATCGCCACGCTGCAGGAGCAGGAACAGACGCTGGAGGCGCGCATCGCGCAGGGCCGCGAACAGCTGCTCAGCGTCGAGCAGCAGCGCGAGGAAGCGCAGCGTGCGCTGTATGTCGCGCATCGCGGCGTCTCCGAACTCGCCGGCCAGGTGCAGAGCCAGCAGGGCCGGGTGGAAGCCGCGCGCAACCGCATCGAGCGCATCGATACCGATCTCGCCCAACTGCACGAAACCCTTGACACCGCCGCCCAGCAGGCCCGCGACGCACGCGGCCGGCTGGAAGACGCGGTCGAACGCATGGGCGACTTCGAAGCCGCCCGCGCTGCACTCGAAGCCGAGCGCCGCGGACTGGTCGAGGCCCGCGACCAGCTGCGATCGGCCGCGCGCGAATCGCGCGACACCGCGCACGCACTCGCGCTGACCATCGAATCCCAGCGTGCCCAGATCACCTCGCTGACCCAGGCGCTCGCGCGCATGGGCGGCCAGCGCGGCCAGATCGACAATCGCCTTGGCGAACTGTCGGCGCAGCTGGCGACGGGCGATTCGCCGGTCGACACGCTGGAGCAGCAGCGCCAGGTCGCACTCGAAGAGCGCGTGCGCACCGAGCGCGCGTTGGCCGAAGCACGTTCCGCGCTGGAAGGCGTGGACAACGAGCTGCGCACCTTCGAACAGGTTCGCCAGCAGCGCGACGCGCAGTCGCTGACCCAGCGCGAAGCGATCTCGCAGCGCCGCCTCGACCAGCAGGCGCTGGTGATCGCGGCCGACCAGCTGTCGGCACAGGTCGTCGAGGGCGGGTTCGTCGTCGACGAGGTGTTGAACGGTCTCGAAGACGCGGCGAATGCGAAGGACTGGGAGAAGATCGTCACCGACTTCGACGCGCGCCTGCGCCGTCTGGAGCCGGTGAATCTCGCCGCGATCGCCGAACACGCCGAAGCGGCGCAGCGCAAGGAATACCTCGACGCGCAGGACGCCGACCTCAACTCGGCACTGGATACGCTGGAAGAGGCGATCCGCAAGATCGACCGCGAGACCCGTGGCCGCTTCAAGGACACCTTCGACAAGGTCAACGCCGGCGTGCAGGCGCTGTATCCGCGCCTGTTCGGTGGCGGCCATGCGTATCTGGAGCTGACCGGCGAGGATCTGCTCGACACCGGCGTCGCGATCATGGCGCGCCCGCCCGGCAAGCGCGTGTCCAACATCTCGCTGCTGTCCGGCGGCGAGAAGGCGATGACCGCGGTCGCGCTGGTGTTCTCGATCTTCCAGCTCAATCCGGCGCCGTTCTGTCTGCTCGACGAGGTGGACGCGCCGCTGGACGAGGCCAATGTCGGCCGCTTCACCGCGATGGTCCGCGAGATGAGCGAGCAGGTGCAGTTCCTGTTCGTCAGCCACAACAAGGCGACGATGGAAGCGGCGTCCCAGCTCAGCGGCGTGACCATGCGCGAGCCGGGCGTGAGCCGACTGGTTTCGGTGGATCTGGCCGAAGCGGCGCGACTGGCCGGCGCCGCCTAGAGACTGTCATCATGTGACGCGACTGTCGCACGGCCTGGCCGGCGGCGGTCCTCATGCCCGACAGGCCCGGCGCCTGCGCATAATGAACGACCCCGAAGGAGAACACCGCGAATGACCGACGACTGGATGATGCGTATCGGAATCCTGGTCGCAGGCCTGCTGCTGATGGGCGCCATGTGGTATTTCGGCACCCGCCCGCGCAGCGGGCAGGGTCGCCGCGTCGCCAGCACCGACGATCGCGAGCAGCGCCTGGAGCCCACGCTCGGCGCGCAGCTGGAACAGGATCTCGGTGAAGCCGGCGTGCCGCGTGCAGAAGGCGACACCGATGCCGTGCAGGCGGAGATGGACCTGCTCGATCAGACCGTCGGCGCCGTCTCGCCCAACAGCGAACTGGGCAAACGCACCAGCGACGATTTCGACAAGATCGTGACGCTCTACATCGCCGCGCGCGCCGGCAACGTGCTGCGTGGCCCGGACATCGTGGTCGCCGCCGAGAAGACGGGCCTGACCTACGGCCACATGAACGTCTTCCATCGCCTGGTCGATGGCCATCCCGAGCGCGGCCCGATCTTCAGCGTCGCCAACATCCGCAGCCCCGGCAGCTTCGACATGAGCGAAATCCAGGGCCTCGAAACCCCGGCGATCGCGTTCTTTCTGACCCTGCCGGCGCCGGTCCGCGCACTCGATGCGTGGGACGCGATGCTGCCGACCGCCGAACGCATGGCCGAGCTGCTCGACGGCGTGCTGCTCGACGAACAGCGCAACGCCCTCGGCCGCCAGCGCATCGCCGGCTTGCGCGACGAGCTGCGCAGTTGGGACCGCGAACACGATGTCCCCGCGGTGACACGCAGCCCGCGCTGGTGAGTCGGGCGCGGTGTCGATTTCCGGCATCAGCCATCTGACCTTTGTCGTCCACGACCTCGACCGCACGGCACGCCTGCTGGTCGAGGGGCTGGGCGCGCGGGAGGTGTACGACAGCGTCGACCGCCCGCATTCGCTGTCGCGCGAGAAGTTCTTCGAGCTCGGTGGCGTGTGGATCGCACTGATGGAAGGCGAGCCATTGCCACAACGCTCGTACCGCCATGTCGCATTCTCGGTCTCAGCCGGCGACCTGCCGATCTATCGCGCGCGGCTGGACGCGCTGGGCGTGGACATCCGCCCGCCACGGCCCCGCATCGAAGGCGAGGACGAGTCGTTGTATTTCCACGATTTCGACAACCACCTGTTCGAACTGCACGCCGGTACGCTGGGCGCGCGATTGCAGGCCTATCGCGCGGCCCTCACCTCAACTCCCGCTCCGCGCCCCAGCCCTCGCGTTGCTGCGAGAGCGTTCGAAGACATGCGAGCCACTGGCTCGCAAAAATGTCTCCTCACCCCAAAGGGAGAGGGGTTGGGGTGAGGGCAGACGCCCGCGGGAACGCCACCGTCCTACAATTCCCACATGCCAAAGCCATCTCCCGCCGGGCGCGTTGCCGAGCTGCGCGCGCTGATCGAAGACGCCAATCATCGCTACTACGTGCTCGACGATCCGTCGATCCCGGATGCCGATTACGACGCGTCACTGCGCGAACTCGAAGCGCTGGAAACCGCGCATCCCGAACTCGCCAGCGACGACTCGCCGACGCGCACCGTGGGCGCGCGACCGGACGGCGGTTTCCCCGAAGTCACCCACGCGATCCCGATGTTGTCGCTCGCCAACGCATTCGAGACCGCCGGTGTCGAGGACGATGCCGACGACCGCGCACGCTATGCCGAAGTTGCCGATTTCGAACGCCGCATCGAACAGAAGCTCGACATCGAAGCGCCGGTGTTCTCGGTCGAGCCCAAGCTGGATGGCCTGGCGATCAGCCTGCGCTACGAGGACGGCGTGTTCGTGCAGGGCGCTACGCGCGGCGACGGCAGCACTGGCGAGAACGTCACCGCGAACCTGCGTCAGGTGCGCGCGGTGCCCCTGAAGCTGCGCGAGACCGGCGCGCCGCCGCCGGCCGTGCTGGAAGTGCGCGGCGAGATCTACATGCCGCGCAAGGCCTTTGAAGCCTGGAATGCGAAGGCGCTCGACAGCAACGAAAAGCTGTTGGCCAACCCGCGCAACGGCGCGGCCGGGTCGCTGCGCCAGCTCGATCCTGCGGTCACGCGCCGACGCCCGCTGGCGTTCTTCGCGTATTCGACCGGCGAGGTACGCGGACTCGAATTGCCGGAAACGCATTCCGAAACCCTCGCGCTGCTGCGTGACTTCGGCTTTCCCGTCGCGCCCGAAGCCGACACCGCGACCGGTTTCGACGGCCTGATCGCCTACTTCCGTCGCATCGGCGAAGCACGCGACACGCTGCCCTACGACATCGACGGCGTGGTCTACAAGCTCGACGACTACGACCAGCAGGCGACGATGGGTTTCGTCTCGCGCGCGCCGCGCTGGGCGCTGGCACACAAATTTCCCGCGCAGGAACAGTCGACCGTGCTGCGTGCGATCGAAGTGCAGGTTGGCCGCACCGGTGCGATCACCCCGGTCGCGCGCCTGGAGCCGGTGCAGGTCGCCGGTGTCACCGTCACCAACGCGACGCTCCACAACGAAGACCAGATCCGCCGGCTCGACGTACGCGAGGGCGACACCGTGATCGTGCGCCGCGCCGGCGATGTGATTCCCGAGATCGTGCGCGTGATCGAAGCGCAGCGTCCCGCGAGCACGGTCGAATGGACGATGCCGGCCACATGCCCGGTCTGCGGTTCAGAGCTCGTGCGCGAGGAAGGCGCGTCGGCCTGGCGCTGTACCGGTGGCCTGACGTGCTCGGCGCAGCGCAAGGAAGCCGTGCGTCACTTCGCGTCGCGACGCGCGATGGACATCGAAGGCCTCGGCGACAAGCAGGCCGAGGCGCTGGTCGAGTTCGGTTTCGTGCATTCGCCGGCCGATCTGTTCTTGCTGAAGGTTGAGGATCTGGTGCGGATGAAGACCGCGCTCGATGCCGCGACCGCGGCGGACTTCGCGCAGACGATCGCCGACAGCAAGGGCGCACTCGCGCTCGATGGCGAGGGCGAAGCGGTGCTGGCACAGGAGTCGCCGGTGTGGAAGGACGCCGCGTTCCTGCGCGCGCATCTGACGGTCGAGACCGGCAGCAAGCTCGCGACGAAGTGGGCGGAAAACCTCGTGGCCGGCATCGATGCCAGCCGCAGCACTACGCTGCCGCGCTTCCTGTTCGCGCTCGGCATTCCGCATCTGGGCGAGACGACGGCCAAGTCGCTCGCGCAGTGGCTGGGCACGCTCGACTTCGTGCGCACGACGCCAGCCGTGCTGCTGCAGGCGCTGCCCGATATCGGCGGCGAGGTCGCGCGTTCCATTGCAACGTTCTTCGAACAGCCCGGCAATGTCGAGGTCGTCGACGCGCTGATCGCGGCGGGCATCACCTTCAGCGACGAATCCGCGCCGTCGGCCGCGCTGCGCGAACGTCTCGGTCTGGCGCACCTGCTGTCGACGCTGCCGGTCGACAAGCTCGGCGGCAAGAGCGCCGAGCGTCTCGCAGACACCTACGGCACGCTCGATGCACTGCTGCGTGCGAACGCGAGCGGCTGGACCGGCGCCGGCCTGTCTTCGGCAGGCGCGGACAACCTGTCGGCGTTCCTGGCCGATGCGGATGCACTGGCCGCACTGCGCGCGAGTGACGCCGCGATGCGGCGCCTGCTCGATGCAGCGCCAGTGAAGGCAGCGAAAACGAGTGGCCCGCTCGACGGCAAGACCGTCGTGCTGACCGGCAGTCTGGAGGCGATGACCCGCGATGAAGCGGGCGAACAACTCGAAGCGCTGGGCGCGAAGATCGCCGGCAGCGTGTCGAAGAAGACCTCGCTGGTCGTCGCCGGTGAAGCGGCCGGCTCGAAGCTGACGAAGGCGCAGGAACTCGGGATCGAGATCTGGGACGAAGCCGCGCTGCTCGCGTTTCTCGAGTCGCAGGCGTGAGCGCGTCGATGCGGCCGTCGGCAAGCTTCGACACCCTGCGCCTGCGCGCGCGCCTCAACGCAGCGCTGCGCGCGTTCTTCGCCGAGCGCGGCGTGCCGGAAGTCGAGACGCCGATACTGTCGCAGGCCGGCAATACCGACCCGAACGTCGCCAGTTTCCGCACCGAGTTCGGCGGTCACGTGTCGGCAGGCCCGTGCACGCGCTGGCTGCGCACGTCCCCAGAGTTTCCGCTCAAACGCCTGCTCGCCGCCGGCTTCGGCGACTGCTACGAGCTCGGCCGCGTGTTCCGCGATGGCGAAGCCGGTGGTCGCCACAATCCCGAGTTCACGATGCTCGAGTGGTATCGCGTCGGCTGGGACCAGCGCCAGTTGGCCGATGAAACCGTCGCGCTGGTGCAGGGCGCACTGGACCTTGTCGACCGGCGCGCCGTGGTGGTGCAGACCACCTATCGCGATCTGTATCGCAACACGCTCGGACTCGATCCGATGACGGTGTCGGACACCGAGCTGCAGGCGGCACTCGGCGATGTGCAGATTGCCGCCGACGGTCTGACCCGCGACGACTGGCTGGACCTGCTGATGACGCATCGCATCCAGCCCGCGAATCCGGCCGACCGGATCCTTGTGGTCCACGATTACCCGGCCTCGCAATGCATGCTCGCGCGCATCGCCGAACGCGACGGCGTGCAGGTGGCCGAGCGTTTCGAGCTGTACCTCGGCGCGCTGGAACTCGCGAACGGCTATCACGAGCTCGCGGACGGCGCGGAACAACGCGCACGTTTCGAACGGGATCATGCGGTGCGTGGGTCGCGCGGCGATACATTGCCGGTGATCGACGAGGCCCTGCTTGGCGCGCTGGATGCAGGCTTTCCGGATTGCGCGGGTGTGGCGTTGGGAGTCGATCGGCTGATGATGGCGATGATGGGGACAGGGCGGATCGCCGACGTGATCGCATTTGATTTTTCGCGGGCTTAGCCGCTCAAGCGGATTCGCGATCTTCCGGGATTTTTCTACCGTCATGCCCGCGGCTCTCAACAGACGCATGTCTGGTAAAGCGGCCATCCATTTTGATTCTGATCTGGTTTCGGCTTTAGCTTTCGCTTCTTGCCTTGGCTTTTGACTCGAATCGAGCCGTAAAGCGAGCCGAGCATCGCAGGGCGGCGGGGTCGAAGAGCAGCCCATGTCTGAGCGCAGCGAGTT
>NZ_CEEDOV010000003.1:0-158449 GCF_979256585.1 Luteimonas sp. AC640a | reverse complement strand
CCACCCGCCCGCCCCATTCGCGACGCGCACCTGCGCCTGGTAGCGGCCGCATTCGCCATCGAGATAACGCCGCAGGGTGTCGCGCGCGAGCGTCATGTCGTCGGGATGCACGAGCGCATCGACCGGCAGGCTGTCTTCGACCAGACGGCCATCGCCATTGGGCTCGTCTTCGACCAGACGCCGCAGTTGGCCGCTGGCGACGTCGTAGTCCCAGTAACGTTCGCCGGTCGCCCAGAGTGCGAGCTTGAGCCGGTCGCGGCGTTCGTTGATCTCGGCGACGTACGCATGCTCACTGCTGCGCCGGCGCACCACGATGACCACCAGCAGCACCAGCAACGCGATCAGCACCGCGGCGCCTGGCACGTGCAGCTGACTGGGTTCGATCACGCGGCGGCGCTCCGTGCCGGGATCGGCGAACGCGAGTGTAGGCATGCCGGCGGTCCAGCAACAAGCGTGCGCCCGGTCACAGGATGGCCCTTGGTAGAATGGCCATCCCCTGTCCGAGAGTGCCAGCCGTGTCCGAAACCCTGCCCAGCCTTGCCGAAGTCGACGCCGAGATCCGCCACCTGCAACTGGCGATGCCTGGCAGCGAACTGCATGGGGGTCTCAGCGGCTGGCTGGCCGGCGGTGGCGACGATGTGGCCGCCTGGTTGGCGCCGGTGCTGGCCGACGCCGCGCTGCCCGCACCTGCGGCCGGCAGCGCGCTCGACCGGATGCGCATGGCCACCGCGAACCAGCTGGAAGATCGTGATTTCGCATTTGCACTGCTGATGCCCGAAGACGGCGAACCGTTGTCGGTGCGCAGCGCCGCGTTGTTCGACTGGTGTCGTGGATTTCTCGGCGGCTTCGGCCTCGCTGCGGGCGAACGTTCGTCGCTGTCGGAAGAAGGCAACGAGGCGCTGGCCGACCTGGCGCGTCTGGCTGCGGCACAGCCCGATCCCGACGACGAGGACGATGCGGTCGAAGAAGACGCGCTGACCGAGATCGAGGAATTCGTGCGTGTGGCGGCGCTGTTGCTGCACGGCGACGCCGCATTGGGGCCGCGTCACCGCAACCGGTTGAACTGACATGGCGAGCGTGACCGGTATCATCGCGGCTACCTACGAGAAGCGTCGGCGCCAGCTGATGCGGCTGGTGGGCGATAACGCGATCCTGGTGCTGGCCAGCGCGCCCGAGCGGGTGCGCAGCCGCGATACGCATCACGCCTACCGGCAGGATTCCGACCTCTGGTATCTCACCGGCTTCGCCGAACCCGACGCGGTGCTGGTGCTGGTGCCGGGCCGCAAGCATGGCGAAGCGCTGATGTTCTGCCGAGAACGCGACCTGGAGCGCGAAGGCTGGGACGGTCCACGGGTGGGTCCGGAAGGCGCGGTCGAGGCGCTTGGCATGGACGATGCGTATCCGATCGACGATCTCGACGAGATCCTGCCCGGCCTGCTCGAAGGCCGCACGCGCGTCTATTACCACTTCGGTCGCGATACCGAATTCGACCTGCAGCTGATCGGCTGGCTGAACCGCGTGCGCGCGCAGGTGCGGGTCGGGGCGCAGCCGCCGCATGAATTCCTGGAGCTCGGCCATCTGCTCGACGAGATGCGACTGTTCAAGGATGCCGGCGAGCTCAAGTTGATGCGGCGCGCGGCGAAGATCAGCGTCGAGGCGCATGCCGCGGCGATGCGCGCGGCGCGCCCGGGCATCCACGAATACGCGCTGCAGGCCGAACTCGAATACGCGTTCCGCCGACACGACGCGAGTCCCGCCTACGAAAGTATCGTCGGCGCAGGCGCCAATGCCTGCGTGCTGCATTATCGCGCCAACAATGCGCAGGCGCGCGACGGCGATCTGGTCTTGATCGATGCCGGCGCCGAGTACCGCGGCTATGCCGCCGACATCACCCGGACGTTTCCGGTCAACGGCCGCTTCACGCCGGCGCAGCGTGCCCTGCATGAAGTCGTCGAATCCGCGCAGCAGGCCGCACTGGCGCAGGCGCGTCCGGGCGTGGCGTACGAGGCAGGCCACAACGCGGCGGTCGAAGCATTGACCGAGGGTCTGCTGCGGCTGGGCCTGCTGAAAGGCAAGCTGGCGAAACACATCGCCGACGGCACGTACAAGCGCTTCTATCGCCACAAGACCGGGCACTGGATCGGCCTCGACGTGCACGACGTCGGCGACTACCGCATCGAAGGGGAATCGCGTCTGCTCGAGCCGGGCATGGTGTTCACCATCGAGCCCGGGCTCTATGTCTCCACCGATGACACCACCGTCGACGCGAAATGGCGCGGCATCGGCATTCGCACCGAGGACGATGTGCTGGTCACGAAGACCGGCCACGAGGTGCTGACGACGGGCCTGGCGCGCACGGCCGATGAGATCGAGGACTTCATGGCGCGCAGGTAGCGCGCGTGTCCTGTCCGCAGCGCGTATGGCGCGCGCTGCGCTTTCAGGTGTCAGTGGGCGCTTTGACGCGCCGGTCGTGATCAGGCGGCCGCGTTCTCTGCCGCCCACGCATCGCGCGTGAGATTCTCGGGCGCGTCGTCGGTGCAGACCACATCGTCCTCGATGCGGATGCCGCCATAGGGGCGGAAGGCTTCGATGCGATCCCAGTCGATGCTGTCGCCGTGACCGGCCGCCTTCAGGTCTTCGAGCAGCATGTCGACGATGTAGACACCCGGTTCGATCGTCACGACCATGCCCGGCGCCAGCACGCGGGTCAGGCGCAGGAACGGGTGCCCATCGGGCTTGGCGATGACGCCGCCGGTCTCCGACGCGGCGAAGCCGGCCACGTCGTGCACCTGCAGGCCGATGCCGTGCCCGAGGCCGTGCGGGAAGAACGCGGCGCTGACGCCGGTGGCCAGCGCGGCTTCCGGCGACACCTTGATCAGTCCGAAGTCGCGCAACACGCCGGCGAGGGCGAGGTGCGCGTCGAGATGCATCTGCTTGTAATCCGTGCCGCTGCGCACCTGCGCGACCATCGCCTGCTGCGCGGTGTCGACCGCGTCGATCATCGCCTGGAACTCGCTACCGGTATCGGTGGCGTAGGTGCGGGTGATGTCGGCAGCGTAGCCGGCGTGACTCGCGCCAGCATCGATGAGGAAGCTGCGCACCGGATCGGGCGGCAGACGTCCGAGCTCGGTGTAATGCAGCACCGCGGCGTGCTCGTTGAGCGCGACGATGTTGCCGTAGGGCAGTTCATTCGCGTCCTGGCCGGCGGCCTGGCAATACGCCAGATGGATGCCGAACTCGCTGGCGCCGGCGCGGAACGCACGCTCGGCCGCCGCGTGTGCACGCACGCCACGGCGCGAGGCTTCGCGCAGCATCGACAGTTCGTAAGGCGTCTTGAACGCCCGGTGGTAGTCGAGATGATCAATGACAGCCTGCGGATTGTTCGGCTTGTAAGCGCCGTAGTGCCCCAGCGCACTTTGCGGCTCGCCGAGGATTGCGCACCGCGCCGCGTTCTTCGGCAGATGCTGCTGCGCGTCTTCGGGTTTGCGGATCACGACGATGTCGAAGTGCTCGACCCAATAGCCCGACGGCGCCTCCGGCACGACATGCCAGTAGTCGCGCGGCTGCAGGTACACCAGTTTCGGCCGCGCACCGGGCGTGATGACCAGCCAGCTGCCCGGATTGCGGGTCAGCGGCAGCCAGGCCTTGAACTGCGGATTGACCGCATACGGATAGTCGCGGTCGTCGAACATCTGGTAATGCAGCGTGCCGCTGGGAATGACGAGATGGTCCAGACCTGCGCGTTCGAGCGCGGTCGCGGTGCGCGCCTGCAGCGTTGCGAGGTGATCGGCGTAGAGGCTGGCGGCGGACGAAGCAGACGTGGACATCTTGATCCCGGGGCGGCGAGTGGATCGGTCTATTCTGCCGTATCGACGGAGGGGTGTTGTTCTGTGCACTTCTTTCCTGCGTTTTGCAGGCGATTGGGCAGGTGCTGCGCGGTTCCTCTACCTACGCTCTTGCTCTTGCTGTTGGCGAGGTCGTGACGTCGTCCCGCTGGCTGCAGACCCGTAGGGCGTCGCACATGGATGTGCGACGTTTTTCGACCGAGCCAGGATGGCGAGTCGAAAAATCCCGGAACAAATGACACGCCGGATTTGCTTCGTCGGGGCTGGCCCTTTTCTTTGGTTCCGTTTCTTTGACTCGCATCTTCGATGCTCGCCCCTTCGGGGCCGGCTGCGCCGTTCGCACTGCGTGCGTGGGGCCTGCAAAAGAAATGAACCCGCTCGCCGCAAGGTGAGTGGAAGCGTTGGACTTTGATGTTCGCTTTTTGATTGCAGAGCAACCCGCCTCAGCGCGGGAGCAGGATCAACCGCTTTCGTCCGCTGACGCGGCCGAGTTCATTTCTTTTGGTTGACGCCCACGCGCGTAGCGCGAACGGCGCAGCCGGCCCCGAAGGGGCGAGCATCGAAGATGCGAGTCAAAGAAACGGAACCAAAGAAAAGCGTCTCCCCGACACGTCCGAAGCCCGCGGCTCGTAGTGCGCAGGGATTTTCCGACTCGGCATCCTGCCTCGGTCGGAAAACGCCGCACGTCCTGTGCGGCGCCCTCCGGGTCTGCAAGTCTCCGTGCGACGTCTCGACGATCAAAAGCAGACGCCAAACGTCAGGCGTAATGACTCCCCGGCGCATTGACCCACCCCTGCAACCGATGCGCCAGCGACGGCGTCGTCGCGATGAAGCGGAAGCCCGCCCAGCTCGCGCCAGCCAAGGTGGCATCGTCAAGCCACAACAGATGCGCGCCGATCTCGACTGGCGCGTCCGGCGCATCGGGCAGGGTGAAGGAGAGCTGATACAGCGCGTCCTCGACGAAGAGTTCGCTGGCGATCAGCAGCATGCCGGTCTCGGACAGGTTGCCGACGCGGCCGATGACGCGGGCGGTCATCGCGTCGGTGACCAGGATGACGTCCGGCGCCTTGCGACGCTTCGCGCGGCGGAACTCCTGCATCATGCCGTCGCCTCCGAAGTCCGGTTTTCGCCGCGGCCGGCGAAGCTGCGCAAGGCGCCCATCGCGGCCTGCCAGGCGCGGTCGACGAGGTGGCCGCGGTCGGCGGTCACGACGCGGGCATTGCCCGTTGCCATCAGCCGCGCGACGGCGTCCATCGACTGTTCACCGGTGCGCTGGCCGCGCTGGTTGACGAACAGCACGTGGTCGGTGATCGGGCTGTACCAGGACATGCGCCGGCGCACCATGTCGCCCTGCTGGTTGGTGGTGAATTCGATCCAGGTGCCGAACGGCAGCGTGCGCAGGTGGTCGTATTGCGCCTGCTCCTCAGACGTACGCACCGGCGGCTTTTCGCGGCGCGCGGTGCCGGCTTCCTCGCCCAGGCGCGCGCGCGCCTTGAGCTTCATCGCCAGCTCCGTGCGCGAGGCGGCATCGTCTTCATCGCTGCGATGGCTGGTCAGGCGCTGGGCGATCACGGTCGCTTCTTCGCCGTGATAGCCGACCTGGCCGAGCGCCGATTCGACATCGGCCTGCAGTGCGTCGTCGACGCACGGCTCGGTGTCGAGCGAGGCTTCGACGATGCGGCGGGTCATCCCCAGCTGGTGCTCGGCCTCGCTCGAGGATTCGCCATGACGCAGCAGGGTCAGCGTCAGCACGTCGGCCCAGGCCTGGTCGAGCAGCGCACGTGAGAAACGCGGCAGGCGACGGTCGCCGACGATGCCCTGCATCAGTTCGTCAGCACGTGCGCGCGCGGCGGCCAGTTTTTCGCGACCGCGCGCGGCCTCGATATGACGACGTTCCTGCAGTTCGGCGGTGCGCGCCTGCGTCTGCAGCTGTGCCTGTACGCGCGCGTTGCCTTCGGCGAACACGGCCACGTCGCCCTCGTAGTTGCCGACCACGAACGCGACTGCGGCCCGCAGCGCGGCCTGGACGCGGGGATCGAACGCGGTGTCGTCGTGCCAGTTGGCGGCGCTTTCGGCGACGGTATTGAGCAGCTGCCGCGCCGGGTGGCGCTGGCGGGTGAAGAAGGAATGGTCCTGCAGCGCCGCGCGCAGCATCGGGATCTGCAGTTCGCGCACCAGCGGCGCGGCCGGCGCTTCGCTGCGGATTTCCTGTTCGATGTGCCCGTACAACATGCCGAGCAGTTCGAATGCGTCCTCGTCCTGCGGCGCCAGACTCGCGCCTTCGCCGCTGCGCTGGCGTGCCTGCGCCAGCAGTGAACGCTTGATCTCGACCAGGCTGCGCCCGCCGCCCTGTGGCTGCTGCTGGAGTTGCCGCAACGCATCGGAGACTTCGCTGGTCGCCAGCTGGCGTCGCGGCAACGGGGAATCGGTGCGCGGCTGGAACTTGCGCAGCAGCTCGCGACGTCCGGACATCAATGCCTGCAGGCGCGCGTAGGCCGCTTCGTGTGACTGCGCGTCATCCGCCTCGTCATGGGCGGTCTCGGGCTCGCCCCAGCCGGTGTACGGACGCTGGGCGTCGTCGAGTTGTGGACGCGGCGTTTCAACGGTGTCGGCAGTCCTTGCCACGCGGGAAGCTTCCTTGGGTTCGATGGCCTCGGCCCGCGCGCGCATCGGCACGAACGTCAGCGAGGGCAGGATGCCGTCGTCGGCGAGCTGCGCGTCGAGCCGCTCGAGAATACGGGCGTAACCGGGCATCACCACCCGGTCGAAGATGCGGTACAGCAGCAGCCGCGCGTCGTGCTCGATCTCGAGTGTGCGGGCGGCCGAAGCGATCGCCCGGCACAGGCACTGCGGACCCAGCGGCAGGCGCTCGGCATCGAACGCGGGTGAAGCGGCGAGCACGCCGAAGCGCTGGCCCAGCAGATGCAGCGACAAGTTGGCGCGGCCCTCCTGTCGGCTGGCGATCTCGCGCAGCACGGTGCCTTCGTCCATGACCGTGTCTTCGACCAGGCTCAGCGGACCGAACGAGGCCGTGTCCAGCGGTGTGGGCGGCGGCGGGGGCGCCGGCGTGCGGATGGCGGCGATCGACCCTTCCAGCGCGAGCAGGAATCGCGGCACGAGGTCGGCGCGATTGGCGCGGAACGCGCGCAGCGTGGCCATGTAGCCCGACTCCAGGCCGGGATTGCGCGCATGGTCGGCGAGCCGGAACAGCTCCTGTTCGAACTCGGAGACCAGACTGGACAGGCCGCCATCGAGCTCGGTGGACACGAACGACAGTGCACGCTCGAGCGTGCGGCGCACGCGCGGGGGCAGGCCGGCCGCGGCAAGCGAACGGGGCGGTGGTGGGTAGTGTGCGGTCGCGGGCATTCCGGTTGCCGGGCTGGGCATCGATCACATTCTTTAACATGCGCGCGCTGCCGTCACCACTGGTCTGCGTACCCAAGCAGCGGCACGCGCGCGGGCGGGGTGTCCGGTTCGCAATAACGGGGTGTCCGGCTGGCAGCGGCCACATGCCTGCTGCGTTGCGGCAGGCGCCTGCGCGCGGGCCTCAGTCTTCGAGGAACAGCGCGACCACGTCGTTGGTGAAACGTCGGCCGGATTCGGTCGGCACGACTCGGTCGGCGTCGCGCTGCAGCCAGCCCTTTTCGACGGCAACGGCCAGTGGGGCGTCGATGGTCGAGGGGGACAGGCCGGTCGTGGCTTCGAAGCCGGACAGGGTGAAGCCGTCGACCAGCCGCAGCGCGTTGAGCATGTATTCGAACGGACGACGTGCCGGCTCGATGCGCTCGTCCCCGCCGATGCCGGCCTGCGTGCCGGCGCCGGCCAGCCACGCGACGGGGTGCTTGGATTTCCAGCGCCGCAGGATCGTCTGCTCGCTGCCCAGCGTGAGCTTGCCGTGCGCGCCGGCGCCGATGCCGAGGTAGTCGCCGAAGCGCCAGTAGTTGAGGTTGTGCGCGCACTGCCGTCCGGCGCGCGCGTACGCGGACACTTCGTACTGCGCATAGCCGGCTTCGGCCAGCAGCGCCTGGCAGCGTTCCTGCATGTCCCAGGCGAGATCGTCGTCGGGAATGCCGGCCGGCGGACGCGCGGCGAACACGGTGTTGGGTTCCAGCGTGAGCTGGTAATGCGAGATGTGCGTCGGCGCGAGATCGATCGCGCGCATCACGTCGTCCTCCGCCATCGCCAGCGTCTGGTCGGGCAGGGCGTACATCAGATCGAGGTTGAAATTGTCGAAGCCGGCATCGCGGGCCAGATGGATCGCGGCCACTGCCTGTGCGCTGTCGTGGATGCGACCAAGCGTCTTCAGCGTGGCGTCGTCGAAGGTCTGGATGCCGAAGCTGATCCGGTTCACGCCGGCGCGGCGGTAGTCCTCGAAACGGCCGTGTTCGGCCGTGCCGGGATTGGTCTCCAGCGTGATCTCGGCCTCGGGCGCGAAACGCAGCCGCGAGGATGCGCCCTGCAGGATGCGTTCGATCGCATCGGCCGGAAACAGACTGGGCGTGCCGCCGCCGAAGAACACGCTGTGCACGGTGCGGCCCCAGACCAGCGGCAGATCCTGGTCGAGGTCGGCGAGCAGGGCGTCGACATAGGCGTCGAACGGCGGCGTGCCGCCCCTGAACTCGTGCGAATTGAAATCGCAGTACGGGCATTTGCGCACGCACCAGGGCAGGTGCACGTACAGCGACAGGGGGGGCGGAATGAGCATCTGCAGAACGTCAGGGCGGCGGGCGGCATGCGCAAGAGCGCGTGCCGCGGTCGGTCAGGCGAGCAGGCCGGACAACGCCAGCCGGTCGCGCAGCGCCTGCAGCGCCAGTGCACGATGACTGATGCGGTTCTTCTGCGCCGGCGGCATTTCGGCCGCGGTCAGGCCGTGCGCCGGATCGAGGAACACCGGGTTGTAGCCGAAGCCGTTGTGGCCGCGCGGCGCGTCGAGAATGCGGCCTCCCCAGCTGCCTTCTGCGATCAGCGGCTGCGGGTCGTCGGCATGGCGCAGCAGCACGATCACCGCATAGAAGCGCGCGCTGCGTCGCGACTCGGGCAGTCCATCGAGTGCCTGCAGCAGCTTGGTGTTGTTGGCGGCATCGTCGGTCGGGCTGCCGGCGTAGCGCGCGCTGTAAAGGCCGGGCGCGCCGTCGAGTGCATCGACGATCAGTCCCGAGTCGTCGGCCAGCGCCGGCAGGCCGGTGACCTTCGAGGCATGCCGCGCCTTGATCAATGCGTTCTCGACGAAGGTGGTGCCGGTTTCGGGCACGTCGTCCACGCCGAGCTCGCGCTGCGGCACGATCGTCAGCGGCAGATCGGCCAGCATCGCGCGCAGTTCGAGGAGCTTGCCGGCGTTGCCGCTGGCCAGGACGAGTGTCTTCATGCGGCAGGCTCCAGCAGGTCCCACTTGGTGCCGTAGAGATCGACGAGCACCGCGACGGTGCCGTAGGGCTCAACGCGCGGCGTCTCGAGAAATGTCACGCCGGCCGCGGTCATTCCGGCGTGGTCGCGTTCGAAATCATCGGTGTAGAGAAAATGGTCGACACGGCCGCCGGTCTGGTCGCCGATGCGCGCACGCTGCGCCTCGTTGGCGGGCTGGGCCAGCAGCAGCGACGCATCGTCTGCGCCGCCGGGGCCGATCTGCACCCAGCGCTTGCCGTCGCCGAGCGGGCGATCCTCGAACACCCGGAAACCCAGCGCACGCGTGTACCACTCGATGGCTGCGTCGTAATCCGCCACCAGCAGCGTGGTCAACGCGATGCGCCGCTTCATCCTGCGAGCGCTTCGCGCTGCAGGGCGACGAGCTGGGCCACGCCGGCTTCGGCCAGCTGCATCATCGCGTCCATCTCGGTGCGGCGGAATGCGTGGCCTTCGGCGGTGCCCTGGACTTCGATGAAGCCGCCACCATCGTTCATCACGACATTCATGTCGGTGTCGCAGTCGCTGTCTTCGGCGTAGTCGAGATCGAGCACCGGCACGCCGCGATAGATGCCGACCGAGACAGCCGAGATCGCGCCGTGCACCGGATCGCGGGTGATCTCGCGACGGCCGCGCAGCACGCCGATCGCATCGACCAGCGCGATGTAGGCGCCGGTGATCGCGGCAGTGCGCGTACCGCCGTCGGCCTGCAGCACGTCGCAGTCGAGCGTGATCGTGCGTTCGCCGAGCGCCTTGCGGTCCACGCAGGCGCGCAGGCTGCGGCCGATCAGGCGCTGGATTTCCAGCGTGCGGCCGCCCTGCTTGCCGCGCGAGGCTTCGCGATCATTCCGGGTATTGGTGGCGCGCGGCAGCATGCCGTATTCGGCCGTCACCCAGCCCTCGCCCTTGCCGCGCAGGAAGCCCGGCACGCGGTTCTCCACGCTGGCCGTGCACAGCACGCGGGTGTCCCCGAAACTCACCAACACCGAGCCCTCGGCATGGCGCGTGAAGCCGCGCTCGAAGCGCACGGCGCGCAGCTGATCGGCAGCGCGGCCGCTGGGACGGGTGAAGTCGGACATGGGGAGCCTGCAGGGGGAAAGCGGGCGTGGATTCTAGCAGTGGCGCCAGAACCGCCCCGACGGGCGGTGGCATACTCGTCCGCCGTTTTCCGCAGTGAACGTGCCGATGATCCGCAGCATGACCGCCTTCGCCTCCGGCGAGCGCAGCACCGAATGGGGCACGCTGGCCTGTGAACTGCGCGCGGTGAACCACCGTTTCCTGGAACTCGGCACGCGCATGCCTGAAGAGATGCGCAGCGCAGAACCCGCACTGCGCGAGCGCATCGCGACGAAGGTCTCGCGCGGCAAGGTCGATCTGGGTCTGCGTCTGCGCAGCGCCGAGGGCGGCGGTGAGCTGCAGCTCAACCAGGCGCTGCTCAGCCAGTTGCAGAATCTGGCCCAGGATCTGCGCGGCGGATTCCCGGAGTTGCGCGCCAGCCTGACCGATCTGCTGCAGTTCCCCGGCGTGCTGCAGTCGCGCGGTGTCGATCCGGCGGCGCTGCAGGTCGAAGTGCTGGCGCTGCTCGACACCGTGCTCGAAGACTTCATCGCCGCGCGCGAACGCGAGGGCGGCAAGCTGGTCGCCGCGATTCTGGAGCGTGTCGACGGCATCGCCGCGATCGCTGCCGAGATGCGCGTGCTGATGCCGCAGATCGGCGAGGCCCAACGCGCCAAGCTGCAGGCACGGCTCGACGATCTGCCGCACCCGGTCGAGCCGGGCCGCATGGAGCAGGAGCTGGTGCTGTGGCTGCAGAAGCTCGACGTGGACGAGGAGCTCGATCGCCTCGACAGCCACGTCGTCGAGATCCGCCGCGTGCTGGCCCAGCGCGAGCCGCAGGGGCGTCGCCTCGATTTCCTGCTGCAGGAATTCAACCGCGAGGCCAATACGCTGGGCTCCAAATCGGTCGACCGCCGCAGCTCGCAGGCGGCGATCGAACTGAAAGTGCTGATCGACCAGATCCGCGAGCAGGTGCAGAACATCGAGTGATCCTGCGCGGCCCGGCCGGCCTCCGGCGCGGGCCCGCGTAAAGCGGTACGATGCGCGGCCTTTCGAGCGCTGGAGACGGGCGTGCCCCCCGAATCCCACCCTGCCGCGAACACGCCGCCGATGCGCGGCACGCTGTTCATCGTCGCCGCGCCATCGGGCGCCGGAAAATCCAGCATCGTCAACGCCTGTCTGGCGCGCGATCCGGACATCGCCCTGTCGATCTCGTTCACCTCGCGCCTCGCGCGTCCCGGTGAGCGCCATGCCGAGCACTATCACTTCGTCGGCAAGGACGTGTTCCAGCAGATGATCGAGGCCGGAGATTTCTTCGAGTACGCCCAGGTGCATGGCGACTGGAAGGGCACCGCGCGCCAGTCGGTGGAACCCCAGCTCGCCGCCGGCAAGGACGTGCTGCTGGAGATCGACTGGCAGGGCGCGCGCCAGGTGCGCGACAAGGTGCCCGAAGCCGTCAGCGTCTTCATCCTGCCGCCGTCGCGTGAGGCGCTGGACCAGCGCATGCGCAAGCGCGGCCAGGACAGCGAAGCGGTGATGGCCCAGCGGCTCGCGGCCGCGCAGGAAGAGATGTCGCACTACGACGAGTTCGACTTCGTCGTGGTCAACGAGGATTTCGACACCGCCGTGGCCGAGATGTGCGCGATCTTCCGCGCCAGCCGGCTGCGCCGCGAACGTCAGGCCGAGCGACACGCCGCGTTGATCGCGCGCCTGCTGCGCGAAGAGGCGGCAGTAGCGGCCTCGAACGCAGGCTAACTGATTGATTCCTATAGCCGGCGCTTGCGCCGGCATGGGCCCGGCGCTAAGATGCCCGACCCTTTTTCGTCAATTCGCGCGGCCGATCCGGTCGCCGGGAGCCCGTATGGCCCGCATCACCGTAGAAGATTGCCTGGAAGTCGTCGACAACCGCTTCGAGCTGGTCATGCTGGCCGCACGCCGCGCCCGCCAGCTCGCCAATGGCGTCGAATCGCAGCTCGACAACAGCGAGAACGACGACAAGCCGACCGTGCTGGCGCTGCGCGAAATCGCCGCGCGCCGCATCGATCAGCCGTTCATCGAAGCGGTCGACAAGTCCGAGCGCGAGCGCAAGGAGCGCGAGGCGCTGGAATGGGCCGCTGCCGAAGTCGTGGCCGACGAAGACATGGGCAAGGGCGACGATCTTTGATCCGCCTGCCGCGCGCCTGGCGCGCGCGACTTGCCGCGTGACCAACGACCCCGCTCCGGCGGGGTCGTTGCGTTTGGACGCGGCGCCGGCACGGCGGCGCTGCACCGCGCAAATGTGGTTCCAAAACCCCGACCGTGCCCGTAGGCTTCGTGGATGACGCCCGCCGTACCCACCACCACCGCCCCCGTGATGCCCGACGTCCCGACGGACGATGTGGTGCCCGAGTACATGCGTGTGCTCGAACGGGCGGCGCAGTACCTGCCGGAAGAGCAGCGCGTGCAGTTGCGACGCGCCTGGTCGGTCGGCGCGGCCGCGCATGCCAGCCAGATGCGCAAGTCCGGCGAGCCCTACATCACCCATCCGGTCGCGGTGGCGGTGGTGCTGGCCGAGCAGAAGGTCGACATCGAAACGCTGGTCGCGGCGATCCTGCACGACACCATCGAAGACACGCCGCTGACGCGCGAAGCCCTGGCATCGGCTTTCGGCGAGACCGTTGCCGAACTGGTGGAAGGCGTCACCAAGCTCGACAAGCTCAATTTCGGCAGTCGTCAGGAAGCCGATGCGGAAAGCTTCCGCAAAATGATGCTGGCGATGGCGCGCGACCTGCGCGTGATCCTGATCAAGTTGGCCGATCGCCTGCACAACATGCGCACGCTGGGTGCACAGCCAGGCCCGTCGCGCGAGCGTATCGCGCGCGAGACGCTCGACATCTACGCGCCGATCGCCCAACGCCTGGGCATGAACAAGATCAAGGCCGAGCTGCAGGATCTCGGTTTCCACGCGCTGTATCCGATCCGCCACACGGTGCTCGAGAAGCGCATCCGCAACCAGCCGCTGGTGCGCCGCGAAGCGCTGGCGAGCATCGAGGCGCAGCTTGCGCAGAGGTTGACCAGCGCGGGACTGCAGTACCGGCTCGTGGGTCGGGTGAAATCGCCGTGGAGCATCTACAACAAGATGCAGGGCGAGGGGAAAACCTTCACCCAGGTCATGGACGTGTTCGGTTACCGGATCATCGTCGGCAATGCGGCGGACTGCTACCACGCGCTGGGCATCGCGCATTCGGTGTTTAAGCCGCTGGATGGGCGCTTCCGCGATTTCATCGCGATCCCCAAGGCCAACGGCTACCAGTCGCTGCACACGGTGCTGTTCGGCCCCTACGGCGCGCCGATCGAAGTGCAGATCCGTACCGAGGAAATGGAGCTGATCGCCGAGCGCGGCATCGCCGCGCACTGGGCCTACAAGCACGGCGGCGAAGGTCCGAACAGCGCGCAGTCGCGCGCGCATACGTGGATCGCCGGCCTGCTGGAATCGCAGCGTGCGACCGGTTCGTCGCTGGAATTCCTCGAGAACGTCAAGGTCGATCTGTTCCCGGACGAGGTCTACCTGTTTACGCCGAAGGGCGACATCATGTCGCTGCCACGCAATTCGACCGCGCTGGATTTCGCGTACGCGGTCCATACCGACATCGGCAACCAGGCGGTGGCCGCGCGTGTCGACGGCAAGCTGGTGCCGCTGCGCACGATGCTGGCCAGCGGCCAGCGCATCGAGATCGTCACGGCGAAGTCGTCGCTGCCGCGCCCGCAGTGGCTGGAATTCGTCGTCACCGGCAAGGCGCGTACCGCGATCCGCGCCCAGCTCAAGCATTTGCAGCACGAGGACGCGGTGCAGCTGGGCCATCGCATGCTCGACCGCGCGCTGGAACTGCTCGGCACCTCGCTCGACCGGCTGCCGCAGGAGCGCCTCGACGCGTATCTGGTCGAAGCGAAATATCCGCGGCTCGAAGAACTCATGGCCGACATCGCGCTCGGCAACTGGATGCCGGGGCAGGTGGCGCTCGCGCTGGCGCAGCATGACGGCGGCGTGCCAACCGAGCAGATCGCGCGCGCCGGCGAGACGATCCGCATCCGCGGCGACGAGCGCGGCGTCATCACATTCGCGAACTGCTGTATGCCGATTCCCGGCGACGACATCATGGGTTACCACACGACGGGCCGCGGCATCGTCGTCCATCGCGTGGATTGCCCGAACGTCGCCGAGTTCCGCAAATCGCCCGAGCGCTGGGTCGCGATCGACTGGGACCGGGATGTCGTCGGCGACTACAACGTTGCCTTGCGCATCGAGGTCGAGAACCATCCCGGCGTACTCGCGCAGGTGGCCGCGGCGATTGCGCGCGTGCACTCCAACATCGACGGCGTGGAATACCTGGAGCGCGACAGCACGATCGCGGCGATCCGCTTCTCGATCGAGGTCAAGGGCCGCAAACATCTGGCCGAAGTGATCCGTCGGACGCGCCGTCTGCCGGTTGTGCATGGCGTGCAGCGGATGTAATCCGAACCGCGGCGCGGTGTGCGCCCGCTAGAATGCGGGTTGTCCTGTTGCCGGAGTTCCACGATGCCCCGCACGCCCATTTCCACGTCCGACGCGCCCGCCGCGATCGGTCCGTATTCGCAGGCCGTCCGCGCCGGCGACACCGTCTATTTCTCGGGTCAGATTCCGCTCGATCCGGCCTCTGGCGAGATCGTCGCCGGCGACATCACCGCGCAGGCGCGCCGTGCGTTCGACAACCTCAAGGCCGTGGCCGTTGCGGCTGGCGGCAGTCTCGACGACATCGTGCGCGTTGGACTCTATGTCACCGATCTGGGCGAGTTCGCGCAGGTCAATGCGGTGATGGCGGAGTACTTCGCTGCGCCATATCCCGCGCGGTCCACCATCGAAGTGCCGGCACTGCCGAAGGGCGCGCGCTTCGAGGTCGATGCGGTGATGGTGCTCGGCTGAGTTCCCACGGTCCTGCATGAGCCGGTCCGGCACCCAAGCGCCGTCGCTCGCCGACGCGGGCCAGAGGCCGGTGTCCGCGTTGTCGGGCGTCGGGCCGAAGGTCGCGGAAAAGCTCACCGCACGCGGGCTCGCGACGATCGGCGATCTGTGGCTGCATCTGCCGCGCCAGTACGAGGACCGCACGCACGTCACGCCGATCCGCCATCTGCGCGGCGGCGTGCCGGCACAGATCGAAGGTACGGTTGAAGCGATCGAGAAAGGCTTCCGACGCCGGCCGATGCTGCGCGTCGCGATCGCTGATGGTTCAGGCGGCACGCTGGTGCTGCGGTTCTTCCACTTCCGCGCTGCACAGGTCGCGCAGCTCGCCGTCGGGACGCGATTGTGCTGTTTCGGGACACCGCGCCCCGGGCAGCAGGGGCTGGAGATCGTGCATCCGAGCTATCGCGTGCTTGGCGACGAGGCGATCACGGTGCTCGACGATCGCCTCGATCCGGTCTATCCCGCGGTCGACGGCGTGGGCCCGCAGGTGCTGCGCCGGCTGATCGGTCAGGCGCTGGACCGTTTGCCCGGCGATGCCGCACTCGAACTGTTGCCGCGCGATGCACTGACTGCGCTCGGCATGCCGACGCTGCGCGAGGCGCTGCTCTATGTGCATCGGCCGCCCAGCGACGCGGACATGGCGCTGCTGGCATCGGGCAGACATCCCGCGCAGCGCCGTCTGGTGCTCGAGGAAATGCTTGCCCACCACCTCAGCCTGCGCCGGCAACGGATCGCGCTGCAGGCGCATCGTGCGCCAGCGCTGCGTCCGGGGTCGCTTGCCGCCGCACTGCAGGCGTCGCTTCCGTTCGCGCTGACCGGTGCGCAGTCACGCGTGCATCGCGAACTGCTGGTCGATCTCGCCCGGCGCAAGCCGATGCTGCGGCTTGTGCAGGGCGATGTCGGCAGTGGCAAGACCGTCGTCGCTGCGCTGGCTGCCGCAGCTGCGATCGATGGGGGGCGCCAGGCCGCGCTGATGGCGCCCACCGAATTGCTGGCCGAACAGCATGCGCAGAACCTGCGCGCGTGGTTCGAGCCGTTGGGCGTGCGCGTGGCGTGGCTCGCGGGCAAGGTGACCGGACGCGCACGTGCGGCGGTGCTGGCGGATATCGCATCGGGCGCCACGCCACTGGTGGTCGGGACGCACGCATTGATGCAGGCGAGCGTCGCCTTCCATGACCTCGCACTCGCGATCGTCGACGAGCAGCACCGCTTCGGCGTGCACCAGCGCCTCGCGTTGCGCGACAAGGGCGCGGACGGCGATCAAGTGCCGCACCAGCTGGTGATGACCGCGACCCCGATTCCGCGCACGCTGGCAATGTCCGCCTATGCCGATCTCGACGTCTCGGCGATCGACGAGCTGCCGCCCGGCCGCACGCCGGTGCAGACGGTCGTGCTCAGCAGCGAGCGTAGGCCCGCCCTGATCGAGCGTATCCGTCATGCCTGCGCCGACGGGCGTCAGGCGTACTGGGTATGTACGTTGATCGACGATTCCGACGAGGTCGTCGCGCAGGCCGCACAGACCACGTACGAACAATTGTCGGCTGCGCTGCCCGAGGTCCGCGTCGCGCTCGTGCACGGGCGCATGAAGCCCACCGCCAAGCAGGACGCGATGCGCGCGTTCAAGCAGGGCGATATCGACCTGCTGGTCGCAACCACCGTGATCGAAGTCGGTGTCGACGTGCCCAACGCCTCGCTGATGGTGATCGAGAACGCCGAGCGCCTGGGCCTTGCGCAGCTGCATCAGCTGCGCGGTCGCGTGGGGCGGGGCAGCGCCGCGTCGAGCTGCGTGCTGCTCTACCAGTCGCCTTTGTCACGCATGGCGCGTGAGCGCCTGGACACCATGCGAAGCACGAGCGACGGCTTCGTCATCGCCGAAAAAGACCTCGCCCTGCGAGGCCCCGGTGAACTGCTCGGCACGCGGCAGACGGGCTTGGCCGAATTCAGACTCGCCGACCTCGCACGCGATGCCGATCTGCTGCCTGACATCCACAGGATCGGCGATGTGCTGTTGGCGACAGAGCCGGCGCTGGCCGACCGGGTGGTCTCGCGCTGGATCGGTAGCGCGACCCGTTATGCGGCAGCCTGACCCGTTATGCGGCAGCCTGAATTTAGCGCGCATTCAACGCAGAATCGCAGACCCGAGCTTCACCATTCCATCACCTGCAAGAAATACCGTACACATTCGCGCATCACGTGTGATTGACGACACATTGAGCGTTACCCATTCCGGGGCGGAGCGAGATAATTCTGAGGGCTTGTCTATCCATCGAAGACGGATTCGGCCCGACATATCCAGGGAGGGACAATGGAAGCTCCATTGCGTATCTTCATCGCGGACGATCATCCATTCACGTTGGCGGGCGTCCGCGCCGAGATAGAGCGAGCAGGCGAAGCTTTCCAGGTTGCGGGCGAGGCCTCGAATGGCGCCGCGCTATTGGGGCTTCTCGAGACCTCGCGCGCAGGAGACCTTCTGGTCACCGATTTTTCGATGCGGGGCCCTCGATTGCGAGACTGCGACGGTTTGCCGCTGTTGCTGACGCTGCGCCGCCAGTTCCCGGCACTTCCGATCATCGTGCTGACCGAGGTCGAGAATCCGGCGATGCTGCGCGCCATGGTCGACGCCGGCGTGCGCGGCCTGGTGGACAAGGTCTCCGCGCGCAACGAGTTGCTGACCGCAATCCAGAAGGTTGCAGCCGGACGTATCCACTTCTGCCGGGCAATGCGCACCGTACTCGATCATGCCGGTGGGCTCGACGGGACGCGGGTGCGCATCTCCCCCCACGAGGCGGAGGTCGTGCGGCTGTTTGTCGGTGGTCTGACCGTCAGCGAGATCGCAGTGCGCCTCTCGCGCAGCGTCAAGACCATCAGCCGTCAGAAGAACGATGCCATGCACAAGCTGGGTCTCGAGAATAATGTCCAGCTTTATGCGTACGCGCGCGATCACGGTTTAACGCCCTGACGACATAACCCAATGCGCCCCGGAATTTGAGAATCGTCTGATTCCCGATATTTCCGACCTCTGATTATCTGATCTCAGCGAAGTCCTTCCAGGTATTTCGCGGTCGATCAGACAGGCAGGGGGCTCTTAGGGCGACTCGCTTCGCAGCGTCTGCCACTTCCCTTTGTCGCCCATCAGGCAAGACAGAGGGAGTGGACCCAGATGAATCGAATTTTCCGCAAGGTATGGAGCCGCGCGCTCGGGGTATTGGTGGTCGCGTCGGAACTGGCGCGAGGGCGCAGCGACGGCATGCCGGCAAGTGGCGCGCTGGGAGTGCCGGTGGTCTCGCTTTTGGCGCTGGCCTTGCTGGGTGCAGGCAATGCCTGGGCGCAGGACGACGCAGCGGCGACACGCGCAGATGCGGAAACAATTGCCAAGGCGGTCGAGCAGCATCTGCAGGCGCAGGACGATGCCGCCAACGACCGTGCGTCATCGCTGCTGTTCACCAGCGACATGCTGTCGGCAGATATCCAGTCGCGTTCGACGCTGGGAGCCGGCTCGGTCACGCCAATGGGCGTGATCAACCCGGGCGGGCTGACTGGTGGCACGTTGCCGGGACTGGTCAATTACCTGCAGCAATTCCTCGTGGGCGGCAACTACCAGCAATGCGGATTGCTGGGAAATGGCCAGTTGCTGCCGGATGAGTGCCTGACCATTTCGCGTGCGAATTTCCGCTACTCGTTTACCGGCCTCAATCTGCTGGGCACTGACCTGGTGACTCTGCCGAATGTGCTCGACCTCAATGGGAACCGTCCTTCAGATCACACGACGATTCTGGGGCGCGCCGCGTCGGAAAGTTATCTGACCGTCACCAATGCGCAGTACGGCGCGGCGAACAACACGCCGACCTGCACCATCGGGGGTGTGATCGGTGTCTGTGTCCCGGGGCTCAGCACGTACTCGTGGTCGACCCTGCCTGCGCAGGATTTCCAGGTCATCATCGGCGATGGCGCTGCCGCAAACGGCTCCAACACCGTTGTGCTGGGCACGAATGCGACACATCGGCTGCCAGCCGCGGCGTGGACCGGGACGGGCGCGCCTGATGGCAATTACGCGGCCAGGCTGGGTAACGCGATCGTGGTCGGCCACGGCGCGAACGGCACCGCGGACCGACAGGTCATCCTTGGTGCGAATGCATCTTCGACGCATGCCAACAGTGTCGCGCTCGGTGCAGGCGCGGCTACGGATCGTGGCGCACTGACGAACTACACCGCAGCCGGCACGACACTCGTCCGCTCCTCGGTCGGTTCGGTTTCGATTGGCGCCGCCGGTGCGAATCGCCAACTCGCGCATGTCGCAGCGGGCACGCAGGCGACCGATGCAGTGAATGTCGAGCAAATGCAGGGCGCGATCTCCCAGGTCAACGCCGTCAATGCACTCGCGGTCGGCTACGACACCGCAGCACGCACCGGGATCACGCTACAGGGTGCAGGCGGCACGACGATCTCCAACCTCGCCGCGGGCACCGTGGCGCCGACCAGCACGCAAGCCATCAACGGCGCGCAACTGCATGGCGTGAGCACGTCCGTCGCTGCGGGACTGGGCGGTGGCTCGACCGTCAGCGCGAGCGGCGCGGTGACTGCGCCCAGCTACAGCCTGGAGGGCGGCGCGGTCACCGCAACGAATGTCGGCGCAGCGCTGACCAACCTGGACGGTCGCACCTCGCTCAACAGCACCAACATCGCCACCAACACCACCAACATCGCGACCAATACGACGAATATCGGCAATCTGCTCAACGGGACGGCCGGCCTTGTGCAGCAGGATCCCACGACACTCGCGCTCAGCGTCGCCGCGGCAACGGGTGGTACCACGGTCGGCTTCGCCAACACGGCGGGCGCATCGCGCGCGCTGACTGGCGTGGCCGCAGGCGCCGTGGGCGCCGCCAGTACACAAGCGATCAATGGTGCGCAGTTGTTCGGGGCGAATACATCAATCGCCGCACGACTGGGCGGGGGCGCAGCGGTGGCTGCCGATGGCAGCGTGACGGCGCCCACGTTCAATGTGCAGGGCGGTGCCTTCCAGGACGCGGGGGCTGCGTTTACAGCCGTCGACGGCGCACTCGATGACGCCGCGGCACTGGCCGCCTCCGCGGTGCAGTACGACGACGATGGCACGGGCGAGCCGGATCTGGGGCGGGTCACGCTGGCAGGCCCTGCGGGTACCACGATCGGCAATCTGGCCGCAGGTGTCGACGACGATGAAGCCGTCAACGTGGCGCAGCTGTCCCCGGTCGTCGATGCGCTTGGCGGGGGTGGGGCGATCGATCCGGTTACCGGCGCAGTGTCCGGCCCGACCTACACGCTCGATACGGGCGCCGATACCGGTGCAACAACGGACTTCGATACGGTCGGGGGGGCGCTGGCCAATCTCGACGGACGGACCACGGGCAACACGACCAACATCAACAACCTGCTCGATGGCACGGCAGGTCTGGTGCAGCAGACGGATCCGGCCGCTCCGTTGACGGTGGGTGCCGCCACGGGCGGCGTGCAGGTGGACTTCAGGAACAGCGGAGGCGTCGCGCGTCGCTTGACCGGTGTCGCTGACGCCGCGGAGAACGGGGATGCGGTGAATTTCGGTCAGGTGCAGGCCATCAGTGGCTCGATCGCCACGCATCTCGGGGGTGGAGTCGGAGTGGGCGCTGACGGTACCTTGACCGCGCCGGCGTACACCATCGGCGGCGCGAGCTACAGCAACGTGGGCGCGGCGTTCACTGCAGTCGACACCGCACTCGACGATGCGGTTGCCCTCGGCGCGTTCGCGGTGCGGTATGACATTGACGGCGCAGGCGAGCCTGATCTGACCCGGATCACACTCGGCGACGGCGTCGCCGCCACCACGATCGGCAATCTGGCTGCGGGCGTCGCAGCCGACGAAGCGGTCAACGTCGCGCAACTGACGCCGGTGGTCGCCGCGCTCGGCGGCGGTGCATCGATCGATGCCACGACCGGTGCGGTCACAGGGCCCACCTACTCGCTCGACGACGGTAACGGCACGCCGGTGGACTTCGATAACGTGGGCGGTGCGCTCACCAATCTGGACGGCCGGACAAGCAACAACACGACCAACATCAACAGCCTGCTGGCGGGCACGGCCGGTCTGGTGCAGCAGGACGTCGATTCGCTGGTCATCCGTGTCGGCGGGCAAACGCTGGGGAGCGAGGTCGACATCTCCGATCTCTTCGGCGACGGTCGCCGTCTGGCCGGTGTTGCCGACGGGACCGAGGCGACGGACGCCATCAACCTGGGGCAGCTGACCGCGGTCGGCAGTTCCGTCGCCACGCATCTGGGTGGAGGCGCAACGGTCGCTGCTGACGGTACGCTGATAGCGCCGTCCTACAGCATCCGCGGCGGCGCATTCGACAATGTCGGTGCGGCTTTCGCCGCGGTGGACAGTGCATTCGATTCGGTCGGCGAAGGCGTCGACGAAATCGCCGAGCTCGCCGTTCGCTACGACACGGACGCGCAGGGCGAACCCGACTTCAGCCGGATCAGCCTGCAAGGTGCAGGCGGCACCACGATCGCCAATGTCGCCGCCGGCGTGGCGAGCGACGAAGCCGTCAACGTGTCCCAGCTGTCGCCGGTCGTCGGCGCGCTTGGCGGCGGTGCGGCGATCGATCCGGCGACGGGTGCGGTCGTGGGCCCGACCTACACGCTCGACGATGGCTCCGACACCGGCGCGACCACGGACTTCGACACGGTCGGTGGCGCGTTGGCCAACCTCGACGGGCGGACGACCGGCAACACGACCAACGTCAACAATCTGCTCGCCGGCACCGCGGGCCTGGTCCAGCAGGATCCGACCACGCTCGCGGTCACGGTCGGTGGGCAGAGCGCAGGAGGGCAGGTCAGTTTCGCCAACAACGCGGGCGACGCACGCCGCCTCAGCGGTGTCGGGACGGGTATCGATGACACGGACGCGGTGAACTTTGCCCAGCTGCGCGACGCGCTCATCGGCGTCGATGGCAATCTGGGGTTTACGGTGGTCTATGACGACGATGGCGCGGGCAATCCGGACCTGTCGCGGATCACCCTGGGCGCCACCGGAACGCCGACGACGATCGGCAACCTGGCAGCCGGCGTCGCCGACGATGAGGCCGTGAACGTCGGCCAGCTGACGCCGGTCGTCGCGGCGCTGGGGGGCGGCGCAGCCGTCGACCCGGCAACGGGGGTGGTGACCGGGCCCACCTATACGCTCGACGATGGCAGCAATACTGCGGTCACAGTCGACTACGGCGATGTCGGGTCGGCGCTCGGCAATCTGGATGCGCGCGTTCTGAGCAACACCGCGTCGATCGAGGGTCTCGATGCTGGCGGTGCGTCGAGCTACTTCCGGGTGAACTCTGGCGGCGCAGTTGCGCAGGCCGTCGGTCTCGATTCCGTGGCGATCGGACAGAATGCGATCACAAACGGAGACGGCGGCGTCGCGATCGGCCTGGATGCAGTCACCGGCAGCGTGGACGATCCGACGCGGATCAATCAGGTCGCCATCGGCAACAACGCGCGGGCCACGGCGCAGAACAGCACCGCGGTCGGCGGTGGATCACTGGCCAGCGGTCCGCAGTCGACCGCGTTCGGCTCGGCTGCGCAGGCGACTGGATCCAACAGCGTCGCAGTCGGGCGCAATGCATCGGCGAGCAATAGCGGTACCGCCATCGGCATGAACGCCGTCGCCACGGGCGTCCGCGCGACCTCGCTCGGTCAGGGGGCGCAGGCCACGGCTGCGGATGCGACCGCGGTGGGTCAGTTCGCGATTGCAACATCGACGAACAGCGTTGCACTTGGTCTCGGCTCATTGGCGGACCGCGCGGATGCGGTCTCCGTGGGCACGGCGGCGAACCTGCGCCAGATCATCAACGTGGGCGACGGCACCGCAGATACCGATGCGGTCAACCTCAGGCAGCTCACAGCGGTGGAAGACCAGATCACCGATCTCGGCGAGCTGGCGATCCAGTACGACGACGCGTCGCAGTCCCGACTGACGCTGGCCGGTGTCGATGGCACGACGGTCGGGGGTCTTGCGGCTGGCGTGGCCGCGGACGAGGCAGTGAATGTCGCCCAGCTCGCCCCGGCGGTGGATGCGCTGGGCGGCGGCGCAGGCGTCGATCCGACCACCGGTGCAGTAACTGGGCCGACCTACGTGCTGGACGACGGCAGCAACACCGGGGCCACCGTCAGCGTCGACGACGTGGGCTCGGCACTCACCAACCTCGACGGCCGCACTAGCACCAACACGGCCGACATCGCAGGACTTCTGTCCGGCACCGCAGGCCTGGTGCAGCAGGACGCCACCACGCTGACGGTTGGAGTAGGCAACCAGGTGGCCGGCACGCAGGTGGACTTCGCGAACAGTGCCGGCGACGCGCGGCGTCTGAGCGGGGTGGCGACCGGCACGGTTGATACCGACGCGGTGAACCTGGCGCAGTTGCGTGATGCGATCGTCGACGTCAATTCCGACAGCGTGTTCGCGGTGCGCTACGACGAGGACGCCAGCGGCGATCCGGATTACAGCCGGATCACTCTGGGCGGCGGCGTCGATGGCACGACGCTGGCGAACGTCGCGGGCGGCGAGACCTCCGTTGCCAGCACCGAGGCCATCAACGGGGGGCAGCTGTTCGCCACGCATTCTGCGATCGCAGAATTGCTGGGCGGCGGCGCATCGGTGACGCCGCTGGGTACGCTCGTCGCGCCGAATTACGCGATCCAGGGTGCGTTCTACGACAACATCGGCTCCGCACTTGCCGCGCTGAACCAAGGCATCGATGACGTCAATGGGCGTATCGATCAATTGCCGCCACGTACGCCACCAGTGCTCGGGGAAGACAATGCCCTGATTGATGTCGATGGTCCGGCAGATGGCAGTGGCGAGGCGATTGCGGGCGACGGCACGCGCGGGGTGGCGGTCGGCGCGGACGCCGTGTCGGACGGCGAGCAAGCGGTCGCGGTCGGCGCTAACTCGATAGCCGATGGTGACGACGCCACGGCGATTGGCGGCAGCGCCGCGGTCCAGGCAGCGGGTGGCACCGCGCTCGGAGCGAATGCCACCGTTGCGCCAGGTGCGGACAATGCGATCGCGATCGGCGAGAGTGCCACTGCCGCCGCCGCCGGCACGACTGTGATCGGCCAAGGCGCCGCAGCGAACGCCGATGGTGGTGTGGCACTGGGTCAGGGGGCGTCAGCGAGTGCTCGCAACGCCGTCGCGCTGGGGCAGGGCGCCGTGGCCGATCGCGCCAATACGGTGTCGGTCGGTACGGCCGGCGGCGAACGTCAGCTGACCAACGTGGCAGCGGGCACAGCCGGCACCGATGCGGTCAACGTCAACCAGATGAATTCCGGGATCGAACGGGCGCTGCAGTCGGCCAACGACTACACCGATGCGCGGTTGAACCAGATGCAGTCGGACGTCTGGGAAATCGATCGCGGTTATCGTGCAGGCGTCGCATCGGCGATGGCGGTGGCGGGTCTGCCGCAGGCCTACCAGCCCGGGCGCAGCATGATCGCGGCGGCGGTCAGCGGTTACGAGCAGGAAGCGGGCATGGCCGTCGGCATCACGACCATCTCCGAGGACGGACGCTGGGTCTACAAGTTCAGCGGGACGACCAATACCCGCAACGATCTGGGCGTGACGGTGGGTGCCGGCCTGCAGTGGTAGATCTGCATCTGTAAGCCCGGAACGCCCGGTCGATCCGTCGGCCGGGCGTTTGTCTTTTCCGTCGTTCGCGGCCGCGGACGTGCCGGGCGATAATGCCGCATGACCGACAATATCCCACTGCTGATCGATACCGACCCGGGCGTCGACGACGCCCTCGCGCTGCTGCTGGCGTTCGACGACGACGCACACGACATCGTCGGGCTGACCATCGCTGCCGGCAATGTCGGCCTGCATCACACCGTCGCCAACGCGCTGAAGCTGTGCGAAGTGGCCGGCCGCCGCCATGTGCCCGTGTTCGCCGGCGCCGCATCGCCGCTGCTCCATGCGGCGCCCGACGCCGCCTATGTGCATGGCAATGACGGTTTTGGCGATATCGGCTACACGCCCGCAACGCGCGGGGTCGAGGACGAGCACGCCGCGCTCGCAATCCTGCGCCTGTCGCATGTACACGCCGGGCGGCTGGCGCTCGTCGCGCTGGGGCCGCTGACGAATGTCGCGCTGGCATTGAAACTCGACCCCACGCTGCCGTCGCGTGTGGCGCGTTTCGTCGCCATGTCCGGCGCGGTGACCGGCCACGGCAACATCACGCCCAGCGCCGAATTCAACGCCTACTTCGACCCGGAAGCCGCGAAGATCGTGTTCGATGCGTTTCCGGTGTTCGATCTGTCCGACTGGGAGGCCACCGTCGCCCACGGCCTGCCGCACGATGCCGTCCTGGGCTGGATGCAGGCCGGCGGCGAGATCGGACGCTTCTACGAGGCGATCTCGCGCAAGACGCGCGAATGGTCCGCGGACCGCCGCGGCGACGACTGGCACTCGGCCGATGCGCTGGCGATGGCCTGGGTCCTCGAACCCGGTGCGGCGCTGGAAGTCGTCGAGCGTCCGATTGAAGTCGTGCTCGACCAGGGCCCCGCCCGTGGCGCGACGATCGTGGACTGGAACCGCCAGCTGGGTCGGCCCGATAACGCCCGTATCTTGATGCGCTACGACCCGGTGCGGTTCCATGCCCGGATCCGCCGCGTGCTGGCCCGGTGAACGAGCCCCCGATCGGCGGCTTGCGCCCTGGTCGGGTCGATGGTTAAAATGCCGCTCTTCCCTTGCGCAACTTTGGTGCCGCCATGAAGGCCGACATCCATCCCGAATACCGCGAAGTCGTCTTCCAGGACGTCACGTCCGACGGTTTCAAGTTCCTCACCCGCTCGACCCTCGCCGCCACGGCGAAGGAAAAGATCCAGTGGGAGGACGGTAACGAATATCCGCTGATCAAGATCGAAGTCTCTTCGGCCACGCATCCGTTCTACACCGGCCAGAACAAGATCATCGACACCAGCGGCCGCGTCGACAAGTTCCGCAGGCGCTACGCCAAGTAAGCGTATGTGGAGTGGTGCGTGCCGCAGATGTGGCACGCGCCGTTCGACGACACCAGCGGCCGCCCTTGGGCGGCCGTCTGCATTCCGGCGTCTCGCACACCGCTGCATTGTTGCCGCGGTGTGCATGACCGTGTTCGACTTTCGTGCAATACCGGGTGCCGGCGCGCACGGAATCGCTATGCGATAATTGATGCGTTGCGGCACGCGCCGCCCGCCAGGCCGGATGGCGTCGCCGTCCGGAGAAATGAGGAGCCTCCAGAGTGTCTGAATCCAACGCCAAGCTCGACCAGGTCACGCTCGATGCCGCCGGCAAAACGGTGACGCTGCCCGTTCTGCACGGCACGCTCGGCAATCCCTGCATCGACATCTCGAAGCTGCCCAAGGAAACCGGCTGCTTCACCTACGACTCCGGTTTTACCGCCACCGCCAGCTGCAAGTCGGCCATCACCTACATCGACGGCGACGAAGGCGTGCTGCTGTATCGCGGTTACCCGATCGACCAGCTGGCCGAGAAGTCGAGCTTTCTCGAAGTCGCCTATCTGCTGCAGGCCGGTGAACTGCCGACTGCCGACGAGTTCGCGAAGTTCGAGCATGAAGTGACGCATCACACGATGATGCACGAGTCGCTGAAGAGCTTTCTGCAGGGCTTCCGCCACGATGCCCATCCGATGGCGATGCTCGCCGCGTCGGTCGCGTCGATGTCGGCGTTCTATCACGACACGCTCGACCTGCAGGATCCCGAACAGCGCCGCCTCGCCGCGATCCGCCTGATCGCCAAGGTGCCGACGCTGGCCGCGGCCGCGTACCGCTATTCGATCGGCCAGCCGATCCGCTATCCGCGCAACAGCCTGGGCTACGTCGACCGCTTCCTGCACATGATGTTCGAAGTGCCCAGCGAGCCGTTGGAGCTCAACCCGGTCGTCAAGAAGGCGATGGATCTGCTGTTCATCCTGCACGCCGACCACGAGCAGAACGCGTCGACCTCGACCGTGCGTCTGGTCGGTTCGACCGGTGCGAATCCCTACGCGTCCGTCGCGGCTGGTATCACCGCGCTGTGGGGCCCCGCGCACGGCGGCGCCAACGAGGCGGTGCTCAAGCAGCTGGCCGAGATCGGCACGGCGGACAACGTCGAGAAGGCGATCCTGCGCGCCAAGGACAAGAATGACCCGTTCCGTCTGATGGGCTTCGGTCACCGCGTCTACAAGAACTTCGACCCGCGCGCGAAGATCATCCGCGAGATGACCCACAAGGTGCTCGGCGAACTGGGCATCAATGATCCGTTGCTCGATGTTGCGATGAAGCTGGAAGAAGCGGCGCTGAAGGACGACTACTTCGTCGAGCGCAAGCTCTACCCGAACGTCGACTTCTACAGCGGCATCATCTACAAGGCGCTCAACATCCCGACCGAGATGTTCACCGTCATGTTCGCGATCGGCCGCACCGCCGGCTGGGTCGCACATTGGCTGGAGCAGCAGGTCGATCCGGAAGCCAAGATCGGGCGCCCGCGTCAGATCTACACCGGCTACGACGTGCGTGATTACAAGGGCGCCAACCAGCGCTGATGCATGCGACAAGCCGGGTCTTCGGGTCCGGCGTGTCGAAAAGGCGGCCCTCGGGCCGCCTTTGTCGTGTCTGGAGGATCACCCGCTTCTACGGTAATTCCGACATCCGCCCCAGGCGCTTTCCGGCAGCCGGCGCGCCAGGCGATAGGCAGACTGGCTTCGACACGCGCTGCCTCGCGTCCTGTGTCCCAGGCCGCCGCAGCGCTCGACTCAATCGAAGGGGATGCTCGAATGAAGATGCGATGGGTGTGGAGCGCGATGCTCGCGTGCGGCGCGGCGCTGGCTGTGGCGAATGTGGCGGCGCAGGAAATGTCGTTCCGCAGTGGTCTGATCACGGGCATCAGCCCGATGCAGGTCGCGGCGGCGGCAGCCCAGCAACAGGCGAAACCCTCTCAGACCAATGGCGCACTCGGCCGTGCGCTTGGCCGGATGGCCGGACGTGCGGCGTCGCGCGTCACCGGCGAGTACTCGTACGAAGCGTATGAGGTGGCCAGCGGCGCCGCCCAGGATGTCGTGCAAGGGGCAGCAGCCGCGCCTGCGGCGGGCGTGCCGACGGTCACGGCCTACATGGTGATGCTCAAGTTCGACGACGGCAGCGAGTCGGCGATCCGCGCCGCGAGCGCCGATGGTCTGCGCGTCGGCGCGCGCGCGCGGGTGTTCGGCACGGGGCAGAGTGCGCAGATCGTCATGGAGTAAGCGCGGCGCGCCATCGCTGCGATGGCACGCCGACTCAGCCGGCGCCGTGTTCCAGCGCGATCAACTGCTCGAGTTGCGCTCTGGACGCACGGCGCATCGGCTTCTCGTCCATCGTGGACAGCGGAGCCTGCCGCAGGCTCGCCTCCGGCAGTACCGTCAGGTCGAAGGTCAGATCTTCGGCCGTGAACACCCAGACATCGAAATCGCTCGCGCGCTGACGGTCCAGGCGCAACCGGCGCATCCGGCTTTCGGCGGGGATGCCGTGATCATCGAGAAAGCGGGCGAGTCCGCCTGAATCGTCGGTATGCACATGCAGCGTCACCGCGGAATGCGCGTCCGCCGTGCCTTCCAGCACCGGGCCGACGAGCCGTGGCGAAAACCGTTCGAAGAATCCCATCGCACGCATCGCCACCTCGCGGCGCTCGCGCAACGCATCGGTCTGGCGCGTGCCCACGAACAGTCGCTGGTACTCGCGCAGCGCGTCTTCTATCTCTCGATTGCGTGGTAAGGAAGCATCGTCGTGGATGCCGAGCCGGCTCGCGGCTTTGAGTTTGGCGACATGGAAGTCGCGGATGCCGCCTTCCGCCATGAGACGGGCGGCCTCGTGTGCGAGGCGATGGCGGCGCTCGCGGGTCTGTGTCTCCGCGTGCTGACGTGCGCGGTGCATGCGCGTCCCCTGTCGTCGATCACTTGGGATCGACTTTACCCTTGCACCGTGACAGGTCAATACGCGCCGCGATGCGCTTCAGCTGGTAGATGCTTCAAGCTTACATCGGTGTCGGCCGATGCTGTGACCAGCCGGCGACGCGATGGTGCGCCGGCCATGCCCGCGTCGATCAGAAGATGTCGAACGCTTCCTCGGCCGGCACGTCGTCGATCTGCAGATCGATCTCCGACTCCATGCGCTCCAGATCTTCGGCCTTGACGTATTCGATGATCCCGCCGTCCGAGGTGCTGGGCAGCAGACGACCGCCCGCAGTGACCGAGACCCGTACCATGCCTTCCGGCGGTTCGTTCGCGACTTCGGGCACGCCATCGAGCGCGACGCGCATGAAGTCGATCCAGATCGGCAGGGCAGCGCGGCCACCATACTCGCGGAAACCCAGCGATCGGTTGTCGTCGCGGCCGACCCAGACGGACGTCACCAGATTGCCGCCGAAGCCGGAGAACCAGGCATCGCGATGGTCGTTGGTCGAGCCGGTCTTGCCGCCGACGTCCTCGCGTTCGAGTACGCGTGCAGCGGTGCCGGTGCCGCGACGCACGACGTCGCGCATCATCGAGATCATCTGGTAAGCCACGCGCTCATCGATTGCGCGCGGCGCCATCACCGGGGCGGCGCCGTCGGCGCGCGGCTCGGGCGGCTTCGGGGCTTCGACCGGCGCTTCGGTGACCTCGCGTTTTTCGGCTGCGGGGCCCAGGTTGAATCCGTCGACCACGTGACCGGGCTTAGAAGACTGGCCCGGCGTACCGCCGGTGCCGCAGCCGCGACAGGCGCGCGCCGCGTTTTCCTTGAACACCAGCGTGCCTTCGCGGTCACGCACTTCATCGACGAACCAGGGCGTCACGCGGAAACCGCCGTTGGAGAACACCGCGTAGCCGCGGGTCACGTCCAGCGGCGTGAGTGACGGGGTTCCGAGCGCGATGGACAGGTTCGGCGGCAGCTGCGACTCCTCGAAGCCGAAATGGCTGATGTAACGGCGCGCATAATCCACGCCGATCGCATCGAGCAGACGCACGGCCACGAGGTTGCGCGATTGCACCAGCGCCTCGCGCAGGCGCATCGGGCCGACGAACTTGCCGTCGGAGTTCTGCGGGCGCCAGTCCTGTCCGCGGCGCATGCGGAACAGCACCGGTGCGTCGAGCACGATCGAAGCGGGGTTGAAGCCCTTCTCGAACGAGGCCGCGAACACGAACGGCTTGAAGCTCGAGCCCGGCTGGCGACGCGACTGCGTGGCGCGATTGAAGTTGCTGCCGGCGAAGCTGAAACCGCCGATCAGTGCGCGTATCGCGCCGTCGTCAGGCTCCATCGAGACCAGTGTCGCCTGTGCGCGCGGCAACTGTTCGAGCTGCCAGGTGATCACGGGCGGCGGCAAGGCCTCCGGCGCAGTGTCCGCGGGCGCCTTCGCCGGTGTCTCGACGCGACGCACGCGGGTCAGGTCGCCGCGCGTGAGCAGCGCGGCCGGGCTCTTGCCGGTCCAGCGACTGGCGGCCGCGTCGAGCGTCACGGTGCTGCCGTCGGCCAGCACGACGTCAGCCGTGCCTTCACCACTGCGCACCACGACCGCCGGCAACATGCCGCCCTGAGGCGCGATGCCACGCAGGCGCCGGGAGGTGGCCTCGACGTCTTCGCCCGCCGCCAGTTCGAAGGTCTCCGTCGGCTTCACCCATCCGTGGCGACGGTCGTAGGTCGTCAGGCCGCTGCGCACGGCCAGCTCGGCGGCCGCCTGCATCGTCGGGTCGATCGTGGTCGTGACGTGGTAGCCGCGCGTCAGCACATCGCCGCCGTAACGCGCCACCATCTCGAGCCGCACCATCTCCGCTACGTACGGTGCGAACACTTCGATCGGGCGCTCGTGGGGGCTGGCGTGCATGTCGACCGCGCGGGCGGCGGTCGCTTCCTCTGCACTGATGAAGCCCAGCTCCTGCATCCGCGCGAGCACATAGACGTCGCGACGTTCTTTCGCGCGCTCGGGGTTGCTGAGCGGATTGCCGCTGGATGGGAATTTCGGGATCGCCGCCAGCGACGCCATTTCGTCAAGATCGAGTTCGGCCAGCGATTTGCCGTAGTAGAACTCGGCCGCTGCCGCGACGCCGTAGGCGCGATTGCCGAAGAAGCTCTTGTTGAGATAGAGCTCGAAAATCTCGTCCTTGCTGAGGTTCTGCTCCATCTTCCGCGCGAGCAGCATCTCGGCGAACTTGCGCGTAAAGCTGTATTCCGAACTCAGAAAGAACTGGCGCGCAACCTGCTGGGTGATCGTCGAGCCACCGGGGACGCGGCGGTCGTTCGTGGTCGCCAGCAGCCACAGCGCGCGGCCGACACCGCGGTAGTCGATGCCGCCGTGCTCGTAGAAGCGCGCGTCCTCGGTTGCGAGGAAGGCCTGCTTCAGGCGATCGGGTACGTTTTCGATGTCAACCGGATACCGGCGTGTCTCGCCGAACAGCGCAATCAACCGCCCGTCGCGTGCATAGACGTACATCGGCTCCTGCATTTCGATATCGCGGAGTGCTTCGACATCGGGCAGCTTGGAAGCCACTGCCGCGTAGAGAATGCCGCCAGTGATCGCGCCGAGGATGCCGAGCACGACTGCAAGGACCAGGGTCCAGCGCAGCAGGCGGCGGAAGCGGGAGGGGCGGGGCTTGGGCGACGACGTGGGGGCTGGGCTCATGGCGGGAAAGTATAGGGGAGGTGCCTGAGGGGCGGCGGTACGCCGGTGGAACAGGGCTTGCAGGAAGGCGCCGCTGGCCGCGTCCACAGGTGGTTCAGCTTCCCGGAATCGAAAACGCGTGTTGCCAATATCGGGAAAGTCCGCTATTTAATGCGCCGGGACACGAGGCGTGGCTAAACGCCCGTGGCAAAGGGGATATTCCGTGGGGCTCATCACAAAAAGCCAGGTGCCGGTCATCGGCGTCGACATCAGCTCGACTGCGGTCAAGCTGCTGCAGCTGTCGCGCCAGGGCAATCGCTACCGCGTGGAGCACTACGCGGTCGAACCGCTGCCGCCTAATGCGGTAGTCGAAAAGAACATCGTCGAGGTGGAGGCCGTAGGCGAGGCCATCCGCCGCGCAGTGTCGCGCTCGGGCACCAAGGCCAAGCACGCATCGGCCGCGGTCGCGGGTTCGGCGGTCATCACCAAGACCATCCCGATGCCGGCCGATCTCGACGAGGACGATCTCGAATCGCAGGTCGAGCTCGAAGCAGTCAACTACATTCCGTATCCGATCGAGGAGGTGAACCTCGATTTCGAGGTGCTCGGGCCGATGCCCGGCAACGCCGAGATGGTGCAGGTGCTGCTCGCGGCCTCGCGCTCGGAGAACGTCGAGTTGCGCGCTTCTGCGCTGGAACTGGGCGGGCTGACCGCCAAGGTCATCGATGTCGAGGCCTTCGCGGTCGAAAACGCGTTCGCGATGATCGCCGGTACGCTGAGCATGCCGGTCGACGGCGTGGTCGCGCTGGTCGATGTCGGTGCGACGATGACCACGCTCAACGTGCTGCGCAACGGGCGCAGCCTGTACTCGCGCGAACAGGTATTTGGCGGCAAGCAGCTCACCGACGAGGTGATGCGGCGCTACGGCTTGAGCTACGAGGAAGCCGGTCTGGCCAAGCGCCAGGGCGGTCTGCCGGAGAGCTACGAGGTCGAAGTGCTCGAACCGTTCAAGGAAGCCATGGTCCAGCAGGTCAGTCGCCTGCTGCAGTTCTTCTATGCCGGTAGCGATTTCAACCGGGTCGACCAGGTGGTACTGGCGGGTGGCTGCGCATCGATTCCGGGTGTCGCCGACATGGTCGAGGAGCAGTTGGGCGTGCAGACCGTGCTCGCCAACCCGCTGGCGCAGATGACCCTCGGCCCGCGCGTGCAGGCGCATGCGCTGGCCCAGGATGCGCCCGCGCTGATGATCGCCTGCGGCCTAGCCCTGAGGAGCTTCGACTGATGTCCAGGATCAATCTCCTCCCGTGGCGCGCCGAACGGCGCAAGCAGCGGCAGAAGGAATTCGGTGTCATGGTCGGCATCGCTGCGGCGGCTGGCGTGGCGCTGTGGTTTCTCGTGAACATGTACTACAACGCGCAGATCGACGGCCAGAACGAGCGCAACGCGTTTCTGCAGCAACAGATCGCTGCGGTCGACACGCAGATCACGGAGATCGAAGCGCTTGAATCGCAGCGTGCACGCCTGTTGGCGCGCAAGGCGGTGATCGAGGAACTGCAGGGCAATCGCTCGCAGATGGTCCATCTGTTCGATCAGCTGGTGCGCACGATTCCCGATGGCGTGCTGCTGACCTCGCTCAAGCAGGAAGGCCAGACGCTGACGCTCGAAGGCCGCTCGCAGTCGAACGCGCGCGTTAGTACCTACATGCGTTCGCTCGATGGCTCTGGCTGGATGACCGGCCCGCAGCTGTCGGTGATCGAAGCGCGGGACGGCGTGCCGGGCCTGCCGTATGCGTTCACCCTGAGCGTGCAGCTGTCCACGCCGGCCGCCAAGGAAGCGGCGGCAGCCGAGGGCACCGAACCGGCTGCGCCGGTCGACGGCGTGCCCGAGGCCGCACCGGTCGCTGCACCCGCTGCAGAAGGAGCCGCGTCGTGAGCAAGAAGAAGATGTCGCTGCGCGAGCTGGACTTCAACAACACAGGGTCTTGGCCGCGCGAATACAAGATCGGCGCCTGCATCCTCGTGGGCCTGCTGATCTTCTTCCTGCTGTGGTACGTGATCACGCGGGAGAAGGGCGACGAGCTGACGAATCTCGAAGCGCAGGAATCCACGCTGCGCGCCGACTTCGAGACCAAGCAGGGCAAGGCCGCGAATCTCGAGCCGCTCAAGCAGCAGCTGGCCCAGATGGAGCAGCAGTTGCAGCAGATGCTGCGTCAGCTGCCGAGCAAGACGGAGATGCCGGATCTGATCGTCGACATCTCGCAGACCGCGATCGCGACCGGCATCCAGAATGACTTGTTCAAGCCGGGCGAGGAAATGCCGCGCGAGTTCTATGCCGAGCAGCCGATCGCGTTGCGCATGGTCGGCACGTATCACCAGTTCGGTGCCTTTGTCAGCGGCGTCGCGTCGCTGCCGCGCGTGGTCATCATGACCATGCACGACATTTCGCTGAAGCCACGCGGCACTGGCACCGACGGCCTGGCTGGCATCGGACCGAACTCCAGCCTCGAGCTTTCGGGCACCGTGAAGACCTACCGTTACCTCGACGAAGAAGAGACCGCCGCACAGGCCCAGGCCGCGCAGACGACGGAGGGGACGCCGTGATGGCCGTCAGGACGGGCAACATGATGCGCGGCGCTGCGCTGCTTTCCCTAGCGCTGGCAGCCTCGGGCTGCGGTCGCGGAGTCACCAGCGAGCCGGGCGAGGCGCCCAACCTCGAAGTCTGGGCCGAAGAGGTCAAGCAGCGTCCTGCCCCGGCGCTCGAGCCGTTGCCGGTGATGCAGCAGTTCGAGACCTTCGAATATTCGGCGCAGGGCATCCGTGACCCCTTCAGTAATGCGTTCACGGACGATTCGGGCGGCAGTGGTCCGCGCCCGGATTCAGACCGGCGCAAGGAAATCACCGAGCAGTACCCGCTCGACAGCATGTCGATGGTGGGCACGATCGGCACCGGTGGCCGCATCGTCGGTCTGGTGCTCGCACCGGACAAGGTGACCTACCGCATTACCCCGGGCAATTACCTGGGGCAGAACGATGGCCGCGTCACTTCGGTCAATGAAAATCGCATCGAGCTCGTCGAGCTCGTGCCCGATGGCGCCGGCGGCTGGTTGGAACGTCCGGCTTCGCTCGCGCTGAACGAACAATGATGAGGGGAAGCAACATGACCGTGAGCAATGCGGGAAGCCTGCAGTCGGGCCGGATGAAATCGGTGCGTGCCGGCGCGCTCGGTCTTGCCATAGGACTGGTGGCGACGTTCACCGGCGCCCATGCGTCGCCGACGCATGCGTCGATGCTGCCGCTGCTGCAGGCAACCACTGCGGCGGCGCAGCCGGCTGGTGCGGTTGCAGTGACGGATATCGATTTCCGACGCGGCGATGGTGGCTCCGGCAAGCTGGTGCTTCGTTTCGACGGCGATGGTGCCGCGCCCGACCTGCGCACGCAGGGCGGTAACGTGGTCATCAACGTGGGTAACGCGACACTGCCGGCTTCGTTGCAGCGCCCGCTCAACGTCACCGACTTTGCGACACCGGTGCAGCGCATCGATGCGCGTCAGGGCGCCGACGGTACGCAGGTCGTCCTCAGTGCCCGCGGCGACTTCGAGCCGATGGCATACCAGAGTGGTCGCGACTACATCGTCGAGATCATTCCGCGCACGGCTGCGGCGACCAACGATCGCGCAGTCGGCGCAGCGTCCACGGCTGCGACAATGGGCCAAGCCGCCGCGGCGACAGTCTCGGATGTCCGCGCCTACAGCGGTGCGCCGGTGACGTTCAACTTCCAGGATGTGCCGGTGCGTACGGTGCTGCAGCTGATCGCCGACGAGTCGAACCTCAACATCGTCGCCAGCGACAGCGTGACCGGCAACGTGACGCTGCGTCTGCAGAACGTGCCTTGGGACCAGGCGCTGGATATCGTTCTGCAGGCCAAGTCTCTCGACAAACGCCGCAGCGGCAACGTCGTTTGGGTCGCGCCGCAGAGCGAGATTGCTGCGTTCGAGCAGGCCAAGGAAGATGCGCGCCTGGCGATCGAAGAGCGTGCGGAGATGACCACCGAGTACATCCCGATCAGTTACGGCAATGCAGAAGATATTGCGAAGCTGCTGACGGAGGAGAGTAAGAGTGGTTCGGGTGGCGGTGGGGGAACAGGCGGCGCGTCGCAGCAGCGTGGTTTTTTGTCTTCGCGTGGCAGCCTGAGCTTCGATAGGCGCACCAACACACTTCTGGTTATCGATATCCCGAATCGGGTCGCTGAGGTCAAGCGCCTTGTCAACATGCTCGACAAGCCGGTGGATCAGGTCGTCATCGAAGCGCGCATTGTCATCGCGAACGAAGCGTTCGCTCGTGACTTGGGTGCTCGGTTTGGCGTGAGCGCAACCAAGCAACGGGTGAACGTCGGCGGCACTCTGATCAACAACACCCAGACTGGCGTAACAGCGCCCGGCGGACTGAATGTAAATCTGCCGATTACTGGTGGAGCTCCTTCTCTGGCATTTACGATCCTTGGAAACACCATTGACTGGGCGGTCGAGTTGCAGGCTCTGCAGCAGGATTCCCGTGGCGAAGTGATCTCAAATCCGCGCATTGTGACGAGCAATCAGCGCGAGGCCATCATCAGTCAAGGGCAGGAGGTTGGGTATCTAACGGTGACCGGCGGTCAGAGTAATAGTGTCCCTACTGTTCAATTTAAAGACGTGCTTCTTGAGCTGAAGGTGACCCCGACCATCACCAACGATGGACGCGTCTTCCTTGCGATGGATATCAAGAAGGACGAGATCATCGATTACATTGAATACCCGGAAATCGGCTCAGTGCCCTTGATCAGTAAGCGCAATGTGACGACTGCGGTACTGATTGATGATGGACAGACCGTTGCGATCGGTGGTGTTTACGAGTTCACCGACCGTGCATCTCTATCGAAAGTGCCGTTTTTGGGGGATCTGCCTATCTTAGGAAACCTTTTCAAAAGTCGAGGTCGCACAAAGGACAAGGCCGAACTGCTGATTTTTGTGACTCCGAAGGTCATGCGTGTGGCGCAGCGGCCGGTTGGCTGATCTGAGACACAGTTGTTCAGCGACGGGGCCTTCGGGCCCCGTTCGCGTTTCGGAATCACCGATTTGGCTGGCGTTGTGAACCTCTGTCGCGTGTTCCGGTCAAACTGGGCTTCTGCGCGATGGGCGCCGGTGACCGAGGATGGCGATGAATCTGGTTGACGGAACTGCGGACGGACTGCACGCGCGGTTCGTGGCGCTGCGCGATGCGCTGTCGGAAGAGATCATCGGCCAGGCAGCGCTGGTCGAACGGCTGCTCGTGGCGCTGTTGGCTGACGGGCATCTGCTGGTCGAGGGCGCGCCCGGTCTGGCGAAAACGATGGCGGTGCGAGCATTGGCGGCGCGGCTGGATGCGGATTTCGCGCGGGTGCAGTTCACACCAGACCTGCTGCCCGCGGATCTGACCGGCACCGAGATCTGGCGGCCGCAGGACGGCCGTTTCGAGTTCCAGGCCGGGCCGATCTTCCATCCGCTGCTGCTCGCCGATGAAATCAATCGGGCGCCCGCCAAGGTGCAGTCCGCGCTGCTGGAGGCGATGGGCGAGCGCCAGGTGACGGTGGGTCGGGAGACCTATCGGCTGCCGGACCTGTTTCTGGTCATGGCGACCCAGAATCCGATCGAACAGGAAGGCACCTTTCCGCTGCCGGAAGCGCAGCTGGACCGGTTCCTGATGCACGTGCGCGTGGGCTATCCGGAAGCGGACGCGGAGGCACGCATCCTGCAGCTCGCGCGCGATCGCGCCTTGGCCCAGCTCGACGCAGTGTCGACGCCGGTCGAGCGCATGCCGCTGTCACAGTTGTTCGAGGCGCGGCGCGCGGTCCTGGCGATGCATGTGGCGCCTGCGGTGGAGCGCTATCTGGTCGAGCTTGTACTGGCGTCGCGCGATGCCGGCCGCTACGACGCGGCGCTGGCCGCACGCATCGCCTGGGGCGCCAGCCCACGCGGTTCGATCGCCCTCGAGCGATGTGCACGCGCGACTGCGTGGCTCGCCGGACGCGACTTCGTCACGCCCGACGATGTGCGCGCCGTGGCGCCCGATGTGCTGCGCCACCGCGTACTGCCGAGCTACGAGGCCACGGCCGAGGGCTGGGACGGCGAGCGTCTGGTGCAGGCGTTGATCGAGTGGGTGCCGCTGCCGTGAATCCGGGCGAGCTGGACGTCGCGCCGGGCGTGCGCCCGTCGCTGGCGGAACTGGTCGCGCTGCGTCCGCTCGCGCGGCAACGCGGCGCGATGCGTCGTGCCCGCAGCGGTGTGCGCGCTATCGCGCCGTCGCCGCAACGCGGGCAGGGCATGGAGTACGCGGAGTCGCGCGATTACGTGGCCGGCGACGACGCGCGGCACATCGACTGGCGTGTGACCGCGCGCACCGGGCGTCCGCACACGAAGACGTTCCAGCGCGAGCGCGAACGGCTGACGCTGATCGTCGCCGACACCGCGGCCACGCTCTACTTCGGCACGCGGGTCCGCTTCAAATCCACCCAGGCCGCACGCGCAGGCGCAATCGCGGCCTGGACCGCGGCCGCCGATGGCGATCGTATTGCGGCCTTGCGTGGTTCGATGATCGAAGCGCCGGTGCCGCCAGCGGGCGGCACGCGCGGTGCGCTGCGGGTGTTGCACGCGCTGACGCGTTGGTATGCGGCGCCGCCGGCAGGCGATGCGGGACTGGGCGTGGCGATGGACCATGCGCGCCGCTTGCTGCGTCCCGGCTCGCGTTTGCTGGTGTTGGCGGATTCGGCCAGCGCCGCCGCGGTGCCGGCACGCGACTGGGCGGCGGTCGGGGCGCACTGTGATGCGCTGGTGTTGCTGCTCGACGATCCGCTCGAACGTGCACCACCGCGCGGGCATCTCGGGTTCGCGAGTGACACCGGACGGGTCGATCTGGATCTGTCGGGCGTTGCGCAGCGCGGGCGCTGGCGCGAGGCCTTCGATGCGCCGCGAGACGCGGCGATCGCGCATCTTCGACGCGCCGGCATCGGCGTTGAGTCCGTGTCGAGCGATGCGCCGAGCGACGGCTGGTTGTCCGCATTCGCCCGTGGCCGGATGGGCTGATGGCAACGATGCCCGACCTGGTGCTGCGCGACATCCATCAGCCGTCCGCACCGTCGTGGTGGCCACCGGCGGTCGGCTGGTGGTGGCTGGCGGCCGCGCTCCTGCTGCTGGTCTGCGCAGTCGTGGGCTGGCGTCTGTTCCGCGCTTGGCAGCGACGGCGCTGGCAACGGCTGTTCGATGCAGAGGTTGAGACTGCGCCGGATGCGGCCGCGCGGATCGCCGCGATGTCGTCGTTGCTGCGCCGCGCGGCGCGGCGACATCGAGCCGATGCCGATCGCCTGCATGGCGATGACTGGCTGTCGTTTCTCGACACCGGCGTGCCGGGCGCGCCGTTCACGACCAGCGAGGGCATCGCGTTGCGGGACGGCGCATTCCGGCGTGATGCCGACGCTTTGGACACCACCGCCCTGCACGCACTCGCACGCGCGCGTTTCGTCGCCTTGATGCTGGGACGCCGTCGATGACCGGCGAGCTGCCCGCATGGCTGCCGGCGCTGGGCGAGATGTTCGCGTGGCCTTGGTGGCTGCTGGCGATCCCGCTGCCCTGGCTCGTGTGGCGTTTCCTGCCGGCGTCGCAGAGCCGCGGCGGTGCGCTGCGCGTGCCCTATCGCGGACTCGATGCGCTGGCGACCCACGGCAGTGCAGCCGGCGCGTCGAAGACGCCCTGGCTGTTGTGGGCGGCGTGGTGTCTGCTGTGCATCGCCGCCGCACGTCCGTTGCAGTGGGGCGAGGTCGAACAGCCGCCGCGCAGCGCGCGCGATCTGATGCTCGCTGTCGATCTGTCGGGCAGCATGAGTGAGGAAGACATGTTCGTCGGGCGACGGCCCGTGGATCGGCTCACCGCGGCGAAGGCGGTCATCGCTGATTTTCTCGAGCGCCGCGCCGGCGATCGCATCGGTCTCATCGTGTTCGGCCAACGCGCCTACGCGATGACGCCGATGACGCTGGACCGCGAGAGCGTGCGCCAGCAGCTGGACGCGACGGTCGTCGGTCTGGTCGGGCGCGAAACCGCGATCGGCGATGCGGTCGGCCTCGCCGTCAAGCGGCTGCAGGATGCGCCGCGCGGCCAGCGCCTTCTGATCCTGCTGACCGACGGCGTCAGCAACGCCGGCGCACTGACACCCGACAAGGCCGCCGAACTGGCGCGCGATGCGGGGGTGCGCGTCCACACGATCGCGTTCGGCAGCGATGCCGGTGCGGGCGGTCTGTTCGGCTTCCAGATGCCCGGCAGCGAACCGGCGATCGACGAGGCCGCGCTGCAACGCATCGCCGATACCACCGGCGGTCGCGCGTTCCGTGCGCGCGATACCGACGAGCTTGCCGGCATTTACGGCGAGATCGATCGTCTGGAACCTGCCGAACGGCCCGGACCCGCATTACGTCCGCGCATCGAACGCTATCCGCTGCCGCTCGGCGCGGCGTGTGGATTGCTGATGCTCGCGCTGCTGCAGCAGTTGAGCCTGCGTCGCGAGGCGGCCGCATGAATCTGCCATTCGACGCGGTGCAGTTCGCGCGCCCGGCCTGGCTGTGGGCGCTGCTGGCGTTGCCGCTGCTGGCCTGGATCTGGTGGCGACGTCGACGCAGCGCGGAGGCCTGGCGCGAGGCGGTGGATCCGCATCTGCTCGCGCATCTGCTCGAAGCGCGTCCGGATCGGCGCGGTCTGTTCGGGCTCGTCGCGTGGCTGCTCGCCGGCTTGCTCGCGGTGCTCGCACTTGCCGGGCCGGGTTGGCGCGAGGTCGCGGTGCCGCTCGACACGCAGGGCATGGCGCCGCTGGTCGTTGCGATCGATCTGTCGACCGCGAGCACCGCCAGCGATCTGCCGCCCTCGCGGCTGCTGCAGGCGCGCGCGAAGCTCGCGCAGTTGCTGGCCGAACGTGGCGCGGGGCAGGTCGCATTGATCGCCTATGCCGATGACGCGTTCACCGTCGCACCGCTGACCGACGACGCGCGCAACGTGGCGCTGTATCTCGATGCGCTGTCGCCCGAGATCATGCCGGTCGATGGCCGGCGCGCCGATCGTGCGATCGCGCATGCAACGCGTCTGCTGCGACAAGGGCAGGCGTTGCGTGGCGACATCCTGCTGGTGACCGGCGATGCCAGCACTGGGGCGGTTGCGGAAGCGGGCATTGCCGCGCGCATGGGCTATCGGGTCTCGGTACTCGGGCTCGGCACCCCCGCAGGCGCGGCCTATCGCGATGCTGCCGGTGCGCTCGCGCATGCGCGCCTCGAGACGGTTGCGTTGCGTGCGCTCTCGGTCGCCGGCGAAGGGCGCTACCACGCACTGTCGATCGACGACGGCGATCTGCGTGCGCTCGGTGTGCTCACCCCGGAGACGACTGCGGGCGCGGCGTCGGCGCGCAGCGATGCGAGCGTGCGACGCGTGCTCGACGAGGGTTACTGGCTGGTGCTGCCGCTGCTCGCGCTGGTGTTGCTGGCCTTCCGGCGTGGTTCGGCCTTCGCGTGTGTGGCGGTACTCGCGTTGTGGCCGGCCCTGTTGCCCATGCCCGCACAGGCGCAGGCGCCGGCTGCGACGCCCTGGCAGCGCGTCGATCAGGTGGCGGACGGCCGGATGCGCGCGGGTACGTCGGCCTATCGCAGCGAACGCTACGACGAGGCCTTGAAGACGTGGACCGGATTGCCGGGCGCCGACGCTGCATACAACCGTGGCAATGCGCTGGCGCGGCTGGGTCGTCTCGACGCCGCTATCGCGGCGTACGACGAGGCGCTGTCGCAGCAGCCGGGCATGGCCGATGCGGTCGCCAATCGCGCGGCTGTCGAAGCCGCGCGCAGCCGCAAGCCGCCACCGGGACAGGGGCAGGATCCGCGCGCGCCGCAGACACCGCGCGACGACGGTGACAGTCAGCCGAAGCCGGGCGAGACCGGTGATCCTTCGGACAGCCAGCGGGGCGATGCGCAGGGACAAGGCGATCAGCGTCCGCCGTCGGACGCTCCGGAACCGCAGGCCTCCGACACCCCGCCGCCGGCCGATGCACAGGCGCAGCGCGACGCGGATGCGCAGCAGCGCGAACAGATGCAGCGCGCGCTCGACGGTCAAAAAGACCCGTCCGATGAAGACGCCACCGACGCCGGCACGACGGGCGCCGAGACCGGCGACGAACGCGAGCAGGCGAATGCCGCGTGGCTGCGACGCGTGCCCGACGATCCGGGCGGATTGCTGCGGGCCAAATTCCGGCTCGAACACGAACGTCGCGCAACGGGAGGCGACCGATGAAGGCTGTGCGTTCGAAGGGCGCGCGATCCGCGGCGTGGATGGTCACGATGCTGTTGCTGTCGTGCCTCGTCGGCGTTGCGCAGGCGCAGACGCGCGCGTGGCTCGACCGCGACCGCATCGCGTTCGGCGAAACGACCACGCTTAACGTCGAAACCGACGGCGCAGGCGACACGCCCGACTGGGCGCCGCTGGCGCGCGATTTCGACGTCAGCGGCCACACCAGCCGGCGCGAGGTCGAGATCACCGGCGGCCGGCGCGTGACGCGCTCGCTGTACGGCGTTGCGCTGCGGCCGCGCCGGGAAGGCGTGCTCACGGTGCCGGCCCTGCAGGTCGGCACCGTGAGCACCGCGCCGCTGTCGCTGAGCGTCGCCCCGGCTGCCGTCACGGCCGCACGTGATGGCGCGCCGGCCTTCATCGAAGCCGACATCGACGTGCAGTCGCCGTACGTGCAGCAGTCGGTGGGTTACGTGCTGCGGCTGTATTACGCGACGCCGCTGGTGTCGGGCAGCCTCGACCAGCCCTCGCCCGAGGGCGCGTCGATGCAGCGCATCGGCAGTGACGTGCAGTACAGCCGCGACATCGACGGACGGCGCTATACCGTCGTCGAGCGTCGCTATCAGATCGTGCCCGAGCGCAGCGGCACGCTGTCGATTCCCGGCGCGCGTTTCGAAGGGCGCGGCGCAGGCGGCGGCATGTTCGACGATGTGTTCAATCGTGGACCGCGCGAGCTGTCGGCGAACGGGCCGCCCAGCGTGCTCGACGTCCGCGCGATGCCCGCAAACGCGCCGCAGCCCTGGCTGCCGCTCTACGGCGTGCAGGCGCGCTGGCTGGAAGCGCCGACGCAGGGGCGTGCGGGCGAGGCCAGCACGTTCGTGCTTGAGGCCGTGTTCGATGGCGCCGTGGGAACGCAGTTGCCGGAGATCTCATTGCCGCCGTTGCAGGGCGCGCAGGTGTTCGCCGAACCGCCGCAGTACGACGAGAGTTTCGAGGACGGCCGGCCGCGCGTGCGGCTGACCCGGCGCTACTCGGTGGTGCCGCGCGCCGAGGGCAGTCTGCAGGTGCCCGGCCCGCGGATCGCCTGGTGGGACGTGCGCGCGGGTGCGGCGCGGACCAGCGGCCCGCCTGCGGTGTCGCTGGCGGTCGCGGCTGGTGAAGCGTTGCCCGGTGGGGCGCCACAAGCGGAAGTTGACGCGGTGGCTTCGACCGCCGTGTCGACACCATCCGATGCGGCTGACTCGAAGCTGTGGCCCGCGCTCGCGGCACTGCTCGCCGCGCTGTGGCTGGCGACCGCGTGGGTGGCATGGCGCTTGTATCGGCAGCAGCCGATTGGCCTGGCGCGCGCAGGCGTTGCGTCGTCGGCGCCGGGCGACGCGACGGTTCCCCCGCAATCTTCCGGCTCAGCGGGCCAAGCCCAACGCCGCCTGATGCAAGTGCTGCAGACCGGCGAGCCGGCGGACGTCGAGGCCGCCCTGCGCGCTTTGTCCGACCCGCCCGCGGCGGATCTCGACACGATCGCGGCCCGTCTCGATGCGCCCGCCCAGCGCGAGGCCGTCGGCCTCTGGCAGCGGGCGCGCTGGACCGACGGCGATCTACCCGGCGCACGTCAGGCGTTGCGCGCGGCGTTTCGCAGTGGCGCTTCGTGGCAGGGTGCGTCTTCGCACGCGCCGCGCGGCCCGGATCTGCCACCGTTGTACCCGCGCCGCTGATCCCCGCTTCCTGCTAGCCTCCGCGCTTTCCCGCGGTCTCCACGCCATGGCCGATTCCAACGCTCCCGCACGTTCCCGCCTGCCGCTCCACTGGAAGATCGCGATCGGTTTCGCGGCCGGTCTGGTCTTCGGCCTCATCGCGCACTACACCGGCCTGACCGCGTGGACGCTGGCCGATCCCGCATCGGCCGCCTGCACCGGCGCCGAGCCGTCCTGGCAGTGCCGGCCGCTGATCGAGAGCTTCGTCGGCTGGGTCACCGAGCCGCTCGGTACGCTGTTCCTCAGCCTGATCTTCATGCTGATCGTGCCGCTGCTGTTCTCGGCGCTGGTGATCGGTGTGTCGGAAATGGGCGATGTCGCGGCGCTGGGCCGGATCGGCTGGCGCACGCTCGCGTGGACGGTCGTCCTGTCGGGCATCGCGGTGGTCGTGGGACTGGTGATGGTGAACGTGTTCCGGCCCGGCGACGGCGTGGATCCCGCGCTCGCGCAGCAGTTGCTGGCCGAAGGTGCGCAGCGCACCGCGGCGATCGTGCGCGACAGCAAGGAAGGCGCGACCGGCATGGACATGCTGATGTCGATCGTGCCGCAGAACGTGGTGGGCGCCGCCTCGGACAACGCCAACATCCTGTCGCTGATGTTCTTCGCGCTGATGTTCGGCATCGGCCTGGTGCTGACCAAGTCCGAAGCCACCGCGACGCTGAAGCGCGGTATCGAAGGCCTGTTCGAAGTGTCCATGACGCTGATCGGCCTGGTGATCCGCCTCGCGCCGATCGCGGTGTTCTGCTTCATGTTCAATCTGGCTGTGCTGTTCGGCTGGGATCTGCTCCTGCGCCTGGGCGCCTACGTGCTGGTGGTGGTCGGCGCGCTGGCGCTGCACATGCTGGTGACGTATTCGCTGGCGCTGAAGTTCGTCGGCGGCTGGTCGCCGCTGGCGTTCTTCCGAGGTGTGCAGGAAGCGATGCTGATGGCGTTTTCGACGGCCTCGAGCAACGCCACGCTGCCGACCGCGCTGCGCATCGCCGACGAAAACCTCAAGCTGCCGCGCAAGGTGTCGCGCTTCGTACTGACCGTCGGCGCGACCGCCAACCAGAACGGCACCGCGCTGTTCGAAGGCGTCACCGTGATCTTCCTGGCGCAGTTCTTCGGCGTGGACCTGTCGATCTGGCAGCAGGTGCTGGTGATGCTGGTCTGCATTCTCGGCGGCATCGGCACCGCTGGCGTGCCGTCCGGCTCGCTGCCGGTGGTTGCGCTGATCTGCACGATGGTCGGTGTGCCGGCCGAAGGCATCGGCCTGGTGCTGGGCGTGAACCACTTCCTCGACATGTGCCGGACCACGGTCAATGTGACGGGCGATCTCGGCATTGCCGCGCTGGTGTCGCGTGGTGAGGACGACGCGCCCGAGCCGTTGAAGGCGGTCTGACCCCCCGCCGCACGCGCACATAAAAACGCCCGGCACTGCCGGGCGTTTTTATGACGCGGATCGTGATGCTTACTGCAGCAGCGAGCGCAGCATCCAGGCATTCTTTTCGTGGGTCTGCAGACGCTGGATCAGCAGATCCTCGGTCGGATCGTCGTCGGCATCGTCGGCCACATCCAGCGCCTTGCGCGCACTGCGGCACACGGCCTCGTTGCCTACAACCAGCTGACGCACCATCTCGCGCCAGTCCGGCGCCTTCTCCAGGCCCGGCTCTTCCTTGATCGAGGACAGCTGGATGAACTCACCGTACGAACCCGGCGCGTTGTAGCCCAGCGCGCGGATGCGCTCGGCGATCTCGTCCAGCGCGTTCCACTGCTCGGTGTACTGGCCTTCGAACATCACGTGCAGGGCGTTGAACATCGGCCCGGTGACGTTCCAGTGGAAGTTGTGGGTCTTCAGATACAGCGTGTAGGCGTCGGCGAGGAACACCGACAGATGCTGGGCGACCGCCTTGCGATCGGCATCGCTGATCCCGATATCGATGGCCGGCGCCTTCGACTGGGCATCCGGCGACGCGACGGCCGGGGCGACCGGTGTCTTGGAGGATTTGGACTTGTTCGGCTTGGTCTTGGCCATGACAGGACTCCGGTGATGAGGGGATTGCGCACACAATAGGCGCGCATCCGTTGTGGATATGTGACTTGAGGGCAGCTTCGGGCGTGACGCAGCATTCCAGCGACCAGGCGGTGAACGGCGCGTTGAAACACGCGCAGACCGCGATCGAATCCGCTTCGACGCGCGACCGCGGCCGCCTGCTCGGTCTGCTCGGCCGCTGGCGTCGCGCACCCGGTGATGTCGCGGCGCGCGAAGCGTTCGAGACCCGCCTGCAGGCCTCCGTCCGGCAGCGCGAGACGCGCGCCGCGCAGTTGCCGCGCGCCGAGGTCGATCCGGTGCTGCCGATCGCCGGCAAGGCGGAGGAGATCGTCGCGCTGATCCGCGCGCACCAGGTCGTCGTCGTCGCCGGCGAGACCGGTTCGGGCAAGACCACGCAGTTGCCCAAGCTGTGCCTGGCCGCCGGCCGCGGCGCCGCCGGCCTGATCGGCTGCACCCAGCCGCGCCGCATCGCCGCGCGCACGGTGGCGAAGCGCGTGGCGGAAGAACTGCAGGTGCCGAGCGGTGGTCTGGTCGGCTACCAGGTCCGCTTCAACGACAACGTCAGCGATGCGACCGCGATCAAGTTCATGACCGACGGCATCCTGTTGGCAGAGATCGGCTCCGATCGATGGCTGTCCGCCTACGACACGATCATCATCGACGAGGCGCACGAGCGCAGCCTCAACATCGATTTCCTGCTGGGGTATCTGAAACAACTGCTGGGGCGCCGTCCGGATCTGAAGCTGATCGTGACCTCGGCGACGATCGACACCGCGCGCTTCGCCGAACATTTCGACGGCGCACCGGTGGTCGATGTCGAAGGTCGCGGCTTTCCGGTCGACGTGCGCTATCGGCCGCTGGAAGGCGAAGGCGAGGATGCGGGCGAGCGCAGCGTGCTCGACGGTATCGTGTCGGTCTGCGACGAGATCATGCAGATCCGCGGCACCGGCGACACGTTGATCTTCCTGCCCGGCGAGCGTGAGATCCGCGACGCGCACCAGGCGCTGGAACGTCGCAAGTACCGCCACACCGAAGTGCTGCCGCTGTATGCGCGGCTGTCGGCCAAGGACCAGGACCGCGTGTTCAATCCCGGTCCGCAACGGCGCATCGTGCTGGCGACGAACGTGGCCGAGACCTCGCTGACGGTGCCGCGCATCCACTACGTGGTCGATCCGGGTCTCGCACGCGTCAAGCGCTACAGCCCGCGGCAGAAGCTCGATCGTCTGCACATCGAGCCGGTTAGCCAGGCCAGCGCCGACCAGCGCAAGGGGCGTTGCGGCCGTATCGCGCCGGGCACGTGCTTCCGGGTGTTCTCCGAGGCGGATTTCGAGTCCCGCCCGGCCTACACCGATCCCGAAATCCGGCGCGCGTCGCTGTCGGGGGTGATCCTGCGGATGCTGTCGCTGGGCCTGGGCGATATCGAATCCTTCCCCTTCGTCGAACCGCCGGATCCGCGCGCGGTCGCCGACGGCTGGCAGCAGCTCGCCGAACTCGGTGCGATCGATGGCGCGCGCACGCTCACCGCGACCGGTCGCACGATGGCCAGGCTGCCGGTCGATGCCAAGCTCGCGCGCATGCTCGTCGCCGCCCGCGCGCACGGCTGCCTCGACGAGATGCTCGCGATCACCTCGTTCCTCGGCATCCAGGATCCGCGCGAGCGGCCGTCCGACCAGCGCGGCGCAGCCGATGCGGCGCACGCGCAGTTCGCCGATCCGAAGTCCGAGTTCGTCGGCATCGTGAAGCTGTGGGACGGCTATCGGCAGGCGCATGCCGATCTCACACAGTCGCAGCTGCGCAAATGGTGCGACCGCAACTTCCTCGGGTTCCTGCGGATGCGCGAGTGGCGCGAACTGCATCGCCAGCTGCGCCTGCAGTGCGAGGAACTCGGATGGTCGATCGATGCGCGTGCCGGCGCAGTCGTGGACGCGGATCCGCGCATGGCCGCAAAGGCGGAAGCGGCGGCGTACATCGCGCTGCATCGCGCACTGATCGCCGGCCTGCCGACCCAGGTCGGCCATCGCGCCGATCCCGGTGGCGGCGGCCGCGTGTCGGGACAGTACGAAGGTCCGCGCGGCCGGCGTTTCCAGCTGTTTCCCGGCTCGCCGCTGTCGAAGAAGCCGCCGCCGTGGGTGCTGTCGGCGACGCTGCTGGATACCGAGAAGGTCTGGTCGCTGACCAACGCGGCCATCGAGCCGGACTGGGTCATCAGTGAACTCGATCATCTGCTGGCGCGGCGCCACCACGACCCGCGCTGGTCGCGTTCGCAGGGGCGCGTGGTCGGCAGCGAACAGATCAGCCTGTTCGGTCTGGTGCTGGCGCCGAAGAAGCCGGTCGACTATGGGCGGCTGTATCCGGACGAGTCGCGCGCGCTGTTCCTGCGCGACGGACTGGTCACCGGCGAGATCAACACGCGCGCCAACGTCATCGAACGCAACCTGCGCACCCTCGAACGCGCACGCGAGGAAGAAGCCAAACAGCGCCGGTCGGGGCTGGTCGTCGACGAAGACTGGATGGCGCAGTGGTACGCGCAGCGATTGCCTGCCGATGTGCTGTCGGCGCAGGCGCTGGATGCGTGGTGGCGCAAGGCGCCCGAGGCCGCGAAGCAGGCGTTGACCTGGAGTCGCGACGATCTGCTGGTCGCCGACGAGGTTGATGCCGATCTGTTCCCGGCCTTCATCGCGCTTGGTGAGGCGCGGCTCGCCGTGTCGTACCGGTTCGAGCCCGGCGCCGTCGATGACGGCATGACCGTCTCGGTACCGCTGCATCTGCTCAACGCGATCGATCCGGTGCGGCTGTCGTGGCTGGCGCCCGGATTCGTCGAGGACAAGGCCGCGGCTTTGATCCGCAGTCTGCCGAAGGCGCTGCGCCGCAACTTCGTGCCGGCACCGGATTTCGCGCGTGCATTCGCGCAGGCCTGGCGCGATGGCGATGCCAATGCGTTCACCGGCACCCTGGCGCGGTTCCTCAAGAAGCTCGCCGGTGTGGACATTGCCGCGTCGGATTTCGACGAGGTGGCGTTGGAGCCACACCTGCGCGCGAACCTGCGTCTGGTCGACACGGGGCGCGACCGCAAGGGCACCACGGTGCTGGCCGAATCGCGCGATCTCGACGACCTGCGGCACCGGTTCGGCGAGCGCGCTGCACGCGCCTTCGCCGCGCATGCCGCCGATGGTCTGCAGCAGGGCGGGCTGACCGCATTTCCGGAGACACCGGTCCCGGTGTCGATTCCCGGCGCCGGCGGCCTGCCGGCGTATCCCGCATTGCAGGACGACGGCGACAGCGCGTCACTCGCGGTCCACGCCGACCCGACGCATGCGCGGCGCCTGCATCCGCAAGGCGTGCGGCGCCTGCTGACGATCGCGCTGGCGGATCGCGTGCGTCACGCGCGCAAGCAGTTGCCGGTCGCGCCGAAGACAGCCTTGCTCTATGCCGCGATCGAATCTGCCGCGCCGCGCGACGGCAAGCCAGGCGATCGGCTGCGCGAGGATCTCGTCGACGGCGCGCTTGCCGCGCTGCTCGCCGATGGATTGGAGACGATCCGCGATGCCGACGCCTTCGCCGCCCATCGCGATGTTGTCGGCAGGGCGCTGTTCGGTGAAGCGATGGCGCGCCTGCAACAGGCCGAGGCCATTCTCGATCGCGTCGCCGACGTACGCGCCAAGCTTGAGTCGAAACTGATGGGCTGGGCGCGCGCGAATCTCGACGACATGCAGTCCCAGTTGCACGCGCTGGTACCGCCCGGCTTCCTGCGCAACGTGCCGGCGCCGGCGCTGTCGGAATACGCGAGATGGCTGCATGCGCTGTCCCTGCGCGCCGAACGCGCCCAGCGCGATCCGCAACGCGACCAGCAGCGCATGCTCGACGTCAAACCCTTCGTCGACGCGCTCGCCGACGCCGCCGCGCGAGGACGCGGCGACGCGCCCGACTGGCAGGCGCTGCGCTGGGATATCGAGGAGTTGCGGGTGTCACTGTTCGCCCAGGAACTCGGCGCGAAAGGCGGCGTGTCGCCGAAGAAGCTGGCGACGCGGGTGGCGGCGCTTACTTGATACTGGGTGAATCGGATGCTCTGGATGGCGACAGCGTTTTAAGAGCAGACCCCCAAGGATTCAGCGGACGCGTTCGACCTTTGCACGGGTGTTGTAGCCATCAACCTGCAGCGCCCACGCACTCAGCAGTCCGGGGCGCACCCGTACGCCCACGTCCTGGCCACGCGCGCCAGCAATCGACGCGTTGTCGGTCTGCCGCCAGACCTGGCCGTTCGCCAGCGTGTACTCGCGACCACGGGCGAAACCTGAAAACGCGCCCGGAATGGTGCTTTCGATCGGCTCACGTGATTCGGTCGGACGCACGCCCCGGTCCGCCGCAACCGCCGCTTCCCGGCGACCTTCCTCGCGGGCTTGCGCGATACGCGCCTCTACGTCAGGCGCAGGAGCGGCAGCAGCCGGTGATACGCCAGGCGCCAGCAGTTCATTGAGGCGTGCCAGCTCGGCCTCGCTCAGTTTTCCCAGACCCGCCGCTCGGAACTCGGCATCCGTCAGGCGATCCTCGATCCGCGCCTGCTGCGCGAATGCGGGAACGGCTGCGGCGAGCGCCGCCGCGATCAAGACACTGTGGACTGCACGCATGCTCTGTTCCTCTGGTCGGGGCGCCGCTAGTGTAGACCGTCCTGCCCGCATCGAGCGGCCGATGCCCGAGGTTCCGGACAACCTGCGCGACCACCTGCTGGCGCTGCCAACCATGGCCGCGTCCGGCCCGTTGTTGCGCGCGTTGCTGACAGCGTTGCCTGACGATGTGCAGATCTCGGTGGGTGATGCCGCAGTGCTGCTGGACACCGTCGGTTCGCTGGGTCTGCTTGGAGCCGATACCGAAGTCGTCGCGACCGCGATCGCCGATGCAGTGCCGGAATGGCGCGCCACGCTGACCGCGCAACTTCCTGCGATTGTGCCCCTGCTCGAAGGCCTGGGGGCGTCGCACCAGGTGTGGTCGCTGCATGCCGAGCACGCGAGCGAGGGCAATCCCGAGGGTCTGCGCCGCCTGCTGCTCGCGTTGATCCGCGATCTGCGCTTGGTGCTGGTGCTGCTCGCGCGGCAGTTGGCCCTGATGCGTGCGGCCACGCGCAGCGAGGACGATGACGCGCGCCGTGCACTGGCATCGCTGACCCGCGACATCCACGCGCCGTTGGCGAACCGCTTGGGTATCTGGCAATTGAAGTGGGAACTCGAAGACCTCGCGTTCCGTTACCTGGAGACGGACACCTACCGCCGCATTGCCGGTCTGCTCGACGACAAGCGTGCCGGTCGCGAGCGCCATATCGAAGCAGTCCGCGTGCAGCTGGGCGAAGCACTGGCGGCGCAGGGCGTGCGTGGCGAGGTCGCGGGCCGCCCCAAGCACATCTACAGCATCTGGAAGAAGATGCAGCGCAAGCAGGTGCCGATCGGCGAGCTCTACGATCTGCGTGCGGTGCGCGTGCTGGTCGACGACATTCCCGCCTGCTACGCCGCGCTCGGTGTGGTGCATGCGCTGTGGACGCCGATTCCCAGCGAGTTCGACGATTACATCGCCCGGCCCAAGCACAACGATTACCGCTCGCTGCACACCGCCGTGGTCGGACCGGACGGCAAGACGCTGGAAGTGCAGATCCGCACCCGCGAGATGCACGAAGCGTCCGAACTCGGCGTGGCCGCGCACTGGCGCTACAAGGAAAGCGGCGGTTCGCAGCGCTCGTCGTCGGCCGGTGAGGCCGCGCTTGAGCGGCGCATTGAATGGATGCGGCGCCTGCTCGACGCGCACACCGAACCGGCCGGCGAGAGAAGCGCGTCTCTGGCCGGCGCGCTCGGGACCGAGCTGGTCGAAGACCGCGTCTTCGTGCTGACGCCCAAAGGCGAGATTGTCGATCTGCCGCAGGGCGCGACGCCGCTGGATTTCGCCTACCACGTGCACACGATGGTCGGGCACCGTTGCCGCGGCGCGAAGGTCGATGGCCGCATCGTGCCGCTCGATTACGTGCTGCACAGCGGGGAGCGCGTGGAGATCCTGACCGCGAAGACGCCCTCTCCGCGGCGCGACTGGCTGGTGGTCTCCAACGGCTTTCTGGTCAGTGCGCGTTCGCGCGAGAAGGTGCGCAACTGGTTCCACAAGCTCGACCGCGCACGCAACCTGCAGGCCGGTCGCGAGCTGCTGGACAAGGACCTGCGGCGGCTCGGGCTGCTGTACGCGGATCTCGTGCCGGTGCTGTCGCGTTTCAATGTCGCCACCGTCGACGAGCTGCATGTGCTGGTCGCGCTCGGTGACGTCGGTCCGAACCAGATCGGACGTGCCCTGCTGGAACTGGAACGCGAACGCGAGGCCCCGACCGAGGCCGCCGCGCCTACGCTGCCGCTGCGACAGCCGCGACGTCTGCCCAAGACTGCGGATTCCGAATTTCACGTGGTCGGCGTCGACAACCTGCTGGTACAGGTCGCGCGCTGCTGTCGTCCGGTGCCGGGCGAACCGATTGCCGGCTATCTGACCCGCGCACGCGGCGTGACCGTGCACCGCCGCGATTGCCCGTCGTTTCTGCGGCTGTCGGCCAACGAGCCGCAGCGCGTGTTGCCGGTCGAGTGGGGGCGGGCGAGCGGTGGGCATGCGTCCGACATCGTGGTGGAGGCTGTCGACCGCCGGCATCTGCTCAAGGACCTCAGCAACGCGATTGCGCAGGAAGATGTACACGTGCTGTCGATCCAGAGTGAGTCCCTGGGTCTGTCGCGCGTGCGTCTGCAGCTTCGGGTCCGGGTCGCGGATTACGGCCAGCTCGCGCGTCTGCTCGGCAAGCTGGACGGGATGCCTGGCGTGGACGCCGCGCGCCGGTGACGCGGACGTTCATTGGGGGCTCCCATACTGCGCCGCGTGCACCGCGAATCCGACATGCCTGATCCTCTGCCCCCGCCACCGCGTGAGCGGCTGGCGCGCGCATCGACACGTGCGCGATCCACGGCAGCCGATGCGATGCAGCGTCGCCGCGGCTGGTGGGTTGCCGCCGGCGTGCTCGCTGTCGTAGTGGTCCTGGTCGTGGTGGTACGCCTGTTCCTGGTCGACCGGCTCTGGCCCGAAACCCGCGCGCAGGCCTTGCTCGACGAGGCTGCAGTGGCGACCGCCGCGGGACGACTGAGCACGACGGACGGCGATGGCGCACGCCAGCTCTACGAGGCGGCGCTCGCGCTCGATCCCGATGATGTCCGCCCGCGCGCCGGTCTGGCAGAGGTGGCGCGTGTGGCCGTCGTACAGGCGGCGGCGGCGGTCGAGGCCGGTCGTTTTGACGATGCGCATGCGGCGCTACGACTCGCCAGCGAACTCTCTGCGCCACGTGAGCACGTGGACGCGGTGGCGTCCGTGCTACGGCAGCGTGAGGCTGCGGGCGCCGGGCTCGATCGGCTGGTCGCCGCGGCGCAGTCAGCGCAGGCGGTGGGTGATCTGGATGCTGGCGCGCAGAGTGCGCTGCCGCTGTACCGCCGCGTGCTGGCACTGCAGCCGGACAACGCCGATGCATTGCGGGGGCGAGAGGATGCACTGGCATCGTTGCTGGACGACGCGCGTCGGCGTCTGCGCGCGGGCGGTCTGCGTGAAGCGGCCGACCTGATTGCGCGCGTCCGAGAATACGATGCCGGCCACGTCGATCTGCCCGACACGGACGCACGCCTGACCGAGGAACTCGATGCGCTGCGGCGCCGCGCCGCGCGCAGCCTGGAGGCAGGCCAAGTCGAACGTGCGGTCGCGGAGTGGCGCACGCTGCTTGCGTTCGATCCGGCCGATGCGCGCGCGCAGCGTGGCCTGCACGATGCCGGCGCGGCCTATGCGCGACGCGCCGAGCGCTTTGCGCGCGATTTCAATTTTGCCGAAGCCGACGCGCAATTGCGCGAGGCGCGCGCGTTGGCCGCCGATAGCGATGCGGTGCGCGTCGCCGGCGAGCATGTCGAACGCTCGCGATCCCGGCATGCACGCCTCGGTCCGCAGCTTCCGGCCGCCGAGCGACGCCAGCGTGTGCAGACCTTGCTGCAGCAGGCCGCCGCGGCTGAAGCGCGCGGAGACCTGTTGACGCCACCCGGCGACAGCGCCTACGACAAGATCCGCGCCGCGCGTCTGGTCGCGCCTGACGATGCCGCGGTTGCGCGCGCCTCGGCGCACCTGTTGCCGTCCGCCCAGCAATGCTTCGACGCGGCTTTGCGCGCGAACAGCCTTGCGCGGGCACGCGCCTGTCTCGATGCGCGTGAAGTGCTCGGTGACGCAGGCAGCGCGGTGCGTGAGGGACGTCGTCGCCTGGCGCAGCGCTGGCTGGCGATCGGCGACGAGCGTCTGGGCGCAGGCAATCTCGCCGGCGCCGAAGCTGCGCTGGCGTCCGCGCGCGATGTCGACGCCGGCGTGCCGGGTTATCAGGAATTCGCGCGCCGGCTGCGCACGGCCTCGATCAACCGGGATTAAGCGGGCGCGGCGCATTTTTGACTACGGCATCCAGCCCTGTATTCAAACGGGCGGCGATCGCCGTCCAGCTGATGTCCGCGACCGGCGCAGGTGAAAGATCCAGTGTCGCGTCCAACGTTCCCCTCTGCTTCGAGGCAAGCCGCGCCGACAGGCACGTGGCAATCGCATCCGCCTCGTTGGCGCAGTTCCATCCACGTCTCAGACGCGTCACGGCGACCGATGCAGGGTCGTTTCCGGGACCCAGATTCAGAAGCGGGCGGCCGGCTCCGAGGTACTCGTTGACCTTGCCTGGAATCTGGGTCATGTCATCGTTGGCAATGTTCACGAGGAGATCGGCGCTGCGTTGCAGTACGAGAATTGCATCGTGCGGCTGGAATCCAAGCAGACGGATCTGAGATGGTGCGCGGCGAGCCGCTTCGAGCACGGACTCCGGTACTGAAATCGCTGCGATCGTCAGTCTTGCCTCAGGCACCGCAAGCAAGCCTGCGAGCAGCGCATCCGGACGACGGAATCGGTAAAAGCTGCCGGTGTAGAACAATTCAAGACGATCTTCCTGGAACAACGCATTGGCGCATCCATGCGCCTTGCGACGCGCATCATGTCCCTGGGGCAGGACGAGAAACGGCCCCTCGCGCCGGTGGCGCGTCTGCATCAGCGAGACGGTCGCATCCGTGGTAACCGTCATCAGGTCAGCTTCAAGGCACATCGCACGCTCGAGCTTCGCGGAGCGCCGCCGCCATCGGGCCGGCGTATAGGACGCGAGGACCGGATCCCCAAGGTCGGCGACCCAGCGGAATCCGCGGCGCTTGGCCAGGAGTGCCAGTTCGATCGTTGTTGCCGGCTCGTGCGAACTGATCACGAGATCCGGCGTGATCGTCGTCAGCAGCCGGTCGAGTGCGCGCCGCCCCCAAGGACGCCACTCGCCGCGGATATCCGGGAAATGGATGTACTGCGCAATGGTCTGGATACCCTCGGAAACCCGTTGCTTCCAGCTTCTGGGCGGGCGGATGGCGTGCGCCGTCGGATCGCGTTCGTGCGTTTGTTCCACTACTGGGATCAGCCCGGCCTCGATCTTCCTCTGCCGCCGTTTGCGGAGATGCGCCAGCATCCCGCGCACGGGGCCGGGATATGTGCGATGCACATGGATTGTGTCCGGCAATACCGGCAGACCGGGTGTCTCTCCGCCAAGATCGGCAGTCAGCACGTGGACTTCGTGCCCCATCATGTCGAGTTCCCGCGCGAGATATGTCCATCGCAACGATTGCGGGGAGGGACTGGGCGGAAATTCGTAGGCGATCAACAGCAGGCGCATCAGGATGTCGGATCCGTAGGAAAAGGCAGCGAGGCGAGCACTGCTTCACGCGCGGCGTCGGCTGTGAAGTGAGTTTGTATGAGTACGCGACCGGCGTGGGAGATCCGAGTCCAGGCGATGTCGTCCGTACAGAGCATCCTGACCGCTCGGGTAAACGCCTCTGGTGTCTCGGCGATCAACGCATGCTCTCCGTCCACGACGTGCAGCCCCTCGGCGGCGCATCCGGTGACCACCATCGGCAGACCATGTGACATCCCGAGGTTGACCTTGCCTTTGACGCCCGCGCCGAAACGCAGCGGTGCAACGCCCAGTCGGACGCTGCGTATCAGCGGCGCGAGGTCGGGAACGTGGCCGTGAACAATCACGCCGGGGCCGGGAGTGCGCACAAAGTGTTCGAGTCCGTCTCCGACGAGGTGCAGTTTGAGTTCCGGAAGCACCATGCGTGCTGCAGGAAACAGCACCTCGACCAGCCAGGACACCGCATCGAGATTGGGGGGGTGCCCGGCACCACCGACAAACAGCAGGCCCGCGCGTTGCTTGGGTCCTGGTACACCGTCCATCACTTCGTGCAGGTTTGACACCACGCGGACGCATGCCGCCGGGCGCGTTTGCATGATCAGTGTGTGTTCGTGCGGGCTGACCACCCATGTGGTGTCGGCCGAGTCGATCATCGCGAGTTCGCGCCTGCGCGTTTCAGCGGAGAGTCGCAACAGCCGGCGATCGGCATGACGCTCGGCTTCGCGGCGTTCCCGAAGATGGTGCAGGTCCACGGTGTCGAGAATGCGTAGAGTGTCGGGTGCGATCTGGCGCAGCAGCGGGAACAATGGTTCCGCCAGGTGATAGCGACTGACGATGATCGCGGCGTAGCCCGGCGCATGTTCGCGCAGCCAGCGTGCGCGCCGGCCGCCAGCCACATGATGGACGCGGACGCCGTCGGCCCCGAGTTCATCGGTATAGCGACCTGCAGGACGGCCATCATCTGGCAGAAAATCCACCCGGTAGCCAAGCTCGACCATCAGCTTCATCAAACGGCGCGCGCGCATCGAGCCCGAGTCCCTGTCGGGGCGCGGCGTGGTGACGTCGATCATCAGGATGCGGACTGTGGCACCACGGGTATCGCCCAGGAATGGGAGCACCTCTGACGATGCGTCCGCGTCGGATCGTCGATGGTCACCGTGTGGTGAGCGGTGGCCGATTCTCGCAAGGACGCCACGCCATCCGCGCGCGTGCAGCGCAATGCGAAGGCGATGCAGGCGGGCAGAAAGGCGATGAAAGTGGTAGAGCAGAAGAACGGACAAGGCGTTGATCCGGCAGTCTGAATGGATGGCGACCTCGCCCTCGGAGCACGCAGCGCCGCTGCGCTAGACTCGCGCCGCTGCCCATTGTCGCATTCCGCGTCGGGCGACGGCTGACTGGTGCCATGGCCCGGATCGATTACGAAGACGACGACACCGACGATCTGAACGACGACGCGCCGCCCGCCTGGCGCAGGCGCGCGGTGACCGCGGTGCTCGCACTGGTCGGCCTCGGCCTCGGTTTCCTGATTCCCTACACGCTGTACTTGAACCAGCAGGTCAGCGAGAAGTTCGGTGCGCTGACCTGGCAGGTGCCGACGCGCGTCTACGCGCGTCCGCTGCAGATCACGCCCGGCGTGGCGATGAACGCCGCGACGCTCAAGACCGAGCTCGATGCGGCCGGCTATCGCGAGGGCGACGGCGTCAAGCCGGGTACATATGCGAGCGAGGGCGGGCGCTGGACGATTTCCAGCCGTGGCTATCGTGATGTCGATGGCGCAGTGGCGCCCGGCCGCGTGCAGCTCACGCTGTCGGGTGGCCGTGTGTCGCGGCTGCGCGATGGCGACGGCGAGCGCGCGCTCAAGGTCGCGCGCATGGATCCGGCGCGTATCGCCACCCTCTACGGTCAGCGCCAGGAGGAGCGCCGGCTGGTGCGCATCGACGAAGTGCCGCAGTTGCTGACCGACACGCTGCAGGCGGTCGAGGACAAGGACTTCGCGCATCACCACGGCATCGACCTCAGCGGCATGGCCCGCGCGGCGATGATCAATCTGCGCGCCGGCGAGACGCGGCAGGGCGCGAGCACGCTGACCCAGCAGCTCGCGCGCAGTGGCCTGCTCGGCATCGGCCGCGAGCAGACCTATACGCGCAAGTTCAACGAAATCCTGTACGCGATGCTGATCGAGGCGCGTTACGGCAAGGGCCCGATCCTCGAGGCCTATCTCAACCAGGTCTATCTGGGCCAGCGTGGCGCGCAGGCGATCCACGGCGTCGCCGCGGGCGCGGAATTCTGGTTCGGCCGTCGCCTCGACGATCTGGAAACCGAGCAGGTCGCGCTGCTGGTCGGCATCATCCGCGGGCCCTCGCATTACGACCCGCGCCGCAATCCGGAACGCGCATTGGAACGCCGCGATTTCGTGCTCGGCAAGATGCTGGAATCCGGCCTGATCGATCAGGCCGCGCACGACCGCGCTGTCAAGCGCCCGCTCGGCGTCACCGAGACCCCCGGCAGCATCGCCGCGAACCGCTTTCCCGCCTATGTCGATCTCGTGCGTCGCCAGCTGGCACGCGACTATCCGACCGGCGAACTGCAGGGCGCAGGCCTGTCGGTGATGACCGCAATGGCGCCGTCGGCGCAAGCGTATGCGGAAGGCTCGACGGTGCGCACGATCAAGGATCTGAGCACGGGCAAGCGGCCGCCGCTGCAGGCCGGACTCGTCGTGACCGACGTGCATTCGGGCGAAGTGGTGGCTGCGGTCGGCAGTCGCGATCCGGTCGAGCACGGGTTCAATCGCGTGGTCGAAGCGCATCGTCCGGTCGGCTCGCTGCTCAAGCCCTTCGTGTATCTGCTCGCCTTCGGCAATCCCGCGCAGTATTCGCTGGCGAGCTGGGTCGACGATTCGCCGGTGACGATCACGCTGGAGAACGGACAACGTTGGTCGCCAGGCAATTCCGACGGCCGCAGCCACGGCACGGTGCGGATGATCGATGCGCTGGCGCGCTCGTACAATCAGGCGACGGTGCGCATCGGCGAAGCCGTCGGCGCGCGTGCGCTGGCCGATCTGGTGCACGTGCTCGCCGGCGTGCGCGCCACGCCCAATCCGTCGCTGACGCTCGGTTCGATGGACCAGAGCCCGTATGCGATGGCGCAGCTCTACCAGTTCCTCGCCTCCGGTGGCGAGATCCAGCCGTTGCGCGCGGTGCGCGGCGTGATCGACGAGCAGGGACGCGTCGTCAACCGTTACGACAACGCTCCGCGCCCCGCGCAGGAAGGCGACGCGATCGCTGCGCGCCTGGTAACGCTGGGGCTGCAGCACGCGGTGACCTCGGGCACAGGCCGCCAGCTGGTCAGCGACGGCCTCGGCCGGCTCAATGCCGCCGGCAAGACCGGCACCAGCAACGACGGCCGCGACAGCTGGTTCGCCGGCTGGACCGGCGATCACCTGGCCGTGGTGTGGGTCGGCAACGACCAGAACGAGCAGACCGGTCTCTACGGCGCGACCGGCGCGATGCGCGTGTGGTCTGGCATCTTCTCGCGCCTGCCGAGTGCACCGCTCGAAGTCGGCGACGCGGGTCTCGAGTGGCAGTGGGTCGCGCAGTCCAACAGCACCGACGCCGACTGCCCCGACGCGCGCCGCTTCGCGTTCGTCACCGGTTACGCGCCGCCATACCAGCCGTGCCCGACCTACGATCCCAACCAGACCTTCGTCGACGAAAATGGCAATCTCGTCGATGCGACCGGCGCGCCGGTGCAGCAGGAGCGCCGCGGCTGGCGCGAGTTCTTCGGCTTCGGCCGTGATGAGGAGGCCGCGCCGCCGGCCGACACCGCGCCGCCGGCTCCCGCGCCGGCCCCTGCGCCCGCACCGCCTGTCGAGGAGTCACCCTGATGCATCCGTTCCGTCTCGCGTTCCGTCTGTCCGCGCTGTCCGCCGCGCTCGTGCTCGTCGCCTGCGCCAGTCCGTCGCCGACCACCGCCGACGCCGCGCCGGTGTCGACCATTCCGCCGGCGACCATGGTCCAGGCGATCCGTGCATCCGCGGGCGATGGCGACGGCGAACTCGCCGTGCAGCCGCTGCGTGATCCGATGGTCGAAGACCTGCGTGCACGCGCGGTCACGCTGGAAGCGCAGGGCGATCTGGCGGGCGCCGTCGCCGCACTCGACGAAGCGATGACGATCGTCGACAGCGATCCCGCACTGCTGCAGGAGCGCGCGGAACTCGCGATCCTGCAGAACGATCTGCCCAAGGCCACGCAGCTGGCCGAACGCGGCTACGCGCTGGGCGCGCAGGTCGGTCCACTGTGCCGCCGCCACTGGATCACGCTCGAACAGGTGCGCCTGTCGACCGGTGACGCCGAAGGCGCGGTCCAGGCACGCGGCAAGGCCGACGGCTGTCGTGTCGCCGGGCCCAATCGCTACTGATCGCGCCACCGGCCGGGCCCGTGCTCGACGCGCGTGACGCCCGCCTCGCGGACCGCAGCCGCGAGGCGCTCGTCGAAGGCGGCCTGCTGGCGGAACGGATTCCCGCGTTCCGGCCGCGCGTCGCCCAGCAGTCGCTGGCGATGGCAGTCGCCGATGCGATCGACCAGCGGGCCACGCTGCTGGCCGAGGCCGGCACCGGCACCGGCAAGACCTTCGCGTATCTGGTGCCGGCGCTGCTGTCGGGGCTGAAGACGATCGTCTCGACCGGCACACGCGCACTGCAGGACCAGCTGTTCCACCGCGATCTGCCGCGCGTACGCGATGCGCTCGGCAGTGGACTGCGCAGCGCGCTGCTCAAGGGCCGCGCGAATTATCTGTGTCTGTATCGCCTCGAGCAGGCGCGCGGCGAACCGCGGCTGGCTTCGCGCGAACAGATCCACCAGTTCCAGCGTATCGTCGCCTGGGCCGCGCGCACGCGCATGGGCGACATGGCCGAACTCGACGGCCTGCCCGAAGACACGCCGCTGCTGCCGCTGGTCACCTCGACCATCGACAACTGCCTCGGCAACGACTGTCCGTTCTGGAGCGAGTGCTTTCTCGTGCAGGCGCGCCAGCGCGCGCAGGCGGCCGATGTGGTCGTGGTCAACCACCATCTGCTGCTGGCCGATCTGGCACTGAAGCAGGAAGGCTTCGGCGAAATCCTGCCGGGCGCGCAGGTGTTCATCGTCGACGAGGCCCACCAGCTGCCGGAACTCGCCGCGCAGTTTTTCGGCGAGGGCATGAGCGCGCGGCCGCTGGTCGAGCTGGCGCGCGATGCGATCGCCGAATGCAAAGAGGTGCCTGGCGCGTTGCCGGTGCTGCAGTCGCCGGCGCATGCGCTGGAAGAAGCGACGCGCGCACTGCGCACGGCGATGGACGGGCTGCCGCCGCGTGGTACGCGCTATCGCGCGCTGTACGAGCCTGCAGTCGAGGACGCGCTGCATGCGCTCGACGATGCACTGTTGCATCTGCGCGATGCGCTCGGCCCGCTGCGCGAAGCCTCGCCCGGTTTCGACAGTTGCCACGCTCGCGCACAGACGTTCGTCACCAAGCTCCGGCGCTGGAACGACGGCAGCGCGGCGGCGGATTCGATGTTCGACGACGAAACGCCTGTCGAGAACGCCGACGCGCCGCCGCTCGATGAGGGCGTGCTGTGGTACGAGCTCACCCCGCGCGGCTTCCGCCTGCAGCGCACGCCGCTGGATGTCTCGGCGCCATTGCGCACGCATCGCGAAGCGTCGGGCGCGGCGTGGATCTTCACCTCGGCCACGCTGGCAGTCGACGGCCACTTCGATCACATCGCCGAACGCCTGGGCATCGAAGCGCCGCAGACCCTGCTGACGCCGAGCCCGTTCGACTGGCCGCATCAGGCGCTGTGCTATCTGCCGCCGAAACTGCCGCAACCTTCGGCGCAGGACTACACGCGCGCGGTCGTCGATGCGGTGCTGCCGGTACTCGAAGCCTCGGCAGGTCGTGCGTTCCTGCTGTTCGCCTCGCATCGCGCCCTGCGCGAGACCGCGGCGTTGCTGCGCGACGGCAGCCGCGACTGTCCCTGGCCGTTGTTCGTGCAGGGCGAGGCGCCGCGCCATGTGTTGCTGCAGCGCTTCCGCGAGTCGGGGAATGGCGTGCTGCTGGGCGCAGCGAGTTTCCGCGAAGGCGTCGACGTCGCCGGCGATGCGCTGAGCGTCGTCGTCATCGACAAGCTGCCGTTCGCCGCCCCCGACGATCCGGTGTTCGAGGCGCGTCTGGACGCAATCCGCCGCGCGGGCGGCAACCCGTTCCGCGACGAGCAGTTGCCGCAGGCGGTGATCGCACTCAAGCAGGGCGTGGGTCGCCTGATCCGCACCGAATTCGATCGTGGTGTGCTGGTGCTGTGCGATCCACGTCTGCTCGGCCGCAGCTACGGCGGGGTGTTCCTCGATTCGCTGCCGCCGCTGCCGCGCACCCGGGAACTGTCGACCGTCGCCGCGTTCTTCGCGAGCCGCGAAGCGCCGGTGCCTGCGACAATGCCAGTGGACACGCCGTCCGAATCCTCCGTCCCGACTTCCGAAATCCTGTCCTGATGAAACTGCTCGCGTTCGAAACCGCCACCGAAGCCTGCTCCGTCGCCATCTGGGACGACGGCCGTGTGCTCGAGCGTTTCGAGATCGCGCCGCGCCGACACGCCGAACTCGCACTGCCGTGGGCGGAGGCGCTGTTGAAAGAGGCCGGGATCGCGCGCAGCCAGCTCGATGCGGTGGCCGTCGGCCGCGGCCCGGGTGCGTTCACCGGCGTGCGTCTGGCGATCGCACTGGTGCAGGGCATCGCACTGGCGCTCGATCGACCGGTCGTCGCGCGCTCCACGCTGGAAGTGCTGGCGATGCGCGCGCAGGCTGCGCCAGGCACGCAGGTCCTGGCCGCGATCGACGCGCGCATGGGCGAGGTCTACAGCCAGGCGTTCGTCCACGAAGCCGATGGCCTGCGTGCGCTCGGTCCGGCGCGTGTGTCCGCGCCCGATGCAGTCGAACTGCCGGGCAATGCCACCGCGTGGTCGGGCGTCGGCACCGGTTTCTCGGCTGTCGACGGTGCATTGCAGTCGCGTCTGCGCGCGCACTTCGCGCGGATCGACGCGACCGCGCTGCCGCGCGCGGCGGATCTCGCGCACATTGCAGCTGCGGCATTCGCACGTGGCGACGCAATCGCGCCCGAGCGCGTCGAGCCCGTCTACCTGCGCGACAACGTCGCGCTGACCCTCGTCGAACAGATCGCCCTGCGCGCGTCCCGCCGCGCGGCGGAACCCGGCACGCCGGGCGCGGTCTGACACCAAGCCCGCCTGGAAGCGCTTATGACCGCGACGTCCCCGCCTCCCTCACCCTGGCGCGCCAGTCAGCGCGGCGCGCGCTTGCGTGGCTGGTTGCGCCGTGAAGGCCTGCCGCTGGTCTGTCTGCTCGGCCTGCTGCTGGTCGCGCGTTCCTCGCTGGCCAACCACTACTACGTGCCCAGCGGTTCAATGGAGCCCACGCTGTTGCCGGGCGACCGCGTCGTTGTCGACATGCGGTCCTATGGCCTGCGTGTGCCGTTCACGCAATGGGCGGTGTGGGGCGGCGATACCCCGGCGCGCGGTGATGTCGTCGTATTCCGCTCGCCGTCCGATGGCATTCGTCTGATCAAGCGCGTGGTTGCAGTCGGTGGTGACCGCGTCGATCTCGTCGACGGCCGCCTGGCGATCAACGGTACGCCGCTCGCCGGGCAGCCTGATGCGCCGGAAGACTTTGGCGATGTGCAGGTTACGCTGAATCTCGACGCCGGCGGCGGCCCGGACCTCAACGCGCTACGTGTGCCTGACGGGCAGGTGCTGGTGCTGGGCGACCATCGCGGTGCCAGTATCGACGGGCGCTACTTCGGCTTCGTGCCGGCTGCGGCGATCTACGGCCAGGCCCGCGGCGTGTTCTGGCGGACGGGCGATGGCTTCGGTTGGCGGAAGCTCTAGGGTCTTGCAGGACACGCGAACCGTTGGACGCTCCCCGCAGGAATCGACGGCCCCTCAGCGATCGTCGATCAACTCGCCGCCCGGTAAGAAATTCCAGGTCCGGGTGACGTGCAACACATCGATCTCGTCATCCGTCGCTGGCAACGGCGGATAGGGCTCCGCCAGCCGCGCGATACGCAACGCAGCGTCGTCGAGCATCGCTGTGCCGCTGCTGCGGATGATGTCGGCGCGCTCCACCGAACCGTCGCGGCGGATCGCCACGCTGATCACCAGTTCACCGGCGAGCTGCCGGCGCCGCGCTTCGTCGGGATAGTTGAGATTGCCGACGCGCTCGACGCGGTCCACCCATTGCCGCAGGTACGCGGCGTACGCGTATTCCTGCGTGCTCGCCGAGACGAACTTGCGCTTGGGCCGGCGGGCGTAGCGCTCCGAACGCATGTGGATCTCGGCCGCGAGCCGTGCCATTTCCAGATCGCGCTCGATCTTCTCCGGCCCGCGCGGCAGCGTCGAGGGATCGGTCTGCGTGGTCGGATCTTCGACAGGCAACGCCGTCTCGCCGCGCGTGCTCGCGACCACGCGGTCGAGCGGCGGTGGCTGCGCGTCCGGCGACTGCGCGCGCAGTTCCATCGGTGCGACGCCGGTCGTGTCCTGCGGCACCTGGCCGATCTGCGCCTCACGCGGGCGGTTGGTCTGCTCGTGCTCACCGCCGCCCTGGTTGCTGGCCTGGGCGAGGAAGTCGGCCTGGGCCTGGGTCAGCGGGCTGGTGGTCTCGGTCAGGATCACGTCCAGCGTCGGCATCACCGGCGCGGCGTCCTCGGTCGCGAAACCGATGCCGAGCACCAGCAGGCCGTGGACCAGCAGCGACAGCACCAGCGTCGCACCGAGGCGCGCGCCGTCGTCGATCTGCGGAGGCGGCGCGGCGGCCTGCATCGTCGGCGTCGCGAAGCGCGTCAGGGCGTGTGCGTCGCGACCGGGCCGCGCTCGATCGCATCGAACAGCAGGCCGGCGATGTTGGTGCCGTAGGCCGCGTCGATTTCGCGGATGCAGGTCGGACTGGTGACGTTGACCTCGGTCAGCCAGTCGCCGATGACATCCAGCCCGACGAAGCGCATGCCGCGCGCGGCGAGCGTCGGGCCGACCTGCGCAGCGATCCAGCGATCACGCTCGCTCAGCGGACGCGCTTCACCGCGGCCACCGACCGCGAGGTTGCCGCGGAACTCGTCGCCCTGCGGGATCCGTGCCAGACAGTAGTCGACCGGCACGCCGTCGATCAGCAGGATGCGCTTGTCGCCATCGACGATCTCCGGCAAGTAGCGCTGCGCCATCGCCAGGCGACGGCCGCCGTCGGTCAGCGTTTCCAGAATCACGTTGAGGTTGGCGTCGCCGGCGACAGCGCGGAAGATCGAACGACCGCCCATGCCGTCGAGCGGCTTGAGCACGGCGTCGCGATGTTCGGCGACGAAGGCCTTCAGCGAAGGCGCGTCGCGGCTGACAAGCGTCGGCGGACAGCACTGCGGAAACGCCAGCGCGCCCAGTTTCTCGTTCATGTCGCGCAGGCCCTGCGGATCGTTGACGATCATCGCGCCCTGCCGCTGCGCGACGCCGAGGATCTGCGTGTCGCCGACGAACTCCGGATCGACCGGCGGATCCTTGCGCATCAGCACCACGTCGCCGTCGCCGAAGCGGCGCAGCGCGGGGGTGCCGAGGGTGTAGAAGTCGCTGGCGTCTTCGCGCACGGTCAGCGGCGCGGTGCGCGCGACCGCTTCGCCGCCGGTCATCGCCAGACCACCAGGCATCACGTAATGCAGGCGATGGCCGCGACGCTGCGCTTCGAGCAGCATCGCGAACGTCGAGTCCTTGGCGATCTTGATCGACCCGATCGGGTCCATCACCACGACGACATCCAGGGACATGCGTACGACCTGCGGAATAGGGACGCACGATCTTATCAGGGGCTGTTCCCGTGCCGTGCCCGCCGTATTTCGAGGCGCTGCGCACAAAGCGCGTGAAAATCTTGACAGGACAGCGCCGGGCCGCGGTATAACTCCGTCCTGCATCGGCGCGCGAAGTCCCGCGCCGCGCACCAGGGGAGAATGCATGACCAGTGACGACAAGCCGTCCTCCGGCAGCCTCGATGGCTTGCGGGTGATGGTGATCGACGACTCGAAGACCATCCGGCGCACCGCCGAGACGCTGCTGCGTCGCGAAGGGGCCGAGGTTGTCACCGCCGTCGATGGATTCGAGGCGCTCGCCAAGATCGCCGACCAGAAGCCGCAGATCATCTTCGTGGACATCATGATGCCGCGCCTGGATGGGTATCAGACCTGCGCGCTGATCAAGAACAACCAGGTGTTCCGCAATACACCGGTGATCATGCTGTCCTCCAAGGACGGCCTGTTCGACAAGGCCCGCGGCCGCATCGTCGGCTCCGAGCAGTACGTCACCAAACCATTCACGCGCGAGGAACTCCTCGACGCGATCCGTACGCACGTCACCGCCTGATCAGGGGAGAGCAGGGCATGGCACGCATCCTGTTGATCGAGGATTCGCCCACCGATACCGCGGTGCTGACCCAGTGGCTGGAACGCCACGGGCATCAGGTCACCGCGTCGGGCAACGCCGAGGACGGCATCGTCGCGTGCAAACGCGAACGCCCCGACCTCGTGCTGATGGATGTGGTCTTGCCGGGCATGAGTGGCTTCCAGGCCACGCGTGCGCTGGCCAAGGACGCCGAAACATCCGGCATCCCGGTCATCATCATCAGCACCAAGGGCATGGAAACGGACAAGATGTGGGGCCTGCGCCAGGGTGCGAAGGGCTACATCGTCAAGCCGCCGACCGAGGACGCGCTGATCAGTCAGGTCAACGCGGTTCTGGCGGGGTGATGTCCACCGAGCACGCCGTCGAAGTGCCCACCACGGGTGCGTTCGCATTGCTGGCCGAATACGAGCGGCGCAGCCTGGCGCACAGCGTCGGCCTGCCAGACGAGCTCGACGCGCCCGGCCTGTGGCGCGGCGTGGGCTATCGCATCGGCCGGCGCATGCTGGCCTCGTCGTTCGACGAGGTCATCGAGATCCTGCCGATGCCGCCGGTCACGCCGGTGCCCGGCGCGCAACCGTGGGTGCTCGGCGTCGCCAACATCCGCGGCAGCCTGTTGCCGATCGTCGACCTCAAGCAGTTTCTCGAAGGCGAGCGCACGGTGCTTCAGGAAAGCCAGCGCCTGCTGATCGTGCGGCAGCCCGGCGGCGACGTCGCGCTGACGATCGACGAACTGTTCGGCCAACGCAGTTTCCTCGAGGAAGACGAGGTCTCGGCCGACCGCATCGCCGAAGGCCGCTACAGCCATTTCGTCGAGCGCGCGTACGCGCATGCCAATGCGACCTGGGGCGTCTTCAGCCTTGAACGTCTCGGTCGCACCCCGGAATTCAGACACGCTGCGGCCTGATGGCCGTCGTCGCACACAGCATCAGGAACGGACACCCCGCATGAGCACAGCCGTCGATACTCTCGCCATCAAACGTCGCACCTTCGGCACGAATTTCTGGGTCGTGGTGCTGATCGTGGCCGGCGCGATCCTGGTCCTCAACACCGGTTACGGCACGTGGAAAGCCTCGGCGCTCGGCGGCGCCAGCACCTCGGCCTCGAACCTGCGCGTGGACAGTCAGCGTCTGGCCAACCAGGGCAGCGACGCAGTCCGCGGCAACGCGGCGGCGTTCGCCACCTTCAAGGCCACGCGCGCGCAGATCGATGGCGACATCCAGCAACTCAACGCCAGCTATGGCGACACGCCCGGCGTGTCCGGCGCGGTTGCCAAGGTGACCGAAACCTGGACACCGCTCGGTGCCAGCGCGCAGCGGCTCGCCGACAGCGAAGCGGCGGTCACCGCGTTCGCGGGCCAGGCGCAGCGCTTCAGCCAGGGCGTGCCGCAGCTGCAGGCATTGCTCGACGAACTGGTACGCGCGATGTCGAGCAGCGGCTCGCCGTCTTCGCAGGTCTACATGGCGCTGCGCCAGGTGGTGATCGCCGGCGACATGGCGCGCCGTGTGACCGAGGTGCAGTCCGGCGGCGCCGGCGCGGCGATCGCGGGCCAGGGCCTGCGTCGCAATGCGGAAGATTTCCAGCAGGTCATGACTGGTCTGCGCGAGGGCGACCCGTCGCGCGAACTGCAGGCGCTCACGAATGGCAATGCGCTCGCCGCGCTGACCCGCGCCGACGAGGCGTGGGCGCAGATGCGCGCCGAACTCGAAGCCATCCTCGGCAGCAGTGAGCAATTGTTCCAGGCGCAGGCCGCGGCCAGCGCACTGGTGACCGGCTCGGACCAGTTGCTGACCGACAGCGAATCGCTGTTCAACGCCTTCACCGCGTTCGGCTCGATGACCGACCGCAGCATCCTCGGCAACATCTGGATCAGCATCGTTGCCGGCCTGATCGCACTGGTTGCCATCGCCGGTCTGCTGGTCTCGCTGAACCGCGCGCAGCGCGAGCGCTACGAGACGACGATGGAACTCAACAACCGTAACCAGGAGGCGATCATGCGCCTGCTGGACGAAATGGGTTCGCTCGCCGAGGGCGACCTGACGGTCAAGGCAACGGTCACCGAAGACATGACCGGCGCGATCGCCGACTCGATCAACTTCGCGATCGAGCAGCTGCGCAGCCTCGTCCAGACGATCAATGACACCTCGGTGCAGGTCGCTTCCAGTGCGCAGGAAACCCAGGCCACCGCGATGCATCTGGCCGAAGCCGCCGAGCATCAGGAACAGGAAATCAATTCCGCGTCGGACCGGATCAACGAGATCGCGGTCAGCATCGACCAGGTGTCGAAGAACTCCGCCGAATCGGCCGACGTGGCGCAGCGCTCGGTGCAGATCGCGACCAAGGGCGCGGGCGTGGTGCGCGAGACGATCGCCGGTATGGACTCGATTCGTGACCAGATTCAGGAAACCTCGAAGCGCATCAAGCGGCTGGGCGAAAGCTCGCAGGAGATCGGCTCGATCGTCGAACTGATCAACGACATCTCCGAGCAGACCAACATCCTGGCGCTCAACGCCGCCATCCAGGCGGCGTCTGCCGGTGAAGCCGGCCGCGGGTTCGCGGTCGTGGCCGACGAAGTGCAACGCCTCGCGGAACGCGCGACCAATGCGACACGCCGTATCGAAACGCTGGTGCAGACGATCCAGTCCGACACCAACGAAGCCGTGACGTCGATGGAACAGACCACGTCCGAAGTGGTCGCCGGCGCCCGTCTGGCCGAGGACGCCGGTACCGCGCTGGGCGAAATCGAAAGCGTGTCGACCAGCCTCGCCGATCTCATCCAGGGCATCTCTTCGGCGGCGCACCAGCAGTCCTCGGCCGCGACCAACATCACCACGGCCATGCATACGATCCAGTCGATTACCAAGCAAACCTCGCAGGGCGCGAACCAGACCGCGACGTCGATCGGCAACCTCGCGCAGCTCGCCGCCGACCTGCGTCGTTCGGTCGCCGACTTCAAGCTGCCGGCCTGAGCCACGGAACGGATTTCATGACCGTCTGCTTCATTCGCGCGCGTGCGCGCGGCGTCCTGTGCGGAGCCGCCGCATGAGCGGGCTGCGCGATGCCATCGACCACACCATGCTCGGCTGGATCAAGCCGGAGCTGGACGAAGTGCTGCGCCAGGCACGGATCGAACTGGAGAGCTTCGTCGAAGCGCCGGACGATCCGGGCCGCATGCGCCTGTGCGCCGGGTATCTGCACCAGGCGCAAGGCACGCTGCGCATGGTCGAGTTGTATGCACCGGCGATGGTCGTCGAGGAGATGGAGCGGCTCGCCGATGCGTTGCGCGACGACGCCACCGCCGATCGCGACATCGCCTCGGCCGCGCTGCTGCGCGGCATGCTGCTGCTGCCCGATTACCTCGAGCGCCTGCAGGGCGGTCATCGCGACATCCCGATCGTGCTGCTTCCGCTGCTCAACGAACTGCGCGCCGCACGCGGCGAAGCCGGACTGAGCGAAAGCATCCTGTTCGCGCCCGATCTGGCGCGCGCATTGCCCGATACCGCGCCGGTCGAAGATGCCGGCATCGATCCCGACGCTGCGCTGCGCCAGTTGCGTGTCGCGCTGCAGGCCTGGCCTGCGACGGGCAGCCCGGGCGATGTCGGCGCGTTGGTGTCCGGACTGTCGACATTGGCTTCGCAGGCCGGCGCCGAAACCCAGCGACGCATGTTGTGGGTCGCCTCGCGTGTGGCAGATGCATTGGCCGACGACGCGTTCGCGACGACCCTGCATCCCGCGTTGCGGCAGGTGTTCGCGGGTGTCGAGCGCGAGGTGCGGCAGTACGCGCAGTCGCCGCGTCTCGACGCCGCACTGGCCGACGGGGCCCAGGAACCCACGCGTCAGCTGCTCTATCACGTCGCTCACAGTGACGCCGCGCATCCCGCGCTTGACGCGCTGCGCGAGGCCTTCGACCTGCAGGCGCAACTGCCGAGCGAGGCCGAACTCGAACATGCCCGCGGCAGCCTGGGTGGCCGCAACCGCGCGCTGCTGGGCACCGTCGCGGCCGCGGTCAAGGAAGATCTGCTGCGGGTCAAGGACGCGCTGGATCTGCATCTGCGCACCGGCTCGACCGACATTGTCGGCCTGCAACCGCAGGTCGAGATGCTGGCCGGCGTCGCCGATACGCTCGGCATGCTGGGTCTGGGTGCGGCGCGAAGCGTGGTGCAGCAGCAGCGCGACACGATGCGCGGCATCGTCGAAGGCGCCACGCCGGCCAGCGAAGACACGCTGCTCGATGTGGCCGGCGCGCTGCTGTATGTCGACGCGACGCTCGACGACCAGGTCTCGCGCCTCGGCGCCGAGGCCACTGACGGCTCCGACGACACACTCGCCGTCGAGGCGCAGCAGTCGATGGCGGTGCTGGTCCGTGAGGCCATCGCAAATTTCTCCGACGCGCGTCAGGCACTGGTCGCGTTCGTCGAGACCAGCTGGGACCACGCAGAACTGGAGGAAGTCCCGCGCCTGCTGGCCGAAGTCGGCGGTGCGCTGGCGATGCTGGAGTTGCCGCAGGCCGCGAGCTATCTGTCTGGCGTGCGTCTGTACGCGGAGCGCGAACTGATCGCGCGCCAGCGCGTGCCCAACGGTCGCCAGCTCGACACCTTTGCCGATGCTCTGGCGAGCCTGGAGTACTACCTCGAAGCGCTGCGTGAGCAGCGCCCGAATCGCGCCGACATCCTCGACATCGCGCGCAGCGCACTGGAAGCGCTGGGCTACTGGCCGTTGCCGGCTGCGAGCATCACCGAAGACGTGTCCGTCGATACGAACCAGTTCGACGACGCAAGCGCGGCCGGGATCGATCTCGAACAGCTCGCGCGCGGCATCGATGCGTGGAAACGACCGGCTGCTGTGGTCGAGCAGACGCCTGCGCCGGTCGTCGAGGCAGTGGAAGCGCCGCTTGCGGCCGCACCCTCGACTGCGTGCAATGTCGCCGGCGGGTTCGAGGATGTCGGCGACGAGATCGACGACGAGATCCGTGAAGTGTTCCTCGAGGAGTTCGCCGGCGAGATCGAGAATCTTGACGCCCTGCTGCCACCGTGGCGCGCGCAGCCGGACAACATCGAACGCGTGCGCCCGATCCGGCGCGTCTTCCACACGCTCAAGGGGAGCGGCCGGCTGGTCGGCGCGAAGGCGCTGGGCGAGTTCAGCTGGTCGATCGAAACTCTGCTCAACCGTGTGATCGAAGGCCGTCCGGCGACGCCGGCCGTCATCGAGATGGTCGACCAGGCGTTCTATGCGCTGCCCGAGCTGCAGGCGGTGTTGCGCGGCGAAGCCACGCTTCGCGCCGACCTGGACACGATGCAGGCCAATGCGGCGCGCATCGCTGCTGGTGACGACGCTTTGCCGGTGCGGCCCGCCGCTCTGGCGGCTGCCGAGATGAGCGAAGCGACGGATGCCGAAGCACCCGTCGCTGCCGAGGCTGATGGCAGTACGGCTGCTGCAGTACAAGACGACGCGAACGCCGGCCTCGCTGAGGCCGCGAGTGTTGCTGCCGAGGCCGAAGCGATCGAGACGGTCCCCGCCTCCGTCGACGCGCTGTTGCTGGAAATCCTCGACAACGAAATACAGGGTCATCTGCAGACCGTCGGCGACTGGCTCGGCGCGATCGATTCGGGCCTGCCCGCTGACGGCGAACGCCTGCTGCGCGCGTTGCACACAATGCATGGCGCCTTCGCGATGGCCGAAGTGCCCGCGATTGGCCTGCTGCTCGGACCGGCCGAAGAGTACGCACGGCGGCTGGTCGCGGCCGGCACTGCGCCGGATGCCGATGTCGCGCCGCTGCTGGATGCGGTCTGCGTCGCCGCCCGCGAGGCTCTGCGTCAGCTGCACGAACCGGAGCCGCGCATCGCGGTGTTGACCGCATTGGCCAGTCAGGTCGGCGCGCTGCGCGACCGTCTGCCCGAAGCACCGGTCGAGCGTTTCGAATTCGATCTGCCCGACGACATTGACGCGCTGGACGACCTGTCCGATTCGACATCGATCGCACTCGACGACGACGGTGGCCACGAGCAGGCGGAACTGGACGCCGAACGTCTCGACGGCGAGCGCGTTGCGCAGGGAGCCGCCGATCACACGGAACGCGAGCGACTTGAAGTCGAGCGTGGGGAGGCCGAGCGTCGCGAGCAGGAACGACTTGACGCAGAGCGCGCCGCGCTGGCGGAAGCCGAACAAGCAGAAGTCGAGCGCCTTGAATCCGAGCGCATCGAGCATGCACGTCTGGAGCAGGAACGACTCGAAGCCGAGCGTCTTGCGCAGGAAGAAGGCGAACAAGCAGAAGCCGAGCGCCTCGAATCCGAGCGCATCGAGCATGTACGTCTTGAGCAGGAACGGCTCGAAGCCGAGCGTCTTGCGCAGGAACAGGCTGAGCGGGCGGAAGCGGCGCGTCTCGAATCCGAGCGTCTGGAGCAGGCGCGCATCGCGGCCGAGCGTCTCGCACAGGAAGAAGCCGAGCAGGCAGAAGCGGCAAGGATCGAAGCCGAGCGTCTCGAGACCGAGCGTCTGGAACAGGAACGTCTCGCGGCCGAGCGAGTCGCACAGGAAGAAGCCGAGCAGGCAGAATTCGCACGACTCGAAGCCGAACGTGTCGAGTCCGAGCGACTGGAAGAAGAGCGGCTTGCCGTTGCGCGCGCTGCGCAGGAAGAAGCCGAGCAGGCCGCGCTCGCGCACCTCGAGATCGAGCGTGCGGAAACGGAACGAGTCGAAGCCGAGCAGCGTGCGCAGGCATATCTGGCGGCCGAGCAGGTTGTGGAGACGGACGACGTCGCTGCGGCATCGGATCTGGACGCAACGGAAGATACCGAAGCGGACGACGTGCGTCAGACCGAGGCCACTCGGATCGCGATCGAGGTCTTCGAGAGGCTGCGGCGTCAGGCGCAGATCGACGCCAGCGTGCTGGGCGCGGAGCGTGCCCGCTTCGACGCGGACGAAAGTGCACGTCGTCTACAGGATGCGGAAGCGACAGCCCGGGAGGCGCTGGCTGCGTCAGAAACGGTCGAAACCGTTCCGGACGCCGTCGATGGGGACGGAATCGACGTCGCCCCGTTCGATGTCGAGACGGAGATCGAATCGGTCGACGCCGCTACCGATGCCGACACCGATGCGCCGGAACAGGTCGATGTAATCGATGTGGAAGGCCCCGCGGACGCGGCCGCCGATCCGCTTGAAAACGATGACGCGGTAGTCGATGGCGACGACACGACGACGGCCGCGCCGGACATCGAAGCCGACACACGGACGGGCGATCGTGAAGTCGACACCGCCGCAGCTGCGCCGCCGTCCGAGATCGACGCATCGCTGGCCGATACGGTCGACGACGCGGCGCATGCCGGCACAGCAGACGCCCAGGCCGACTCCCCGGTCGATCCCGACGGCGCAGCATCTCCCGACGATCTGCCGGTCAGCGAAGACGACCCCGACGCCGCGCTGGTGCTCGACGGTCTCGACCCGGAGCTGATCGACATTTTCGTCGAGGAAGGCATCGACCTGCTCGACCATTCCGACGCGTTGCTGGCGCAGTTGCGTGTCGCGCCGGACAACCGTGACGCGGTCGCCGGTCTGCAGCGCGATCTGCACACGCTCAAGGGCGGCGCGCGCATGGCCGGCCTGATGGAGATCGGCGAGCTGGGTCATGCGATGGAGACCCTGCTCGAATCTGTGGCCGAGCGTCAGCGCACGCTGCGCCGCGGCGACGTGATGCTGCTCGAACGGGGCTTCGATCGCCTGCACACGATGGTGACGCGTGCCGGCGACCGCCGTGCGATCGGGCCCTCGCAGGCCTTGGTCGATGCGTTCAACGGCAAGGGACCGGGCGATACGCCGATCGTCTCGCCCGCGCCGACCGACGTCGCGAAGACGATCGAACTGGCACCGCTGTCCGCACCGCTGCCCCTCGATGCAGGTGAAAGCGAGGACGATGACAACGCGTTGCGCGGCTCGCAGGAGCAGGTGCGCATTCGCGCCGATCTGCTCGACAAGCTGGTCACCTACGCCGGCGAGGTCGCGATCTATCGCGCACGTCTGGAACAGCAGCTGGGCGCGTTCCGTGGTGCGATGCACGAACTCGCGCAGACCAATACGCGTCTGCGCGACCAGCTGCGCCGACTCGACAGCGAGACCGAAGCGCAGATCGTCGCGCGTTACCAGCGCGAAGGCGAATCCAGCGACACCACCTTCGATCCGCTGGAACTCGACCGGTTCTCGACACTGCAGCAGCTCTCGCGTGCGCTCAGCGAGACCGCGTCCGACTTCGGCAGTCTGCAGCAGATGCTCGACGATCAGACCAGCCAGTACGAGACGCTGCTGACGCAACAGTCGCGGGTCAGTTCGGATCTGCAGGCAGGCCTGATGCGCACGCGCATGGTGCCGTTCGACGGTCTCGTGCCGCGTTTGCGTCGCGTGGTGCGCCAGGCCGCGCAGGACACCGGCAAGCAGGTGCAGCTGCGTCTGGAAGGCACGCAGGGCGAGCTGGACCGCAACGTGCTCGAACGCATGGTGTCGCCGCTGGAGCACATGCTGCGCAACGCGGTCGCGCACGGCCTGGAGGCGCCCGCCGCGCGTCGCAGTGCCGGCAAGGCCGATGAGGGCAGCGTCCACATCGCGGTTAGACGCGAGGGCTCGGAAGTGGTGCTGGAGGTCGGTGACGATGGGGCCGGCCTCGACCGCGCTGCCATCCGCCGTCGCGCCGAGGAGCGCGGGCTGTTGCAGGCGAACGCCGAGGTCGCGGATATCGATCTCGACGCACTGATCCTGCAGCCGGGCTTCTCGACCGCGACCGAAGTCAGCCGGCTCGCCGGTCGTGGTGTCGGCATGGACGTCGTCGCCAGCGAAGTGCGACAGCTCGGCGGCACCTTCGATATCCGCTCGCGCGATGGCGCAGGCACTACGTTCACGCTGCGCCTGCCGCAGACGCTGGCGGTCACCCAGGCAGCGTTCGTGCGCATCGGCGAGACCAGCTTCGCGGTGCCGATCGCGTCCGTGCGCGGTGTCGGTCGAATCGCGCGCGCCGAAGCCAAGCCAGGCGCGATCTATCGCTACGGCGGCGAGGACTATCCGCTGTACGACCTGGGTCGCCTCGTCGGCCAGCCGTCCGCGCGTGCCGAAGGCCAGCTGCAGATGCCGTTGCTGCTGATCCGCGCCGGTGAGCTGCGCGCGGCGGTGGCGGTCGACGAAATCGTCGGCAACAAGGAAATCGTGGTGAAGCCGGTGGGTCCGCAGATCACCTCGATCCCGGGCATCTTCGGCGCGACGATCATGGGCGACGGGCGCGTGGTCGTGATCCTCGACATCGCACCGCTGGTGCGTCGCCACGGCACGCAGGCCGCGCAGATCGAAGCGCCCGAGCAGGCGTCGGAGCCGGCGCTCGCGCGCCGCGCGGTGCCGCTGGTGATGGTTGTCGACGACTCGGTGACGATGCGCAAGGTCACCGGCCGCGTGCTGGAGCGCCACAGCTTCGAGGTCGTCACGGCGAAGGACGGTCTCGACGCGCTGGAACGCATGGACGAGCGTGTGCCCGATCTGATGCTGCTCGATATCGAGATGCCGCGCATGGACGGCTACGAACTGGCGACGCACATGAAGGCCGATCCGCGACTGCGCGATGTGCACATCATGATGATCACTTCGCGCACCGGCGAGAAACACCGCCAACGCGCGTTCGAGATCGGCGTCGACCGCTATCTCGGCAAGCCGTACCAGGAGCCCGAGTTGCTGCGCCATGTCTACGAACTGCTGAAGCTGGAGCGCGACGATGACTGACGCGATCCGTACCGTCGTGCTGGCACGCCCGGGCGCGGCGTGCGACCGCGTGGTCGAGGGCCTGGCCGAAGCCGGCGCCGAACTGGTCGCGACGCTGGATCCTTCGCAGCACGCGCCGGACGCGCTCAACGCGCTGGCACCGTCGGTGCTGGTGGTGGTGCTCGATCCGGTCGACGAAGACGCGCTCGAACCCTTCGAACCTGCGTTTGCTGTCCCCGGCCGCACGGTGATCTTCGAGGAAGCCGCACTGGTGCTCGAGCGCACCGGCTGGGATGCCGCGCGTTGGGTCCGCCATCTGGCGGCGAAGCTGCGCGGTGTCGGCGACGTGCTGCCCCCGTTGGCGGTCAGCGATGCGCCGATCGAATCGTCGCTGACGCTGGAGTTCGACGCGCACACCGACACCGCTTCGTTTGTCGCGCCGCAGGCGCCGGCGATGCCGGACGACGAAGCGCCGCATGGGCTCGAATCGACCTCCGAGGAGGCGACGCATCTCGTGTTCGATCCGGTTGCCGCCGAATTCGATGCACCGGCGGGCGTGCAGACGCCGGCCGTGGAGTTCAGCTTCGACTTCGAGCTGGCCGACTACGACGAAACGAGCTACACCCCGCCAGCCGCGCCGCCGGGCGAGGTCCGCGATCTCAACGAAAATCTGGCGGCGTGGTCGGAAGCGCCGGTGACAGTGGTCGAAGCGCCGGTGGCGGATGCGATCGAGGCGGGTACGGCAATCGATACGCCCGTCGAGCCGGTGCCCGAAACGACGAGCGAATCGACGTCCGAACCGCTGACCCTGCTCGATGGCGATGCATTGCCGTCGTTCCGTGCGGCCGCGCCGGCCGAAGAGGACGGGCCCGACGCGGCGACACCGGCCAAGACGCTGCAGCGTGATCTGTCTGATCTGGAATCGCGCATTTCCGGGTTGAGCCTCACCGATACCGACAGCTACGGCCATGGGCCGGTCAAGGGTGTGGTGCTGATCGAATGCGGCCTCGGCGGCCCCGACGCGGTGCGTCAGTTGCTCGGTGCATTGCCGGAAGGCTTCCCGCGTCCAGTGCTGGTGCGGCTGCAACTCGACGGCGGTCGTTATGACCGGCTCGTGCGACAGATGGAACGCGCAACGGCCATGCCGGTGCAGTTGGCCGAGGCGGGCATGAGTGTGTCGCCGGGGGAGGTCTACTTCCTGCCACCCGATCTGCTGCCGAGCGCAGCCGGCGGTGCGCTGCGTTTCGCGGAGACGGGCGATATCACCGGTCTCGCCGACGTGGTGCCGGCTGACGACAGCGCGCTGCTGTTCCTCAGCGGTGCGGATCCTGCGCTCGTCGATGTGGCGATGGGCCCGGCCTGGCAGGGCGCGCTGGTCGGCGGCCAGAGTGAAGAAGGCTGCTACGACCCGATCGCGGCGCGCGCGGTGGCGCAGCGCGGCGGACCGTCGGGCAGCCCGACCGATATTGCCGACTGGCTGATCGCGCGCTGGATGCCGAGCGCGCGACGTTTCGATTCCGGAGAACTCTCGCTGTGAGCGCACATCAAGACATCCGCGGCGTGCTGATCCGCGCCGGCGCGACGCAACTGCTGCTGCCCAATGCGACGATCTCCGAAGTGCTGTCCTACTCGCCGCCCGAAGCCGTGGCAAATGCGCCCGACTGGCTGCTCGGACGTATGCGCTGGCGCGGTTGGCGCCTGCCGCTGGTCGCGTTTCCAGTGCTCTCGCAGCAGGGCGACGAACAAGCCGAACTGGCGAGCAAGGTCGTCGTGCTGAAGACGCTTGGCGGCGATGCGCGCTTGCCGTTCTTCGCGCTGCTGACCGAAGGTTTCCCGCGACTGGTGACGATTTCCGAAGCGAATCTGCTCGACGAATCCGACGGCGACGGCGATGCCCTCCCGTTCGCGGTGCGCGCCCGCGTGCGCCTCAATGACGACATCGCGCTGATCCCCGATATCGATGTGATCGAACAGTCGGTGCGCGAGGCGCTGGCTGCCTGAGGCGCCGCCGGCGTTCAGCCGGCGAGATCGCCGAATCGCGCCTGCAGGGCCGCGATCGCGGCCATGCCGGCCGTCTCGGTGCGCAGGATGCGCGGGCCGAGGCGCAATCCATTGAAGCCGGCGTTGATCAACGCCGCACGATCGTTCGCGGACCAGCCGCCTTCCGGACCGATCGCGAGCACGATGCCGGCTGACGGTGGCGCCATCGTCGCGATGCCGGCGTCCGCATCGGGATCGAGCAGCCAGCGCGCTGCATCGGCAGGCAGGTCGGCGAGTGCGACCGCGAGCGAACGCGGCGACGCGACGGCCGGAATTCTCGAGCGCCAGCTCTGTTCGCAAGCCGACACCACCACGCTGCGCCAGTGCGCCAGACGCTTGGCCGCGCGCTCGGCGTCGAGCTTCACTTCGCTGCGGTCGCTGGAGACCGGCACGAATGCGGCGACACCGAGTTCGGTCGCCTTCTGCAGGATCCAGTCCATCTTCTCGCCGCGCGCGATGCCCTGCACCAGGGTGATCGACAGCGGCGATTCCAGATCGATCGTGCGGCTGCCGGTGATCTCCGCGACCGCGCTGCGCTTGTCCACGCGCAACAACCGCGCGTCGCGATCGACGCCGTCGCCGTTGAACAGCACGCAGGCATCGCCTTCGCGCAGGCGCAGCACGCGCACCAGATGCGCGACGACGTCATCGGGCAGTTCGATCGGCTGGTCCGTGGCGAGCGGACGATCGACGAAGGCGCGGATCACACGCATGCAGTGCCCGCCTCGATGGCTTCCGCCGTCACGTCGGCCAGTAGCTGCAGCTGCGCATCGTCGATGCAGTAGGGCGGCATCCAGTACAGGATGTCGCCGAGCGGACGCAGCAGCACGCCACGTTCCACCGCATGTCGATACGCGCGCAGACCGACGCGCAGCGCCGGATCGAAGGGTGTGGCCTTGTCGCCATCGCGGGTGAGTTCGAACGCCACGATCATGCCGGTCTGGCGGGTGTCGGCGACATGCCGGTGTGCGCCGATCTGCGCCGCGAGCGTCGCCATCTTCGCGGCCGTCGCGCGGTTGCGGGCCAGCACCTCGTCGGTGTCGAAAATCTCCAACGAGGCCAGTGCCGCAGCGCAGGCCAGCGGATTGCCGGTGTAGCTGTGCGAATGCAGAAACGCGCGCTCGCGCGAGGCATCGAGGAATCCGTCGTACAGGGCCTGCGTCGCCAGTACCGTCGACAGCGGCAGGAAGCCGCCGGTCAGGCCCTTCGACAGGCACAGCAGATCCGGCTGGACACCCGCCTGCTCGAAGGCGAACAGCGTGCCGGTGCGTCCGAAGCCGACCGCGATCTCGTCGGCGATCAGAAACACGCCGTGCACGTCGCACAGCTCGCGCACGCGCTTGAGATACACCGGGTCGTGCATGCGCATGCCGCCGGCGCACTGCACCAGCGGTTCGAGGATCAGCGCGCAGATCTCGCCGGCGTGCGCATCGAGCAGATGCGCCAGCGCATCGGCCGCGTCTTCGGCATGGCCGGCGGCGCTCTGTCCGGCGCGCGCGGTATAGGCATCGGGCGAGGGCGCGAAGACCGACTCGCACAGCAGCGGCGCGTAGACGCGTCGGTACAACGGAATGTCGCCGACCGCGAGCGCACCGAGCGTCTCGCCGTGATAGCCGTTCTGCAGCGCGACGAACTTGGTCCGGCGCGGTTCGTCGCCGCGGTTCTGGAACCACTGGAACGCCATCTTCAGCGCGACTTCGACGCCCGCCGAGCCGTTGTCGGCAAAGAACACCTTGGTCAGCGGCGGGCGGCCCGGTTCGCGCGGCGCCACGGCCAGCAGCCGTTCGGCGAGCTCGACTGCCGCGGGATGCGTGCAGCCGGCGAGGATCACCTGCTCCAGCGTGCGCGCCTGCGTGGCGATGGCCTCGGCGATGCGCGGTTCGGCATGGCCGTGCAGGTTGGTCCACCAGCTGCTGCCCGAATCGAGGATCTTCCGGCCGCCCGCCTCGATCAGCCAGGCGCCGTCGCCGCGCACGATCGGCAGCATCGGCTGGATGTCGGGATGCTCGCGCATCTGTGTGCAGGGGTGCCAGACCGCGGCGAGGTCGCGGGTCCGCCAGTCGTTGCCGTCGGCTAGAATGGCCGCATCGTGAATCTGTCCAGTCATCCCGTCATTATCGCTCCCCAGCGCAGCCCCCGTGCACACGAGGGCCTGCCCGCATGAGCAAGACGCTGCCGACCATCCACGAGGTCACCGAGCACGAAGCGGCGCTGTACCGCATGGAGCGGCTCGATCTGGAGTTCTCCAACGGCGAACGCCGCCTGTACGAACGCCTGCATGGCCGCGGCCATGGCGCGGTGATCGTGGTGCCGATGCTGGATGCGGAGACGGTGCTGCTGGTGCGCGAATACGCCGCCGGCTTCCACCGCTACGAGCTGGGCCTGGTCAAGGGCCGCATCGATGCCGGCGAGTCCGCGCTCGAAGCCGCCAATCGCGAGCTCAAGGAAGAGATCGGCTACGGCGCACGCAGCGTCGAAGCACTGCGGTCGATCTCGCTGGCGCCGCAGTACATGAGCCATCAGGCGACGCTGGTCGTCGCGCGCGATCTGTATCCCGAACGCCTGGCCGGCGATGAGCCCGAAGAACTCGACGTGGTGCCGTGGAAGCTCGATGCGCTGCACGAACTGATCCTGCTCGACGAGTTCTCAGAAGGTCGTTCAATCGCTGCGTTGTTCATCGTCCGCGACTGGCTGCGTCACCACGGTGGCTGACGCCACCGGTCCCGTCACCACAGCGGTCCGCGACGGCGTTATCGCGATCGCACGCGCCGCGGCCGACGCGATCCTTGCCGTCTACGCCGAAGACTTCGATGTCGTCCGCAAGGCCGACGCCAGCCCGGTGACCGCCGCCGATCTGGCCGCACACCGCGTCATCGTCGATGGCCTGCGCGCGTTGACGCCCGACATTCCGATCGTCTCCGAAGAATCCGCCGTCGTCGTGCCCGCTGCGGAGCGCCGCGCGTGGACGCGGATGTGGCTCGTCGATCCGCTCGATGGCACGCGCGAATTCGTCAAGCGCAATGGCGAGTTCACGGTCAACATCGCGCTGATCGAGCACGGCGTCGCGGTGTTCGGCGTGATCCAGGCGCCGGTGACAGGTGCGCTGTGGCATGGCGCACCGGGTCATGGCGCCTTCGTTCGCGAAGGCGATCGCGACACCGCGCTACACGCGCCGCGACACGATCCTGCTGCGCCGCTCGCATTGCGCGTCGCCGCGAGCCGCTCGCACCGTGATCCACGGACGACGGCGCTGCTCGAGCGGATCGGCGATGTCACGCCCGTGCCACTGGGGTCGTCGCTGAAATTCTGCCGGCTCGCCGAGGGCGGCATGGATGTCTATCCACGCTTCGGCCCGACCAGCGAGTGGGACACGGCGGCCGGGCAGGCGATCCTCGAAGGGGCGGGCGGCGTGGTGCTCGATCCGCAGGGTCGCCCGTTCCGCTACAACCAGCGCGACACGATCCTCAATGGCGATTTCATCGCGCTGGGCGATCCGTCGTTGCCGTGGCGCGACTGGCTCGCCGCCTGAGTATTTGCGCCCGCATAGTGCGCACGTGATGAACTTTTGTAGGAGCGCGCTCGCGCGCGAATGTGGACTTGCCAGCGCTGACGATGCTGACATCGCGCACAAGCGCGTTCCTACAATGACTGGCCTCGATCAAGGTGATGTGCGGCCGTTTTCAAGGAGTCCGACGTGACTAATGCCCCCGGCGATATCCATCGCATCCTCGACATCATGGCGCGCCTGCGTGATCCGCAGACCGGATGTCCCTGGGACGTCAAACAGGATTTCGCGTCCATCGCCGCCTACACGATCGAGGAAGCCTACGAGGTCGCCGATGCGATCGATCGCGGTGATCTGCCGGGCCTGTGCGACGAACTGGGCGATCTGCTGTTGCAGGTGGTCTTCCACGCGCAGATGGCGCAGGAGCAGGGCGCGTTCGCGTTCGGCAATGTCGTTGATGCGATCAGCGACAAGATGATCCGGCGGCACCCGCACATCTTCGGCGACGTGTCCGCCGACGATGCCGAGACCGTGCTGCGCAACTGGGACGCGATCAAACGCGAGGAACGCGCTGCGGCAGGTGAGACCGATGCCTCGGCGCTGGCCGGCATCGCACGCGGTTTGCCCGAATGGCAGCGCGCGATGAAGTTGCAGCAGCGCGCCGCGCGTGTCGGCTTCGACTGGCCGGGCCCACTGCCGGTGATCGCCAAGCTGCACGAGGAGATCGACGAGGTGCGCGTGGAATTCGATGCGGTCGCCGCCGATCCCGACGACGCCGCAGCGCAGGACCGGCTGGAGGAAGAACTCGGCGATCTGCTGTTCGTCGCGGCGAATCTCGCGCGCCATGCGAAGGTCGATGTCGGCGCGGCGTTGCGGCGCGCGAACCACAAGTTCGAACGCCGCTTCCGCGCGATGGAATCGATGGCCGACGCCGACGGCCGCGCGCTCGCCGGGCAATCGCTGGACGCACAGGATGCGTACTGGAACCGCGTCAAGCAGGCCGAGCGCGACGCATGAAGACGCTGCTGCTGTTTATCGCCACCGCCTTCTTCGAGATCGTCGGCTGCTATCTGCCGTGGCTGTGGCTGCGCAAGGACGGCAGTGCTTGGCTGTTGCTGCCGGCCGCCGCCGCGCTGGCCGCGTTCGTGTGGCTGCTGAGCCTGCATCCCACCGCATCGGGGCGCGTGTACGCGGCGTACGGCGGGGTCTATGTCGCGGTCGCGCTGCTGTGGCTGTGGCGGGTCGACGGCATCGTGCCGGGCCGCTGGGATCTGCTGGGCGCCGCGCTGTGTCTCGGCGGCATGGCGGTGATCATGTTCGCCCCGCGCAGCGCCTGACGATGGTTGACGCATGCGGGCGCCGGTGCGATCAATGGCGCGTACACCGCCTGCTCTGGGAGAACGCATGCGCCGCTTCGCCAGCTTCCGCGAGTTCTATCCGTTCTATCTCGGCGAACATGCGCACCCGGTGTCGCGGCGCCTGCATTTCATCGGCAGTTGCGGCGTGCTTGCGCTGGTGGGCGTCGCGATCTGGCACCGCAATCCGATGTGGCTCTGGGCCGCGCTGGTCTGCGGCTACGCCTTCGCGTGGGTGGGCCATTTCTTCTTCGAGAAGAACCGGCCGGCCACGTTCAAGCATCCGATCTATTCCTTCATCGGCGACTGGGTGATGTTCAAGGACATCCTGATCGGCCGTATCCGCTTCTGAGAAATCGATCCGCCGAAGGCGGAGCGCGCCAATGCCGCTCTCCCTCCGGGAGAGGGGGAGGAACACCCGCAGAGCGGGTGGTGGGGTGACGATTCCCCAAGCGCGCGGGGCTACTCCAGAAAGATCAGCCAGGCCGCGACCACGATCAGGGCGAAACCCGCCCAGTGGTTCCACTTCAATGGCTGCCCCAGATACCAGGTCGAGAAGCCTGCGAACACCAGCAGGGTGATGACCTCCTGCATGCCCTTGAGCTGCGGCGCCGAATAAACGGCGGCGCCGATCCGGTTCGCCGGGACCATCAGCATGTATTCGAAGAACGCGATGCCCCAGCTGACGACGATGACGGTGAGGATCGGCACGCTGCGGTACTTCAGATGTCCGTACCAGGCGAACGTCATGAAGATGTTCGAACCCAGCAGCAACAGGATGGGCAGATAGCGCTCGTAGCCGGGCATGACGGGATTTCCGAAGGGGCAGGGACGGCGCAGATCGTAGCGCCAAGCCCGTTGTGACGCGGGCGGTCCACGAAATCTTCACAAATCCTGCACCGCGAAAGTGGGAAATTCACAAAGCTTAATCCACACGCACCCAGCTACGGAGTCGTTCATGCGCGCAGGTCAGGAACCCGGAGGACTCGTCCTCATCGTCGAGGACAACCGTAATATTTCCGAGATGGTCGGTGAGTACCTGGAAGGTCGCGGCTTCGAGGTGGACTACGCCGCCGATGGTCTGGATGGCTATCGTCTCGCCACCGAAAACAATTACGACGTGATCGTGCTCGACCTGATGCTGCCGCGCCTGGACGGCATCGAAGTCTGCAAGCGCCTGCGCGAGGACGCGCGCAAGTCGACCCCGGTGTTGATGCTGACCGCGCGCGACACGCTCGATGAAAAGCTGACCGGGCTGAGCTCGGGTGCTGACGATTACCTGACCAAGCCGTTCGCGATCCAGGAACTGGAAGCGCGTCTGCGTGCGTTGATCCGCCGCGAGCGTCGCCAGGTGGGTTCTGAAGTGCTCAAGGTCGCCGACCTGGTGCTCGACCCGGCCAGCATGCGCGCCACGCGCGGCGGCACCGAACTGCAGCTCTCGCCGATCGGCATGAAGCTGCTGACGATCCTGATGCGCGAGTCGCCGCGTGTGGTGAATCGTCAGGAGATTGAGCGCGAGATCTGGGGCAACAGTCTGCCGGACTCCGACACCCTGCGCAGCCATCTCTACAACCTGCGCAAGATCATCGACAAGCCCTACGACAAACAGCTGTTGCACACGGTGCAGAGCGCCGGTTACCGCATCGCCGACATCGAGCAGTCGCCGGCCTGAGCCGACGACGCGACGCTCGACCATGCCCCAGGGGCTGCCCAATCGCATCCGTGATGCGTTTACCTTCCAGGCGGTCATCGCCGGGATGACGCTCATCGTCTGCGTGATGACCGCGGCCTTCATTGGTCGCGAAGTCGTCGCGCGGCAATGGTTGCAGGCCGAGGCCGACGCCTGGTGGCAGGCCAAGGCCACCGACGCGGCGTATCCACCGCCGTTCGGGGTGAATCTGCAGGGCTATTTCATGCCGGCTGGTCGCGGTGATCTGGAAGCGATCATCGGCGGCGACCGCGCGGTCGCCAATCTGCTGTGGTTCAAGGGTGCGCCGGACGGGTTCTCGCCGCGGCGCGATACCGAAGGCGTGTTGCTGGTCGACCGCCGCGAGGCCGGCACGCTGTATCTCGCCGCGTCGCTGTCCTTGTTCGACCGCATTCTCGCGCTCGCCGCGGGTGGGCTGGCGCTGCTGATGATGGCGACGATGTTCGTCGTCTCCTGGATGACCTATCGCACGTCCAAACGCATGGTGTTGCCGATCCACCGGCTGGCCGATGAAGTGGGCCGCTGGAATCCGTCCGACAACGACGACGGCGTGCCGGCGGCATTGACGACCCAGGACGATGCTGGCCGCGAAGCGCAGGCGTTGACCAGCGCATTGCACGGACTCGGCGACCGCATCGGTGCCTTCGTGCGCCGCGAGCGCGAATTCACCCGCGACGCCAGCCACGAACTGCGCACGCCGCTGACGGTGATCCGTGTCGCCAGCGACATGATCGCCGCCGATCCGGCCACGCCGCCGCACCAGCAGCGTCCGCTGCTGCGCATCCGCCGTGCGACGCAGGACATGGAAGCGGTGATCGATGCGCTGCTGGTGCTCGCCCGCGAGCGCGGTGTCATGCCGCAGAGCGAAGTGTTCGATGTGGTCGAAGTGGTCGAAGAAGAAATCGACAAGGTGCGGCCGCTGTTCGAGGGCAAGCAGCTGTCGCTGACACTCGACATCCACGGCCGGCCACGACTCGACGCACCGCCGCGCGTGCTCGGTGTGATGCTCGGACATCTGCTGCGCAACGGCTGGGCCTTCACCGAGACCGGTGGCGTCGAAGTGATCGTCGATCGCGATCGCATCATCGTCCGCGACACCGGCATCGGCATGACGCCCGACGTGCTCAAGCGCGTCTACGACCCGTTCTATCGGGCCGATCCGTTCTCGCAGTCCGGCAAGGGCATCGGGCTGTCGATCGTGCGTCGTCTGGGCACGCGCTTCGGCTGGCCGGTCGCGCTCGACAGCGCCCCCGACGAGGGCACCACTGTCACCGTCGTGCTCGGCGATCGTCTGGTCTGAATCGACGCCGACTTCATGTCGGCGGTATGGCGCGGCGGACACAAAAAATCCGGATTCCGGTCAACTCCGCGCCACGCGATGCGTTAGCGTCTCCAGTTGCCCATCAAGACCGGACCCATGTCGACCCGTCCCAAGCCCCGTCGCCGCGTCGTATCGCGCCTCGTCCCCGTCATCGTGATTGCCGCCGTCGTTGCCGGCGGCGTCTGGTTCTGGTCCCAGCGCAATGCAGCGGCCGCGGAAGGCGCCTGGCGCACGACGCCGGTCGAACGCGGCGACATCCGCGTGGTGATCTCGGCCACCGGCACGCTCAGTGCGACCTCGACGGTCGTGGTCGGCAGCCAGGTGTCGGGCCAGATCACCGACGTGCTGGTCGACTTCAACGACCCGGTCACCCAGGGCCAGGTGCTCGCGCGCATCGACCCGGCGACGTTCCAGGCGCAGATCGAACAGGGTTCGGCCCAGGTCAACAGTGCGCGCGCGTCGCTGGCGCAGGCACAGGCCAGCCTGCGCAACGCGCAGCTCGATTACGACCGCAAGGCCTCGCTGGCCGGCCAGCAGCTGGTCGCGCGCAGCGATGTCGATCTCGCGCGCGCCGCGCTCGATCAGGCCAAGGCGCAAGCGACCGCCGCGCAGGCGCAGATCGTGCAGCAGACCGCGTCCACGCAGACCTCGCGTATCAACATGGAGCGCACAGTGATCCGCTCGCCGGTCGACGGCACGATCCTCACGCGGTCGATCGAACCCGGCCAGACCGTCGCCGCGAGCCTGCAGGCGCCGGAGCTGTTCACCATCGCCGAGGACCTGCGCAAGATGCGCATCGAACTCGCGGTCGACGAGGCCGATATCGGGCAGGTGCAGGTCGGTCAGGCGGTGACGTTCACCTCCGACGCGTTCAACGATCGCCGCTTCAACGGCACCGTCGAGCAGGTGCGCCTGGCAGCGACGACGACGAACAACGTGGTGACCTATCCGGTGGTCGTCGCAGTCGACAACGCCGACGGCACGCTGTTGCCGGGCCTGACCGTCAACGCCGAGATCGAAGTCAGCAACCGCGAGAACGTACTGAAGATCGCCAACGCGGCGCTGCGTTACCGTCCGGCCGATGCGGCCGACATCGCCGAGGCCGCACGCCCCGAAGGCGGCAATGCGCCGCGAGGCGGTGGCCTGGCCGATGATCTCGCCGCCGCAGCCGCCGAGATGCAGCTCACCGCGCCGCAGCAGGCCGCGTTCGACAGCGCGCTTGCCGCGATGCGCGAGCGTCAGCAGGCGCCGCGTCCCAGCGGTCCGCCGGGTGGCCAGCGCGGCAATGCCGGTGGCGGACCGCCGCCGGGCATGACGATGGGCGGTGGCAGCAGCGATCCCAGCGTGCAGGCGCAGATCCGCCAGCGGATGATGGATCGCTTCCAGCAGACCTTCGCCGATTTCACCGCGACGCTCGACGCCAACCAGCGCGCGCAGTGGAACCGCACGCTGGCTGCGACCGTCGGCGCCACCCGCGTGACCGTATACCGCTTGGTCGACGGACGTCGCGAAGCGGTGCCGGTGCGACTGGGCGCGAGCGACGGCAGCATGACCGAGGCCTCGGGCGGTGTGTCGGAAGGCGATCTGATCGTCACCGGCGAGCGCGCGGCGACCCGATGAGCACGACCGTCGTTCCGCCGCAGGCCGGCACCCGCCCGCCGGTCATCGAGACCCGCGGGCTGGAGAAGATCTATTCGGCCGGCACCGAGGCTGAAGTCGTCGCGCTCAAGGGCGTGCACATGTCGATCGCGCGCGGCGAGTTTGTCGCGATCATGGGCCCGTCGGGCTCGGGCAAGTCGACGCTGATGAATCTCGTCGGCTGCCTCGACACGCCAACCGGCGGCCAGTACCTGTGCGACGGCATCGACGTCGCCACGCTCGACCGGGAGCAACTGGCCGAACTGCGCCGCGACAAGATCGGCTTCGTGTTCCAGGGCTTCAATCTGCTGCCGCGCATGACCGCGCTCGAGAACGTCGCGATGCCGCTCGGTTACGCGCGCGTGCCGAACGAGGAGCGCGCGGAACGGGCGCGCGAGGCGCTGGCCTCGGTCGGACTGGAAAACCGCGGCACGCATCGCCCGAGCGAACTGTCGGGCGGCCAGCAGCAACGCGTTGCGATCGCGCGCGCGCTGATCAACCGGCCGCCGGTGCTGCTCGCAGACGAACCCACGGGCGCGCTCGACACCAAGACCGGCGAAGAAATCCTCAGTCTGTTCAAGCGCCTGCGCGACGACGGGCACACCGTCGTGCTGATCACCCACGATCCCGAAGTGGCCGCGCATGCCGACCGCACCTTCGTCATGCGCGACGGCGAGCTGCACGAGGAAGGCCCCTACGACACCCGCGCGCACGCGCCGACCGGAGCCGCGTCATGACCTATCTCGACGTCCTGCGTACCGCGATCTTCGCGCTACGCGGCAACTGGATGCGCAGCGCGCTGACCTCGCTCGGTGTGATCATCGGCATCGCCGCGGTCATCGTCATGGTGTCGGTGGGCCAGGGCACGCAGGCCGAGATCGATCGCATGGTGTCGGGTCTGGGCTCGCAGCGGCTCGACATCTCGCCGGGCTCGCGGCGCACGCCGGGCGGCGCGCGTCAGTCGGGCAGCAGTTTCTTCACCTTGAACGAGGGCGACGCCGAAGCGATCCGCGGCGAGATTCCCGAGGTGCAGCTGGTCTCGGGTTCGCTGCGCGGCAGCAGCCAGATCGTGTTCGCCGAGAAGAACTGGGCCAGCAGCTGGCAGGGCGTGCAGCCGGATTTCTTCGAGATCAACGGCTGGACGGTCGTCGACGGCGCTGGTTTCGAACCGCAGGATTACAGCGGCGCCGGCAAGAACGTGATCATCGGCGAGACCGTGCGGCGCGAACTGTTCGGCGAGGACAGCGGCGTCGGTCAGACGGTGCGCATCGGGCGCACGCCGTTCGTGGTCGTCGGCGTGCTGAACTCAAAAGGCCAGGGCGGCTTCGGCCAGGACCAGGACGACGTGATGATGGTGCCGCTCGAGACCGGACGGCGCCGTCTGCTCGGCGCGATGGGCATGCCCGCCGGCGCGGTGATGCAGATCGCGTTGACGGTGGGCAACGCCGACGATCTGCCTTACGTACAAGGCGAAGTGGAAGCGCTGCTGCGGCAGCGCCATCGCATCGCGCCCGGCGCGGACGACGATTTCAGTGTGCGCAACATCTCCGAGATCGTCGCCACGCGCACTGCGACGACGCGCCTGATGTCGCTGTTGCTCGGCGCGGTCGCGACGATCTCGCTGATCGTCGGCGGCATCGGGATCATGAACATCATGCTGGTGTCGGTGACCGAACGGATCCGCGAAATTGGCCTGCGCATGGCGGTCGGCGCCGGACCCACCGACGTGCGGCGGCAGTTCCTCGCAGAGGCGATGCTGCTCTCGCTCGGCGGCGGCGTGCTGGGGATCGCGATCGGTGTCGGCGGCGCCTTGCTTGTGGGCCGATTCAGTGATCTGCCGACCGCGCTCAACAGCCAGATCGTGCTGCTGGCGGCAGGCTTCTCGGTCGCGACCGGCCTGTTCTTCGGCTACTACCCGGCGCGCAAGGCGTCCGAACTCGACCCGATCGACGCACTGCGGCAGCAGTAAAATCCGCGATAAAAAAGGGCGCCCGAGGGCGCCCTCTTTTTGTCGTGCATCTGCACGATCAACGCGTGCAGAGCAGGCGGTTCCAGAGGTGCGCAGTGAGATCAACGCACCAGATACGGTCCGATGATCTCTTTCCACATCGCATAGCCGGCAGCGTTCATATGCAGTCGGTCGGCGATGAACAGGTCTTCGCGCGGCACGCCGTCGGCGTCGAGCATCGGTGTGAACACGTCGATGTAAGCGACGTTGCGTTGGGTCGCGGCCCAGTCGCGCAGCGCGGCGTTGGCGTCTCGCTGCACATCCAGCAAGTTCACGCGAGAGGGGCTGGGCTTGATGCCGAGCAGCGCGATGGGCGTGCCCGGCTGCGCCGCGCGGATGCGGGTGACGAAGGCCTGTGTATCGGCGAGCACCTGCGCGGCCGAGCGGCCTTCGGCGATGTCGTTGTCGCCGGCGTAGAGCACGATCTGCCGCGGCCGGTAGCGTAGCGCGACTTCATCGGCGTACCAGATCGCATCGCGGACCTGTGAACCGCCAAAGCCCCGGTTGAGCACCGTCGCCTCCGGGAAATCCGCGGCCAGCGTCTCCCACATCCGGACCGACGAGCTGCCGGTGAAGACGATGGGGCGCTCTGGCGGCGGCGTGGCGGCGTCCGCCGCTGCGAAGCGCGCCATGTCGGTGGCCCATTCGGGCGAGGACACGGGGTCGAGATTGACGGGTATGCCGCCCCCAGTGGCGCAGCCCGCAAGCAGGCCCGCGGCGAGGAGCGCGTTGGCGCACAGGGCCCGGCAGCCGCGGGAAAAATGGCGAATGCGCATGGTGTCGCTCCTGGAAAATCCGCTGCTCAGTCAAACAGCCGCCGCCCGGCAATGCAAACCGGCACCGCCGTCGTCAAGCGGCCGATGTGTCAGAATTACCGCAACGCGACTGCCCGACGCCCCGGCCCACCATGTCATCGACTGTCCCGCGGCCCGCGACTGGCCGCAGTGTGGCGCGCCCCGCGCGTCGTGCCGTCCGACAGGTGCGGTGAACGATGGCGGACGGGATCGGTCACCGCCCACGCGGCTTCGTCCGCATGTTCCAGGCGACCGTCTGGTCCTGCCAGGGCCTGCGCGCCGCGTGGCTGCACGAGTCCTCGTTCCGGCTCGAGGTGTATCTGCTGGTGGTGCTCGCGCCGCTGGCGATCTGGCTGGGCGCCGACGGCGTGGAGCGCGCGCTGCTGCTGGGCAGTTGTCTGCTGGTGCTGGCCGTGGAACTGCTGAACTCGGCGATCGAAGCCGTGATCGAGCGCTACGGCCCTGAATTCCACGAACTCGCGGGTCGGGCCAAGGACATGGGCTCGGCCGCGGTGTTCGTCACGATGGTCAATGTAGTGGTGGTGTGGGGCCTGATTCTGCTGCCGCGCTGGCTGTGAGCGTGGTGGTGGCCGGGCGCCGCGCCGATCGAATCTCAATGAGGATGTGTCACCGATGATGGAATTGATTACCGACCCGCAGGTCTGGATCCTGCTGATCACGCTCAGTGCGATCGAAATCGTGCTCGGCATCGACAACTTGGTCTTCATCTCGATCGCGGTGTCCAAGCTGCCGGTCGAGCAGCGCGAGTTCGCACGCAAATTCGGTATCGCGGTCGCGTGCATCACACGCATCGGCCTGCTGCTGATGCTGGCCTGGCTGGCCGGCTTGACCGAGCCACTGTTCGAACTGTTCGGGCGCGGCATCTCGGTCCGCGATCTGGTGCTGATCCTCGGCGGTCTGTTCCTGATCGTGAAGGGCGCGATGGAGATCCGCGAGCAGCTCAAGGGCGAAGACGGCGAAGCGCACGGCACGCTCGGCAAGGCGACCGCCTCGTTCGGCGCGGTCATCGCACAGATCGCGGTCATCGACATCGTGTTCTCGCTGGACTCGGTGATCGCCGCGGTCGGCATGGCCGGCGACTACGTGCCGGTGATGGTCTGCGCGATCCTGCTGGCGGTGGCGGTGATGCTGCTGGCGGCGCAGCCGCTGGGCAAGTTCATCGACGCGAACCCGACCGTGAAGATGCTGGCGTTGACCTTCATAGTGCTGATCGGTATCTACCTGCTGCTCGACGGTTTCGGTCTGCACATCCCGAAGGGCTACATCTACGGCTCGATGGGCTTCTCGGCCGCGGTCGAGATGCTGAACCTGTGGGCCAAGCGCAACGCGATGCGCGTGCGCGGCGAGCGCACGCCGCCGGTGGACGAGCCGACCGATCCGATGCCGCGCTGATCCGATGACGATCCTCCACCAGATCGATCCGATCGCGGTCCACTTGCCACAGGTGGGCGCCTTCCATCCGTCGATCCACTGGTACGGCTTGATGTACCTGCTGGCGTTCGGCACCGCGTGGTTGCTCGGACGCAGCCGCATCCGCGCCGGGCGCCTGCCAGGCGTCGATGTCGAGCAGTTCGGCGACCTGCTGTTCTACGGCATCCTCGGCGTGATCCTGGGCGGCCGGATCGGCTACGTGCTGTTCTATGCGTTCGGTGATCTGATGCAGGACCCGCTGATGCTGGTCAAGGTCTGGGATGGCGGCATGAGCTTCCACGGTGGTCTGCTCGGCGTGCTGGTGGCGGCCTGGTGGTGGACGCGCAAGCAGGGCCTGCATTTCTTCGACGTCATGGATTTCGTCGCGCCGTGGGTGCCGCCGGGTCTGGGTCTGGGGCGTGTCGGCAACTACATCGGCGCCGAGTTGTGGGGCAAGTACACGCAGGCCGGCTGGGGCGTGGTGTTCCCGACCGATCCCGCGTTTCGCGGCTGGTCGGCCGAGCGCCTGCAGAGCGAATTCGCGACCGGCGCGCTGGACCAGTTCGCCCGTCATCCTTCGCAGCTCTACCAGGCGTTTCTCGAAGGCCTGGTGATGTTCGTCGTGCTGTGGTGGTTCTCGCGCAAGCCGCGGCCGCGCTATGCGGTGTCGGGCCTGTTCGCGCTGCTGTACGGCGTGTTCCGTTTCATCGTCGAATTTGTCCGCGTGCCCGATGCCGAGCTCGGCTATTTGGCGTTCGGCTGGCTGACGATGGGCCAGGTCCTGTCGCTGCCGCTGATCGCGCTGGGCCTGTTCCTGCTGTGGCGTTCGCGCAGCGCGCCGACCCTGCAGCCGGTGCCGCCCGTGGCCACCGTCGACACGAAGTAAGCGATGCACGCATCGCCCCGCATGATCCGGAGATCGCGATGAAGCAGTACCTCGATCTGCTGCAGCACGTCCTCGAGCACGGCGCGGAGAAGTCCGACCGTACCGGCACCGGCACGCGCAGCGTGTTCGGCTGGCAGATGCGCTACGACCTCAATGCCGGTTTCCCGCTGGTGACGACGAAGAAGCTGCACCTGCGCTCGATCATCCACGAGCTGCTGTGGTTCCTGCAGGGCGACACTAACGTCGCCTACCTGCGCGACAACAAGGTCAGCATCTGGGACGAATGGGCCGATGCCGACGGCGAACTGGGCCCGGTCTACGGCAAGCAGTGGCGGCGCTGGACGACGGCTGACGGACGCACGATCGACCAGATGCAATGGCTGGTCGACGAGATCCGCCGCAATCCCGATTCGCGTCGACTGGTGATCAGCGCCTGGAACGTCGGCGAGCTGGCGGAGATGGCGCTGATGCCCTGCCATGCGCTGTTCCAGTTCTACGTCGTCGACGGCAAGCTCAGCTGCCAGCTCTACCAGCGCAGCGGCGACATCTTCCTCGGCGTGCCGTTCAACATCGCCAGCTACGCGCTGCTGACCCACATGGTCGCGCAGGTCACGGGCCTCGGCGTCGGCGATTTCGTGCACACGCTGGGCGATGCGCATCTGTACTCGAACCACTACGAGCAGGCCCGCGAGCAATTGACCCGCACGCCGCGCGCGCTGCCGACGCTGCGGCTCAATCCGGACATCAATGACCTGTTCGGCTTCCGCTTCGACGACATCGCGATCGAAGGCTACGATCCGGCGCCGGCGATCAAGGCGCCGATTGCGGTATGAAGTTCACGCGTATCGCGCTGGGTCTCGTCGTGTCGCTGGTCGCTGCGGGCTGTCAGCAGATGCCGGCACGTGGCGCCGGTGAGCCGGCAACCTCCGCTGCGTGCGAAGGTGCGTCGCCAGTCGATGCCGCGGAGACGTTCTACCGCCAGGTCGTCGCGTTGAATCCCCGCGGTCTGCCTTCGGCTGACGAGATGCGCACGCTCGGCCCGCTGCTGTCCTCCGGAATGCAGGCGTCGATCGCGCATGCGCGCGTGCGGCAGCAGGCCGGAATCGCAGCGTCCCCGGACGACAAGCCGCCCTTCATCGAAGGCAGCCTGTTCACCAGCCTGTTCGAAGGACCGACTGCAGTGCTGTCGGCAGAGGCCGATCCCGCCGCGCCCACGCGCGTGGCGGTCGAGATGACCTATGCCGGACAGGGCGACGCGCGCTGGCGCGACCATGCGCTGATGCGCTGCGAGAACGCGCAGTGGCGCGTCGACGACGTCGAGTTCGGTGGTGACTGGGACTTCGCGTCCGATGGTCGTCTGCGCGACGCGCTGGACGCCGAATGAGCCGGCCGGCACTGGTCCTCGTCGCGGCGCTGGATCGCCACCGTGCGATTGGCCGCGGCAATGCGATGCCCTGGCGTCTGCCCGACGACTTCCGTCACTTCAAGGCGCTGACGCTCGGCAAGCCGGTGCTGATGGGGCGACGCACCGCGGAATCGCTGGGACGCGCGCTGCCCGGCCGTACCAATCTGGTGCTGACCCGCAGCGGGCGCGTGCCGTTCGAGGGCATGCACGCCGTCGCGACGCTCGAGGAGGCGATCTCCGCGGCAGCCGCGCAGAATGCGGGCGAGTTGTGCGTCATCGGTGGCGGCGAGATCTACACGCTCACGCTGCCGCAGGCGGACGTGCTGCAATTGACCCACGTCGACACCGTGGTCGACGGCGCGGATGCGTTCTTTCCGGCATGGGATGCCGCGACGTGGCGCGAGGTCTCGCGCACCCCGCATGCGGCCGATGCGCGCCATGCGCATGCCTTCGATTTAGTCGAGTACCGCCGCGCCTGATCAGCGTGCGGTGCGTACAGCGGGCAACCTCGGCCGGTAGTGGCCGATGATCGTGTGATCGAACAGCAGGTCCTCCTCGCGCGTGCCGCGGGCGATGTTGTGCAGGATCAGCGGCGTGCCCGTTGTGGTGCGTCGATCCGACACGATGCCGATGTGCAGCAGGCCGCTGCGCAGGCGCCAGGCGACGATGTCGCCGGCCTGGAAGTCGGCAGACCTGCCGCCGATCGCGCGTTGCCAGCCCTGCCGCTCGAACCAGCGCATCTGGTTGGGCACGCGTCGGTGATCGATGTTGCGATCGGGCGCGCGTGCACCCCAGTCGCGCGGATACGCGGCGAACGCGGTGCGCATGTCCTCATGGATCGCGCGCTGCAGATCCAAGCCCTGCGTGCGCAGGGCGCGCACGATGACATCGGTGCAGACGCCGCGATTGTCGGGCACGTCGCCGCCGGGATAGGACAGACGCACATAGGCCGGGTCGTAGCGCACGGTCACACCGACCTGCGCGCGCGCGGCAGTCACCAGCGCAGGCGCCGCGGCCACCTGCAGAGCAGCGCAGGAAAACAGGACGAGCAGTGCCAGCTGCGTCACTGGCCGCATCGAGGTCAGGCCTGGATCTTCCGCGGCGGCAAACCCGACACGTCGCGGCCGGGCACCTGCACCAGCCGCAGCGTTTCAGCGTCGAGCTGCAGCGCGGTGAGCGTGCCGCCCCAGACCGCGCCGGTGTCGAGCGCGTGCACGCCCATGCCCAGGAACAGGCCTAGCGTCGACCAGTGCCCGCAGACGATCTTCAGGTCGCGCTCGGCGCGGCCCGGCACTTCGAACCAGGGATAGATGCCGGGCTGCTGCGAGCCGGGTGTGCCCTTTTCTTCGAATGCGATGCGCCCGCGCGGCGAGCAGTAGCGCATGCGCGTGAACACGTTGATGATCGCGCGGTCGCGGTCGTAGCCGGTCAGGTTGGGAGACCACGCGGGGCGATCGCCGTACATGTTGCGCAGCAGTTTCTTGTAGCCCGGGCCGCGCAGCTTGTTCTCGATCTCGCGCGCGTGGCGCTGCGCCAGATCGACATCCCAGCGCGGCGCGAGCCCCGCATGCAGCATCATCCAGCCGAGTTCGCGGTCGACGTGCAGCAGCGGACACGCGCGCAGCCAGTCGAGCAGCACGTCGCGATCATGCGCGAACAGCACGCCCTGGAGATCGGCGTTGACCTTGCGCTGGTCTTCCTCGCGTCGCTCGGCGATGGCCAGCAGCGAGAGGTCATGATTGCCGAGCACGCTGACCACGTTGTCGCGCAGCGAATGCACCAGCCGCAGTGTCTCGATCGATTCGCCGCCGCGGTTGACCAGATCGCCGCAGAACCACAGACGGTCAACCGCCGGGTCGAAACGGATTGCCTCCAACAGTCGCTGCGTCGGCCCGTAGCAGCCCTGCAGATCGCCGATCGCCCAGACCGCCATCAGTGCAGAGTTCGCGGAATCGAGAGCGTGAACGGCGGAATCGGCGCATCGAACTGCGCACCGTCGTCGCCGACCATGTCGTACGAGCCTTCCATCGTGCCGACCGCGGTCGTGAGCACCGCGCCCGAGGTGTAGGTGAAGGCTTCGCCGGGCTCCAGACGCGGCTGTTCGCCGACCACGCCATCGCCGTGCACTTCCTCCACCTGCCCATTGGCATCGGTGATGATCCAGTGCCTGCCCATCAGCTGCGCCGGCAGGCGGCCGGTGTTGCGGATGCGGATGGTGTAGGCGAACACGTAGCGATCGTCGTCGGGCGTCGATTCCTCATCGAGGAAGCGCGTCGCGATCTGGATCTCGAGTGTGTAGTCGGCTGTCTCGTCCATGCTGGAGACAGTGTATCCGCAGGCCATGAATGCATCGACTACGTTGTCACCGGATGATTCGCCAGGCGCACGAAATCCGCGACCGCGAGCTGCTCGGCGCGCAGTTGTGGATCGATGCCGGCGGCGGTGATCGCATCGCTGTCCATGAGGGTTGACAGCGCATTGCGCAGCGTCTTGCGGCGCTGGCCGAACGCGGCGCGCACGATGTCGGAGAAGCGACGTGGATCGTCGATGCCGACCGTGTCGGCCGGACGTGGCTTCAGACGCACAACGGCCGAATCGACCTTCGGCGGCGGACGGAATGCGCCCGGGCCGACGACGAACAGCATCGTGACTTCGCAATAGGCCTGCAGCATCACGCTGAGGCGACCGTAGACCTTGCTGCCGGGTCCGGACGCCATGCGCTCGACGACTTCCTTCTGCAGCATGAAGTGCATATCTGTGACGACCGCCGCATTGTCGAGCGCGTGGAACAGGATCGGCGACGACAGGTTGTAGGGCAGGTTGCCGACGAGCCGGATCGGCGCGTCGCCCGCCAGCGCGGTGAAGTCCACGTCGAGCACGTTCGCGTGGATCAGCTCCAGTTCGCCATGCGCGGCGGCCTGCAGCGTCAGCGGCTCGAGCAGATCGCGGTCGAACTCGATCGCCGTCAGCGCGCCGTGGCGCTTGAGCAGCGGAAACGTCATCGCGCCCTGGCCGGGGCCGATCTCGACGAGCCGCTCGCCGGGTTGCGGATTCACCGCGAGCACGATGCGATCCACGACACCGCGCTCGTGCAGGAAATTCTGGCCAAGGGATTTTTTCGGCGGCTCGGAGAAGGCGCCGGGCGCGGCAGGGGAACGCATCATCGTGTGGTCAAGCCAAAGCGTATGGAAAGAGAGATCACAGCAGACGGGTGCCGGGCGCAACGTCACCATCGGGCATGCACAGGCGAACGTGGCCGTCGGCGTCGTGGAAGCCGGTGACCAGGCATTCGGACATCAGCGGGCCGATCTGCTTGGGCGGAAAATTGACCACGCCGACCACGAGCCGCCCGACCAGCGCCTCGGGCGAGTAGTGCGCGGTGATCTGCGCGCTGGACTTGCGCACGCCGAGCTCGGGGCCGAAATCGACGTGGAGGATGTAGGCGGGGCGGCGCGCTTCCGGAAAAGGCTCGGCCGAAAGTACGCGGCCCACGCGCAGGTCGAGGCGCATGAAGTCGTCCCAGCCGATGGTGTCGTCCGCGCTCACGACGCGCGCCTGCGATTGCGGCCCAACGCGGCGCACTGTGTGATCGCAGCGAACAGGCTCGACGGATCGGCGCGGCCGCTGCCGGCGAGTTCCAGTGCGGTGCCGTGATCGACGGCGACTCGCGGGTAGGGCAGGCCGAGGGTGAGGTTCACTGCGGATTCGAAGCCGCTGTACTTGAGCACCGGCAGGCCTTGGTCGTGATACATCGCCAGCACCGCGTCGGCATTGGCCAGACGCGCAGGCAGGAACGCGGTGTCGGCCGGCAGCGGGCCTTCGAGGTGCAGGCCGCGCGCGCGCAGGCGGTCCAGCACAGGTGCGATGGTCTCGATTTCCTCATGTCCGAGATGTCCGGCTTCGCCGGCATGCGGATTGAGGCCCAGCACGGCGATGCGGGGCGCGGCGATGCCGAAGTCCGTGCGCAGTGCGGCGTCGAGGATCCCGATGACGCGTTCGAGCAGCGGCGCGGTGATGGCATCGGGCACCGCGCGTAGCGGCAGGTGCGTGGTCGCCAGCGCGACGCGCAGCGTCGGGTTGGCCAGCATCATCACCACATCGCAACCGGCATCGTGTGCCAACAGTTCCGTGGTACCGGTGTAGGGCACGCCGCCGGCATTGATCGCCGCTTTGTGTACGGGGCCAGTGACCATGCCGTCGAAGCGACCGTCGCGGCAGCCGGCAGCGGCATGCAGCAGGCCATCGAGCACGCTGCGTGCGTTGCGCGGATCTGGGGTGCCGAAGGCGGTGGCCGCGGCGTGCGGCAGCTCGATCAGGCGTAGCGTGCCGGGCGCCACGTTAGTGGCCTCGGCATCGGTGAAGGCGATCGGCAGGCCGATCGCGTCAGCCGCACGTTGCAGTGTTGGACCGTCGCCGATCGCGACGAGGTCACAGTCCCAGGCGCGCCAGGCGGCTCGCACACAGAGTTCCGGTCCGACGCCGGCCGGTTCGCCCGGGACCAGCGCCAACCGGATGGGTCGCATCTCAGCCGCCGCTGCCGATCTCGGGATCGCGGTTCGGGCCGACGCGGACGCTGACATAGGCTTCGCCACGCAGTTCGCGCACGTAGCGGTCCCATTCGTCTTCCAGCTTGCGCTGGCCGATGGCCTCGCGTGCCTGGGCGCGGCGATTGTTGTCGTTGCCGGCGGTCTGGCGCGTGGCCTGGCGCTGCACGATGTGCCAGCCGGCCTGGGTGCGGAAGGGCTCGGACACGTCGCCGTCGCCGATCGCCGCGACTTGGCTGCCGAAGTCCGGACCGAACTCGTCCTGGGTGAACCAGCCGAGATCGCCGCCGTTGGCCTTGGTGGCGTTGTCTTCCGAGCTCTCACGCGCAACTTCGGCGAAGTCGGCGCCGCCGACGAGGCGGGCGCGCAGGCTGTCCGCGCGGCCCTTCGCAGCCGCATCGTCGCCGGGCTGACTGCGGATCAGGATATGGCGCGCCTGATACTCGGTGACCGAGCCGGCATCGGCCGACTGCGCTGCTTCCCGGCGGTCGACGAGCTGCAGGATCTGGAAGCCGCTCGGGCCGCGAATCGGGCCGATCGTCTGACCCGGCTGCAGGCCGGTCACGGCGCTGGCGAACGCGGTCGGAATCTCGTCGGCACGACGCCAACCCAGATCACCGCCTTCCAGCGCATTCGGGCTGTCGGAATAGCGCACAGCCGCAGCCGAGAATTCCATCTCGTTGCGATCGAGCAGCGACTTGATGCCGTCGACCTTCTGCTGGCCGGTCTGGATCTGCTCCGGCGTCGCGCCTTCCGGCAGCGCCACCAGGATGTGCGCCAGGCGATACTGCGCACCGGTCGCTTCGGCCGACAGCGCCGCATCGACTTCCGCGTCGCTGACCGAGATGCGGGTCTGGGCGAAACGCTGGCGCATGCGCTGGATCATCAGCTCCTCGCGCAGCGAGGCGCGGAAGTCGTCGAACGACATGCCGTCGCCCGCCAGCTGCTGGCGCAGCTGATCCATCGTGAAGTTGTTCTGCTGGGCGATCGCGGCGATGGCCTGATCGACTTCCTGATCGCTGACGCGCACACCGGTGCGCTGGGCGTTCGCGGTCTGCAGACGCATCGTGATCAGACGCTCAAGCACCTGACGCTCGAGGATTTCCTGCGGCGGCAATTGATCCTGGCGGGTCGCGTACTGGCCCCGGATGTTGACGACCGCCCGCTCGAGTTCGCTGGCGAGAATCACATCCTCATCGACGACGGCGGCGATACGGTCCAGCGGCTGCAGGTCCTGCGCGTGCGCAGTCGATGCGAACAGCGCGGCAGCGGCCGCGAGGGAATAGATCAGTGTCTTCATTGGCTCAGGCCGGGGGTCAGGGTCTCATCGTCGTCGCTGTTGCGCAGCTCGGACGGCGGCACGAGATAGAGGTCATCGCGGTAATAACCGAGAATAGCACGGCGCAAACGGTCTTCCGTGTTGGGTCCGGCGGAGCCCAGACCCTTCAGTTCAAGTTCGAACATGATGGCGTTGTTCATCTCGCCTTGGCGATTGCGCAGATAGCGGCGTGCGACGACACGGGCGGCTAGGCAGCAGCTGTCCCATTGGAAGCCCGCAATGCTTTCGAGCAGTCGGTTGTCGGTCAGCGAGTAGTAATACCGGCCCACGACGCTCCATGCCGGCGAGATCGGATAGAGGAAGGAGAGGTCCACCTGTTCGAGCAGGTCACCGCGGCTGCGGTACGAAAAATTCGCGATGCCCTCGTCGCCGATGAGATAGCGCGTGCGCAGGCTGGCCAGATCCTCCTGCCGGCTCTTGGGATCCCACTGGTAGCTGGCGCCAATGGTCCAGCGATCGTTGACCGCGTACGTCGTATCGGCGACCCATGCCGACCGCCCGCGCTCGATCGGCGCCCGGTTGGGCAGAGACACCCGAGAGTCGTCCAGATAGAAGATCTGGCCGACGCTGGCCGACAGCTTCTCCATTCCATCGGATTCTCGGATCAGGCGCGTGCTTGTCGCCAGAGTGATCTGATTCGCATCGGCTTGGCGGTCTGCACCCGAAAATCGATTGTCGCGGAACAGCTGGCCCCAACTGAAGGTAAGATCACGCGTGTCGAAAACGGGCAGATTGGATTGGTCCCGGTACGGGGTGTGGAGGAAGAACACGCGCGGCTCAAGCGTGTGCAGAAATTGTTCGCCACGGAAGCTGGTGTTTCGATCAAAAAAGAGGCCGGCATCGACAGACGCGATCGGCAGGTTACGGCTGGGCGACTCGTCGGGAGCCCCCAGACCGTTGGTGCGGGCGACCTGTTCGGCGAGTTCGTTCGACAGGTCGTAGCCGGTATAGCGCCACGCCACGGTAGGACGCACGAACCAGCTCGCACCCTCCAAAGGCATGCTGATGTACGGCTTGATGTCAACACGGGCGCCGCCTGGTCGTGCATCCGAATCCAGGTGGCTGAACTTGGTCGCCTCGGCGTCGAGGCCTGCCACGAACAGACTGCCGACGGGCTGTTCCCAGCTGACCTCCGCGTACGGGAGCCGGTGATACGCCAGTCTGCTTTCCGCAAGGGTGTAGTCCGTCAGCTGTTGGTAGTCCGCACCAATGGCGGCGTTCCAGTAAAGCCCCCGGCCGAATACACCCAGCGTGCTACGCGTGGATGTGCTGGATATGCCGTCGATGTTGTTGCTGAAGTCCTCGAGATAGCGAGGATCGCTCATCTTCGTCAGGTTCGCGCGTGCCTGCCAGCTTGGGTTAATGGCTTGCCGGCCGATGTAATTGAACAGGTAGCGATCGTCTTTTCGACGATTCTCTGCGATAGGCACTTCCTCGAGTTCGATATCGCGGTCATCACGGGTCAGGCCATCGGAGGGTAGGTAGGCGAAATCGAACTCTCCGCCGCCGCCGCCATTGAGGTACCGAAACTCTGTCCCAAGCTGCACGCCACGCTTACTCATCCAGCGCGGCTCCAATGTCATGTCGTAGTGCGGTGCAAGATTGAGGTAGATCGGCTGGGTGTAGTCGAAGCCATTTCGGCTGGATTGCGAGATGCGCGGGAACAGCAGGCCCGAAAGGCGACGTTCGTCGATCGGAAAGCGGAACCACGGCACGTACAGCACCGGCACCTTGCCCACGCGCAAGGTCGCGCTACGCGCGGTGCCCATGCCCATGTCGGTGTCGATATCGATCTGGCCGGCCTTCAGTTCCCACCAGCGGTCGCTGGGTGGGCAGGTCGAATACGTGGAGCCGAGAAGGGCGCCGACTGTGCCGTCCATGCGGATGTGGTCGGCGCCGCCATTGCCGCGGCGCGCGGTCAGCTGGTACTGCACGCTGTCCATGCGGTAGGACTCGGCGATCGTGTCGCCTTCCACGCGGTCGGCCACGATGCGCATGCCGCGGTCCTGGTAACGCACGTTGCCGTCGGCGACGAAGGTGCCGTCATCCTGCGAGAACTGCAGATCGTCAGTGCCGAGGAACTGGTCGCCGCGGCGCAGGGTTACGTTGCCAGTGACGTTGCCCGTGAAGTCGCTGTCCACCCCGGCCAGGCCGTCGAAGGCGTCGCCGTCGATATCCGTAGGCTGGGCTTCGCGCTGTTCAAGCGTGCCGACCGGCGCCTGGGCGTCGGTGAAGGCGGGCACCGCATCCTCGATCGGGCAGAGCGCCCAGTAGTTCGGACGGAGCCTGTCGTCGGCGTGAGCGGACAGCGAAACCGCGATGCAGAACGGAAGGGGAAGCAAGCGGAGGGCTGTGCGCACGGTGGATCCGTTCAGCGGTAAAAACGGGCGCCAGCATGACCGATCCACCGGGCAGCGGCAATGCGGCTTCGATTTATCCTGTTCACGTGCGAGATGGCCGGTTTCCGCGGCGTTGCGCCGTCAGTCTGCCCAGGCTCAGCCGGTCAGCGCGCGCAGGTGCGCGACACTGCTTTCGCGCAGCGCCTGGAGGTCGTATCCGCCCTCGAGCATCGACACGATCCGTCCATCGCAATGCCGCTCGGCGAGGGCCACGAGTTCGCCGGTCAGCCAGCCGAAATCCTCGGCGTCGAGCTGCAGCTGGGCCAGCGGATCGCGCCAGTGCGCATCGAAGCCAGCTGAAATCATCAGCAGTTGCGGCGCGAACGCGTCGATCTCGGGCAACACCCGTTCGCGCCAGGCGTCGCAGAAGCGCCGGCTGCCGGTTCCCGCGGTGAGCGGCAGATTGACGATGTTGCCGACCCCGCGCTCGTCGCGTCGCCCGGTGTCGGGGAACAGCGGCATCTGGTGCGAGCTGACGTACTGCACGCGCGGCTCGGACTCGAAGATCGCCTGGGTGCCGTTGCCGTGGTGCACGTCGAAATCGACGATCGAGATCCGGGTCAGGCCGTAACGGTCGAGCGCATGCGCCGCGGCCACGGCGATGTTGTTGAACAGACAGAAGCCCATCGCGATGTCGGCGGTGGCGTGATGGCCGGGCGGACGGACGGCGCAGAACACGCGGCGCTCGCTGCCGCCCTGCACCGCATCGACCGCGGCGACGCCCGCACCCGCCGCATGCAGCGCCGCCTGGGCCGAGCCGGGCGACAGCACGGTGTCGCTGTCGAGCGGAATGCGGCCGGTCGGTTGGGCGTCGAGGATGGTCGCGAGCAGCGAGGCATCGTGGACGCGCAACAGCTGGCCGCGGGTCGCGGGTCGCGACTGGCGTAGATCGAGATCGGGGAAGGCGGCGCGCAGCGCCTCGATGACGGCGGCCAGGCGCTCTGGGCGCTCGGCGTGGCCGGGGCCGGTGTCGTGGTCCAGCAGACTCGGATGCGAGAACACCGGCACCCGCCGCTGATCACCGCCACCGAAGCCGACCGGATGGTGCATCGCTCAGCGCCGCCGCTCGTGGTGCCACAGCACCTCGCCGTGGCCGCTGGCGCGCGCCAGCACCCGGGCGAGCACGAACAGCAGGTCCGACAGTCGATTCAGATAGCGCACCGCCTGCGGACGGACATCCTCGACCCGTGCCAGCGCCACCGATTCACGCTCGGCGCGGCGGACCACGGTACGGGCGATGTGGCAACGCGCCGCCGCTTCACCGCCGCCGGGCAGGATGAAATCCTTCAGCGGCGGCAGGTCGTCGTTGTAATGGTCGAGCTGCTGCTCGAGGCGCTCGATATCGGCGTCTTCGATCGCGGCGTGACCGGGAATGCACAGCTCGCCACCCAGATCGAACAGCTGGTGCTGCACGGTGGTCAGCAGGCTGCGGATGTCGTCGGGCACGTCGGCGGCCAGCAGCAGGCCGATCGTCGAGTTCGCCTCGTCGACCGTGCCATAGGCGGTGACGCGCAGCGAGTCCTTGCCGACCCGCGCGCCGTCGCCCAGCCCGGTCGAGCCGTCGTCGCCGGTGCGGGTGTAGATCTTCGAGAGACGGTTGCCCATCGGCGCAGCGCGTCAGTCGGCGTGCAGCGGACGCGCGGCGGTCGCCGGCTTCGGCAGCACGCGCGTCAGCAGCACGTGGGCCATCGCAGCGGCGCCGACGTACAGCGCAGCGGTGCGCATGTAGGGCAGCAGCCAGTCGCTGTAGTTCTTCCACCAGCCGGCGACCGTGGGATCGGCGACCGAGGCGCTGATCCAGTAGAAGCTGCCCTGCGCCAGCAGATGGCACACAGCGACCGAGGCCACGAGTGCGACGACCAACTGGCCGATCGCGACCGGGGCGGAGGCCGACAGGTGGCGACGCAGCAGGCCACCACCAGCCCACAGTGCGAAATACGCCGGCACCAGGCACCAGTAGGCCGGTGACACGCAGTAGTGCTGCCAGAACGACAGGCCCTGGCTGCTGATGACGAACCAGTCCACCGCGACCGCTAGCACCATGAGGGCCGGAAACGCCCAGCGCTGCCAGTTGGCGAGATAGAACCCGCCGATGAAGAACACCGCCCACGAGGCATCGGGAATCGCGGCGAAGTGGTGCAGCCGGGTCGCGGCCATCAGCGCGGCCAGCAGGGCGAAGATCGTGGCGCGGCGGGCGGTGAGGGTCATCGGACAGCTCCGGTGCAACGTCGGGTCGAACGCGCATTCTAGCGGAGCCGCAGCGCGGGGCGCAGAGGGCGGCGCGTATCATCGCGGACATGGTCGAAACACATCCAGAGCCGGTCCATCCGGTCCTCATCGTCGGCGGTGGCCTGGTCGGCGCCAGTCTCGCGATTGCGCTGGACCGCGCGGGGGTCGATACCGCGCTGGTCGAAGCCACGCCGCCGGCGTCGATGCCGGCGGTCTTCGACGAGCGCAACCTCAGCTTTGCCGAGGCCACGGTCAATGCGCTGACCGCGCTCGGCGTGCTGCAGAAGCTGCGCGCGCCCGGCGGCCCGATCCGCGAGATCCACGTCAGCCGCGCCGGCGATTTCGGCCGGGTGAAGCTGGCCGCGGCCGATTACGGACGCGAGGCCTTCGGGCAGGTCGTGGTCGCGCGCGATTTCGGCGAGGCGCTGGAAGCGCGGCTGGCGGAACTGCCGCGGCTGGTGCGCTACCGGCCGGCGCGCTTTGCCGGTTTCGACGGCATCGAGGACGGCCATCGTGTGGTCCGTCTCAGCGGGCCGGACGGTGAAACCCGCGTACGGGCGCGGCTCGTGGTCGGTGCCGATGGTGTCGACAGTGCGGTCCGTCAGGCGCTGGGTATCGAAGCCGAGACCCACGATTACGCGCAGACGCTCTTCATCGCGCGTCTGCGCGCGGCGCGGGCGCCGGATGGCCGCGCATTCGAACGATTGACCGATACCGGCCCGACCGCGCTGCTGCCGCGTGGCGACCGGCACTACGGCCTGGTCCATGGCGTCGCCAGCGACGAGGCCGAAGCGGTCGCCGCACTCGACGACGTGGCATTTCTCGCGCGCGTGCAGGCCGCGTTCGGCTGGCGCGCGGGACGGTTCCTCTCGGTCGGTCCGCGCAGTCGCCACCCAGCGCGGCGCGTGGTCGCCGCGCGCTGTATCGACACCCGCGCAGTGCTGGTCGGCAATGCGGCGCAGAGCCTGCATCCGATCGGCGCCCAGGGCTTCAATCTCGGTCTGCGCGATGCGCTCACCCTGGCCGAAGTCATCGCGGGCGCCGTCGATCCGGGCGCGACTGCGTTGCTCGAACGTCACATCGCGCGTCGCTCGGACGATCGCACCCGCACCCTCGCGTTCTCTGACGGCCTCGCCCGCGTGACCTCCAATCCCGCGCGCCTGCTGCGGCCGCTGCGTAGTCTCGGCCTGCTGGCGATCGATCGCGATTCCGCACTGCAGGCCATGCTCGCCGGCGGTGCGATGGGTTATCGCGGCGACGTGCCGGCGCTGTGCCGGGGAGCCGCCGCGTGAGCCGCCGTGATCGACGCGATGTCGTGATCGTCGGCGGCGGCGTGGTCGGCGCCGCCTGCGCGCTGGCATTGGCCGCACAGGATCTCGATGTGGTGCTGGTCGAGGCGCGCCCGCCCGCCGCGTGGTCGGCGGCGAGTCCCGATCTGCGGGTCTATGCGTTCGCGCACGACAGCGCCGGCCTGCTGCGTTCGGTCGGTGCCTGGGACGACATCCGCGCCGCGCGTGCGCATCCCTACCGGCGCATGCAGGTCTGGGATGCGGGCGGTGGCAGCGAACTGGTCTTCGACGCCGACCAGCTCGGCATGCGCGAACTCGGCTGGATCGTCGAGCACGGCCTGCTGGTCGATCGGCTGTGGGCTCGACTGGCCGCGGCCGGTGTCGATGTGCGTGCGCCGGCGCAGGTCGAAGCGCTGGAGCAGGACGCCGACGGCGTGACCCTGCGCCTCGACGCGGGCAGCCGGATCGAAGCGCGTCTGGCGATCGCCGCGGATGGCGCCGCGTCGACGCTGCGCACGCTCGCCGGTATCGGCACCCGCGCGCACGATTACGCGCAGGCCGGCGTGGTCGGCTATCTCGACAGCAGCGAGCCGCATCGCGATACCGCGTGGCAGCGTTTCCTGCCCACCGGTCCGCTTGCGTTGCTGCCGGTCGAACAGGGCCGCAGTTCCATCGTCTGGACGCTGCCCGCCGATGAAGCGACGCGCATGCGCGAACTCGACGACGCGGCGTTTGCAGATGCAGTGACACGCGCGTCCGGTTGCCGGCTTGGCACGCTGACGCCGGTTTCGCCGCGCGCAGCATTTCCATTGCGGCGCCAGCTGGCCGATACGCAGCTGCAGGGTCGCGTGCTGGTGATGGGCGATGCGGCGCATGTCGTGCATCCGCTGGCCGGGCAGGGCGTGAATCTCGGTCTGCGCGATGTGATCGGGCTTGCGGACAGCGTGGCCGATGCGCGTCGTCGCGGCGCGCGCTGGGATGCGCCGCAGCGGCTGGCGCGCTGGGCACGTACACGGCGCAGCGAAAGCGCGGTCGCTGCCCATGCCTTCGAATCGATCAACCGCGCCTACTCGAATGAGTCACTGTTGCCGGTGCTGCTGCGCAGCCATGCGCTGGGCATCGCGCAGGCCTTGCCGCCGCTGCGCAATCTGTTGTGGAAGCGGGCGGCGGGACTTTGAATCGGGCGGTCCGATTGCTGGTCGCCATGCAGCTGGCGTGGGCCGCATCGCCGGCGTTCGCGATGACCCAGTGCCCGGTCGAATCGGTCAAGCCGGGCTGGTTCGTCGCGCTCGGTGTCGGCGTGCTCGCGCTCGCCGTGTGTATCGGACTCGCCGCGCCGGTGTGCACGTGGCGGCGCACCCGTGCATTGCGATCGGGCATGCGCGCGCTGTGGCTGCTAGGCGCCTGCGTCGTGATGCTGGGGTTGTGGCTCGCCGGCCTGATGATCTGGCTCGGCGCGTTCGTCCTGCCCTGCTGAGCGCGCCCGTCAGTGCGCGAGCGCGGGCTTGCCGCGCATGCGTCGGATCAGCGCGATGATCCCCACCACGATGCCGCCGGCGACGATGCCGACCAGGGCATTGATCACCGTCGGCAGCATCGCGCCGAGCACCATGCCGATTTCCGGCAGTGCGCCGAGACCGCTCGCCGCATCGTCGATCCAGGTCTGCACGTCGTGCACGCCGTGGGTCAGGATGCCGCCGCCGACGAGGAACATCGCCGCGGTGCCGACGATCGCCAGTGTCTTCATCAGCCAGGGCGCGACGCGCAGGATGCCGCGACCGATCGCCTGCGCGGCGCTGGACGCGCGCTTGCTCAGGTAGAGGCCGGCGTCGTCGAGTTTGACGATGCCGGCGACCAGGCCATACACGCCGACCGTCATCAGCGCCGAAATGCCGACCAGTACGCCGACCTGCGTCGCGAACGCAGCGCCAGCAACGGTGCCCAGGGTGATCGCGATGATCTCGGCCGACAGGATCAGGTCGGTGCGCACTGCGCCGCGAATCTTGTCGCGCTCGAACGCCACCGGATCGACGTCCGCGCCGGCGAGCGCTGCCGTGCGCCCCGGCTTGGCAGCATCGTCCTCGGCCTTGTGCAGCACCTTGTGCAGCACTTTTTCGAAACCTTCGTAACAGAGGAACAGACCGCCGGCCATCAGCAGCGGCGTGACCAGCCACGGCAGCCACGCGCTGATCGCGAGCGCTGCCGGCACGAGAATCAACTTGTTGCGCGCCGAGCCCTTGGCGACCGCCCAGACCACCGGCAGTTCGCGGTCGGCCTGCACGCCGGTGACCTGCTGCGCATTGAGGGCGAGATCGTCGCCGAGCACGCCGGCGGACTTGCGCGCGGCCACCTTGGTCATCAGGGCCACGTCGTCGAGCACGGTGGCGATATCGTCGAGCAGGGTGAGCAGACTGGACGCCATGCGGGTCAATCCGGAGGTGAGGGCGCGCGCAGTATGCCGCGCCGATGTGGCGACTGCGTCAGCGCCGATGCGATGTGCCGCTGCGCGCGCCAGCCGGAGCGCGTGCGGTGCCTGGAAGGCGCTGCAGAATACGGTTCCTGACGGCGCTTGCCTCTGGTCCGACGGTTGACGCCGGATAGCGTGCGCGCGCTCTCGCATACCGCGCGCACGCTGCGCGCCATCTGGCGGCGCTGGCGACGGACCTCGAACCGGTTTAGCGTGCGAGCGCCCAGGCGGCCAAGCCGAAGGCCAGTACCGCGACGGTGCTGGCGACCACCGCGAGCACCTGCGCGCGCAGCAGGCGCTTTTCGACACGTGCCGCGCCCAGTTGCAGCGCCTCGATGGTCTTCTGCATGTCGGCGGCCAGCTTGCCGATCGAGTCCGCGTTCTGGCTCGCGGCGTCCTGCAGCTCGGTGATCTGCGCGTCAACCACGTCGTTGCGGCGCTGCTGTCCCAGATCGACAAGGGGTGGCGGCGTGCGGGTGAAGATCGGCCGCGCCAGCCGGACGATTTCCGGCAGGTACGGGGCGACGACGGTGATCCAGCCTGCAGCCATCACGGACTCCGGTTATTCCACGCTGGCGTAGACCGTGATCTCTTCGCGGTCGTGGTAGAGCTGACGCGCGCGGATCACCAGGTTCTCGTGCTCGCCGGCGTTGTTGGCGAACAGATCCAGGGCCAGCAGCGTTTCCTGCCAGCGCTTTTTCATCGGCAGCTTGAGGTTGAAGACCGCGTTGCGGCACCAGCCTTCGCGGAACCAGGTCGCCATGCGCTCGGCGACCTTGCGCGGCTGCTCGACCATGTCGCAGACCATCCAGTCGACCGCGCCGACGGGCTGGTAGCGGAAGCCGTCGACGCGGTGATGGTCGACCAGGCCGGTCTCCAGCAGTTCGGCCTGCATCGGGCCGTTGTCGACCGCGACCACGCGCATGTGCTCGCGCGTCAGCACCCAGGTCCAGCCACCGGGCGCAGCGCCCAGATCGACCGCGCGCATGCCGGGCTTGATGCGGGCATTGCGCTCGCGTTCGGTCAGCAGCGCCATGAAGGCTTCTTCGAGCTTCAGCGCCGAACGCGACGGTGCATCGGCGTGCGTGCGCAGGCGCGGAATGCCCATCGCCCAGGGCGCGCTGTCGCCGACCACCGACTGCGCGATGTAGGCGTGCGTGCCCGAGACGAAGAACACGTGCAGACGCGGGAAGCGCGTCTCGTCCTTCTGGCTCAGGAAGCCGCGCTTGCGCAGGGCCGGGCGCAGCGCGTTGGCGAAGCTGCGCGCCAGGCCGGCGAGCTGCTTGCCTTCGTCGGATTCGGGATGCTCGACCATCAGTTCGCCGTGGCGGCCGCGGCCGGCCAGCACCTCGAAGATCGGCGTGATCCGGTCGGTCGGATCGAGGTCGCGCAGTTCGGCCAACAGCATCATCTTCTGGCGCGCGAAGATCAGCTCGCGGAACGGCAGTTCGCTGGTCAGCGACGGACCGTTGTCGGAATGGAACAGCACGTAGCCGTCGCCGCGCTTGGTCTGCGCATAGCCGGCGACATGCACGCCGGCGGCGCGCTCGGTCAGTTCCGCGGCGAGGTCGGGCTCGAAACCCGGGCGGCAATAGCAGAGCAGGCCGCTGATCGCATGCAGGGGCGAGGTCGCGTCGTCGGCAGGCTCGGCGACGGCATCGGTGTGATCGGTATCGATGTCGCTCATGTCAGTACTTCGCCCCGTCGGTTTCGCCATAGGTGCGCAGCACTGCGCGTGCGTCGTCGCGCAGCAGGTCGCGCACGACTTCGATGCCGCGCTGGTTCAGTGCGCCGATCCAGTCTTCGGGCAGGGGGCCTTCGTCGAACGGCGTCAGGGCCTCGACGTCTTCCGAGCGTGCGCCGATCAGCAGCCGGTCGATGCCGGCCCAGACGGTCGCGCCGTAGCACATGCAGCAGGGCTGCGAGGACGTCGCCAGGGTGATCGGGCCGCCGCGTTCGTTGAGGCGGGGTGTCTGAAGGCGCTGCTGCGCGAGCATGTAGGCCATGGTTTCGGCATGCGCGACCGAGCAGGTATGCGGCATCACCCGGTTCACGCCGACGGCGATGATGCGGTCGTCGCTGCCGAACACGGCCGCGCCGAACGGACCACCGCTCTGCGCCTCGATGTTCATCCGCGAGAGATCGATCGCGAGTGCGACCTTGGCGTCATCGCCGGCGTAGTCGCGCGACACGTCGACGTGTTCGTGCACCCACGCGGGCAGGGTCAGGTGGACCTGGGCATACAGCATTGGACATTCCGGAAAAGAAGCGGGGATCAGCGCAGCAGGCTGCCCGGCGCGGGCGCCTCGCAGCGCGAGTTGACGCAGGCGCAGGACTGGATCTCGACGAATCCGCAGACCCCGGCGATGCCGCGGCGTGCGCAGTCGGCCTGCACCGCCTGCGGATCGACCTGCGCGTTCGCATTGACGCAGGCCGGCTGGTAGCCGCAGCAACTGCCAACGTTCTTGACCGCGCAGTCGCTGTCGACGCGGCAGCTGGCGTCGAGATCCGGCACGCCCGACGGTGCGACCGGTCGATCGATGACCGGCGCATTCGGCGGCGGCGCGGCCTCGGCGACCGACGGCGCAGGCGCCGCGCACGCCACCAGTGCCAGCAACAGCAGGGCAGGCATCAGGCGGAACGGCAGGGCGCGCAGGCGGATCATGCCGGGGATGTTACCGCTCCAGCGCATCCAGCGTGTCGAGTGCCCGCTGGAACCGGACGTGGTCGGGCGCATCGGCGTCGGGGTGCTGCGACAGATAGGTCCGCAGCGCCAGCCGGTATTCGGCGATGAAGGCCGGGTTGGTCGGGCTGGCGTCGTACTGGCGCCGTGCGCGCATGACGGCCTGCACGTCCTCGCGACGCTGCAGGTCGCGGCCGTGTTCGGAGGCGGCGGTCAGGATCACCACATTGCGCGCGAAGCCGGGCACGTACTTGACCTCGAAGCGCTGGCCCAGCGGCGGAATCTCGATCGCGTTGCGCAGCGGATAGAGGGTCGCGGTGGTGGTAGAGAACCTGAAAGTCACGTCGCGTCCGTCTTCGGTGCGCAGCACGCCCTCGTATTTCCAGACGTAGTTGTCGTTGAGCTTGGAGCTGGTCTGGCGCGCGTCGATCAGCACCGCGGTGCCGCGTGTGCCCACCGCATTGAGAAACGCGGCATTGACGAACTGCATGCAGAACAGCGCCAGCATCCACGCGACGAAGGTGGCGATGCCCCAGCCTGCGTTGCGGCGCCAGATCGTCATGCCGATGCCGAACGCCAGATACAGCGGGATCATCCAGAACGGATGCTGGTTCAGCAGGTACAGCAGCATCGAGATCAGCGTCATCGGCGGGGCATCCTGTCCGTCGGTGCGGGTCTGCGTCGGGGAGGCGTGCGGATCGGGGTCAGCGATCCGCACTGCATCGGTGCGGGTCGTGGATCAGCCCGCGCGTCGGCGCGGGCGTGTCGCCTCAGCGTCAGCCGCCAGCTTTGTCCGCCGCCCAGGTATCGCGCAGGGTCACGCTGCGGTTGAACACCGGCTTGGCGGCCGTGTGGTCGACGCGGTCGGCGACGAAGTAACCGAGACGCTCGAACTGGAACGACTGTTCGGGCGCGGCCAATGCTGCGGCGGGTTCGACGTAGCCGGTCACGCTGCGCTTGGACTCGGGATTCAGATGGTCCCGGTAGGTCTTGCCGGTCGACTCGTCGTCGGGTTTCTCGACCACGAACAGCCGGTCGTAAAGGCGGACTTCGGTCTCGACCGCATGCGCGGCACTGACCCAGTGGATCGTGCCCTTGATCTTGCGGTTCGCGCCTTCCATGCCGGGACGCGACTCGGGATCGAGCGTGCCGCGCAACTCGACGATCGCACCGCTCTCGTCCTTGATCACCTCGTCGCAGCGCACGATGCCGGCGCCGCGCAGGCGCACTTCGCCGCCCGGGATCAGCCGCTTCCAGCCCTTCGGCGGCACTTCGGCGAAATCGTCGTGCTCGATCCACAGCTGGCGCGAGAACGGCACCTCGCGCACGCCCTGCGCTTCGTCCTTCGGATGGTTGGGGAAGCTCAGGGTTTCAGCGTGGCCGTCGGGCAGGTTGGTCAGCACCAGCTTCAGTGGATTGACCACCGCCATGCGACGCGGCGCGCGGGCGTCGAGATCGTCGCGCAGCGCGCCTTCGAGCACCGAGAAATCGATGACCGAGTTCTGCTTGCTGATGCCCACGCGGTCCACCAGCAAGCGCAGGCTCGCCGGCGTGTAGCCGCGGCGGCGCAGGCCCTGCAGCGTGTACATGCGCGGATCGTCCCAGCCGTCGACCAGCCCTTCGCCGACCAGCTGGGTCAGCTTGCGCTTGCTCATCACCGTGTAGTTGATGTTGAGGCGCGAGAACTCGATCTGGCGCGGCTTGGCGGCGACGACCGGCAGCCCGCGTTCGCTCAGCGACGCCAGCAGGTCCGGGTTGCCGGCCAGGTCGACGCGGTCCACCACCCAGTCGTACAGCGGGCGGTGATCCTCGAACTCCAGCGTGCACAGCGAGTGGGTGATGCCCTCGATCGAATCGCCCAGTGCATGGGCGAAGTCGTACATCGGATAGATCGGCCAGGCGTCGCCGGTGTTCTGGTGCGTGACCTGCTTGATCCGGTACAGCGCCGGGTCGCGCAGATTCATGTTGCCGCTGCGCATGTCGATCTTCGCGCGCAGCGTGTGCGTGCTGTCGGCGAACTCGCCCGCGCGCATGCGCCGGAACAGGTCGAGATTCTCGTCGACACCGCGGTCGCGGAACGGCGAATCGCGGCCCGGCTCGATCAGCGTGCCGCGATACTCGCGGATCTGCTCGGGCGTGAGGTCGCAGACGAAGGCATCGCCCTGTGCGATCAGCTTCTCGGCGGCGCGGTAATAGACGTCGAAATAGTCCGAAGCGTGGCGCAGTTCAGACCACTCGAAGCCCAGCCAGCGCACGTCGTCCTCGATCGCACGGACGAACTCGAGGTCTTCCTTCTCCGGATTGGTGTCGTCGAAGCGCAGGTTGCAGCGGCCGTCGAACTCGGCGGCGATGCCGAAGTCCAGGCAGATCGCCTTGGCGTGGCCGATGTGCAGGTAGCCGTTGGGCTCGGGCGGGAAGCGCGTGCGCACCGCGGCGTGCTTTCCGCTGGCCAGATCCTCACGGACGATCTGCCGGATGAAGTCCTGGCGTGCCGGGGTGGCGGGATCGGTCGAGGGAAGATCGGATTCGGCGGAAGACATGGAGGCTCGGACGGCGGCGGCGGGAAAGCCGTGCAGTGTAGCGGACGGTCCCAATGCGACGCGCCCGAGTCGAGTGTGACGGGGTGGTTGCGATTTATGTGATGGGCTCCTGCCATAATTCTGTGACGACGGTACGGAAACCGTGGCACGCGAGTTGCGATGGACAGGGTGAGACCAAGGGGGCGGCGCATGCGCGATTCAGCGCATCGGGGCATCGGACAGAGCGGAAGGCGATCGCATGCGGTCGACGGGCGGGCGTACCGATGGAGGTAACCGCGTCGCGCGCGATGCCCGGCCACGGCTGGGTCCTGGCTGCATGTCTTGTCCTGTTGATGGGCCTGTTCGCGGCGCTGGTGTCCGCCACCCAGCTGCGGCCCGGCGAAACTCGTCCGGTCGAGGTCGCGCCCTCTTCGGATGGCGTAGTCCAGCTGCGCTTCGAATTGCCGGCCGAGGCGACGACGCGCTGGGCGCTGTGGTTCCCGCGCGAGCCGGTCAACCGGCTGCAACTGGTTGCTGCCGATGGCTGGCGCAGCGAGGCGCTCGACTTCTTCAGCGTGGGCGCCGACGAGGGCATCCTGCCGGCCGGTTACGCGTTCCTGCTGCCGCGCAATGCGCACGGATCCATGGCGATCGAGGCCGAGGTCGAAGGCGGGCTACACGGCAGCCTGCGACCGGTGCTTGCGCAGGCGACCGACATCCGCCGGGTCGAACGCTCCGGCGTTGCGCTGGCGGGTGCCGTCTACGGCGGCCTTCTGACGCTGGCCGCGCTGGCACTGGCGCTGGCTTACGCGTCGCGCGACCGGTTGTTCATCGGCTTTTTCGGCTTCACCGTCGCGCTGGTGCTGCTGCTGCAGGCGATGAACGGGCATCTGTACGGGCTGCCGGGCGTGCGCTTCTTCGGCCTGTGGGAACTGCAGGGTCTTTCGGCACTGACGCTGGTCCACGCGGCCGCTGCGCTGTGGCTGATCGAGGCTTATGCGATGCGCGGGCGCACGTATCGCCATACGCGGCTGGTGCGCGGCATCGGCATCGGACTGGTCGCGCTGGCGGCGGTGTTCCTGCTCAATCTGCCGTGGCTGTCGCAGGTCTCCCAGGCCGTGAGTGCGGTGGGTTGGAGCGTGGCCGGGGCCGCGGTCTTCGGCATGCTGGTCGACGCCGCGCGACGTGGCGTGTCCATGGCCTGGGCGCTGACGGTCGCGACCGCGCTGACGGTGCTGACCGGCGTGTGGGTGGCACTGGCGCGACATGGCCTGGCCCCGGAAGACCCGTTGCTGCATTACGGCTACCAGGGCGCCGCGGTCGCGTTCGCGCTGCTGCTCGCGTTGGCACTGACCCATCGCATCGGTGACTACCGCGACCAGCGCGACCAGGACCGGCTGGCCCGCCAGGACACCGAGCGCAAAATGCGCCGCGAGGCCGCGCGCGCGGATCTGTCGACCGCCTTGCAGACCCAGCTCAACGGTCTCGATCCGGGCGAGATTCCGTGGCAGGGCTTCCGCCTGCTGATGGATCATCTGCTGCCACTGGTGCAGACCGAATCTTGTATCGCGGTGCTGCGCGGCTATCAGGGCCGCGACCATCTGCTGGTTGAGCCGTCAGACGCATTGCCGTCGGTCGAACATGAGATCAACCGGCGCGGGCTGATCCTGCGCCGCCAGGCGACCGCCGGCCTGGCGTTGCAACAGCCGGTGCGGCCATCCGCGGGCGGGCCGGTCGTGGCGATGGAAGCGCTGATTCCGTTCCAGGTGCGCGCGCCGGGCTGGGGTGTATTGCTGTTGCGGCGCGCAGGCGGCGAAGGCTTCACGACCGACGAAATGTCGGTGATCGGCGAACTGGCGCGGGTGGTGCAGCTGCATGTCGACCAGGCCGCGGCCGCGGTCAAGCTGCGCCGCTCTGCCGAGATCGATGCGCTCACCGGCACGATGAATCGTCGGACGATCGACCTCTGGATCGAGCGCACCTTCGCGGATGCAGAGCGCAGTGGCCGTCCGGTCTCGGTGTTGTTCATCGATCTCGACCACTTCAAGTCGGTCAACGACCGCTTCGGTCATGCCTGCGGCGACGATTGCCTGCGCGGCGTGTCGACGGCGCTGCGCAGCGTGCTGTCTGAGGCCGACATGTTCGGTCGCTATGGCGGCGAGGAATTCATCGCAGTGCTGCCCGGGCGCGATGGCGCCGAGGCGCGCGCGATCGGGGAGCGCATGCGCACCGCGGTCGAGAACTGCGAGGTGCGCCACGAGGGCCAGCGCGTGCGGCTGACGGTGAGCATCGGCATCGCCACACGCCAAAGCGGTGAAGACGCACCGGCCGCGGCGATCGCCCGCGCCGACAAGGCGCTGTACGCAGCCAAGCGCCAGGGTCGCAACTGCGTGCAGGTGGCGCCGGCGATCTTCAGCTGAAGAGCGCCGCGCGGCGCTGCTACGCTGCGCGTCCCCCGCGTGAGTTCCTCCGATGCACGACACCCCGGCTGGTCGCGCTGCACTCGCGTGGATGCTGACCGGCGCCGCGCTGATCGGCACCAACGGTCTGATGGTGCGTCTGGCCGGCACGCCGCCGACGGTCTCGGCCTTCTACCGGATGCTGTTCGCCGGCGTGCTGCTGGCGCTGTTCGTGCATCTGCGCCGCGACTGGCGCCCGCTGCCGCGACGCATGTGGTGGCTGGCGCTGCTGCCGGCCACCGCGTTCGCCGCCGACCTGTGGCTGTGGCACCGGAGCATCCTGCTGATCGGCCCGGGACTGGCGACGCTGCTGGCCAATGCGCAGGTGTTCTTCATGGCGCTGGCCGGGGTCGTGCTGTTCGGCGAACGTGTGGGCCTGCGCTTCGTCGCCGGCATTGCGCTGGCGTTCTTCGGCCTGTGGCTGATGCTCGGCGCAGACTGGGCGACGCTGCCGGCCGATTACCGCTGGGGCGTGTGGCTCGGGCTCGCGACCGGCCTGTGTTACGCGGTCTACAACATCGGCCTGCGTCATGTGCAGCGCGCCGGCAATGTCGGCGCGTCGAGCGCAGCCGCTTCCGCGCCGGTGGCGCAGGTGCTGGCGATGGTGTCGCTGCTGTGCGCGGGGCTGCTGGGGCTGGCGGGGGTCGCAGAGGGCGTGTCGTTCGCGATTCCGACCTGGCAGGCGCTGGGCTGGTTGCTGCTGCTCGCCGCGCTCGGCCACTGCCTGAGCTGGATCCTGATCTCGCGCGCCATGCAGCATCTCTCGGTCGCACTGGTCGGCCTGCTGCTGCTCGTGCAGCCGGTCTGCGCGTTCCTGCTCGACATCCTCGTGCTGCAACGCGAGACCCTGCCGCGCGAATGGCTGGGTCTCGCGTTCACGCTGGCCGGCATCTTCCTCGCGAGCCTGAAGGGCCGCGCGCGGGTGCCGCAGCAGCCGGGCTGAGAACCTGTTCACGCTCCCGGCGTATGTCGCGCCGGAGCGTGTGGGCGTGCAGGCCAAGGAAGAGCGAGGGCGCGTACGTCCGTACGCAACCGAGCGATGACGCGGGCCTGCATGCCCACAGGCCCGGCCCGCAAGGTGGCCGCAACGCGGCCACGCGACGTGCGTCGGGAGCGCGAACAGGTTCTGACACCTTGGAAGCGGGCACGCGCGCCCGCATCCAATACGGACGGCAATCTGCCGCCACCCGGAGATATCGCGATGCTCGGAATCGGAGCCTGGAAACAGCGTCTGCCGCGGCCCCAGGACGCGCTGCCCGGTCGCGACACGCCGGTGACGCTGGACAACACGCATGCCGTGCACGGCCGCCCGCTGCAGGATGCGTTCGAAGGTCTGGAGCAGGTGCAGTTCGGCATGGGCTGCTTTTGGGGCGCGGAACGCAAGTTCTGGTCGCTGCCGGGCGTGGTCACGACCGCGGTCGGTTACGCCGGCGGGGTGACGCCGAACGCGACGTACCGTGAAGTGTGCTCCGGACAGACCGGACACACCGAAGTCGTGCTCGTCGTCTACGACCCGGCGCAGGTCGCGTTCGAGACGCTGCTGCAGACGTTCTGGGAAAGTCACGATCCGACCCAGGGCATGCGCCAGGGCAACGACGCCGGCACCCAGTACCGCTCGGCGATCTACTGCACGACGCCCGGACAGGCCGTGTTGGCCCATCGCAGCCGCGACGCCTACGCCGCGAAGCTGCATGCAGCAGGCTATCCGGACATCACCACCGAGATTCTCGACGAGGCGCCGCCGTTCTATTACGCCGAGAACGAACACCAGCAGTACCTGCACAAGAACCCGGGCGGGTATTGCGGCATCGGCGGTACCGGCGTGGCCTGCCAGGTCGGCGTGCCGCTCTGAATCGTTGCGTTGAACCGTGCGGCGCCCGGGTCGGCGCCGCACGCAGGGCGATCAATGATCGGCGGGCGCGACTTCCAGCACGCGCAGGCGCAGGGTGCGACCGCCGCTGACCGGCCAGTCGATGCGCTGGTCGATCGTCAATCCCAGCAGGGCCGTGCCGACGGGCGCGAGGACCGACACGCGGCCGGCGTCCACGTCCGCTTCGTGCGGATAGACGAGGGTGAGGGTGTGTCGGGCGCCGGTGGCGTCGTCGATGCACGTCACGCGTGCATGCATGCCGACGGTCGCGTCGGCGGGCGCATCGTCCGGCAGCAGGTCGGCGCGGTCGAGTTCGCGCTGCAGCGCAGCTGCGCCGGGGTGTTGCCGCCAGGTCGGTGAAGCGAGCAGCGCGTCGAGGCGCGCGAGATCGTGACGGGTCAAACGGATCGACGGTGCGTCGGAGGGCGGCAGGCCGCTGGTGGAATGCGATGACATCAGGAATTTCCTCGGGTTGGGAGGGCGCTCGAACGACGCCCATACGAAAGGCGACGCAGTGCGCCGCCCGGGGTCCATTGTGACGTGTCCCGCGTGCGCGGGAATGACTCAGGCCGCAGCGTGCTCGAACAACGCGGGTGGCAGATCGCGCAGTACGCCCGTCAGTTCCAGCAGGAACGCGTGCATGGCCGAGCTGCGGCGCCAGACCAGGGCAATGCGCCGGGTCGGACGGGTGTCGCTGAAATCGAGCAGGCGCAGGTGCGGCGAGGGCGCGACCGGCGGCTTGGTCGCCAGCACCGGCAGCAACGTCACGCCGACGTTCGCGGCCACCATCTGCCGCAGCGTTTCCAGACTGGTAGCGCGGAACTCGGCGTGTTCGCCGGCGCCCGATAGGCGACAGACATCGAGTGCCTGCTCGCGCATGCAGTGGCCGTCCTCGAGCAGCAGCAGCTTCTGCGACGACAGCTCCTGCAGGCTCAGGCGTTCGCGCGCGGCGAGCGGGTGCTGGTCGGAGACCGCGAGGAGGAACGGTTCTTCGAACAGGAACTCGGCATGCAGTGCGTCCTCGTCGACCGGCAACGCGAGAATCGCCGCATCCAGACGACCATCGCGCAGCCGCGTCAGCAGCACGTCGCTCTTCTCTTCGACCAGCAGCAGTTCCAGCTGCGGAAACCGTGCGCGCAGCGGCGGCACGGCATGCGGCAGCAGATACGGGCCGAGGGTCGGAAACAGGCCGAGGCGGATCGAGCCGGCTTCGGGATCCATGCTGCGCCGGGCCAATGCTTTCATCTGCTCGACATCGCCGACGATGCGGCGCGCGCGGTCGGCGACCTGCACGCCGATCGGCGTCAGCATGACCTTGCGCGGTGCGCGTTCGACGAGCGCGACGCCGAGTTCTTCTTCGAGCTTGCGGATCTGCGTCGACAGCGTCGGCTGACTGACGAAACACGCGGCCGCGGCGCGGCCGAAATGCCGCTCGTCGGCGAGCGCGACCAGATAACGCAGGTCGCGCAGGTTCACGGCGCGCACTCCGCACATATCCCGGATCGCGCAGGCGATGTCGGGACGTGCAGGGCGCGGGCCGTGCGCTGGATCACGCGGCTTCGGCCTCGGCCGTCTCGACGACCGGCACGCGTATCAGATGATCGAACGCGCTGAGCGCAGCCGTGGCGCCCTGGCCCATCGCGATGACGATCTGCTTGTAGGGCACCGTCGTCGCGTCGCCGGCGGCGAACACGCCGGGCACCGAAGTCTGGCCGCGGTCGTCGACGATGATCTCGCCACGCGGCGACAGCGCGACCACGCCCTTGAGCCATTCGGTATTGGGCAGCAGGCCGATCTGCACGAACACACCCTCCAGTTCCACGCGGTGGCTGTCGCCGCCGATCCGGTCGCGGTAGACCAGCGCATTGACCTTCGCGCCGTCGCCGAGCACGTCGGTCGTCTGCGCGCTGGTCACGATGCGCACGTTCGGCAGGCTGCGCAGCTTGCGCTGCAGCACTTCGTCGGCGCGCAACTGCGCGTCGTATTCGATCAGGGTGACGTGGGCGACGATGCCGGCCAGATCGATCGCGGCTTCGACACCGGAATTGCCGCCGCCGATCACTGCCACGCGCTTGCCCTTGAACAGCGGGCCATCGCAATGCGGGCAATAGGCCACGCCCTTGTTGCGGTACTGGTCTTCGCCGGGCACGCCCATCTGCCGCCAGCGCGCGCCGGTCGACAGCACCACGGTGCGCGACTTCAGCGCCGCGCCGTTCTTGAGCTTGATCTCGACCAAGCCGTCATCGTCGGCCGGCACCAGCTGCGTGGCGCGCTGCAGATCCATGACGTCGACGTCGTACTCGCGCACGTGCTGCTCGAGCGCCGCCGCCATCTTCTGGCCTTCGGTTTCCTTGACCGAGATGAAGTTCTCGATCGCCATCGTGTCCAGCACCTGGCCGCCGAACCGCTCGGAGGCCACGCCGGTGCGGATGCCCTTGCGCGCGGCGTAGATCGCCGCGGCCGCGCCGGCCGGACCGCCGCCGACGACGAGCACGTCGAACGGCTTCTTCGCTGCGATCTTGGCCGCTTCGCGCTTGGCCGCGCCGGTGTCGAGCTTGGCGACGATCTGCTCCAGCGTCATGCGGCCCTGGTCGAACTTCTGGCCGTTGAGGAACACCGTCGGCACCGACATGATCTCGCGCGCCTCGACTTCCGCCTGGAACAGCGCACCGTCGATCGCCACGTGGCGGATGCGCGGATTCAGCACGGCGGCGAGGTTCAGCGCCTGCACCACGTCCGGGCAGTTCTGGCACGACAGCGAGTAATAGGTTTCGAACAGGTAGTCGCCATCGAGGGCCGCGACCTGCTCGATCGTGTCCTTGACCGCCTTCGACGGATGTCCGCCGACCTGCAGCAGTGCGAGCACCAGTGACGTGAACTCGTGGCCCATCGGCAGACCGGCAAAGCGCACATCGATATCCGTATCCGGCGACGTCAGTGCGAACGACGGCTTGCGCGCGTCGGTGCCGGCGGCGTCGACGGTGATCTTCGGGCTCGCATCCTTGAGGTCTTCGAGCAGCGACAGCAGCTCGCGCGACTTCGCGCCGTCGTCGACCGACGCGACGATGTGGATCGGGCGCACCGCGCGCTCCAGATAGGCCTTCAACTGCGCCTTGAGATCGGCTTCCAACATGGCAACGCTCCTGACGACGGGTGGGGGCGTCCGCGACGCGCCGACGAAGCGGGCATCGGAACCGGGGGAGAGGGGTGGACCGCAGCCGGCGGGGGAGGGTGCCGGCTGCGGTCCACCCCCATCCGCGCTGGGCGGGATGGGGTTGGAAACGGCGCGGTGGGCTGCGCCGTCGGGTCGTTCAATCAGATCGGAACGATCAGATCTTGCCGACGAGGTCGAGCGACGGCGCGATGGTCTTCTCGCCGTCCTTCCACTTGGCCGGGCAGACCTCGTTCGGGTTGGCGGCGACGTACTGGGCGGCCTTGAGCTTGCGCAGGGTCTCGCTGACGTCACGGGCAATCGCGTTGTCGTGGATCTCGACGGTCTTGATCACGCCGTCGGGGTTGATCACGAAGGTGCCGCGCAGGGCGAGGCCAGCTTCTTCGATGTGCACGCCGAACGCGCGGGTCAGCTGGTGGGTCGGATCGCCGACCAGCGGGAACTGCGCCTTGCCGACAGCCGGCGAGGTTTCGTGCCAGACCTTGTGCGAGAAGTGCGTGTCGGTGGTGACGATGTAGACCTCGGCGCCCAGCTTCTGGAACTGCGCGTAGTTGTCGGCGGCGTCCTCGACTTCGGTCGGGCAATTGAAGGTGAAGGCAGCCGGCATGAAGATCAGGACCGACCACTTGCCCTTGAGGCTCTCGTTGCTGACTTCGATGAACTCGCCGTTCTGGAACGCGGTGGTCTTGAACGGCTGGACTTCGGTGTTGATGAGGGACATGAAAGCTCCTGGACGGGGGAAAGCGTGCGACTTGCAATCGCGGCCGGCGAATCCGGCTGCGCATAGAGTAGGCGCCGCCTATCGATATGGGAAATCGATTATAGGAATTCAATCGATAGATAGAGGCTATCAATTTGTGTGCGCGAACTGACCGGAAATAGTGTCACCGGAAACGATTACATGGGTGCTTGCAATCACTGTTGCGCTGCAGCAATATCGGGTCAACAGGCGTCGCGCAGCGGTTTTACGCAGTGCCAGCGGCCCAGTCGGCCGCGTACCGGGTTCCGTGTCCGTACTTCCCTCCCACACGTGTCACGGAATTTTTGAAGGCGGCTTCGGCCGCCTTCATTTTGTCTGCGATTCGGCCTCATCAGGATCCAGGCCGATAAACTGGCGGATCGCGGGCAGCACCTCGGGCGCGCGCTCCGGATCGTAGAACGCGGCGGCGGTGACGAAGTGGTTGCCGCCCGGAATGACCTCCAGCGTCGAGGCCACGCCCTTGCGGCGCAGCGCGAAGTCCAGCTTGCGGCTGTTGCCGACATCGACCGTGCGGTCGCCGTCGCCGTGGATCAGCAGGAACGGCGGCTCGTCACCATCGACGAACTTCAACGCCATCGCCTCGGGCCACTGGCTGCGGGGGCCGAAGATCTCCTCGAGCTTGCCGCTGATGACGAAATCGTAGGGGCCGGAGAGGCCGATCACGCCCGCCAGTTCCTTCGGCTTCAGATCGACCGCGGCCAGGTGCCGCGCGTCCGTGCCCAGCAGCGCGGCGATCTGCGCGCCCGCCGAATGGCCTGCGATGAACACGCGCTTCGGGTCGCCGCCGTACTCGGCCGCGTGATCGACGGTCCAGCGCACCGCGTGCGCGGCATCGCCCATGAAGGCCGGGAAGCCGGCCGCCGGCCAGGTGCGGTAATCCGCGACGATCGCCACGACGCCGTTCTGCGCCAGGCGGCTGCCGACGAAGCGGTACTGCGCGCGCGTGCCGTACTGCCAGGAGCCGCCGTAGAAGAACAGCACCACCGGCGTATCGGGCGCGGCGTTCTGCGGGCGGTAGATGTCGAGCGCCAGACCGCGCGTGGTGTCGTAGACCGCAGTGGCATCCGGCTGTGTGCTGTCGCGATTGACGAAGCCGAAGAACGCGCTCTGACAGCCCGAGACCAGCAGGGCGAGCGTGGCGGCGACACAGGCGTGGATTGAACGGCGCATCGGTGATCTCCTCGAGGTGCGACACCATGCCCGGCCGGGGGCCGGCTACGATGTGAAGTCATGATTACGAATCCGAGTCCCGCGTTGGATGCATTGCTGCGCGACGCCGCCGGCCGCATCGACGCGACCGACGCGCGCTGGCTGCTCGCACATGCCGCCGGCCGCTCGCAGACTTGGCTGTACGCGCATGCACGTGATCCCGCGCCCGATGGCGTGGCCGCACGCTTCGAATCGCTCGTCGCGCGCCGCGCCGCGGGCGAGCCCGTCGCCTATCTCACCGGCGTACGCGGCTTCTTCGGGCTGGATCTGGCGGTGACGCCGGCGACGCTGATTCCGCGGCCGGAAACCGAACTGCTGGTCGAACTGGCGCTGGCGCGGCTGCCCGGCGCCGGCGCGCGCGTCGTGGATCTCGGCACCGGCAGCGGCGCGATCGCATTGGCGATCGCCCGCGAAAGACCCGACGCCGCGGTGCTGGCGACCGATGCCAGCGTCGACGCGCTCGCAGTCGCCCGTGCGAATGCACAGGCGCTGGAGGTCTCGAACGTGCGCTTCGCCCACGGCGACTGGTACGCGCCGCTGGCCGGTACGCGCTTCGACGTGATCGCCAGCAATCCGCCTTACATCGAAGATGCCGACCCGCATCTGGCGCAGGGCGATCTGCGCTTCGAGCCGGCCTCGGCGCTGTCGTCCGGTGCCGATGGCCTGGATGCGATCCGCGTTCTCGCCGCGGGTGCGCTTGCGCACCTCGCGCCCGGCGGCTGGTTGCTGGTCGAACACGGCCTCGCGCAGGGCACGGCGGTACGCGCGTTGTTCGAACAGGCGGGTCTCGTCGAGGTTGCGACCGAGCGGGATCTCGAAGCCCGCGACCGCGTGACGCTGGGCCGCGCGCCCGGGAGCGAAAAAGCCAGCTGATAGACTGGGGACCGGTTTTTCCCGGATCCACGCGCATGCGCCAGCTCTATCCCGCGATCGAACCCTTCGACACCGGCACGCTCGCCGTCGACGACCGCCACACGCTCTATTACGAGCAGTGCGGCAATCCGAAGGGCAAGCCGGTGGTGCTGCTGCACGGCGGTCCGGGTGGCGGCTGCAGCCCGAAGATGCGCAGCTTCCACGACCCGGCCAAGTACCGGATCGTGCTGTTCGACCAGCGCGGCGCCGGGCGCTCGACGCCGCATGCCGATCTCGTCGACAACAGCACATGGGATCTCGTCGCCGACATCGAAAAACTGCGCGCGCATCTGGGCATCGATCGCTGGCAGGTGTTCGGCGGCTCCTGGGGCTCGACGCTGGCGCTGGCCTACGCGCAGACGCATCCGCGCCAGGTCACAGAGCTGATCCTGCGCGGCATCTTCATGCTGCGTCGCTGGGAGCTGGAGTGGTTCTACCAGGAAGGCGCCTCGCGCCTGTTCCCGGAAGCCTGGCAGCAGTACATCGCCGCAATTCCGGAAGCCGAGCGGGGCGATCTGATCGGCGCGTTCCACAAGCGTCTGACCAGCGACGACGAGACCACCCGGCTTGCCGCCGCGCGTGCGTGGAGTGTCTGGGAAGGCGCCACGAGCTTCCTGCACATCGACGAAGATTTCGCCGACAGCCACGCCGACGCGGAGTTTGCGCTGGCCTTCGCGCGCATCGAGAACCACTACTTCACCAACGCGGGTTTCTTCGAGGTCGACGACCAGCTGCTGCGCGATGCTTACCGCATGGTCGACATTCCCGGCGTCATCGTCCACGGCCGCTACGACGTGGTGTGTCCGGTGCAGAACGCGTTCGATCTGCACCAGGTGTGGCCCAAGGCCGAACTCGTGGTCACGCCGGCCTCGGGCCATTCCGCGTTCGAGGCCGAGAACGTCGACGCGCTGGTGCGCGCGACCGATCGTTTCGCCTGACGCATGCGCCGCAGTCGATCTGCGGCGTCATCTCCCATCTCGATGCGCGACGGCAGGCCCGTCGCGCGCAGGAAATCCCGATGTCTGAAGAAGAAATCATCGTCAAGGACAGCAACGGCGCCCGCCTCGCCGACGGTGACGCGGTCACCGTGATCAAGGACCTCAAGGTCAAGGGCACCAGTGTCACGCTCAAGCGCGGCACGCTGGCCAAGAACATACGTCTGACCGACGACCCCGACCTGATCGAATGCAACGTCGAGAAGGTGAAGGGTCTGGTGCTGCGGACGGAGTTCGTCAAGAAGGCCTGAATGGTTGCGCCAGCGGCGGCAACTCCCTCAATCCGCGGGTGAACCGTCCGGATTGAAGTCGACCATCCACAGCCCGGCCCAGAGCTTGAGATCGAGTTCGAAGCCTTCCGCGTGTTTCTGCATCAGCCATGCCGGCGCGGTCGCGCGTGGCACGGTGTGGACGATGATCGCTTCGTCGTCCACGCCGCCGCCGTCGCCAACCCGCGTCAGTTCGCGCGCCCGCACGAACGCGACGCGCTCGTTGCTCATGCCGGCGGTGGTCGGGCCGGTGAGCAGCACGTCGACGCGGCCTGCGGACCAGCCGGTTTCCTCGATCAATTCACGCCGCGCGGCGTCTTCCAGCGAATCGGTGGAGCCGCCGTCGCCGACAAGTCCCGCCGGCATCTCGATCGTGCGGGCGCCCAGCGGCACGCGGTACTGCTCGACGAACAGCACTTCGTCGTCCGGCGTCACCGCGATCACCAGCACGGCCATGCCGTTGCCGCCGTGCGTGCGTTCGCACGCTTCCCATGTGCCGTGGCGGACCAGCCGCAGCCAATCGCCCTGATAGAGGACTTCGGTGTGTTCGCGCATCGATGGATTCGTCATGCGTCGATGCTAACGCGCGGCCGTGACGACCGACAGCGCGTTCAGGCCATCGCGGGCGGCGTGTAATCCAGACCAGCGACGGTATGCAGTCGGCGACGCGTCAGCGGCCCGAAACGCAGGGTTTCGCACAGCGCATGCAGCGCCGTGGCATCGCCGGTGCGCCGTGCGAATCCGGTCGCGCCTTCGCCGAGCGGGGCGTCGCAGGCGATCGTCGTCAGCTGGCGATACAGGCGTGCCGCGTCGGCGTGCTGCCGGAGCTTCGGCCCGACCTGACCGGCGCCGCGGAAGCGCAGGAACTGGATCTCGTCGCTGCGTTCCAGTAGCGCATCGAGCGTGCGGAAGTGGTGCAGCAGACTCGCCGCGGTCTTGCTGCCGATGCCGGGCACGCCGGGAATATTGTCGACCGCGTCGCCGCACAGCGCGAGGTAGTCGGCCATCTGGTGCGCTTCCACCCCATGACGGTCGCGGACGCCGGCCGCGGTCCAGCGCACGCCGCGCGCGTAGTCCCACTGCTCGTCGGCGCCTTCGAGCAGCTGCGACAGGTCCTTGTCCGCCGAGACGATGACACCGTGGTGCGCGCGCGCGCGTCCGGCCACCAGTGCGCTGCCGATCAGATCGTCGGCCTCGTATTCGGTGTCCGCCAGCACGACGAATCCGAGCGCGCGGCACAGGGCCTTGCAGTGCGCGAACTGGCGACGCAACTCGTCCGGCGCCGGCGGGCGGTTGGCCTTGTAGGCGGGGTAGATGCGGTTGCGGAAGCAGCTGTCGAGCGCTTCGTCGAACGCGATCGCGACGTGCTGCGGATTGGTCCGCTCCACCAGCTCGGCGAGAAAGCGCGCGAAGCCGTGCACCGCATTGGTCGGCCAGCCCTCGGCATCGCGGAACTCGTCGGGCATCGAATGCCAGGCGCGGAACACGTAGAGGCTGGCGTCGACCAGATACAGCGGCGCGGTGGGCGGCGCCGGCGTCGCCTGCAGCGTCTGCGGGGGCAGGCTCACGGCGCGTGCCAGTCCGTCAGCAGCGTGGCCGGGTCCGGACGCTCGCGTTCCGGCGCTTCGATGCGCGGCGTGCCGATGTGGATGAAGCCGGCGACGCGCTCGTTCGCATCGAGACCGAGCAGGGCGAGGACTTCGGGATCATAGGCGGGCCAGCCCGACAGCCATGAGCCACCGAAGCCCAGTGCCTGCGCGGCCTGCAGCAGGGCGAAGCAGACGCTGCCGGCGGTCAGCAGGCGCTCCACCTCGGGAATCTTGGTGTCCTCGGGATCGAGGACCGCGACCACGACGATCACCAGCGGCGCATGTGAGAACCGACGGCGGTCCTTGTCGAGGGCGCCGTCGCCGATGCCGGGATCGCGTTCGAGCGCGCGCGCTGCGAGCCGTTCACCGAGTGCGTCGCGATCGGCGCCTGCGATGCGCAGGAAACGGAACGGCACGCGCTTGCCGTGATCGGGCACGCGCGAGGCCGAACGCAGCATGCGCAGCAGGGTGGCGTCGTCCGGGCCGGGCGCCTCAAGCTGCTTGGCGGGGACGGAGCGGCGTGTATCGAGCGCAGCGAGCGCCTCGTGTTCAGTATTTGCGGAGATGGTCACAGACCTGCCGTGGGGGTTCGGGAATCTTATGCACGGGGCATTACGCCTCCTCCCCCTATTCTTCACCAAATGACGCATCACCACGATATCGGTGTCGGTTCTCGATCGCGCGCGGGCCCGACGCGCGACGCTGCGCGCGTCCTCGAGACGCTGCGCCACGACGCCGTGACCGCGTTGGGCGGGGTGCTGTCGGGTTTCTGGAGTGCGATCGAGGAGCAGGTCCGGCTGGCCGCGCTCGCGCGCCACGACTACATGGTCGCGCAGGAAGAGCGCATGGCCGTGCTGGAGCTGAGCCAGCGGGCGCTGGAACTCGCGACCCGCTTCCGCAAGGCGATCGAGACCGAATTCGACCAGTGGCTGGCTGACCGCCCGGCGCCGCCGGTGGCCGACGGCCTGTCGCTGATGTCCGAAGGCGAGCTCGAGGTGCATCTGGCCGCGCAGCAGATCGTCGAGCTGATGGACCATCAGTTCCTGCATCCGATCACTGCCCTCAACGATCGCCTGGATGCGCTGGCCTCACGGCTCGGTATCGAGGGCGTGCACGCCAATCCGCTGCGTCCGGAAGTGCCGGTCACCGCCTTCATGCATCTGTTCGAGGCAGACGAACTGCCGGCCGGCTTGCGGACGATGGTGTTCAACCAGTTCGACAAGCGTCTGCCGGGGATCCTCAACGAGGTCTACGCCCGCGCCAATGCCTCGCTGGATGCTGCCGGCATCGGACCGGGTGCGGTCGCGCCTCAGACCGCAGCGCGGCCAGGTGTGCGTGCTGCGCCGTCGGCGCGGACCACGCGCCATGATGCTGCCGGCGACAGCTGGGTGCCCGAAGGCGGCGTGGTGGCGCACTCGGAACCCGAGCGTTCCGCCGCGGCTCTCGATGTGGACTCCTCTGAGCCCGGTCCGCTGTCGTCCGGGCTCATGGATGTGCTCGCCGCGCACGGCCATGCGCCTGCCGCTATGAGCGCGCCGCGTGGCTATCGCGATCTCGTGCGCGAACAGCTGCACCAGTGGCGCGAGCGTCGCGTCCACGACCAGACGCCGGATGCGGGCGCGGACGGCACCGGCGGGCCGGTGCTGGGCATGTCGCAGTTGCTGAGCGTCGCGCGGATGCTGCAGGGCGATGACCCGGCGCCGTTCGCACGTGCGCTCGTCGGTGATGACCGCCGTCGCCTCGGTGACGTGATTCGCGACGAGCTGCTGCGCGGTCTGCGCGAGCTGGGCGTGGATACCGAGCAGACGCCGCTGAGCCGCGAGGACGAGGATGCGATCGATCTGGTCGGCATCCTGTTCCAGGCGCTGTTCGACGCCAACGATCTGCTGCAGCAGGCCCGCGACATCTATGGCCGGCTGGTGATGCCTTATCTCAAGGTCGCGCTGACCGACGATTCGATGTTCAACCAGCGTGCGCATCCCGCACGCCGGTTGCTCGACGCGGTGACCGAGGCCTGCGACGGCAACGTCGGCGACTCCCCACAGGACCGCGATCTGCTCGACCAGGCCGGCCGCGTCGTCGACCGCGTGGTCGACGAGTACGAAAGCGATCAGGCAGTGTTCGAACTCGCCGCTGGCGAATTGCGCGAGCGTCTCGACCAGCAGCGCCGACGCGCCGATGTCGCTGAGCGGCGTGCGGCGGAAGCGATCCATGGTCGCGAGCGGCTGCAACAGGCACGCCGCAGCGTTGACGACATGGTGGCCTCTCGCTTGTCCGAGCGCCGTTTGACCGCCGCGGTCGCGTTCTTCCTCGACCGCCACTGGCGCCACCATCTCACCCAGACCTGGCTGCGCGACGGACCGGATTCGGCCCGGCACCTGGCTGCGATCGGCATTGGCGACGCGATGGTGCAGGTCGATTTCGACGCCGCGCACGCGCTCGGTACTGCGGTCGCCGACGAACTGCTTGCGCTGCAGGTGCCACTGGCGGAGTGCTATTCCAGTTGCGGCCTCGATGCGAACGCCGCGCGCGATGCGGTGGCGCGGATCATCGCCGCCCTGGCGCTGCCCGATACGCAGCGCAGTGTGCATGCGCCGCAGTCGCCCGGGGTCGAGGACGAAGCGCCCGATCCCGCCTTGCGACTCGCCGGTGGCCACGATGCGCTGACGTTTGATCCAACGATCGCCGCGCGCATGCGCCAGTTGCGTGTAGGCCAGTGGCTGCGTCTGGTTGATGACGGCGGCCGTGAATCGGCTGCGCGCGTCGCATGGATCAGTCCGCTGAGCCAGCGCCTGCTGATCGTGAACCGTCGCGGCATCCGCCGCATGGTGGTGTCCCCCGAGGAACTGGCCGCGCTGGTCGGCGCCGGCCGCGCGGTCGTGCGTGCGGTCGATGCACCGTTCGATGAGGCGATGAAGCAGCTCTGGCAACAGCTCAACGCCGCGAACGATCCTGCCGGCGACGCCGCGACCGGCTGACGTCTGTGCGTCTGCGTTAAGACGCGCGGACAAGGCTTGCGCTATTGTCCGGCGATCTTATGGGGGACGGAGTGGGCGCAATGCCCGTGTCGACGCAAGGACCGGGCGATGCCCTGCGGACGGAAACGCCCGCGCAACTGATGGAAGGAATCCGTCGCGAGGCGACTGCGCGGCTTCTGCCGCTGCTAGGCGAAACCCTGCGCGTTGAACGCGCGCGTCTGCAGCGCGCCTGCGATGAGGCGACGCAGGACACCCCGGCGCGGGACGCGGATGCTGAAGACCTGACCAGCCTGACCGTGCTCGCCGCCGAGCTGATCCAGCACGAGCACCGCTGGCAGAAGGCGTTGGGCGAGGTGTTCGCCGCGTGGCCCGAGCCGCCTTCGTCCCATGCCCGCAGCGCGTTCTCTCTGCTGTCTGACGACGAGCTGCAGGCGCAGCTGATCGGCCAGCCGGTTGCCGAAGCACTCGATCGACGTTTCGAAAGCGTGCGCGACATCATCGATCGCCGGCTGCACACGCTGGCCGGTCGTCTGCAGTATCGCGGCCGGCCGGCCAATCCGCTGGCCGCGCGTTTCCTCGTGGAAAGTTTTCTGCGCGCCTTCGAGGCCGGCGATTGCGGCCGTCGCCTGCGCGCGTCGCTGCTGCGGCGACATGAAGCGCTGCTCGATGCCGAACTGGGCGGGCTCTACGCCTGGTGCAATACGCGTCTGGCCGACGCCGGCTGCGCGTTGGCGGGCGACAGCGACCACGCATCGCTGATCGCGGGGCTCGGCGGATCGACGGACGCCTTGCCGGCCAACAAGACCCGGATCTGGGAGCAGGGCAATGCGGTGGCGCAATCCGGTTCCGGTGCATCGTCCGCGGCGCGCGCCGACGCACCACGCGGCAATCTGCTGCGCCGGTATGCGCGGCGTCAGCGCGACGCCCGACGCGCGGAACTCGACGCCGCCGAACGCAGCTTCCGTCGTGATGAATTCCTGTCGACGCTCGCGTTGCTGCAATCCGAACGCAGCCTGCCGCCGGGCGACACGCACGCCATCCGTTTGCGCGAAGGGCTGTACGCAGTCGCCGGCGGCCTCGGTATCGACCGCCGGACGGTCGCTTTCGACGGCGAACAGGACGAGGCGTTGATCCTGATCGGCGCGCTGTTCGACCTGATCGCCACGCGCCATCAACTGACGGCCGGCGCGCGCGAGCGTTTCGCGTTGCTGGCCGTGTGCTGGCTGCACCTCGCGCTCGAGGATGCGTATCTGTTCGAACCTTCGTCACCGCCTGCGATGCAGCTGCTGTCGGCGCTGGTCGAGCTGTGGGACGGCATCGACTCCGACGACCCGCGATCGGTGGAGCAGCAGGCGCTCGCCGACCGTATCGCCGATGCGGTGCTCGACGGGCCGCAGGGCGATGGCCGGATATTCGCCGCGCAGCTGGCGCAGATCGATGGTGCGCTCGCCGCCAACCGCCGGCGCGCGGAAGCGGTGGAGCGTCGCACCTGGCAGGCCCTGCGTGGTCGCGAGCGGCTCGATGCAGCGCGTCGCCAGGCGCGGATCGAACTGACGCGCCGGCTCGACGGCCGCCCGCTGCTGCCATCGGTCGCCGGCTTCTTCGATGTCGAATGGCGTCAGGCGCTGGCGCAATCCTGGCTGCGCGACGGCGACAGCTCCGATCGCTATCGCGAAGTGCTGTCGCTTGGCGACGCGCTGGTCGAATCCGACGGGCTGGCGGCGAACGACGGCGGCAGCGCGGTGGCCGATCGCCTGCTCGGCATCCTGCCTGCGCTGCGTGACTGCTGCGCGCAGTGCGGCAACGATGCGACTGCCACCGAGGCGCGGCTGGCCGGTCTGGTCGCCGAACATGGCAGTCCGACATCGCGGCAGGTGCATGCGCCGACACCGCCGGCCGATGACGACGCGCCGCTGCTTGCGGACGATGCCGATCCGCAGGCCGGTCTCGCCGACACCACGTTCGCCGAAGGGCAGCGCTTTATGCAGCCTGATGGCGCGGGCGCCGGGCGCACATTGCGGCTGGCGTGGCGCAGTTCGCTGAGCGGCGCCTGCCTGCTGGTCAACGCGACCGGCGCGCGCGAGTGGTTGCTGATGCCCGCCGAGCTGCACGCCATGATCGAGGCTGGCCGGCTGCAGGCCCGCCCCGGCGGCGGCGCGGTGTCCCAGGCGCTGACGACGCTCGCAGCGCAGGCCGCCACGGCCTGATCGACCTGTCCCGGCACGCGGCATGTCTGCGACCTGCGACATGGCCTAGGATGACGTCGACTCCAGGGCGAGGACGATGTCGATGGCGGTGATGATCGGCGTGGCGCGTGAGACCGCGGTAGGCGAACGGCGCGTGGCGCTGACGCCGGAGACCTGCAAGAAACTCGTGGCAGCCGGCGCGCAGCTGCGCGTGGAGCGTGGGCTCGGCAGCGCTGCCCATTTTCCAGATGACGCCTACAGCGATGCCGGCGCGGCACTGGTCGACGATGCGCGCGCTGCGCTGGCGGGTGCGGCCGTCGTGCTCTGCGTGCGGCCACCGGAAATCGAGCGTCTGCAGGGGCTTGATGCGGGCACGGTGCTGGTCGGCGTCTTGCAGCCGGAAGCCGATCACGCGCGGGGCGAGGCGATCGTCGCGCACGGATTGATCGCGTTTCCGCTCGAACGTCTACCGCGCACGACGCGCGCGCAGTCGATGGACGTGCTCAGTTCGCAGGCCAGCATGGCGGGCTACAAAGCCGTGCTGATCGGCGCGCAGCTCGCACCGCGATTCTTTCCGATGCTGACGACCGCGGCCGGTACGATCCGCCCATCGAAAGTGCTGATCGTCGGCGCCGGCGTCGCGGGTCTGCAGGCGGTCGCGACTGCGAAGCGCCTCGGCGCGCAGGTCGAGGGCTTCGATGTGCGCCCGGAAACGCGCGAGCAGATCGAATCGCTGGGCGGACGCTTTCTCGATTTGGGCGTCAGCGCCGCGGGCGAAGGCGGCTACGCGCGCGCGCTGACCGACGACGAGCGCGCCGAACAGCAGCGCCGCCTCGGTGATCACCTCAAGGGCATCGACGTCGTCGTCTGTACGGCAGCGGTGCCCGGACGGCCCGCGCCGAAGATCGTCACCGCGGCGATGGTCGCCGGCATGCGGCCGGGCAGCGTGATCGTCGATCTGGCCGCCGAGAGCGGTGGCAACTGCGAGGCGACGCAGCCGGGCGAGACCGTGGACGTCAGCGGCGTCGTCGTCGCCGGCCCGCTGGACCTCGCCTCGATGGGCGCCACGCACGCGAGCGAGATGTTCGCGCGCAACGTGCTCAATTTCGTCCAGCTGTTGCTGGTCGATGGCGCGCTGGCGCCGGACTGGAACGACGAGCTGCTGGCGAAAACGGTGTGGCCGGTGCGGGCAGCAGCTGAAGACGCCGCGACCTGAAGTCTGCGGCTTCCTGGACGTGCGAAGTCGGTAGCCGATGGGTTTCGCGGCGCTCTGCCCATCCCAGGGATCACGTCGTGCTGTGACGGCAGCCGCGGGATTCGCGACAGGTGTCGATCAGGGGCCGCGTGAGCCGCGACGCGGCGGCGCGGGGTTTTCCGCGGCCCAGCGGCGGCGCTGCTCGGGTGTCATCTGCTTCCAGCGTTCGCGCAGCGCCTCGCGCTCGGCGTCGGGTAGCGCGCGCAGCTTGCTGTAGAGCGCGCGCGCTTCTTCGCGCTGGTCGGGCGGCAAGTGCTTCCAGCTGTGCATGCCGTGGCGTGCCTCGGCGCGCTCGGCCGGCGTCATCGACTGCCAACGCTGCGCATGCTCGAGCATGCGGCCGCGCTCTTCGGCAGTGGCGTTGTTCCAGCGTTCGCGTACCGGGCCGATCAGCTGTTCGCGCTGCGTGGGTGTGAGTTGGTCCCAGGCCGGCGGCGGCGTGGACTGGGCGAGCGCGGCGTTGCCGCACAGCAGCAGCAACGGCAGTGCGGCGGCGAGGAGAACGGTTCGGGTCAGTGACATGGTCATTCCGCAGCCAGCAGGGTGGACTCGTTGGCGGCGAGCCAGCGATAGAAGTCGGGTGATTCGTCGTAGCCGGCCAGTGCTTCGTCGACGCCTTCGTCGATGTGCGCGGCCGATTCGGCCGCCGTGAGCACGGGCGTGGGCGTGGGCGCATTCGCGGCCGGCATCAGCATGCGTGCGCCGATGGCAAGCGCGCACAGCGCGGCGAATCCAGTCGCCAGCGGCATGCCCCAGCCTCGACGCGCGGGCGCAGTTGCCTGCGACGCGGCATGGCGTGCGCGATGCAGGCGCGTCGTGGTCGCAGGGGTGATCGTGTCCTGCGCTTGGGCGTAGAGCGCGCGCAGCGCGGCATCGTCCTGCGGGTCGTGCGACCGGTTCATCGGAATTCCTCCAGGTGCTTCTGCAGCGCCTCGCGGGCGCGGAACAGATGGGTTTTCACTGAGCCCTCGCCGCATCCCATGATGCGGGCCGTGGTTTCGACATCGAACTCTTCGAGCACGCGCAGCGAGAACGCTTCGCGCTGGCGCCGCGGCAGCTGTCGCAACGCCTCGGCCAACCGCCCCCAGGCCTCGCGCCCGTCGTGGTTGCGGGCCGGGTCCGGGCCGGCATCGGCCCAGTCGATTTCCTCGCCGTCCGGCGCGCGTGCATCGCTGAGCCAGCTCAGCCGAAACGTGCGCCGACGCTGCACGTCGATGATCCGGCTGCGCAGCACGGTCCAAAAGAGCGGCGTCCATTCCGACGGCGGTCGTTCGCGATAGCCGAGCATCTTGATCATCGCGTCCTGGACCGCGTCCAGTGCGTCCTCGCGGTGGCGCAGGCCGAGTTCGGCGAAGCGGAAAGCGCGGCGTTCAACACTGGCGAGAAAGCCTTCCAGCGTCGTCGGCTGCTGCACGGGTCGGGCGGCGTCGGCCGCGACAGGAGAGTCGGTCACGTCGCCAAGACTACCGTGCGCGATGTGCGCATGCGGCTCGCGGAAGTGGCTGCCATCCATTGTCGGGTCGTCGCCAGTGGCGGGGTGTGCACAGGTCAACGCGCGCCCGGCGTGGCGGTTGACGTGGCAGTTGTCGCGCGGCTGGCGCGCCGTTCAACCGCGGTTATGATGCGAACGACTCGCCCGGGGAATCGCAATGATCGATGGTGTCGTGGCGCTGTACATCTTCATGCTGGCGGCGATCGCCGGCCACGTGATCATCTCGCGGGTGCCGGTGATCCTGCACACCCCGCTGATGTCGGGTTCGAACTTCATCCACGGCATCGTGCTGATCGGCGCGATGCTGGTGCTCGGCCACGCCGATACCACGCTGGAGAAGGTCATCGGCTTCATCGCGGTGTTGATGGGGGCCGGCAATGCCGCCGGCGGTTATGTGGTGACGGAGCGGATGCTGGAGATGTTCAAGCCGTCCGGTCGTGCGGGGAAGCCGCAGTGATGGCCTTTGAAGTGCGGGCGGGTTCGCACGCAAGGCGCATCGCATGAGCGGCCTGCAGTGGCTCGTCGCTGCCAGCTATTTCATCGCCGCCACGCTGTTCCTGCTGGGCCTGCAGCGCATGGCCTCGCCGCGCACCGCGCGCTCGGGCATCCAGTGGGCCGGTGTCGGCATGGTGCTGGCGACGGTGGCGACGTTCTTCGTGCCGGGGCTCGCGAACATCGGCCTGATGCTGGTGGCGATCGCGCTCGGCACCGGGCTCGCGTGGGTGTCGGGCAAGAAGGTCGCGATCACCGACATGCCGCAGATGGTCGCGCTGTACAACGGCCTGGGCGGGGGTTCGGCGGCGGCGATCGGTGCGGTCGAACTGCTGCGCTGGTCGGCGGCGGGCGGCGCACCGGCCAGGTTGTCGCTGGTGCTGGCGGTGCTGGGCGCACTGATCGGCGCGATCGCGCTGTCGGGCTCGGTCATCGCCTGGGCCAAGCTCGACGGGCGCATGGACAAGCGCTACGTGTTCCCGGGCCAGCAGCTCTTCAATCTGGCGGTGTTCGTCGGCGCACTGATCGCCGGCGGGCTGATCGTGCACGCGCTGGGCGTTCCGGCGGTCGTGGTGTTCTTCGTGCTGGCGCTCGCGCTGGGCGTGCTGATGACGCTGCCGATCGGCGGCGCCGACATGCCGGTGGTGATCTCGCTCTACAACGCGCTGACGGGTCTCGCGGTCGCGTTCGAAGGCTACGTGCTGGGCAACGAGGCGCTGATCATCGCCGGCACCATGGTCGGCGCGGCCGGCATGCTGTTGACGCGGTTGATGGCCAAGGCGATGAACCGCTCGATCGCCAGCGTGCTGTTTTCCAGCTTCAGCGCCGGCGGCACCGCGGCGGCGATCGAAGGCAGCCAGAAACCGATCGAGGCCGCCGACGTTGCCGCGCAGATGGCGTATGCGGAGCGCGTGGTGATCGTGCCCGGCTACGGCATGGCCGTGGCCCAGGCGCAGCACAAGATCTGGGAGCTGAGCCAGCGGCTGATCGAGCGCGGGGTCAAGGTGCGCTTCGCGATCCATCCCGTCGCCGGGCGCATGCCCGGGCACATGAACGTGCTGCTGGCCGAGGCCGGCGTGCCCTACGACCTGATCGTCGACATGGACGACGTCAATCCGGAATTCCCGAACACCGACGTGGTGCTGGTGATCGGCGCCAACGATGTGGTCAACCCGGTCGCCAAGACCGACCCGCAGAGCCCGATCTACGGCATGCCAATCCTCGACGTGGTGCTGGCGAAGAGCGTCGTGGTGATCAAGCGCGGCAAGGGCACCGGCTTCGCCGGCATCGAGAATGCGCTGTTCTACGCCGACAACACCCGCATGCTCTATGGCGATGGCGCCGAAGCTGCGGGCGCGCTGGTCGCGGAACTCAAGGCACTCGACGGCGGCCACTGAGCCGCGGCGCGCTTCAGCGCGACGCCACCGCCGCGATCACGAGCGCGGCACCGAGCCAGGCCAGATCGACCGTGGAATTGGCGAGTGTCGCCAGCGTGTAAGCATGGTGCGGGCCGAGTTTGAGCAACGATTCCCACGGCAGCATGCCCATCGGACGGGCGAGCTGCGACGCGACGATGCCGAAGTTCGCGATCACGATCGCCAGCACGGTGGCCACGGTGCCGGCGAGCGCGCGAAACACGCCGGGGCGGGCACGGGCGAGGCGCAGCAACCAGGCCGCATCGAACGCGGCGATGACCGCCATCCAGCTCGTCTGGGTGCCACGCGCGTCGGCCAGGAGGATCCAGGCGGCAGCGATGCCGAAACTGCCGAGCAGCAGCAGGGCGGTCGCCATCGGCCAGCGCCGGGCGCCCGCGGGGTGGTGCCTTGGCGGCATGGAAGGCTGCATCGCGGAAACGGCCGATCAGCATACCGGCGCGCGGCGATACAATGACAGACCTTGTCGTGGCCGCCCCTGGTCACCATCTGATGGTCCTATGTACTCCCGCAGCAGCGAACCCGTCCGTTTCGAGCGCGATTGCGCCGCCGTCCTCGTGCCGGCCGGCGAACACGTGACCCTGCCCGCGGGCAGCGCCGGCTACATCACCCAGGCACTGGGTGGCAGCTACACGCTGTTTGTGGAAGGCAATCTGTTCCGGATCTCCGGCCGCGATGCCGACGCGATCGGCAAGGAGCCGCCGGTGCCGCTGGAACTGCCCGATGGCGCCGACGACGCCGCCGTGGAGCGCATGGTCTGGAACCAGCTGCGGACCTGCTTCGATCCTGAAATCCCGATCAACGTCGTTGATCTGGGGCTGATCTACGAAGCCGAGGTGCAGCCAACCGACGATGGCCAGCGCCGGCTCGAGGTCAAGATGACGCTGACCGCGCCGGGCTGTGGCATGGGCGACATCCTCGTCGACGACGTGCGCAGCAAGCTGGAACTGATTCCCACGGTGGTCGAGGCCGATGTGGAACTCGTGTTCGACCCGCCGTGGAACCGCTCGATGATGTCGGAAGCCGCGCGCCTCGAGACCGGCATGCTCTGACGCGTTTCGCGGCTTTCCGCCGCGTTTCCCGTGGTCTCGCATCGCCGCCCTGACTGCGGGCGGTTGCCTAAAACAATCCGACATTACGCCCCTGCGAACCGCTGTGTTCGCGGGTGCACCGGCGCGTGCGCTGTCATCCGGTGTCACCGAAATTCCGATGACGCAGCACGTCCACGAGGTCCATTGCAGACCCGCTCTATTCAGCGTGCGTTCGGTCCCAGAATCTTGACCCACATTGTCAATATGTGACGGTTTTCGCCATTATTAATGAAAATTTAACGGTTTCTTGCGTTGCGAAGGAGATGCGCTGTCGCGTAGCGTCAGTTTGCGGTCAGTTTTGTCACGTCCGCATTCGTTGCGGAGTTGGCGTTGCCGGAAATTCAGGCGGCAGCGACGACTCCCGATCTGCCGCCCAAGCGCGGCTCACCCATGGTCTAGGGGTTTTCGGATGTCGAATCGTATGTCTCGCGCGCCGCGCCGTCGTCTGCTCGTCGCTGCCACCTCTCTCGCGCTTGCGGCCCTGGCGCCCTTGTCGCTCAACGCCACGGATCGGCTCAATCTCGGTGGGCTGCAGTCGAACGAGACCCACGACCGCTTCATCGTCAAATACCGCGACGGCTCGACCGTCCAGACCGATCCGGCCACGATCGACACCGCATTGCGCGCATCCGCCAGCCGGATCGTCGTCAGCGGCGGCGGCAAGCAGCTGCGCCTCGAGCACGTCCGGCGGATGACGTTGGGTGCCGATGTCGTGCGCACCAGCCGCAAGCTCGACCGCGCGGATGCCGAATCGCTGATGCGGCAGATTGCTGCCGATCCGAATGTCGAATTCGTCGAGGTGGACAAGCTCAACCAGGTGTTCTGGACCCCGAACGATCCGCGCTTCAGCCAGCAGTACGGCTTCGGCACCGGTTCCGGCGGCATTCGTGCCACGCAGGCCTGGGACGTCACCAAGGGCGCGGGCGCCGTGGTTGCCGTGCTCGACACCGGCATCACCAATCACAGCGATCTCAACGCGAACATCCTGCCGGGCTACGACTTCATCATCGACACTGCGGTGTCGGGCGATGGCGGCGGTCGCGACGCAGACGCCAGCGATCCGGGCGATTTCTACAACGGCCGCGCGTCGAGCTGGCACGGGACGCACGTGGCTGGCACGGTCGCGGCGGTCACCAACAACGGTGTCGGCGTCGCGGGTACCGCGCCCGAGTCGAAGGTCGTGCCGGTGCGTGTGCTCGGTCGCGGCGGCGGCTACGACTCCGACATCGCCGATGCGGTGATCTGGGCGTCGGGCGGCAGCGTCAGCGGGGTGCCTGCGAACGCCAATCCCGCCGAGGTCATCAACCTCAGCCTGGGCGGCGCCGGCACCTGTGGTAATGCGATGCAGAGTGCGATCAACGGCGCGGTCGGCCGTGGCACCACGCTGGTCATCGCCGCGGGCAACAGCAACGCCAACGTCTCGGGCTTCTCGCCGGCCAACTGCAGCAACGTGATCTCGGTCGCCTCCAACACCAGCACCGGCGCGCGTTCGAGCTTCTCCAACTACGGCAACGGCATCACGATTTCGGCCCCGGGTTCGGGCATCGTCTCCACGCTCAACAGCGGGCAGACCACGCCGGGCAGCGAGAGCTACGCGTCCTATGACGGCACCTCGATGGCGGCGCCGCACGTCGCCGGTGTGGTCGCGCTGATCCAGTCGGTGTCGAATCCGGCCAAGACACCGGCGCAGATCAAGACCCTGCTGACCAGCACCGCGCGTGCGTTCCCGTCGACGCCGTCGCAGCCGATCGGCGCCGGCATTGTCGATGCCGCTGCCGCGGTTGCAGCCGCGAGCGGCGGCACCGTGCCGGATCCGGACCCCGGCACGGGTGGTCTTCAGAACGGCGTGCCGGTCACCGGCGTGTCGGGCGCGACCAACAGCGCGCAGACGTGGACGTTCACCGTGCCGTCGGGTGCACGCAACCTGGTCATCGCGATTTCGGGCGGCAGCGGTGATGCCGATCTGTATGTGCGCCGTGGCAGCGCGCCGACCACGTCGACGTTCGACTGTCGGCCGTATCGCACCGGGAACAGCGAAAGCTGCGCGTTCGCAACGCCGCAGGCGGGCACGTACCACGTGCTGATCCGCGGCTACACATCGTTCTCCGGGGTCACGCTGCGCGCCAGCCACAACTAAAGGCGGGTTCGGGGAGTTCCGGGGGAGGAAGGGCAGGCAGCGGACATCGTGATCGTGATGTCCGCCGCCGGCGGAGCATGCCGCACGCGGTGTGCTCCGTTTTTATCTGTCACCACTGAGGGGTAGAGAACAGGATGAAGACTCTTATCGCATGCATCACCGCCGGCACGCTGTCGGTCGGTGCTGCCGCGGCGGCGACGCGCGACGCGCGACCGGCCGCGTTCGACAACCGGCTGCCGGCCGAACAGACGATCGAACTCAAGCGCATGCCAGCGGTCGACGCTGCGCGTCTGCGCGCCGAAGATGCGCGTCAGGACCGCGCCATGGGACAGCGCCCGATCCGCTTCGCGACGCCGCACGCCGTCAACCTGACGCCGAACAATGCCGGCGACTGGGACGAGATCGCCAGCGGCGATCTGGTCTGGCGCCTGCGCGTGGAATCGAAGGATGCGCTGTCACTGAACTTCGGCTTCTCGGAATTCCACCTGCCCGAAGGCGCGCGCCTGCTGATCTATCCCGAAGGCCTGGACAAGAACGCCAATCCCGAAGCGATTCGCGCGTTCACCGCTGCCGACCACAAGGCGACCGGCAACCTGTGGACGCCGCTGGTGCCGGGCGACAACGCGGTCATCGAAGTCGTCGTGCCGAAGGCGCGCGTCGGCGAACTCAAGCTGCGTCTGAGCAGCGTCAACCACGACTACCTCGGCTTCGGCCGCCTCGCCCGCGAAGGCGCACTGGCGCAGACCAAGGGTGTGTCAGGCAGCTGCAACGTCGACGTGGTGTGCCCGGATGGCGACGAGTTCCGCGACGAGATTCCGTCGGTCGGTGCGTACACGCGGTTCGGTGTCGAGTACTGCAGCGGCTCGCTGGTCAACAACACCGCCGGCGATCAGAAGATGTTCTTCCTGACCGCCAACCACTGCCAGATGGGCACCGCCGACGCGGCCGCCAGCATCGTCGTCTACTGGAACTACCAGAACTCGACCTGCCGCACCCCGGGCAGCGCCGAGAGTGGCGCCAACGGCGACGGCAGCCTCGCCCAGAACCAGACCGGCGCCGTGGTCCGCGCGACTTATGCCGCGTCCGACTTCACCCTGCTCGAGTTCGATGACGCTGCCGACCCGGCCTACAACCTGAGCTGGTCGGGCTGGGACCGTCGCGATCTCGCCCCGGCGGGCGCGACCGGTATCCACCATCCGCGCGTCGCCGAGAAGCGCATCACCCACTCCGACAATCCTTTGCGCGTCGAGGGCTACCTCGGCAACAGCGGCAACAGCCATCTGTGGGTGCAGTGGAACCAGCGCGGCACCACGGAAGGCGGTTCCTCGGGTTCGCCGATCTACAGTCCCGAAGGCCGCGTGATCGGCCAGTTGCACGGTGGCTACGCTTCGTGCACGACCACGGGCGCGGATCACGTCGACTGGTACGGCCGACTGTTCACTTCGTGGACCGGCGGCGGCACGGCGGCGACGCGTTTGAGCGACTGGCTCGATGCCGCGGGCACGGGCGAGGAGTTCGTCGACACGATCGGCGCCGACGGCGGCGGTACCCCGGGCGTGCCGGTGGCCGGCTTCGACTTCACCGTCGACAACGACACCCTGACCGTGACCTTCACCGATACCTCGAGCGACGACGGTGAAATCGTCTCGCACGCTTGGGCGTTCGGCGACGGCACCACCTCGACCGAAGCCAATCCGGTCAAGACCTACGACGCAGCCGGCGTGTACTCGGTCGCGTTGACCGTCACCGACGACGCGGGCAACACCCGCACCCGCACCCAGCAGGTGGAAGTGGGCGACCTCACGCCCGATGCGACCGAGCTGACCAACCGCACGCCGGTGTCGGGCCTGTCGGGTGCGGCGGGCGACGCGCTGCTCTACAGCATCACCGTGCCGGAAGGCGTCAGCGGTCCGCTGTCGATCACCACCTCGGGCGGCAGCGGCAACGTCACGCTGTACGTCAGCCAGGATGAAGAGCCGCAGGCCGATGCCTACGACTTCATCTCGCAGCGTCCTGGCAACAACGAGGTCGTGCGCATCGCCAACGTCGAGGCCGGCACCTACTACGTGAAGGTGGTCGGCGTCACCGCGTTCGCCAACGTCAGCGTGCAGGCGCGTCACAACCCGCCGAGCGACGGTGGCGGCGATGGCGGTCTGCAGAACGGCGTGCCGGTGACCGGCTTGGCAGGCGCAACGGCCAGCCAGCAGTTCTGGACCATCCAGGTCCCGGCGGGCACCAGCACCCTGACGGTCGCGCTGAGCGGCGGAACCGGCGATGCGGACCTCTATGTTCGCGCCGGCTCGCAGCCGACCACGGCGACCTACGATTGCCGGTCGTGGGCGACTGGCAACAACGAGACCTGCACCATCAGCAACCCGGCGGCGGGCACGTATCACGTACTGGTCAACGCCTACGCGACATTCAGCGGCGCATCGCTGGTCGCGACCTGGTAATGGCATCGGCGTTCACCCCGGGCACGCCCGGGGTGGAGGCATGATCGCGGCGTCGCACGCGAGCGCGTGCTCCGCGGAGACCGTCTTGCACCGAGTTCACCATGACATCGCGCGGCGCTTCGGCGCCGCGTTTTTGGGTTCGGCCCTGTTGTTGTCGGGGTGCGCGATGGGCGGCGATCCGCCCGCCACCCCGTCCAGCGAGGTCAGTGCCATGCAGCAGCGTTTCATCGTCCGCTACACGCCCGGCAGTGCGCCGGAACAGGATCCGGCGCTTGTGGCCGGACGCATTTCAGAAAGCGCGCGCGACGCTGGTCTGGTCGATGCCAAGGGCATGCCCGGCAACGTGACCTGGTTGCGCCGGCTCGCGGTCGGCGCGGATGTGGTATCGATCGATCCCGCGCTCGATGCCGCACAGTCGCAGCGCCTGCTCGACGCGCTCAATGCCCAGCCCGACGTCCAGTACGCTGAGCCCGACGGCCGAATGACGATCGGGCCCGGACCGGAGATGCGGATGCGCGGGCCGACTGTCGACTGAGCCTCAGCCCAGCGGTTCGAAACGGTTGGCTTCGACGTTCTTGCGGACTTTCAGCGGATCCCAGATGCGGCCGTTCATGGCCACGTAGACGCCCGGCGGCTTGGACTGCACGGCGCCGACGGCAGTGCCGATGTTGAACTCCGCATCCGAGCCACGGAACCGCGCCGGGCTCAGCGCGCCGGTGAGGATGATCGTCTTGTCGGCGATCGACGCGAGCACCTTCGCGGTTTCGACCATCGAATCGGTGCCGTGGGTCAGCAGCACGTGCTTGGCCGGCTGCGCAGCGATCGTCGCGCGGATCAGCTCGCGGTCGTCGTCGGTGATGTGCAGCGAGTCCTTGCGGATGATTGGAATCACCCGGTAACGGAACGCGACGCCGAGTTCCTCGAGCATGCGCCCGATCTGCGGATCGCCGACCTGGAAGTCCGACTTGTCGTCGAAGTAGATCTTGTCGATCGTGCCACCGGTGGTGACGATCAGCAGTTCGTCCATCGTGATGCGGTCCTGCAGGGCAGCGAATCGGGCCGCCCATGATACCGGCGCACGCGGTGTCCGCCGCCAGCGCGTTCAGCCCTTGGGTGGGTGCCCCTTGGAGAAACGCGCGCGCATGCCGGGCAGGCTGGCCGAGAACACCACCGCCAGCGACAGCGCGATCCCGGCCCACGGCCACAGGCCCAGCTCGGGATGCGACCAGGCATACATCACGCCATGCGAGAACCAGAACAGCGCAGCGATGCCCGACCACAGCGGTGCGCTCGGTCGGCGCAGCAGTACACCGGCGAGCAACACCAGTGGTGGCAGCACGAACACCAGCAGCGCCGCGCCGAAATGCGCATCCTCGCGATACCAGGCGGCATAGAGCGCCGCGATCAGTACCAGCGACGTCGCCAGTACGCGCGTGGCGGGCGGCCGCATCGCGCTCATGCGCCAAGCTTCGCGGCGAGCGTGGCGATGCGCCGGCCGAGCGCACGCGCGAGCACGGCCTCGTCTTCGGTCGGCTGCGGATCGTCCTGCTGCCCGGCGACATGGCTGGCGCCATACGGCGTGCCCCCGCCGCGCGTGGTCGTGAGTGCGGGCTCGGTATACGGAATGCCGGCGACCACGCAACCGTGGTGCAGCAGCGGCACCAGCATCGTCAGCAGCGTCGCTTCCTGGCCGCCGTGCTGCGTAGCGGTCGAGGTGAACACACCGGCCGGTTTGCCGACCAGCGTGCCGCTGGCCCATTCGGCGCTCAGCCCGTCGAGGAAATGCTTCAAAGGCGCGGCCATGTTGCCGAATCGCGTCGGGCTGCCGAGCAGCAGGCCGACGCATTCGGCGAGGTCCGCGCGCTCCACGTACGGCGCGCCGTCCTCGGGCACCGGCGGCGCCGCTTGCTGCGTCACCGCTGCCACCGGCGGCACCGTGCGCAATCGCGCCTGCATGCCATCGACCTCACCGATCCCGCGCGCGATCTGCCGTGCGAGGCGGGCGACCGAACCGTTGCGACTGTAGTAGAGGACGAGGATGTCGGGCATGGAGACGCCTGTTTGCGAAAGGGGGTGCATGGATTCCGAAGCCGCGTCGTCGCTGCGTCGACAGGAATTCGAGAACGTTATGCGTTTCGCATTCTCGCGCAGTAGGTGGCGCGTGGGTAATCGCTGGGGTGACCGGCATCAAGTTCCGTCGTTCCGGCGAAGGCCGGAATCCAGTGCCTTTTACTTGAGCGCCAGCATTATGGGTGAGGCGCTGGATCCCGACTTTCGCCGGGATGACGTCCCTTGGATGGACGGCAACACCATCAGCCATGCATCCCAACGCAAACCGCTTTGCTACGCTTCGCCGATGGAGCCACTCGCTACTTTCAATCGCTGGACCGAACGGATGGCGGACCGCGCGCGCGCGCTGAGCTTCGCGCGCTTCCTGTGGCGTCGCTTCCTCGACGACCGTCTGTTCGAAGCCGCCGGCGCGCTGGCCTTCACCACGGTGTTCGCGCTGGTGCCGCTGTCGATGGTGGTGTTCGGCGTGCTGTCGGTGTTTCCGGCGTTCGGGCAGTGGCGCGACCAGCTCAGCGACTACATCTTCTCCAACTTCGTGCCCGATTCGGCGCGTGCGGTCGAACAGGTGCTGCTGCAGCTGTCGACCAATACCGGCCAGCTGACGACGATCGGTGTGATCGCGCTGGTGATCTCGGTGCTGGTCACGCTGCTCAGCGTGGAGACCACGTTCAACCGTATCTGGCGGGTAAAGTCGGCGCGGCCCACGTTCGGGCGCTTCCTCGTGTACTGGACCGTGCTCACCCTAGGCGCGCTGGTCGCGACGGCGAGCCTGGCAGTATCGGCGCGCTTCTTCGCGCTGGAGATCTTCAGTACCGATTCGGGACGCCTGCTGCGCGGGCTGATGCTGTGGGCGGCGCCGATGCTGATCGAGCTTGCCGCGTTCACGACGATCTTTCGCGTAGTGCCGCACCGCACCGTGCAGTGGCGTCATGCACTGGCCGGGGCGACACTGGCAGTGATGCTGTCGGAAGCCGTGAAGTGGGCGATCGGCCTGTATCTGGGCAGTTTCGATGCCTATGAAAAAATCTACGGCCAGATCGCCTTCCTGCCGATCTTCCTGCTGTGGGTGTATCTGAGCTGGGTGGCGATTCTGCTCGGCGCCTCGTTCGCCGCATCGATCTCGGCGTTCCGCTATCAGCCGGCCCACATGCGCCTGCCGGCGGGTTTCGAACTCTACGGCGTACTGCGCATGCTGGGGCGCTTCTCGGCCGCACGCGCGCAGGGGCGAGGGCTGCACAGTGACGACATCCAGGCGCTGGAGCCGATGCTGACCGATGCACTGGTGCAGCAGATGCTCGCGCAACTGGAAGAGATCGCGCTGCTGCGCCGCGCCGAATCCGGCGAATGGATCCTCGCACGCGATCTCGACGGGCTCACTGTCGGCGAACTTTACGAAGCCTGCGACCTGCGCATCCCGGTCGCGGAAGCCCATCTGCCGTGCCGCGACGACGCCTTGGGCGTGGCCGCGTCCGCCGCGCTCGACGAACTGCGCATTCCGCTGCGCGACCTGCTCAAACGGCGGGTCAGCAGCCTCTACGAATCTCCGGAGATTTCCGCATGAACCGCCTCGCCTCCTGCATCGCATTCGCCCTGTTGCTCGCCGCCTGCAAGCCCGACGGCCAGGCGCCGGTGGACGGCGCCGCGCCAGACGCCGCGGCGCCGTCCACCGTGCAGACACCGACAGATGCACCCGCCGCGCCGGCCGCGTCGAAAGAACGGCCCGCGTTGCAGGTCGAGACCCTCGACGGCAGCCGCTTCGATCTCGCCGAACATCGCGGGCAGTGGGTGGTCGTGAACTTCTGGGCGACCTGGTGTGCGCCTTGCCTGAAGGAAATGCCGGAACTGTCGGCGCTCGATGCGATGCGCGAGCACGTGCAGGTGATCGGCCTCGCCTACGAGGAGATCGAAGCGGACGACATGCGCGCGTTCCTGCTCAAGCACCCCGTGGTGTATCCGATCGCGATTCTCGACACCTTCGATCCGCCCGCCGATTTCGACACACCGCCCGGCCTGCCGATGACGTATCTGATCGGACCGGACGGGCAGGTGGTGGAGAAGATTCTCGGTCCGGTCACCGCAGAGCGGCTGGAAACGCTGATCGCTGGTGCGGGTGGTCCGGCCATCGAAGCCTGAAACGGCTTCAGTCCGCGTACGGCGCCAGCGGCGCCAGCACGTCGTAGCGCTCGGGCCGCGGCGTGCGCTTGAGTTTGGGGAAACGCAGCGAAGGCGCATCGACGTGGCTGTCGGGCAACCGGTCGAGCAGGTCGCGGATCAGGGTCAGGCGACCGCGGCGCTGGTCGTTGAAATCGACCAGCGTCCAGGGCGCATGCGCGGTGTGCGTTTCGCGCAGCATGATGTCGCGGGCGCGGGTGTAGTCGTCGTAGCGCGTGCGCGCGGCGACATCGACAGGGGAGAGCTTCCAGCGCTTGAGCGGATCGTGCAGGCGCTCGGCGAAACGGTCTTCCTGTTGCGCCTGGTCGCAGCCCAGCCAGTATTTGAACAGCAGGATGCCGTCACCGACCAGTTGCTGTTCGAACGCCGGCGTCTGGGTGAGAAACGTCTCGACCTGCGCGGGTGTCGCATAGCCCATCACCGACTCGACGCCGGCGCGGTTGTACCAGCTGCGGTCGAGCAGGGTGATCTCGCCCGCCGACGGCAGGTGCGCCACGTAGCGCTGGAAATACCACTGGCCGGCCTCGCGGTCGCTGGGCTTCGGCAAGGCGACCACGCGGCACTGGCGCGGATTGAGATGCTCGGCGATCGCTTCGATGGCGCCGCCCTTGCCGGCAGTGTCGCGACCTTCGAACAGCACCACGAGCCGTCGACCGCTGTGCTGCAGCCAGCGCGCGACGGCGGCCAGTTCGATCTGCATGTGTTCGAGAGCGGCCTCGTAGGCCTTGCGCTTCATTGGCTTCATCGCGGGCTCCGTGGCGGGGGTGTGGATCTCAGTCGCGCGATTTGCGTGGCGGTGCCTGCGCCATCGTGCGTGCGACTTCCAGCAGTGCACCCTGTTGACGCGTGTTGAGAGCGCGGTAGGCGGCGAGCAGGTCGTGCTCGCCCTTGGTGCGTGCCGGATCGAGCGTGGCGGCAAGCGTTGCCAGTAATGCACCCGCCGGAACGCCGAACGCACGCGCCAAAGCATCGAGTTGCGCGCTGCCGGGGGTTTTCTCGCCGCGCATCCAGGCCGACACGGTGGCCGCGCCGACGCGTGGAATCGCCGCGGCGATGTCCGCGGCGGTCACCCCGCGGGCCTTGGCGAGCAGCCGCAGCGTCTGGTCCAGGGCCATCAGGCTTCTTTCAGGCGTGGACGGATCGTCGCCAGATTGCAGGGCTTCGTGCGCGCGTCGAGCTGGTGGCGGACGATCTTCTCCCACGCCGTGCGGCAGGCCGACGTCGAGCCGGGCAGGGCGAACACGAAGGTCGCATTGGCGAGGCCGGCGAAGGCGCGCGACTGCAGCGAGGACGTGCCGATCTCCTCGACCGACACCGCGCGGAACAGTTCACCGAAGCCCGGCATTTCCTTGTCCAGCAACGGCAGCAGCGCTTCGGGCGTGGAATCGCGTCCGGTGAAGCCGGTGCCGCCGGTGACGAGGATGCCGTCGACGATGGGATCGGCAATCCACTTCGACACCAGCGCACGCATCGCGTAGCGGTCGTCGGGCAGCAGGGCGCGTTCGGCGATCCCGTGGCCTGCGCTGGTCAAGGACTCGACGAGGTAGTCGCCGGAGCTGTCGGTGTCGAGGGTGCGGCTGTCGGAGACCGTCAGCACGCAGATCTTCAGGGGGATGAAATCGGTCTGGCTGCTCATGCGGCGAGGGTACCCCACCGGTGTGGACGGCCGCATCGGGATGCGCGGTCGCTGCGTGGATCGACACCGCGCACTTCAGGCCGCGTTACGACTCACTGCGCGGTCATGCGCGCAAGTTCGTCGGCCTGGTGTTCCTGCGACAGCCGCGCGATCAGGCCGTCTAGATTGCCTTCGAGCACGTTCGGCAGGTCGTACAAGGTAAGCCCCTCGATGCGGTGATCGGTGATGCGGCCCTGCGGATAGTTGTAGGTGCGGATGCGCTGGCTGCGGTCGCCGCTGCCGACTTGCAGCTTGCGCACCTCGGCGGTCGCGGCGGCGCGGCGTTCGGCTTCGGCATCGGCCAGCATCGCGCGCAGGCGCTTCATCGCCTTGTCGCGGTTGGCGTGCTGGCTGCGCTCGGTCTGCGATTCGACGACGACGCCGCTTGGCACGTGGGTGATGCGGATCGCCGAATCGGTCTTGTTGACGTGCTGGCCGCCGGCGCCGGACGAGCGGAAGGTGTCGACCTTGAGGTCGGCCGGATTGAGCTCGATCGGTTCGCCCGCGTCCTCGATCGGAATGATCGCCACGGTCGCGGCCGAGGTGTGGATGCGGCCCTGCGATTCGGTTTCCGGCACTCGCTGGACGCGGTGCGTCCCGGACTCGAACTTGAGCCGCGCATAGGCGCCGCTGCCGTCGACGGCGGCGATGATCTCGCGGAAGCCGCCATGCTCGCCGGTGCTCGCCGATTCCACTTCGACGCGCCAGCCCTGCCGTTCGGCGTAGCGCTGGTACATGCGGAACAGGTCGCCGGCGAAGATCGCCGCCTCGTCGCCGCCGGTGCCGGCGCGGATCTCGAGATAGAAGCCGCCGTCGTCGCGCGCATCGTGTGGCACCAGCAATGCCAGCAGATCGGCCTCCAGCGCTTCCAGGCGCGCGTCGGCGGCGGCGATCTCCTCCTGCGCCATCTCGCGCATGTCGGTATCGTCGAGCAGCGTGCGCGCAGCCTCGCGGTCATCGAGCGCGCGGCGCTCGTCGGCCAGCGCGCTCGACAGCGGTTCGAGCTGGGCGAACTCACGGGATAGCGCACGAAATCGCGACTGGTCTGAGACGGTTGCAGGGTCGGACAGCAGGCGTTCGATTTCTTCGCGGCGTTCGGCCAGCGCTTCGAGCTTACGGCGCAGGGTCGGCAGCATCGGGTGTCCGGGACTCGGGTTCGGGCGGCAGCAATGCATCGAGGCTGTCGGCGAGAGTGTCGTCGCCGCGCAGCGCGGCGTCGCGCAGCGCAGTGGTCGGCAGATGCAGCAGTCGGTTGGTCAGGGTGTGGGCCAGCAGTTCCAGCACCGCGTCGGGCGACTGCCCGGCGGCGAGCTGCTGGCGGGCGCGGGCGAGCGCTTCGCCTCGCACCGCCTCGCCATGCGCGCGCAGGCGCCTGACCGGCGCCAGGCGTCCGCGCGCCGCGTTCGACTCGCCGAAGCGGGTGACCTGCAGATCAATGATCGCATCGGCATCGGCGGCGGCCTCGCGGCGCCCGCGGCGGTTGTCGTCGAGCGTGCGTTCGAGATCGTCGACGGTGTAGAGGAAGACATCGCGCAGCTCGGCCACGTCCGGCGCGATGTCGCGCGGCACCGCCAGGTCCATCAGCAGCATCGGCCGGTGTTTGCGCGCGGTCAGCGCGGCAGCGACCTGCGCGCGGCCGATGATCGGCGTGCGGCTGGCGGTGGCCGACAGCACGATGTCGGCCAGGAACAGATGCCGGTCGAGCTCGTCGAGCGGCAGCGCGATGCCGCCGTGGCGCGCGGCCAGTTCCTGCGCGTGCGCGTAGGTCCGGTTGGCGATCAGCAGGCGCTTGACGTTGGCCTGCGCGAGATGGCGCGCGGCCAGTTCGATCGTCTCGCCGGCGCCGATCAGCAGCACGGCCGAATCGGCCGGGCGTGCGAACGATTCCTGCGCCAGCCGCACCGCGAGCGAGGCCACCGACACCGGGCTGTTGCCGATGCGGGTCTCGCTGCGCGCGCGCTTGGCGGTGACGAACGCATGCTGGAAAACGCGATCGAGATCGCTGCCGAGCGTGCCGGCGGCGCGTGCGCTGGCCCAGGCTTGCTTCACCTGTCCGAGGATCTGCGGCTCACCCAGCACCAGCGAATCGAGACCGGTGGCGACGCGGAACAGATGCCGGGCCGCCTCGGCGTCGCGATGCTGGTACAGGTAGGCCTGCAGCGAGCCGCCGGCCAAGGACGCGTCGTCGCCCGGATGCGTCGCCAGCCAATGCGCCAGCGCGCTGCCGTCGTCGTCGCACACGGCGTACAGCTCCGTGCGATTGCAGGTCGACAGCAACGCGACCTCGCGGACCGCCGGCAACGCACGCAGCTGCGCCAGCGCCGCGTCGAGCGCATCGCCGGCAAACGCCACCCGTTCGCGCAGGGCGACCGGCGCGGTCTGGTGGTTGATGCCGAGTGCGAAAAGACTCATGGGCGGGCGGGCCTGTCGGAGACGCGATTCCGTTCAGGCGCTTGCGATAAGCTGCGGACGAAGGCGCCCATTTTACGGCCCGGTTGCCCCAGATGCCCGTTTTCTCTCCGCCCCGGACCTCGCGGCTGTGCGCAGCCCTGCTGGTACCCCTGCTCGGACTGGCCTGCGCGGCCCATGCACAGCGCGGCGATCTCGACCGCAACGATACGCTGCACCAGGATCTGCTCGGCGCGACACTGGCCGGCGAGTTCGCGGTGCAGGCCGGTCGCCTCGACGAGGCCGCCAACTGGTATCTCGATGCGGCCCGCCAGTCCGACGGCGATCCCGGGCTGGCCGAGCGCGCCACGCGCATCGCCCTGCTGGCGGGCGATGACCGCCGCGCCGCGCAGGCGCTGGACCTGTGGCGACGCCATTCGCCTGATTCGCTGCCGATGCGTGCCGCCGAGGCCACGTTGTCGCTGCGCGCAGGCCGCGACCGCGTGGCCCGTCGCCAGCTGGAAGCGATGCTGCGCAGCGATGATCCCGCCGGCTGGCGGCATGCATTCACCGTACTCGGCGGCGGTGCCCGCGATCAGGCCCAGGCTGCGCGCCTGCTCGGCCAGCTCGTCGACAGCGGCGCGATTCCGGATACGTTGCAGGCCTGGATGGCGTTCGGTGGTCTCGCCCAGCGTCTGGACCGGACCGATCTGACCGAGCGCATTCTCGAAAACATTGTGGCGCGCTTCCCCGGCGAACCGCGGGTCGCGCTGCTGCGCGCGAGCCAGTTGCGCGAGTCCGGTCGGCCCGACGAGGCGCGCCAGGCGCTGCTCGCGCTCGGCGATGCGGCCTTGATCGGCCCCGATCTGCGGATGGGGATCGCCGGCGAATACGAGGCCCTGGGCGATCTGGCCGATGCCGAGCGCACGCTGGCGATGGGCCCGCAGGACGGCCGTACCTATGTATTACGGGCCTCGCTGATGGCGCGCGCGGAAAACAAGGCGGCGCTCGCCGCGCTCTACGAAGAGGTCAAGTCGGTTGCGTTGACGCCGAATCCTGCGCAGCGGCTCTTGCTGGGCCAGATGGCCGAATATCTGGAGCAGTACGAAGAAGCGCTGGAGTGGTATCAGACTGTGCCTGGCGGCCCCGAGCGCGCGCAGGCGCGCTTGCGCGGGGCGCGCGTGCTGCATGAGCTCGGTCGCCAGGACGAGGCGTGGGCGCGGCTCCTGGCGCTGCAGTCCGACGGTGCCGCCGACGAGGACATGCGCCGCAACGCCTACCTGCTCGAGGCCGAGCTGCGGCAGAAGGGCGATCCCCAGGGCGAGCTCGACGTCTACAACCGCAGCCTGTCCGCGATGCCGGACGATCCCGCGATGCTCTATTCGCGTGCGCTGATGTGGGAGCGTCGCGACGACATCCCGCGCGCCGAAGCCGACCTGCGTCGCGTGCTGGTGGCCGATCCCGAGAACATCGCCGCGCTCAATGCGCTCGGTTACACACTGGCCGATCGCACCACGCGCTACACAGAAGCGCTGGAGCTCATCGACCGGGCGCGCGTGGCCGAGCCCGACAATGCCGCGATCATCGACAGCTACGGCTGGGTGCTCTATCGCCTGGGCCGCAACGAGGATGCGCTGGTCGAACTGCGCCGTGCGTTTTCGATGATGAAGGACGCGGAGGTTGCCGCGCACATCGGCGAAGTGCTGTGGACGCTCGGTCGCCAGGACGAAGCCCGCAAGTATTTCGAAGAAGCCCGCGGTATCGATCCGGAGAACCGCTCGCTGATCCGCGCGCTGGAGAAGACCGGCGCATGAGTATCCGGATCGTGTGTGCCGCGATCGCGGCATTGGGGCTGGCCGCCTGTACCAGCGTGCCGGTGCGGCCGCCGCTTCAGACCGTCGATCTTGCGCCCGCCGCGCTCGCCGATGCGCAAGCACGGCTCGCCGCACGCGAGGCCGCCGTGCGCGCGCTGCCGCAGCTTGCGTTCAACGGACGCGTGGCGATGTCCAACGGACGCGATGGCGGCAGCGGTCGCATCGAATGGCTGCAGACGGGCGGAGATTACCGGGTGACTTTGAGCGCGCCGGTGACCCGGCAGAGCTGGCAGTTGCAGGGCGGCCCGCAGGGCGCACGCATCGACGGCCTCGACGGCGGTCCGCGCGAAGGCGCCGATGTCGGCCTGTTGCTGCGCGAGGCCACCGGATTCGAGATTCCCGTCGCGGCGATGGCGGCCTGGGCCGCGGGCGCACGCGCCGATGTCGCGGTATCCGGTCCGGCCGACGTGGCGTTCGATGCCGGGGGTCGACTGGCGCGCGTGCAGCAGGATGGCTGGACCATTGATTACCTTGAATGGCAGCCTGAGCCGGCAGCGGGCGCGGCGCCGGCGCTGCCGACCCGCGTCAACGCCCAGCGCGGCGATGCGCGCGTGCGGCTCGTCGTCGACACCTGGTCGCCCGGCGACGGCACGGACGCGCCTTCGACGCCATGAGCGCTGCGCAGAACGCCGGTGGCTGGTCGGCTTGGCCGGCGCCGGCCAAGTTGAACCTGTTTCTGCGGATCACCGGTCGTCGTGAGGATGGCTACCACGCGCTGCAGACCGTATTCCGGATGCTCGACTGGGGCGACACGATCCGCCTGCGGCCGCGTACCGACGGGCACATCCAGCGGATCGGCGAGTCGGTGCCGGGCCTCGCCGAGGCCGATGATCTGGTGATTCGGGCGGCTAATCTCTTGAAAAAAGAGGCGAACGTCTCCAAAGGCGTCGACATTATCGTCGAAAAGCGGATTTCTTCGGGCGCCGGGCTGGGCGGTGGGTCATCCGATGCGGCTACCGTTCTGCGCGCCCTCGACCACCTGTGGGAGCTCGCGCTCGGCGAAGATCGTCTGGCTGCGTTGGGTCTGGCCCTGGGTGCGGATGTGCCGGTCTTCGTCCGCGGCCGCAACGCCTGGGCGGAAGGGGTGGGCGAGTCGTTGATGCCGATCGACCTGCCGCAGGCGTGGTATCTGCTTGCTGACCCCGGCGTGCATGTGAACACGGCGGGTCTGTTCCAGGCCCCTGAATTGACGCGAAATGCTGCACCCGCGACAATGGCCGACTTCGTTTCAGGTGCATCGCTCGGCAACGCGTTCGAGCCGGTGCTGCGGTCCCGCGAACCCGCCGTCGATGCGGTGTTCGAGGTGCTCGCAGCGGTCGGACCGCCACGCTTGACCGGAACGGGCAGCGGCTGCTTCGTCGAATTCGCCACGCGCGAGTCCGCCGAGGCTGCGCAGGCGCAGGTCGCGGCACGGGTGTCGACCCGTGTGGTCGGCGGCGCGGCGCGTTCGCCGTTGCTGGATGCATTGGAGGCCGGGGTTCGGGATTAGGGATTGGGGATTCGACGGCATGTCCGAATCTCCAATCCCGAATTCCTGATTCCGGATTTCTGAAGGGGCGTCGCCAAGTGGTTAAGGCACCGGGTTTTGATCCCGGCATTCGCAGGTTCGAATCCTGCCGCCCCTGATACCCGTGTCTGTTCCCAAGTGCCGGCACGGCCACTCCTCCATCCGCTCGGTCAGAGCGACGCGGAACCGCAGACATGAAAGAAGAACGCAATCTCCTGATCTTCTCGGGCAACTCGAACCGGGCGCTGGCCAAGGCCGTCTGCCGCGAGCTCGGCGTGCGCCAGGGCAAGGCGATGGTGTCGACGTTCTCCGACGGTGAGGTCCAGGTCGAGATTGAGGAAAACGTCCGTCGCCAGGACGTGTTCGTGATCCAGCCGACCAACGCGCCGTCGGCCGAGAACCTGATGGAGCTGCTGGTGCTGATCGACGCGCTCAAGCGCGCCTCGGTATCCAGCGTGACCGCGGTCATTCCGTACTTCGGCTACTCGCGCCAGGATCGTCGCATGCGTTCGGCACGCGTGCCGATCACCGCCAAGGTCGTGGCGAAGATGGTCAGCGCCGCCGGCGCCGACCGCGTGCTGACGATCGATCTGCACGCCGACCAGATCCAGGGCTTTTTCGATATCCCGGTCGACAACGTCTACGCCTCGCCGCTGCTGCTGGCCGATATCTGGCGCGCGCATGGCACCGACAACATGGTGGTGGTCTCGCCCGACGTCGGTGGCGTGGTGCGCGCCCGCGCGATCGCCAAGCGTCTCGACGACGCGGATCTGGCGATCATCGACAAGCGCCGTCCGCGCGCCAACGTCTCCACTGTGATGAACATCATCGGCGACGTGAGTGGCAAGACCTGTGTGCTGGTCGACGACATCGTCGACACCGCCGGCACGCTGTGCGCCGCGGCTGCAGCGCTCAAGGCGCAGGGCGCCACCAAGGTCGTCGCCTACTGCACGCACGCAGTGCTGTCGGGCTCGGCGATCGACAACCTCAACAAATCGCAGCTCGACGAGATGGTGGTTACCGACACCATCCCGTTGTCGGAGGCCGCGCGTAATTGCACGCGCATCCGCCAGCTCAGTGTCGCCGAGCTGCTGGCCGAGACGATCCGCCGGATCGCGTTCGGAGAATCGGTCAGTTCGCTCTACGTCGACTGACCTGTTGCAACGTCTCGCCTGGTCGCGGACGAGACGCTTCACCGCTGCGAAGCGGTTTCAATCCTGAAAAGTGAATACCGAAAATGGCTACCACGCATGAAATCAAGGTGCTGCGCCGCGAAGACGAGGGGAAGGGTGCGAGCCGCCGCCTCCGTCTTGCCGGCAATGTGCCTGCCGTCGTCTACGGCGGCGACCTCAAGCCCGTCAGCATCGAGCTGAGCCACAACGATGTCTGGCTTGCCAGCCAGCACGAGTGGTTCTACGCCTCGATCCTCGACCTGAGCCTCAACGGCGACGTCCAGAAGGTACTGCTGCGTGACATGCAGCGCCATCCGTACAAGCAGCAGATCATGCACCTGGATTTCCAGCGCGTGAACGCGAACGAGACCATCCGTACCGCCGTGCCGCTGCACTTCATCAACGAGGACACCTCGCCGGCCGGCAAGGCTGCCGACGTCGTGATCACGCATGAACTCAACGAAGTCTCCGTGACCTGCCTGCCGGGTGACCTGCCGGAATTCATCGAGATCGATCTTGGTGCAATGGTCGTCGGCGATATCGTCCACCTCTCGCAGGTCAAGCTGCCGAAGGGCGTCGAGATCCCCGAGCTGGCGCTGGGCGCGGACCACGACGTCGCCGTCGTCGTCGCCAAGCACGGCCGCGTGGAAGCCGAGCCGGAAGACGAGACCGACGAAGCGTCGGCCGATGTCCCGGCCACCAAGGCCGCGAAGGACGACGAGTAATCGTCGCGCGGGCGCGCCTTCGGGCGCGCTTGCGTTGCCGTATCGATGGCAGGACTGCGACTGATCGTCGGGCTGGGCAATCCCGGTCCCGAATATGCACGGACCCGGCACAACGCCGGGTTCCGTTTTGTCGACGAACTCGCCGCCAAGGCGGGCGCGTCGTTACGGCTCGACAGCAAGCTGTTCGGCGAGACCGCGAAGATCGACATCGCCGGTCAGCCGGTCTGGCTGCTGAAGCCGGCCACCTTCATGAATCTCAGCGGCAAGTCGGTCACCGCCGCGCTGCGGTTCTGGAAATTCGAACCCGAACAGGCGCTGCTGGCGCATGACGAACTGGATCTGCCACCCGGCACCGCGCGACTCAAGTTCGACGGCGGACATGGGGGGCAGAACGGACTGCGCGACACGATGCAATTGCTCGGCCACGGCCGCTTCCACCGGCTGCGCATCGGCATCGGGCATCCGGGCAGCAAGGACAAGGTCACGCCGTGGGTGCTGGGCCGCGCAAACGCCGATGACGACATCCTGATCGGACGCGCGATCGATGCGTCGATCGACGTGCTGCCGCTGGCGATGGACGGCAATTTCATGGATGCGATGACGAGGCTGCACACGGTGAAGCCGTAATTGGCGATTGGTGATTGGTGATTCGAAGGCGCGATCTGCGTGCGAATCATCAATCACGAATCCCGAATCACGGATCACGGACACAGCAATGGGCATCAAATGCGGCATCGTCGGCCTGCCGAACGTCGGCAAGTCGACCCTCTTCAATGCGCTGACCAAGGCGGGTATTGCCGCGGCCAATTTCCCGTTCTGCACCATCGAGCCGAACGTCGGCATCGTGCCGGTGCCGGATCTGCGCCTCAATGCGCTGGCGGCGATCGTCAAACCGCAGAAGGTGCTGCCGACGGCGGTCGAGTTCGTCGACATCGCCGGCCTCGTCGCCGGCGCGGCCAGCGGTGAGGGCCTGGGCAACAAGTTCCTGTCGCACATCCGCGAGGTCGATGCGATCACGCACGTGGTGCGCTGCTTCGAGAACCCGGACGTCATCCACGTCAACAACAAGGTCGACCCGATCGCCGATATCGAGACCATCGATACCGAGCTCGCGCTGGCCGACCTGGATTCCGTCGAGCGCGCGCTGCAGCGCGCCGAGCGTTCGGCCAAGACCGGCGACAAGGATGCGAAGGTCCGCGCTGAAGTGCTGGGCCGGGTGCACAAGGGGCTGGCCGACGGTCAGCCGGTGCGCGCGCTGAAGCTCTCCGAAGATGACAACGCGGCGATCCGCGACCTGTTCCTGTTGACCGCCAAGCCGGTGCTGTACATCGCCAACGTGCTCGAGGACGGATTCGAGAACAATCCGCACCTCGACGCCGTGCGTGCACGCGCGGTGGGCGAGGGCGCGGAAGTTGTGCCGGTGTCGGCCGCGATCGAGGAAGAGCTGTCGCAGCTCGACGACGCCGATCGCGACGCGTTCCTGACCGATCTGGGCCTAGACGAGCCGGGCTTGAATCGTGTGATTCGCGCGGCCTACGGCCTGCTGACGCTGCAGACCTACTTCACCGCGGGCGTCAAGGAAGTGCGCGCGTGGACGGTGAAGATTGGCGCGACCGCGCCGCAGGCGGCCGCGGTCATCCACACCGATTTCGAGAAGGGCTTCATCCGCGCGGAAGTGGTTGGTTACGACGATTTCATCCGCTACAACGGCGAATCCGCCGCCAAGGAAGCAGGCAAGTGGCGCCTGGAAGGCAAGGACTACATCGTCAAGGACGGCGACGTGATGCATTTCCGCTTCAACGTCTGAACCGGGAGCGCCTGAATCTGTCGTGCGAGAGGCGCCTGCGGGCGCCTTTCCTGCGAAAAGAACACACGCAGCCGGATCGAATCATGCACGCAGCGATGGCGCCGCGGCGCAGAGGCGGTTAAGATGCGCGCCCGTCTGCACAGGTCATTGGCCAAGCGACGGGTCCGGTGAAATCCAACGCCTTCCAGCGTTGACAGAACCGGGAACTGGCCCCAAAATCGCGGGCTGTTTTCACCGGCAACATGAAAGCGCCGGAGGGATACCCAAGCGGCCAACGGGGGCAGACTGTAAATCTGCTGGCTTACGCCTTCGGTGGTTCGAATCCACCTCCCTCCACCATCTTTCGAGTCGGTGGAAACAAGTGCAGTGCGACAGGTTGTAATGCGGTATGCGGGTCCCGGTGCGGGAGTAGTTCAATGGTAGAACCTCAGTTTTCCAAACTGATTACGAGGGTTCGATTCCCTTCTCCCGCTCCATTGAACGTTCCAGGCGGTCCCCCAGTTCCACATCGTTGCTCACGTAGCTCAGTCGGTAGAGCACCTCCTTGGTAAGGAGGAGGTCGAAGGTTCGATTCCTTTCGTGAGCACCATCCTCCGCGGTTCCGCTTCCAGTGCGGATCCGACGCGGCACGCAGTCATCACCCCACCAGATTTCGAGACAAAGCAGCCATGGCTAAGGGTAAGTTCGAGCGCACCAAGCCCCACGTGAACGTGGGCACGATTGGTCACGTTGACCACGGCAAGACGACGCT
>NZ_CEEDOV010000002.1:0-164739 GCF_979256585.1 Luteimonas sp. AC640a | reverse complement strand
AAACTCGCTGCGCTCAGACATGGGCTGCTCTTCGGCCACGCCAGGCTCCGGTGCTCGGCTCGCTCTACGGCTCGATTTCAGATCAAGAGCTGGAAAGCAAAAAGCAGGAGCAAAAGCAGGAGCCGAAGCCGAGCAACAGCAGCCCTCACCCGACGCGCTGTGCGCATCGACCTCTCCCGGAGGGAGAGGTGTTCAGATCAGGATCCGCCCCCGTACAACGTCTCCGACCGCTGGAACAGAATCCAGCTCGTGGCGATGCACTTGTCCCCGTTCTGCGGCCGGTTGCCGCGATGCGTGTGGGTGAAGGCGGTCGGTGCGATCAGCAGGTCGCCGGTGCGGGGGGTGATCTTGCGTTGCTGGAACAGGAACTCGGTTTCGCCGGCGTCGAAGCCGTCGTTGAGGTAGATCGTCCACAGCAGATGCCGATGCAGGGTTTCGCCGCTGGCGTCGCGTGGGTAGAGCTCGCAGTGCCAGTACGGGTAGCCGCCCTCGCCGGCCGCGTACCACTGCAGGTTGATCGCACCCGGGCGCAGGCAGGTCTGCAGCAGGCCGCCGAGGCGCTGGTCGTCCATCGTCGGGAAGTCGTCGGCTTCCAGGCGGCGCAGTGCACCGTCGGCGCCGGGCTGCTGCAGCATCAGCGGGGCGATCAGGGTCTGCGGATATTTGCGCAGGTAGGCCATCAGGCCGGCGTAGACCGCGACGTTGAGCTGCTGCACCACGTCGGCCCAGTCGGGACGGTCGTTGATCGACAGGTCGCGGCTGCGCTTGAGTTCGGGATACACGCCGCCGCCGATCTCGCCGGCGTGCAGATCCGGGCTGGCCCGCAGCCGCGCGACGATCGCCGCGCAGGCCTCGGCCGACAGCGCGCCGGGCGTGACTTCGATGAAGTCGGCCGGCGCGCTCATGCGGCGGCGCTGTCGTGCTGCAGGTGGTAGCGGGTCGCGGTCTCCACTTCGTCCTTCGAGCCCAGGAACACCGGCACGCGCTGGTGCAGCGAGGTCGGGGCGATGTCGAGGATGCGCGTCCGGCCGTTGGTCGCCGCGCCGCCGGCCTGCTCGACCAGCATCGCCATCGGGTTCGCTTCGTACATCAGTCGCAGCTTGCCGGGCTTGGACGGGTCCTTGCGGTCCCAGGGATAGATGAAGATGCCGCCGCGGGTCAGGATGCGGTGCACGTCGCCGACCATCGCCGCGACCCAGCGCATGTTGAAGTCCTGGGCGCGCGGGCCGTCCTGGCCGGCCAGCAGATCGTTGACGTAGGCCTGCGTCGGCGCTTCCCAGTGTCGCTGGTTCGACATGTTGATCGCGAATTCGCGGGTCTGCGCCGGAATGCGCATGTGGCCCGTCGTCAGTACGAACGAGCCCTGCTCGCGGTCCAGTGTGAACGCATGCGTGCCGTGGCCGATGGTCAGCACCAGCATGGTGCTCGGGCCGTACAGGCAGTAGCCGGCGGCGACCTGGGTGCTGCCGGCCTGCAGGAAGTCGTGGTCCTGCGCCGCGCTGACGCCTTCCGGGCAGCGCAACACCGAGAAGATCGTGCCGACGCTGGCATTGATGTCGATGTTGGAGCTGCCGTCGAGGGGATCGAACACCAGCAGATAGTTGCCGCGCGGGAAGGCATCGGGGATCTGCTGGCAATGCTCCATTTCCTCCGACGCGCACGCCGCCAGATGCCCGCCCCAGGCGTTCGCCTCGAGCAGGATCTCGTTGCTGATCACATCGAGTTTCTTCTGCGCCTCACCCTGCACGTTGATGCTGTCGCCGCCACCGGCGGCTGCGGCCTCGCCCAGCACATCGCCCAGCGCGCCCTTGCCGACCGCCACCGAGATGCGCTTGCAGGCGCGCGCCACGACTTCCAGCAGCAGCCGCAGGTCCGGGGTCACGTGGCCCGAGCGCTGTTCCTCGATCAGATGGCGGGTCAGGGAAATGCTGGGCATGCGCAGGCGGTCCTTGGCGTCGGGGAGACCCGCATTGTCGCGCCAAAGGCCATGGCTGTCCCACGGCGAAGATCGCACCGGTGCGCGCGGGCCGGTATTCTGGGCGGGTTTGGTCGCAGGCGACACGCGCGATCAGGCCCTCCCTCCGTCGTGCAGGCAGTCTCCCGTGTCCTCCTTTTTCGCGAACGTCGAACTCGTCCCCGGTGATCCCATCCTCGGCCTGACCGAGGCTTACAACGCCGATCCGCGCACCACCAAGGTCAATCTGGGTGTGGGCATCTACTACGACGAGGCCGGTCGCATTCCCGTGCTCGACGCCGTGCGCGAGATCGAACAGCGTCTGGCCGCCGAGGCCAAGCCGCGTGGTTACCTGCCGATCGACGGGATGCCCGACTACACCAAGGCCACCCGCGAGCTGCTGTTCGGCGTTGAGTCGCCGCTGCTGGCCGCCGGTCGCGTCGCGACCACCCAGACCATCGGCGGCAGTGGCGCGTTGCGCACCGGCGCCGACCTGCTGAAGAAGCTGCTGCGACACGCGACCATCGCGATCAGCAACCCGAGCTGGGAAAACCACCGAGCGGTGTTCGGCGCGGTCGGCTTCGATGTCGTGGACTACACCTACTTCGACGCCGCCACGCACGGCATCGACTTCGCCGGCATGCTCGCTGACCTGCGCAAGCTCGACGCCGGCACGGTGGTGCTGCTGCACGCCTGCTGCCACAACCCGACCGGCGCCGACCTCACCGTCGACCAGTGGCGCCAGGTCATCGAGGTGCTGCGCGAGCGCGACCTGTTCCCCTTCATCGACATCGCCTACCAGGGCTTCGACCAGGGCATCGAGCAGGACGCCGCGGCGATCCGCCTGCTGGCCGAGTCGGGTATCGCGACCTTCGTCATCGCCAGCTCGTACTCGAAGTCGTTCTCGCTCTACGGCGAGCGCGTCGGCGCGCTGACCGTGGTCTCGGGCACCGCCGAGGAAAGCCGCGCGGTGCAGTCGCAGATCAAGCGCATCATCCGCGCGAACTATTCGAGTCCGTCGACGCATGGCGCCGCCCTGGTCGCCGGCGTGCTTGGCAGCCCGGAGCTGCGCGCGCGCTGGGAGGCGGAACTGGGCGAGATGCGGACTCGCATCCACGCGCTGCGTGCGGGTCTGGTCGAAAAGCTCGCCGCGAACGGCGCACCCGAGTTCGCCTTCATCAGCGAACAGGCCGGCATGTTCTCGTACTCGGGTCTGAGTCGGCCGCAGGTCGATCGCCTGCGCGACGAGTTCGGCATCTACGCTGTCGGCACCGGCCGCATCTGCGTGGCCGCGTTGAGCCTGAAGAATCTGGATTACGTGGCCGAAGCCGTCGCCGCCGTCAGCCGCGGCTGATTGCAGTCGTCACCCTCCCGCTCGCGGGACGGGTGACCGCGTTTCGCAGGAGGGGAGCGCGCGCCGCTACACCCGTTCCCCGGTGATCCGGATCGTCTACGCGCTGTGTCGATGGCGCCCGATGCGGAGTGCGTTGAAACGTCGTGTCCGCGGCGCTATTTGGTGGCTTTCCCATCTGCGGACCGGCATCGCACGTGAAACGCGCGCGCATCGCCGCACGATAGATCAGGTGCTGCGCGGCTCCGTACGGCGCGACGTACACAGAATATTCGCGCCGGTCCGCTCGTGCCGCCGACGCAACCAGCGTCGCGAGATCGATCTCGATGCAGGGCGGGCGACAGGCGGGCGCGACATCGCGCGAAGACATCGTGCCCGTCATGAGAAGTGCTCAGCAGCCTTGCGAGATTCTCCCTGCGACATTCCGTCCCGGGTCGTTCACGCTGGCCTTTGCGACAATGCGCGACGCGATGCGTCGCATCGCATGCCCCCGATCTGCCCCACGGAGATGTCATGCCGAACCGCGCCTTGCGCGGCGCGCTCGCGCTGCTGCTGTTGTTGCCTGCCACTGGCGCGTTCGCGCGGAACTGCGATCTGTCGATCGGCAGCAACGATGCGATGCGCTTCGACACGAACGAGCTGCGTGTCGCCGCCGACTGCACCCAGGTGCGCCTCACCCTGCGCCACACCGGGCGCCAGAGGGCCGCGGCGATGGGCCACAACTGGGTGCTGACCCGCACTGCAGACTATCGCCCGATCGCGATCGCCGGCGGTCGCGCGAATCTCGCCAGCAGCTATCTGCCCGCCGGCGACAAGCGTGTTATTGCACACACGAAAGTCATCGGTGGCGGCGAGACGACGACCGTTACCTTCCCCACCGCCGGTCTGACGCGCGGCGGCGACTACACCTTCTTCTGCTCGTTCCCCGGCCACTGGAACGTGATGCGCGGCAAGCTGGTGTTCGGTTGATGCGCGCGGCCCCCACCGCGCTCGCATCCGCGCTGTCGCTGATCCTGCTCTCGCCCGGCTTCGCGCAGGCGCAGGCGACTGACGATGCCCCCATCACGCTCGAACGCGTGCGCGTCGATGCGACGCGGCTGCGCGGCGTCAGTGACTTCGACACGCCGGCCTCGGTCGATGCGATCCGTCTCGACGACGCAAACAGCAACCGCGCCGGCACCGTCGCCTCCGAGCCGCTGTCGGGCGTGCCAGGCCTGCTCGCGCGCGACCGGCAGAACCACGCGCAGGACACGCAGCTGTCGATCCGCGGCTTCGGTGCGCGCTCCACCTTTGGCGTGCGCGGCGTGCGCCTGTTCGCCGACGGCATTCCGGCGTCGATGCCGGACGGCCAGGGCCAGCTCTCGCATTTCAGTCTCGTCGGCGGTGACCGTATCGAGATCATGCGTGGGCCGTTCTCGGCGCTGTACGGCAATTCCTCGGGCGGCGTCGTGCAGCTGTGGAGCGCGGATGGACACGCGGGTGATCCGTGGCGGTTCAAGGCCAGCCACGGGCGCGACAACACGACCAGTGTGTCGACGCAGCTGCGCGGCGGCACGGAGACGGTCGGCTACAACGTCGCGCTGTCGCGTTTCGATACCGATGGCTGGCGCGATCACAGCGCCGCGCGTCGCGATTCGGCGAACGCGAAACTGCATGTCGATTTCGGTGACCGTCGCCGTCTCGATCTGGTCGCGAACCATGTCGATATCGACGCGCAGGATCCGCTCGGCCTGACCGCTGCGCAGGTGCGCGAGAATCCGCGTCAGGTCGCCGCGGTCGCGAACCAGTTCGATACGCGCAAGACCGTGCGTCAGACCCAGGCCGGCGCGGTCTACGAACACGGCGTGGGCGATGCGCAGACACTGCGCGCGATGGTCTATGGCGGCGAGCGCGCCGTTGTGCAGTACCTGCCGATTCCCCCCGGTGCGCAGGGCAACCCGCTGAGCTCCGGCGGCGTCATCGATCTCGACAACGCTTACGGCGGGCTCGATCTGCGCTGGAGCTGGGAAGGCGAGTGGGCCGGACGCCCGCTCGAACTCACCGTGGGCGCGAACGCCGATCGCCAGCGCCAGGGCCGGCAGGGCTTCGAGAACTTTGTCGGCGACACGCTCGGTGTGCGTGGGCGGCTGCGCCGCGACGAACGCAACACGGTCGAGAATCGCGACCAGTTCGCGCAGGCGTACTGGGCCTTCGCGCCGCGCTGGTCGCTGCTGGCCGGCGTGCGCCACAGCGAGGTCGAGTTCACCTCTCGCGATGCCTTCGTGACCGCGACCAATCCCGACGACAGCGGCCGCATCGCGTTCCGTCAGACCTCGCCGGTCGCCGGCCTCACGTTCGCGCCGCACGAGGATCTGCGTGTGTATCTGTCGGCCGGCCGCGGCTTCGAGACACCGACGTTCAACGAACTCGGCTACCGCGCCGACGGCGGCGCCGGTTTCGCGTTCGATCTGGCGCCGGCGATCAGCGACAACCTCGAGCTCGGCACCAAGTGGCGCGCGCGTTCGGGCGCCACGCTCAATGCGGCATTGTTCCGCGCCGAGACCGACGACGAACTCGCGGTCGCGCGCAATGTCGGCGGTCGCAGCAGCTTCCAGAACATCGGCCGCGCGCGCCGCCAGGGCGCAGAACTCTCGCTGCGCCAGCCACTGGGTGCGTCACTCGATCTGAGCGTCGCCGCGACCTGGCTCGATGCGACGTTCCGCGACGACTATCTCGTCTGCACCGGTGTGGGTTGCACGGTGCCGGCCACGCCGGTCGCGGCCGGCGCGCGGATTCCGGGTGTGCCGGCGCGGCAACTGTTCGCGCGGCTCGACTGGACCGGCGGGCCGTGGAGTGCGGCGATCGAAGGCGTCGGCGTGGGTGATGTCGTCGTCGATGATCTCGCCACCGGTCGCGCTGCCGGCTACGCACTCGTGCATCTGGAAGGCGCACGCCGCTGGCGTTTCGATGCCGGCGAGCTGCGGACCTTCGTGCGTGTCGACAACGTGCTCGACCAGGCCTACATCGGCTCGGTGATCGTCAACGAAGGCAACGGCCGGTTCTACGAGCCGGGTCCGGGGCGCGGCGTACTGCTGGGGGCGCAGTGGACGTGGAATCGGTGACGCGAATGGGTTTTGCTGCGCTCTACCCATCTTACGGAAAAGTGCGTTGTCTTCGTTTGATGCGTTGAATCACGCAACGGGACTTGAACTTGTTGGGTGCGCGATTGGCCGCTCAATGCGTTGGCACACGTTCCGTCATCCCAGCGGCTTTCAACAGACGCATGTCTGGTCAAGCTGGGATCCATGTTCGCAGCGATCTGTCAGTTCGATTTAAAACGCAAGATCAAAATGGGCCCCAGCGTGCGCTGGGGCGACGGGTCATGCAGTGGTGCGATCTGTCGAAGTCACCGCATACGCTGACCCATCAATCAAACATCCCCACCCGCCGTCCATCCCTCGCCCGTGCCGCGATGGAACACGCGATCCTCGTCGCGCACCGTCCCCGCGCCCACCGTGTCCTGCTGCGCCAGGCGCGCATAGATCGGAGTGAAGTCCGGGCCGGTCGCGTCCATCAGCTGTTCGAAGCTGTCGATGACGAAATAGGTCTTCTGGTAGGTGTCGATGCGGTAGCGCGTGCGCATGATGCGTTCGAGGTCGAAGCCGATGCGGTTGGGCGCGTCGGATTCCAGCGAGTAGATCGATTCGCCCTTCGACGACACGATGCCCGCGCCGAAGATGCGCAGGCCGTCCGCCTGCTGGATCAGGCCGAACTCGACCGTGTACCAGTACAGCCGCGTCAGGTTCTGCAGCGCGTCCGGGCCGATGCCATGCGCTTTGACGCCGCCCTTGCCGTAGGCCTCCATGTAATCGGCGAACACCGGATTCATCAGCAGCGGCACGTGGCCGAACAGATCGTGGAAGAGATCGGGCTCTTCGATGTAGTCGATCTGGTCGGGGCGACGGATCCACCACGTCACCGGAAGGCGGCGGTTGGCGAGGTGATCGAAGAAATCGAGTTCTGGGAGCAGGCCCTCGACGCCGAGCAGGGTCCAGCCGGTCGCGGCTTCCAGCACTGCGTTGAGTTCGGTGAACTTCGGAATCGCGTCGGGCGTCATGCCCATCGCGTCCTGCGCCTGCAGGAATTCGTCGCAGGCGCGGCCGACCAGCAACTCGCGCTGGCGCGCATAGAGCGCGGCCCAGGTCGCGTGGTCGTCAGCGCTGTAGGTTTCCCAGGGCTGCTCGACGATGCCGGTGGCGTAGACCGGCACCTTGCCCTTGTCGGTCTGCAGGTTCTCGACGCGGCGCGGGGCGTTCGACGGCTGGGCGGACATAGCGACTCCGGTGGAATTCATCAGATCCACGAAGATAGCGCCGATGCGCCGCAACAGGCTTGCGTCATTGCGCGCCTACGCCGCATACGCGCAATAATCGTGCGTCAATACGCAATTCAGGACAACGATCATGGCTGCTGCCGAGCTCGACCGCACTGACCTGCTGCTGCTGGCCGAGCTGCAGCGCAACGGCCGGCTGACCAATGCCGACCTTGCCGAGCGCATCCATCTGTCGCCCTCGGCCTGCCTCCGCCGGGTGCAGCGGCTGGAACGCGATGGCGTGATCGCCGGCTATCGCGCCGACGTCAGCGCCGAGCGCCTGGGCCTCGGCCTGCAGGCCTTCGTGCGCGTGCAGCTCAAGCACCATGACAGCGCCGCGGTCGCCGGCTTCGCCGCATTGGTCAACGGCTGGGAAGAGGTGATCGCCTGTCACGCCCTGACCGGCGACATGGACTACCTGCTGCAGGTTGTGGTGCGCGATCTCGAACACTTCTCGCGCTTCCTACTCGACCGCCTGCTCAACCAGCCCGCGGTCGACGACGTGAACTCGAGCTTCGTGCTGCGTACGGTCAAGGCCGACCGCGGTCTGCCACTGCCATCCTGACGCACCATCGAGGTGCATCTGTCGGAATAACGCACCAACTACGTAGGTGAATTGGCGCAGCCAGATAGTTCGGAATGTGTAAATGGTTGATTCGATTGGCCCTGCGGAGTTGGCACGGCCATTGCGTTATCCAGGACACAATCAACACGCAAGGCGGTCGTTCCCGATGTCCACCGAAAATCTCGAAAAGCTGATCAAGGACCACAAGATCGAGTTCATCGATCTGCGGTTCACCGATATGCGTGGCGTGCAGCACCACGTCACGTTCCCGAAGTCGATCATCGAGCCCGGCCTGTTCGAGGACGGCAAGATGTTCGACGGCTCGTCGATCAGCGGCTGGAAGGGCATCCAGAATTCCGACATGGTGCTGCTGCCCGACGCGTCCACCGCGTTCGTCGATCCCTTCACCGCCGATCCGACGCTGGTGCTGACCTGCGATATCCTCGATCCGACCACGATGCAGTCCTACGAGCGCGATCCGCGCGGCATCGCGAAGCAGGCCGAGGCGTTCCTGAAGTCCAGCGGCATCGCCGACCAGGCGTTCTTCGGCCCCGAGCCCGAGTTCTTCATCTTCGATTCGGTGCGCTACGCGAACGAGATGGGCCATACCTTCTTCCACATCGAATCGGAAGAAGCGCACTGGAACTCGGCCAAGGAATACGAAGGCGGCAACAGCGGCTATCGTCCCGGCATCAAGGGCGGCTACTTCCCGGTCGCGCCGCTCGACTCGCTGCACGACATCCGCGCCGAGATGTGCAAGACGCTGGAACAGGTTGGCATCGAAGTCGAAGTGCACCACCACGAAGTCGCGAACGCGGGCCAGTGCGAGATCGGCACGCGCTTCAATTCGCTGGTCGCCAAGGCCGACGAACTGCAGACGATGAAGTACATCGTCAAGAACGTCGCCTTCCGCAACGGCAAGACCGCGACCTTCATGCCCAAGCCGATCGTCGGCGACAACGGCAGCGGCATGCACGTGCACCAGAGCCTGGCCAAGGGCGGCACCAACCTGTTCACCGGTGACGGCTACGGCGGCCTGAGCCAGACCGCGCTGTGGTACATCGGCGGCGTCTTCAAGCACGCCCGTGCGATCAACGCGTTCTCCAACGCGTCGACCAACTCCTACAAGCGTCTGGTGCCGGGCTTCGAAGCGCCGGTAATGCTGGCCTACTCGGCGTCGAACCGTTCGGCCTCGTGCCGCATTCCGTACGTCGCCAATCCGAAGGCGCGCCGCATCGAAATGCGCTTCCCCGATCCGATGCAGTCCGGCTACCTGACCTTCGCCGCGCTGATGATGGCGGGTCTGGACGGCATCAAGAACCAGATCGATCCGGGCGGCCCGAGCGACAAGGATCTCTACGACCTGCCGCCCGAGGAAGAGAAGAACTTCCCGACCGTGTGCCACTCGCTGGACCAGGCACTCGACGCGCTCGACAAGGACCGCGACTTCCTCAAGGCCGGCGGTGTGTTCTCCGACGACTTCATCGATGCGTACATCGCGCTGAAGATGAAGGAAGTCACCGCGTTCCGCGGCGCGACCCACCCGCTCGAATACCAGATGTATTACGCGATCTGACGCACCAGCGCGGGGTCGGCCATTGGCCGGCCCCGTTGCGTTTCACCGCCCGACGGCGGCGCCTCCCTCCCCCACGGTGGGCGGCACCGCCGACAGGCGCACGGAGTCAGGGATTCAACCGATGGATTGGACAGCGGCCGCACAGACGCCATAGAGCGTCGGTCGTGGCGACGGCAGCCAGGGGGCGCCGACGTCGAACGTTCCGCCTGCGAAAAGAACAACAACAAACGCAGTACGTACTGACCGGGGAGGGCTTTCCATTCATTTGAGGAGCCTGTCATGTCGTCACGCAAGAACGCACTCGCCACACTGCTGTGCGCAGGTCTGCTGTCCGCCGGTGCCGCGCACGCGGAAGTCTCCGGCTCGATCACGCTGACCAGCGATTACCTGTTCCGCGGCGTCACCCAGACCGACGAAAAACCTGCCCTGCAGGGCGGTGTCGAATGGGCGCACGACAGCGGTTTCTATGTCGGCACCTGGGGCAGCAGCATCAGCTGGCTGTCCGATTCCGATCCCGACATCTCCAGCCAGCTCGAACTCGACGGCTACATCGGTTTCCGCGGCGATTTCGGCGACAGCGGCTTCGGCTACGACGTCGGCGCCGTGCACTACTGGTATCCGGGCAGTTACCCCGCAGGCTTCAACAAGGCCGACACCACCGAGCTCTACGCCGGTGTGAGCTGGAACATCCTCAGCGCCAAGTACTCGTACGCCTTCACCGATCTGTTCGGCATTCCCGACTCCGACGGCAGCAGCAACCTCGACGTCGCCGTCGGCTGGGAGTTCGCACCCAGCTGGACGCTCAACGGCGCCGTGGGCAAGCAGTGGGTTGCCGGCAGCGCGGGCACTGCGACGTACGCGTTCTGGTCGGCAGGCGTGGGCAAGTCGTTCGACAACGGCTTCGACATCGCGCTGAACTTCAACGACAACGACCTGATCGGTCCCGACGACACCATCACCCTCGCCGTCACCAAGTCGTTCTGACGCGGCGCGCGCGCATCTGGAGACCCACATGAAACTGATCATCGCGATCATCCGCCCGTTCAAGCTCGACGAGGTCCGCGAGGCACTCGGCGAGGCCGGCGTCACCGGCCTGACCGTCACCGAGGTCAAGGGCTTCGGCCGACAGAAAGGCCATACCGAGCTCTATCGCGGCGCCGAGTACGTTGTCGATTTCCTGCCCAAGCTGAAGATCGAATGCGCGGTCAGCGACGACGTGTTCGAGGCGGCGATCGAGGCGATCACCAAGGCGGCGGGCACCGGCAAGGTCGGCGACGGCAAGGTATTCGTACTCGCCCTGGAACAGGCCCTGCGTATCCGCACCGGCGAAATCGGCGCCGACGCGCTCTGACCCCACGGAGATGTCTGAAATGAAAAAGATCGAGTCCCGCGGGTGGCAGACCCGGATGCAGGCGCTGTGCCTGATGCTGTTGTGTGCGTGCGCGTTGTTCGGCGTGGCAGGTGGCGCATTCGCGCAGGACCTGCCGGCGGCCGAAACCGCCGTGGCGGTGGTGGAAACGGCCGAGGCCGTGACGTTCGACAGCGGCAACGTGGCGTGGATGCTCACCTCCACGCTGCTGGTACTGCTGATGGTGGTGCCGGGCCTGGCGCTGTTCTACGGCGGCATGGTGCGCTCGAAGAACGTGCTGTCGGTGATCATGCAGGTGCTGGTGGTGTTCTCGGTGGTGATCATCCTGTGGGTGGCCTACGGCTACAGCGCAGCGTTCACCGAAGGCAATGCGTTCTTCGGTTCGTTCACCGAGAAAGCCTTCCTGCGCGGCATCACCGCGGAAACGGATGCGGGCGGTCTGCCGGAATTCCTGTTCATCGTGTTCCAGTCGACGTTCGCCGGTATCACCACGGCGCTGGTCGTCGGCTCCTTCGCCGAGCGCATCAAGTTTTCGGCGGTGCTGCTGTTCTCCATCCTGTGGGTGACGTTCGCCTACCTGCCGATGGTGCACATGGTGTGGAGCGGTGAAGCGGGCTTCCTCGCGCACAAGGGCGTGATCGATTTCGCCGGCGGCACGGTGGTGCACATCAACGCCGGTGTCGCCGGTCTGGTGGGCGCGTACTTCCTCGGCAAGCGTCTGGGTTACGGCAAGGAAGCGATCAAGCCGCACAGCGTGCCGTTCACCTTCATCGGCGCATCGCTGCTGTGGGTGGGTTGGTTCGGCTTCAATGCCGGCTCGGCGCTCGCTGCCGATGCCAGCGCGTCGCTGGCCATGCTCAACACCATGGTCGCCACCTCGGCCGGCGTGGTCGCCTGGAGCATCGTCGAAGCCTTCACCAAGGGTCGTCCGTCGGCACTGGGCGCGGCTTCGGGTGCGATCGCGGGTCTGGTCGGCATCACCCCGGCTGCGGGCACCGTGGGTCCGATGGGCGCACTGGTGATCGGTCTGGCCGCCGGCGCGCTTTGCGTGTGGGGCGTCACCGGTCTCAAGCGCCTGCTGCGCGCGGATGACAGCCTCGACGTGTTCGGCGTGCATGGCATCGGCGGCATCGTCGGCGCCCTGCTGACGGGTGTCTTCAGCGCGCAGTCGCTGGGCGGCACCGAAGTCGATCTCGCGATCGGCGCGCAGGTCTGGGTGCAGTTCGTCAGCGTCGCGTTTACCGTGCTGTGGTGCGCCGTGGTGACCGCGGTGGTGATGCTGATCGTCAAGCTCGTCGTCGGTCTGCGCGTGACCGAGGACGAAGAGCGCGAAGGTCTGGACATCGTCTCGCACGGCGAATCGGCCTACGAGAAATAAGCGCACAACCGGCGTCCGCGCAGCACGCGGACGCCGGCCACGAAAGTGGGGCCAGCGGGCGACGGCGGGGAAGGCCGGCGCCCGCTTTTTTTTGCGCGTGTCTGTCCACGTCGCGCCAGTGGGGCTAGGATGCCGGCCACGATGACCGGCTCCTTTCCGCCATGACCGCGCACGCCCCGTTGCACGTCGCCGTGCTCGAGGACGAGGCCATGTTGCGCGAGCGCATCCTGCTGCCCGGGCTGCACCGCTTCGGCTTCGACGCGGTCGGATTCGAGACCATCGCGTCGCTGCGCGCGCATCTGGAGACGGCCACGGTCGATCTGGTCGTGCTGGATGTCGGCCTGCCCGACGGTGACGGATTCAGCGTTGCGCGCGCGCTGCGCGAGACCCGCCCGCAACTCGGCGTGGTGATGCTGACCAGTCGCGGCGAGACCGGCGATCGCGTGCGCGGCCTGGCCGAAGGCGCCGATGCGTACTTGACCAAGCCGGTCGAGATCGACCTGCTGGCCGCCACGCTGCACAGTCTCGCCCGGCGCATCGGCACGTCTCCCGCGCCTGCGCGCGACCCAGGCCGCGGCTGGCGGATGAGTGCAGACGGCTGGTGCCTGCTGTCGCCGTCCGGCGGCTCGGCGGCACTGACGCAGAGTGAGCGCCGTCTGTGCAGGCGCCTGTTCGATGCACCCGGCGAGCTGGTTTCGCGCGAGCAGTTGATCGAAGCGCTGACCGAACACGTGCACGACTTCGATGCGCATCGCATCGATTCGATGATCCATCGCCTGCGCAGCAAGACCCAGGCGCGCTGTGGTGACGAACTGCCGCTGACCGCCGTCCGCGGCCGCGGCTACATGCTCACGCTGCGGGACTGAGCGGCAGCGCGATCCGGAAGGTGGTGCCCGCGCCGGGCGCGCTGGTCACCTCGATCCTGCCACCGGCCTTGGTCACCAGTTCGTGGACCACCGCCAGGCCCAGGCCGGTGCCGCTGTCGGCAGGCTTGGTGCTGAAGAACGGCTCGAACACGCGCGCGGCCACTGCCGCCGGCATGCCTGCGCCGTCGTCGCGCAGCGCGATCACGACGTCGCTGCGCTCGCTGCGCGCATCGATCGCGAACGTGCCGTTGCCGGGAATCGCATCGCGTGCGTTGGATGCCAGGTTGAGCAGCATCAGTTCGAACTGGCTGCGGTCGAACAGGATCGGCAGCGGTGCGTCGGCGCGCGTGCAGGTCAGCACGATGTGCGCGTCCAGCAACTGGCGCAGCATCGGCTGCAGCGTTTCGATCGCTTCGCCTGCATCGAACACTTCCGCCTGTGCATCGTCGCGACGGCTGAATCGCAGCAGGCGGCGGCTGATCGCCATGCCGCGCCGCGCGGACGCTCCCACAGATTCCAGGCTGTTCTCCAGCTGCGAGGCGCGCTGTGCATCGCTGCCGCCGTCGTCTTCGTGGCGTTCGGCCGAGAAGCCGGCGATGACCGAGAAGATGTTGTTGAAGTCATGCGCCATGCCGCTGGCCATGCGCTCGGTGATTTCCTTTTTCTGCGCGTGGATCAGCTGCGCATGCGTGCGCTCGCGCTCGCGGATTTCCTGCTCCAGCGCTTCGCCACGCGCATTCGATTCGCGCAGGCTTTCGCGCAGTGCTTCGGTGGTGCGGTCGGTGAGGATCGCGACCAGGAAATAGCTGAAGAGCGTCGAGGGCACGTTGTAGAACGCGCGTCCCGGTGTCTCGGCGAACAGCACCATCGCATCGTGCACCGAGCCCACCGCGACCATGGCAAGCAAGGCGACGAACACGATCCACAAGGTACGCCGCCCGAGCACCAGACCACTGAGGATCAGTACCAGCATCTGCGCGAGCTGATCGGGCAGCTGCCGTTCGAAGCCGTTCGCGAACGCGTTGACGAACAGCATCGTCAGCAGCACGACGAGCATCGTGCGCACCGCAGGGCGGAACCTGCCACGCCGGATCATCCACACGCCGACACCTGCGAGCACCGCGATCGACAGGCTGAAACCCAGCGAGATGAGCAGCGCCGGCGCGATCGGGCCCTGCGACAGCGTCGACCACGTCATCGCGACGCCAAAGACGACCATCGCCGGCACGGTGACCGCCAGGAACAGCAGCAGGACCTGGATCACGCGGGCGTTGCGCCGATCGACGACATCGTCGATCGGCGCCCGGTCGAGCCATCGGAGAACAGGATTGGACATGGCGCTCGCGTTGCGCTGCACCACGCGGACGGCGGTGAGATAGCGGTGATCTTCCGGCGAGAAAACGCGGGTGACAAGGGGACTACCGCGCTCGTACGTTCGCTGCACGGGTTTGCCCTACCCGATCGGGATGACAGGGCCAAGACAGACACGGACGCCGGACGTGGCGGGCATGAGCCCGCCGCACGACCGCGTGCGCCTTCACGAAACGCCTGCCGGAGCCACTGAAATGAACCGCATCTACCGCACCCTCTGGAACGCCACGCTCGGCCGCATGGTCGTGGCCTCTGAACTGGCGCGTTCGCGCAACGGCCGCCGGGCCGGCGTACTGCTCGCCAGCCTCGCGCTGGCCCTGCCGATGACCGTGATGGCGCAGGCCACGGCAGTGGGCCTGCAGACGTTCGACACACCGACCGCCGTCGATGCGGGCGATGTCGCACGTTACTTCCAGGCCAGCGGCAGTGCCGACAGCGATGCGGGCGCATACGTGGAAGGCGACAACGCATTGGCCGCCGGCGAAGCCGCTGCGGCGATCGGCAGCGGTGCCACGGCGCTCGGCGGCGGCGCATTGGCGGTCGCCAACGATGCGACCGCGGTCGGCAAGGACAGCCTGGCAACCGGCAGTTCGGCGACGGCCGTCGGCGGCATGCTGCGCCTGGACTACAGCGAGATCGGTAGCTACGGCGTGGTCCTCGATCAGCAGACCATGGCAAATGGTCTGGCTTCGACCGCCCTGGGCGCGGGTGCGCAGGCCAATGGCGACTTCAATACCGCGATCGGCGCGCAGACAGAGACCAGCGGCAAGTCGGCGGTCGCGATCGGCGGCATCGTCGACGTGCTCGAAGATCAGATCGGTGCAGGCTTCGCGGGTTCCGACCTGCAGAACACGCGTGCATCGGGCCGTCTGTCGACCGCGATTGGAGGCGGCGCGCAAGCACTCGAATACGCGTCGACGGCGATCGGCGCACTGGCCAACGCCAGCGGTATCCGCTCGATCGCGATCGGCTACGTGACCCAGGCGAATGGCTACGACGCAACGGCGGTCGGCGATCGCGCGGATGCGGCATACGACTGGGCCACCGCGATCGGCGCGGGCGCGCGCGCCATGGCGGTGAGTGCGAACGCGCTGGGCAGTTTTTCCAGCGCCTGGGGCGAGAACTCGACCGCGGTCGGCTGGGGCGCGTTCGCGTCCGGCGTCAACGCCACCGGCCTGGGCAGCGGCTCGTGGGCGGCAGGCCGCAACAGCATCGCGATCGGCAAAGCGACGGTGTGGAACGGCTACTTCTGGGGTGAGGGCGACCCGATTCTCTACGTCGACAGCATTGCGATGGGTACCGACGCGGAAGTGCACGGGTCACGCTCGGTGGCGATCGGTCCGAACGCGTTCGTCGGCATCCAGGAAGACAGCGGCTTGTGGGCACCGATCGATGGCAGCGTGGCACTGGGTGCGGACTCTTTGGCAGATCGAGCGAACACGATCTCGGTCGGTCGCGCCGGCAAAGAGCGCCAGATCACCAATGTCGCTGCCGGCACCGAGGGCACCGATGCGGTGAACCTGGCGCAAGTGCGTGCCATGACGTCGGGTCTGGGCGAGCTTGCCGAGAACGCAGTCGTCTACGACACCGCTGACAAGGCCACCCTGACACTCGCGGGCAGCGCAGGCACGCGCATCGGCAACCTGACCGATGGCGTAGTGTCGGCCGCGAGCAGTGATGCGATCAATGGTCGCCAGCTGCATGCGGGCCTGCAGAGCGCCGCGGACGTCCTGGGCGGTGGCGCTACCGTCACCGCGTTCGGCGCGTTCACCGCGCCGAGCTACGCGATCCAGGGCACGAACCATGCGTCGATCGGTGCGTCCTTCGCCGCACTCGACGTGGAGATCAGCAATCTCAAGAACCGCGTCGGTGCGGTCGAGACGACGATCGATTCGAATCCGGCGACCAACGATCGCGTCTCGATCGGCGGCGACGCGCCGGCCACGGTCGGCGCCGACACCAACGCGGTCGCGGTGGGTTCGGGCGCAGCGGCGAACGGCAGCAATGGCGTGGCGGTCGGCGGCGATGCCTACGCGCACGGGCCCAATGACACCGCGCTCGGCGGCAACGCGCGCGTCAACGCCGACGGCAGCACCGCGCTCGGTGCGAACAGCAGCATCACCGCGAACGCCACCAATGCCGTCGCAGTCGGCGAGAGCGCATCGGTGACAGCGGCCTCCGGCACCGCGATCGGCCAGGGTGCGAGCGTCACCGCGCAAGGCGCCGTGGCGCTGGGCCAGGGCGCGGTCGCCGATCGTGCGAACACGGTGTCGGTGGGCAGCGCTGCGAACCAGCGCCAAATCACCAACGTCGCCGCCGGCACGCAGTCGACCGATGCGGCCAACGTGGGCCAGCTGCAGGCCGGGGTCACAGAGGCCAAGGCCTACGCTGACACGACGGCCACGCAGGCGGTGTCGACTTCCAAGGCCTACACCGACCAGCGTCTGGCGAGCTGGGGCGACCAGTTCGAGACCTACCGTGGCGATGTCGAGCGTCGTTTCAGCGACGTCGATCGCCGCATGGACAAGCAGGGCGCGATGAGCGCGGCGATGCTCAACATGGCGACGAACGCTGCAGGCACCCAGAGCCCGCGCGGCCGGGTTGCGGTCGGTGCCGGTTTCCAGAGTGGTGAGCAGGCACTGTCGATCGGCTATGCGAAACGGGTCGGCGAGCGCGCGTCCTTCAGTCTCGGCGGCGCCTTCAGCGGCGACGAGACATCCGCTGGTATCGGCTTCGGTATCGACCTGTGATGTTCGGCGGCGGCGTCACCCGCCGTGGCCTTTCCCGATTCGCCCATCCGGGCATCCATTTTTCGTCGGAGACACGCTCCATGCGCATCCAGACCACCCTCGGCGCCGCCATCGCCGCCATCCTGCTGACCGGCGCCGCCCAGGCCGCGCAGCCCCGCCTCGACCGCACCGTCACCCGTGACCTCGCCACGACACAGTCCGCAGGCCTGGGCGGCCAGCGTTTTGTGGTCAAGACCACGGCTGCGGTGGCACCGGGTCGCGCGGCATTGACCAGCGCGCTGGGTACCTCGGTACGCCGCGCCGGACTCGCCAGCGCCGTGCGCGCGAACAGCACCGCGGCCGCGCGGCCTGCCGCCACCGCGCGCGTGCTGCGCAGCATGGGCGCACCGGGCTGGCATGTCGTACAGACCTCACGCGTGCTGACGGAATCGGAGCAGGCAAGCTTCATCCGCGAGCTGTCGGCCGAGCCGGGTGTGCTGAAAGTCGAGGCCGACCGTCTGTACCAGCGCGCCGACGTCGCTCGCAGCACCAGTGCAGTGCGGGCCGCTGCACCGAACGACCCGGGCTATTCGGCTCTGCAGTGGAATTTCCACAACGCCACCGGTGGTGTTCGCGCCGAACAGGGCTGGGATATCTCGACCGGCGAAGGCGTGGTCGTGGCCGTCATCGATACCGGCATCGTGCAGAACCACGCCGATCTCGCGGTCAACGTGCTGCCCGGTTACGACATGATCTCCGACAAGCGCATCTCGCGCCGCGACACCGATGCGCGCGTCGCGGGTGGCTGGGATGTCGGCGACTGGGTCGAAGCCAATTACTGCACCGTCCTCGGTGCATCGCCGCATGCCGCCCAGGACAGCTCCTGGCACGGCAGCCATGTGTCCGGCACGATCGCCCAGCAGACCAACAACAGCCTCGGCCTGGCCGGTCTCGCACACAACGCGAAGGTCATGCCCGTGCGCGTGCTCGGGTCGTGCGGCGGCTACGGCAGCGACATCGCCGACGGCATGCTGTGGGCAGCCGGCGCGCAGGTCGATGGCCTGCCGCTCAACCAGAATCCGGCAGAAGTGATCAACATGAGCCTGGGCAGCGGCGGTCCGTCTGCGTGTCCCACCGTCTACCAGGACGCGATCAACGCCGTGAACAATCTCGGCTCGATCATCGTCGTCGCCGCCGGCAATTCGAGTGCCGATGCGAGCACCTACACGATGGGCGCGTGCAATGGCGTCATCGTCGTCGGCGCCACGCGCGTCACCGGCGGCAAGGCGAGCTACTCGAGCTGGGGCACGCGCGTGGACCTGTCGGCGCCGGGTGGCGGTGGCTCGGTGGACGGTGATCCGAACGGCTACATCTTCCAGGCCATCAACAACGGCACGACGCGTCCGACCACCGAGTACAGCCTGGGCGGCTACACCGGCACCTCGATGGCATCGCCACACGTCGCCGCCGCGGTGGCGATGGTGCAGAGCGTCGTCGACACGCCGCTGGCGTGGGGCGAGATGCGTGACCTGCTGCGACGGACGGCGCGTCCGTTCCCGGCGTCGATTCCGGGCTCCACGCCGATGGGTACCGGCATTCTCGATGTGGCGACATTGCTCAACCGCGCCACCCAGCCGCCGTGCACCGAGAACTGCGTGCCGCCGACAGTGCAGCTGTCGAACAAGGTGGAACTGCGCGGGCTCTCGAACGGCGCCGAAGATGCGGTCTACAGCTTTCAGGCCGAGGCCGGCAAGGTGCTGTCGTTCATGACCTACAGCGGCACCGGCAACGTGTCGATGTACGTCGCCGCCGGACGCGTGCCGACAGCAACCGATCGCGACGGCTTCTCCACGCGCGCCAACAGCAACACCGAGACCGTGCGCTTCACCGCGCCGGTGGCCGGCACCTACTACGTCCGCCTGACCGGCACGTATGCCGGCATGACCCTGGTCGCACGCCAGTAAATCGGAGGTGACTCCCGCGTCGGCGTGCCGACGCGGGAGGCCATCGCCCACGACTATGCGCCCGCCGCCGGATACCCGTTTCGACTGGCTGACGGTCCTGCCGTACTGGGGGCCGACGGACGATGGCTGCGAAGTACTCGAAGTCGCACTCTCCGATTTCGTCCACCGCAGCGGCATGACCGGCACGGACTGGCAGTTCGCGTTCGTCTCCTGGGCCAGTGCGCGACTGATCCGCACGGGTGAGTGGTACGAGATCGCGACACACGACACACGTAGCGGCGTAGACGTGCTGCGCATCGTGCGGGATCCAGGCCAGGTCCTGTCTTCTCTGAACGGTGCAATCGCGACAACCGGCTAGCACCCCACTCCGTCGTGGCGCGAACGCGTCTGCGATGCGACACGATCGATGCAATCAAAGACCCGCCCATCGGCGAACTACGACTGGCTGCTGACCTGGACTGACTGGTCCGCGCGCGAGGATCGCCGGCTCGAAGCCGTGTTCGATCTCGCGACATTCCTGCAGCGCAGTCAGGCCGCGCAAGGCGCCTGGTCGCTCGATTTCCTGTCCTGGAAATGCGAACGCCTCGTCCGTGACGGCTGTTGGTTCGAAGCACGTCTCGAACATCAACAGGACCGCACTGACGTGCGCGTCGTGCTCGATCGCTGATCGCTTGGCCCACTGCACGGGTTGCGCGCACGCGCGCGAGCGGGTGCAATGCGGACATGCGCATCCCAATCATTCTGTTCGCCGCGCTGCTGCTGTCGGCCTGCGCCCACCAGTCGCCCCGCAATCCGCTCGCCACCTGGGTGCCATCGACCAATCACGATGCGCGTCGACCGGTGCTGGTGGTGCTGCATTACACCGAACAGGATTCGGTGCAGCGCAGTCTCGACACGCTGCGTACGTCCAACAGTGGCGGCCGCGTGAGTTCGCATTACCTGATCGGCCAGGACGGCGCACGCTATCAGCTCGTGTCCGATCTCGACCGCGCCTGGCATGCAGGTGCCGGCAGCTGGGGCGCGGTGTCGGACGTGAACTCGGCCTCGATCGGCATCGAACTCGACAACAACGGCCGCGTGCCCTTCACCGAACCGCTGGTCGAGAGCCTGTTGGTGTTGCTGGGCGATCTGAAAACGCGCTGGCGCATTCCGGCCGAAAACTTCATCGCCCACTCCGATCTCGCACCCGGCCGCAAGGTCGATCCGGGCGTGCATTTCCCGTGGAAGCGTCTCGCGCAACATGGCTACGGCGTCTGGCCACGCGACGACACACCGCCTGCGCCGGCGGACTTCGACGTGGTGCAGGCCTTGCGGGTCGTGGGCTATCCGGTGGATGACCTCGATGCGACGTCGCGGGCGTTCCGGTTGCGGTTCCGTGCGCTGGCCGATGGGCCGCTGGATGCGGAGGATCGGCGGATCCTCCATGCGCTGGTGCAGGGGTGGACGATTCCAGCGGATGCTGCCGCGCAGCGGTAGCGCTTCTGCTTTGCTCCTGCCGTTATCGATTCGCCGTGCCGATGTCTGCAGACGCGTAGGGCGGCGGGCATGGATGCCCGCCGTTTTCCGACCGTGCCAGGATGGCGAGTCGGAAAATCCCGGAACAGGTGACACGCCGGCTGAGCTTCGTCGGGGCTGGCCCTTTTCTTTGGTTCCGTTTCTTTTGGGCCAGCAAAAGAAATGAACCCGCTCGCCGTAAGGCGAGTGGAAGCGTTTGACGTTGCTTCTCCTGCCGTAGGCAAACGCACAGGCGTAGATCAAAGGCTTTCGTCCGCTAACGCGGCCGAGTTCATTTCTTTTGGTTGACCCCAAAAGAAACGGAACCAAAGAAAAACGTCTCCCCGACACGTCCGAAGCCCGCGGCGTCACGTGCAGCGGGATTTTCCGACTCAGCATCCTGCCTCGGTCGGAAAACGCCGCACATCCATGTGCGGCGCCCTCCGGGTACGTAGGTTTGGAGCGCCGTCAGGAAAAATCCACGGCAACGGCAACGGCAACGGCAACAGCAACAGCAACAGCAACGGCAAACGCAACTGCAACGCCGAGTCGAAAGCGAAGCGAAACGCACAACGCAACAGGCCCGCCGAAGCGGGCCTGTCGATCACACATTGAAACGGACGTCTTACTGCTTGAGCGAATCGATCGCTGCATTGAGCGTCTTGCTCGGGCGCATCGCCTCGACCACCTTCGCCAGATCCGGATGGTAGTAACCCCCGATCTCCACCGGCTTGCCCTGCGCGCCGTTGAGCTCGGACAGGATCGCCGCTTCGCCGTCCGTCAGCGCCTTCGCCACCGGTGCGAACGTCGCCTTCAGATCGTCGTCGTCGTTCTGGTCGACCAGGGCCTGTGCCCAGTACTGGGCCAAGTAGAAGTGGCTGCCGCGGTTGTCGAGTTCGCCGACCTTGCGTGCCGGCGAGCGGTTCTCGTCGAGGATGCGGCCGTTGGCGACGTCGAGCGCGGCGGCCAGTACCTTGGCCTTCGGGTTGTCGTAGGCGTTGCCGAGATGTTCGAGCGACGCCGCGAGTGCGAGGAACTCGCCGAGCGAATCCCAGCGCAGGTAGTTCTCTTCGACGAACTGCTGCACGTGCTTGGGCGCGCTGCCGCCGGCGCCGGTTTCGAACAGGCCGCCGCCGGCCATCAGCGGCACGATCGACAGCATCTTGGCGCTGGTGCCCAGCTCCATGATCGGGAACAGGTCGGTCAGGTAGTCGCGCAGCACGTTGCCGGTGACCGAGATCGTGTCTTCGCCCTTGCGGATGCGCGCCAGCGAGAATGTCGTCGCCTCGACCGGCGGCAGCACGCGCAGGTCGAGACCGGCGGTGTCGTGATCCTTGAGGTAGGTCTCGACCTTGGCGATCACCTGCGCGTCGTGCGCGCGCGACTTGTCGAGCCAGAACACCGCCGGTGTCTCCGACAGACGCGCGCGGTTCACCGCGAGCTTCACCCAGTCCTGGATGGGCGCGTCCTTGGTCTGGCACATGCGCCAGATGTCGCCGCTCTCGACCGCCTGCTCGAACACCACGTTGCCGTCGCCATCGGTGACGCGCACGGTGCCGTCGCCGGGGATCTGGAAGGTCTTGTCGTGGCTGCCGTATTCCTCGGCCTTCTGCGCCATCAGGCCGACGTTGGGCACCGAGCCCATCGTCGTCGGATCGAGCGCGCCGTGCGTCTTGCAGTCGTCGATGACCGCCTGGAACACATCGGCGTAGCAGCGATCCGGGATCACGGCCTTGGCATCCTGCAGCTTGCCGTCGGCGTTCCACATGCCGCCCGAGTCACGGATCATTGCCGGCATCGAGGCGTCGACGATGACGTCGCTCGGCACGTGCAGGTTGGTGATGCCCTTGTCGGAATTGACCATCGCCAGCGCCGGGCGCGTGGCGTAGAGCGCGTCGATGTCGGCGCGGATCGCGTCCTGCTGGTCCTGCGGCAGGGTCTGGATGCGCGCGTACAGATCACCGATGCCGTTGTTGGCATCGAAGCCGACCTGCGCCAGTGCATCGGCATGCTTCTCCAGCACGTCACGATAGAACGCCTGCACGACGATGCCGAACATGATCGGGTCGGAGACCTTCATCATCGTCGCCTTGAGGTGCAGCGAGAACAGCACCCCCTTGGCCTTCGCGTCTTCGATCTGCGCTTCGATGAAGCTCGACAGCGCCTTGCGCGACATCACCGCGGCATCGACGATCTCGCCGGCCTGCACCTTCACCGCATCCTTGAGCACGGTCGTCGCACCGTCGCTGCCGACGAGTTCGATCTTCAGCGCGCCGGCCTTCTCCAACGTTGCCGAGCGTTCGCTGCCGTAGAAATCGCCTTCTTCCATGTGCGCGACGTGCGACTTCGAATCGCTCGACCACTTGCCCATGCGATGCGGATGCTTGCGCGCGAACGCCTTCACCGACTTCGGCGCGCGGCGATCGGAATTGCCTTCGCGCAGCACCGGGTTCACCGCGCTGCCCTTGGTGCGGTCGAAGCGCGCCTTGATGTCGGTCTCTGCATCGGTCTTGGACACGTCCGGGTAATCCGGCAGCGCGAAACCCTGGCCCTGCAGTTCCTTGATCGCCGCTTTCAGCTGCGGCACCGAAGCGCTGATGTTCGGCAGCTTGATGATGTTGGCTTCGGGCGTGGTCGCCAGCTGGCCGAGTTCGGCGAGGTGGTCGCTGATCTGCTGCGCGTCGGTCAGCACGTCCGGGAACTGGGCCAGGATGCGGCCGGCCAGCGAGATGTCGCGCGTTTCGACCGCGATGCCCGCCGGTTTGGTGAATGCCTCGACGATCGGCAGCAGCGACTGCGTCGCCAGGTACGGGGCTTCGTCGGTGAGCGTGTAGAGGATCTTCGGCGTATCGGACATGCGGGCGTGTCTCGTCTGGAAACGGGGGAATTGCGTGGCCGGCGTGCGTTGCGGCATCCAGTGGCCGCGCGTACCGGCGCGTCCGCGGATCGGCCGGCGAGGGCCGGTGTGTGCGGACGACACAGCCCCTCGATTGTCGCGCGTTTGCACAGGTCGCGGAAGGCGCGCGCCTGCGTGGAGACATACGGGACAGCATGGTGTGCGTGTCCATCTGCCACGAAAAACGCGGCCGGAGCCGCGTTCGTGTCCGAAGTCGTGCGCGCGCTGCGGCTTACTTCACTGAGAACTCGCGCGACTCCACCACCGTGCCGTCGAGCGAGATTTCCAGCTTGTAAGTGCCGACCGGCCAGCCTTCGGGATGGTGGATGTCGAAGGCGATGACCTGCGGGCCGGCGGCGACATCGGCCTCGGTGTTGCGGACCAGCTGGCCCTCGCCGAACGTCCAGCGCGCGGCGAGCTTGGCCGCGCTTTCGCCCTCGGTGGCGACCGACGCATAGATGGTGTCGGTGGTCGCGAACTCGGAGGCCGGCGTCGACACGCGGTTCTGGTCGTCGACGGCGTTGCCGAGTTCGACGCTGGTGACCGTGGCCGGTGCTGGCGGTGTGGGCGCGGGCGGGGGTTCGGGGGCGGTCGGTGCCGGCGGCGGCGCCGTGGTGGGCGCATCGCGGTTGCAGCCGGCGAGCAGCAGTACGCCGCCGAGTGCGGCAGCCAGGGTCAGAACGACGGGTCGGGTCATGGAAACTCCTGGAGTCGGGATTCGGTCACGCGGCAGGCAGTTGCAGCACCTGGCCGGCGTGGAGGGCATCGGGATCGTCGAGGACGTCGCGGTTGGCGTCGAACAGCTCGCGCCAACGGTCCTGCGCGCCGAGTTCGGATTCGGCGATTCCGGACAGGCTGTCGCCCTTGCGCACGACATAGGTGCGCATCGGGTGTGCGTCGGGAATGCGGGAAGACGTCATGGCCGGGCGTGCGTGGAGGCGACGGCGCAGGCTCCCACGCCCCGCGTTAAGAATCCATCGCGCGGGGCGTGCAATCGACTACTGCCGTTCGTCGCGCAGGCGCGCCGGCATCGCATGGCCGGGCGTCGCACGCCACGGATTGATGTCCAGCCCGCCACGCCGCGTGTAGCGCGCTTCGACCGACAGCGTCTCAGGCCGGCAGCGCGCCAGCAGATCGACGAACACGCGCTCGACGCATTGCTCGTGGAACTCGGCGTGATCGCGGAATGACACCAGATACCGCAGCAGCGCGGCGCGATCGATGCGTGGCCCGCGATAGGCGATGTGCAGGCTCGCCCAGTCGGGCTGGCCGGTGACCGGGCAGTTCGACTTCAGCAACGCCGAGGTCAGCTGTTCTTCGACGGTCTCGCCGGCGTCGGACACGAGCAGCGAGGCATCAGGCGGGCCGTAGCTGGCGATCTCGACATCGAGACTGTCGATCGACGCGCCGTCGTGTGCGACGTCGGCCATCGCGGGCAGACCGAACACGACGTCGACGCGCGCACCGGCGGACTGCGACAGGTCTTCGATGACGCGCGCACGGACGGCGTCGGCAGTGTCGAAGCGCGTGTGGTTGAGCGAGTTGAGATAGAGCTTCAGCGACTTCGACTCGACCAGATGCGGCGAATCGGCCGGCACGGTGATCGTCGCCGTCGCCACGACTGGCTTGCCGCGCGCGTCGAGCCAGCTCAGTTCGTAGGCGTGCCAGCGGTCGTGGCCGATGAAGGGCAGCGTCGCGCCAATGCCGATTTCCGCACGCCCGAGCGTGCGCGCGATCGGGAACAGCAGACCCGGATCGTAATGACGCGGATAGGCGACCTCGCGGCCGAGCGGAATGGGCGGCGCGGCCGCAATGGGGGTTCGGGGGGACATGCGGTGATTTTAGCGCCGGGGGATGACGGACGTTGCGTGAGGCGTGGTGCTGGCGGACTGGCAGTCAGGCAGGCGGTGGGTGCGTCAGTGGTGCGCAGCGTCGGGCCGTCAGTGCGTCAGCCTCACTCCCTCAGTGCTGAGTACGTCAGGGACGACTCGATTCCCAGCGCGTCACCCCAGCGCACGCTGGGGTCCATTTCGATCTTCGCGTTTACGCAAGATCGCGCGCTGGGAACAACAGCAAGATGGATCCCGGCGTGCGCCGGGATGACGGTAGAAGCACCACGGAGATTGCGGGCCAAGTCGCTGGATGACCCGCCATTCGGCTGTTGAAAGGCGCTTCCGGCCTGCGCAGGGACGACGGGATGCAGATGGTGACGCGAGATCCGGCTCAACTGATAGCTGCTCTGGCTCTGGCCTCTGCGCTGGCGCTTCTGTTCCAGCCTTTGCCGTCGCCCCGGCGCACGCCGGGGCCCAGCGACTTGCTCTCACGTTCGAAAACGCCTCAACCCTCTCCCGCATCCAGATAATCCAGACTCACCTGCAGCATCGCCCGCAGTCCCAGATCCAGCGCGGACTCGTCGAGATCGAACTGCGGCGAATGGTTGCTCGGCGCAGTCGCCGGGTCCTGGCCTGCCGCCGTCGCGCCGACGAAGAAGAACATCGCCGGCACTTCCTTCGCGTAGTACGCGAAATCCTCGGCGCCCATATTGAGCGGGGTTTCGACGACGTTCTCCGCGCCGGCGACCGCCTGCAGGCTCGGCAGCAGGCGCGCGGTGAGGGCGGGGTCGTTGACGGTGACCGGGTTGCCGGTGGAGTCGGGCACGTGCGCCTCGACGGTGGCGCCATGCGCGGCGGCCACGTGTTCGGCGACGTTCTTGAGGTCGGCGAAGATGTCGCTGCGCACGTCTTCGTCGAAGGTGCGGATCGTGCCGACCAGCTCGACACTGTCTGGAATGATGTTGTAGCGGATGCCGCCCTTGATCGCGCCGAAGCTGACGACCGCCGGCAACGTGGAGATGTTGGTGCGGCGGCTGACGATGGTCTGCGCGGTGCCGATCAGGTCGGCCGCGGCGACGATCGGGTCGATACCGCCCCAGGGCCGCGAGCCGTGCGTCTGCCGTCCGATGACCTTGATGTTGAAACGATCGGACGCGGCCATCAGCGGGCCACCGCGCACGCCGAGCTGGCCGGCCTGCAGCGTCGAGAACACATGCAGTCCAAAGATCGCGTCCGGCTTGAAGTCGCGGAAAATCCCTTCGGCCAGCATCATCGACGCGCCGCCGTCCTCGTCATCCGGCGGGCCTTCCTCGGCGGGCTGGAACACGAACAGCACTTCGCCGGCGAGCTGCTCGCGCATGCCGACCAGCGCTTCGGCCACGCCCATCAGGATCGCAACGTGCGCATCGTGGCCACAGGCGTGCATGACCCCGGTCGGTTCGCCGCGATAGGTCGTGGTCGCGGTCGATGCGAAGGGCAGGCCGGTCTGCTCGGTGACCGGCAGCGCGTCCATGTCGGCGCGCAGCGCGATTTTCGGGCCGGGGCGGCCGCCTTTGAGCACGGCGGTCACGCCGGTATGCGCGATGCCGGTCTTCGGTTCGAGGCCGAGGCTGCGCAGATGCTCCGCGACCTTCGCCGCGGTGCGCGTCTCGCGATTGCCGAGTTCGGGATGCTGGTGGAGATCACGGCGCCAGTCGACCACCTTGGCCTGCAGCGATGTCGCAGCACTGGCGACCTCGGGACGTTGCGCCTCCTGCGCGTGCGATAGGGCGGGCAGGGCGGCACAGGCGCACAGCAGCGCGGTGGCGAGACGATGCATCGGCGAATCCTCGACAGGAGATCACCCGATGCTAGTGGATCGGCGGGCCTTCAGGCGCGTACCGGCACGCAGTGGGCATGCCTACGGGAAGGCGATCCGTATTTTTAGCGTCCGCACTGCCAGGCGCCGAAGCGCTGGCTGCCGCCTGCCGGTTCGCCCAGCGGGCTGATCGTGTCGGCGTTGAGGCCGGGCGCCTCGTTGCGGGCGAGGGTTTCCAGTTCCTCGCGCACGCGCAGCTGGTTGCGTTCGACGAACGCGATGCTGTGCTTGACCGAGACTTCGACCTCGCCACGCTTCTGGCAATCGGCCGGTGCCGCACTGGTCACGCGCACCGCGCTCGCGCCCGGCGCCATGTGCACCCAGGTGCAGCCGACGGCGGACAAAGACAGCAGCATCACAGCCAGGGACTTGCGCATTCGGAATGCTCCGGGAATTGGGTGGGTAAGACGCGATGCCCGCCATTGTGGCGGGCATCGGCTGAGCGGGCGATCACCGCCCTTGGAACCCGTTCAAGTCTGATGCGCGCACCAGTCGGTGAACGCAGCGGAACATTGGACGGGGTTAGCGTGCGACCGGCTTGCCGTCCGCATCGAGCACCTGCACCTCGCCCAGTTCGAGTGCGCGGATCGGCGCCTCGATCTGCTTGAGATCGCCGACGACCACCCAGGTCAGCGCCTTGGGATCGATCGTCGTCGCCACGCCGGCCAGATCGGCAATCGTCATCGATTCGATCTCGGCCTTGCGCTGGAACACGTAGTCGTCCGGACGACCGAAGCGCACGTTGCCGCCGATCGTCGACATCACGGACCACGCGGTCTCGTAGGCACCGGGCAGGCTCAGCGTGTTGATCGCCTGGGCGCGGGCGAGTTCGGCGGCAGTCGCCGGACGATCGCTGTCGGCGAAGTCGGCCAGTTCGCGCTGGATCTCGGCCATCGCTTCGGCGGTCTTGTCGATCTGCACCGGCGCCGATGCCATCCACGGGCGCTGGCCCAGCGTGCCGGTGGCGCCGCTACGGGCACCGTAGGACCAGTGCTTGTCCTCACGCAGGTTCATGTTCAGACGCGCTGTGAAGTCGCCGCCGATCACGGTGTTGGCCATGTCGAAACGGGTCGACGACGCATCGTTGGTCGGCGGAATCACCTGCGCGGCGAAGATGTTCGCCTGCACCGCGCCGGGCTGGTCGATCAGGAACACGCGTGGAGCCGTCGGACGTGCGACCTCGGCCACTTCGATGGCTGCTGGCGCTGCGCCGGTGCCGCGCCAGTCGCCGAAGTGCGCTTCCAGCATCGGCACGATCTCGTCCAGCGTGGTGTCGCCGACGACGATCAGCGTCGCGCCTTCGGGACGCACCCAGTCGCGATGGAAGGCGACCAGCTCATCGCGCGTGAGCTTGGCGATCGCGTCTTCATTGCCGCTGCCGGTGAACGGAATCGCGTACGGATGGCCGGCGCCATAGACCAGCGGCGGCAGCACGCGCATCGCCACGCTCGACGGGCGTGCCTTCTCCTGGGCGATACCGGCGATCCACGTGGCCTTGATGCGGTCGATTTCCTTCTGGTCGAAGTTCGGCCGGCGCAGCATGTCGGCGAACAGCGCCAGCGACGGGTCGAGGTTCTCTTTGAGCGCCGAGACGTAGGCATTGCTGCCATCGAGCGATGCGCCCGCGCCGAGGCTCGCGCCCAGCGCTTCGACGCGGTCGGCGAAGTCCAGTGCGCCCAGACCGCCGGCCCCTTCGTCGAGCACGGTCATCGTGAAGCTCGCCGTTCCCGGCGTGCGGCCCTGGTCGGCGGTGTAGCCGCCCTTGAACTCGTAGCTCAGCTGCACCACCGGAATCTCCGGCCGGCGCGCGAGGATCACCTGCGTCCCGTTTGACAGCGTTGCGCGCTCCTGCGCCGGGAACTTGAGCTCCGGGAACGACGCGGTCTTCGGCACGCCGGTGCTGCGGTCGATGCGGCTGCGCGTGGTCGTGTACTTGGCATCCGGCGCCGGCGGGGTGAACGGCGCGGGGGTGACCGCGGGTTCCTCGGCCAGCGGCGTGCGTGCGCCCGGCACGACGGTGATGGTGTGGCTGCCGACATCGAGCCACTTCGCACCGGCCGCCTTGACGTCCTCGGCGGTGGTCGCGGCGACGTTCGCCAAGGAGGCGCGGAAGCAGCCCGGGTCGCCTTCGTAGACGGTGCATTCGGCCAGTGCATCGGCCTTGCCGCCGAAGCCGCCGATGCGCTCGATGCCGCGCACGAAGCCGGCCCGGAACGAGGTCTTGGCGCGCTCGAGCTCTTCGGCGCTCGGGCCTTCGGTGATCAGGCGCTCGAGTTCTTCGTCGATCGCCGCTTCCACCGTCGCCGGGTCCACGCCCTGCTTCACGGTCGCCATCACGACGAAATTCGAACCCAGCTGCGAGCCGTAGGCACCGGCACTGATGTTGTCGACCAGGCGGTCGTCGTGCAGCAGGCGGCGGTCGAGACGCGAGGCCTTGGCGCCGCCGAGCACGCTGCCCAGCACCTGCAGATGATCGATCTCGGTGGTGCCCAGTTCGGCCACGTTCCAGGCGCGGTAGATGCGCACCTGCGGCACCTGGTCTTCCATCGTCTCGCGGGTATCGGCGCCGCGCTTGACCACGTCGACGGCGGGCTGCGCCATCGTCGGGCCGGCCGGAATGTCGCCGAAGTACTGCGCGACTTTCGTCCGCGCGGTGGCCACGTCGATGTCGCCGGCCAGCACCAGCACCGCGTTGTTCGGGCCGTACCAGGTGCGGAACCACTGCTTGACGTCGTCGAGCGCGGCCGCGTTGAGATCGTTCATCGAGCCGATGACGCCGTGGTGGTACGGGTGGCCCTTGGGATACAGCGCGCGGGTCAGTGTGTCCCAGACCTGGCCGTAGGGCTGGTTCTCGCCCTGGCGCTTCTCGTTCTGCACCACGCCGCGCTGCTCGTCGAGCGCGCCCTGGTCGACCGCGCCGAGCAGGTGGCCCATGCGGTCGGATTCCATCCACAGCGCCATGTCGAGCGCGGTGGTCGGCACGTTCTGGAAGTAGTTCGTGCGGTCGGTGTTGGTGGTGCCGTTCTGGTCGGTCACGCCGACCTGCTTGAAGGGATCGAAAAACTCGCCGTCGTGGTTCTCGCTGGCCTGGAACATCAGATGCTCGAACAGGTGCGCGAAGCCGCTGCGACCGGCGGGCTCATCCTTGCTGCCCACGTGGTACCAGATGTTGACCGCGACGATCGGCGCCTTGCGGTCGGTGTGCACCACCACGCGCAGGCCGTTGGGCAGGGTGAAGGTCTCGTACGGAATGTCGACGCCGGCGGCCTGGGCGGGCGGTGCGGCAAGCGCCATAGGCGCGGCCGCGATGCCAGACAGGGCGAGGCCGGTGGCCAGCGCGAGCAGGGCCGCGCGCGGGCGGGTCGGAGCGGTACGGAGACGGTCGACGGACATGCCGGTCCTTGCAGTTCGGGCGGGATTGGACCCGCATCGTAGCCAGCGGCAGTGCCTTCGGCACGGGCCGCAGGTCATGGTGGGGTCTCTGCTTGCGGTCCAGGCGATCGTCGTAGCGGAGCTAAGTCCTCCCCCGCGCTGCGGGGGAGGGTTGGGTGGGGGCGAACGGCCAAGCTGACGGGTGTCCGGATTCGAGGCATCTGCACCGCGTGCGATCTGTTTCTGCCGTGATCCGGGCGTTCGCCCCCATCCCGGCCTGTCCGGCCCGGCGCAGCGCGCCGGTCGTTCGATCGACTCGCGCGGCGGTGCCGCGCAAGCGAGTCGCTCTCACCCCGCGCGCGTGGGGGAAGGAGCAGATCGCGGACCTGCTTTGGTCTGGCCATGCGCCAGTGCTCTGCGCGGCCTCGCCCGTCCGATCCTCACGACCCGCCCGCTAGCATCGAAGCCCGGTTTTCCCAAGGCACAGCCATGACCCACTGGACCCTCGTCACCGGCGCCAACCGCGGCCTCGGCCTCGAATTCGTCCGCCAGCTGCTGGCCGACGGCGTCCGCGTCGTCGCGACCTGCCGCCAGCCCGGCAAGGCGACTGCGCTCAACACGCTCGCCGCGGAACATCCCGGCCATCTGAAGGTGCTGCCGCTGGATGTCGGCGACGCCCGTTCGTGCGACGAGCTGGTGCGCGAATGGCCGCTCGCCGCGGGCGAGGACGCGCGCATCGGGGTGCTGATCAACAACGCCGGCGTGCTGCACAGCGGCGAGCGCTTCGGCACGCTGACCGCCGACACGCTCGACGACAGCCTGCGCACCAATGTCACCGGTCCGTTGCTGCTGACCCAGGCACTGGCGCCGCTGCTCATCGATGGCGCACGTGTCGCCAACCTGTCCTCGCAACTGGGTTCGATCGCCAACACCGCGCGCTTCGGCACGCCGAGCTACGCGATCAGCAAGGCCGCGCAGAATATGGCGACCGTGCAGTTGGCGCACGCCCTGCACGAGCGCGGCATCGTCGTCGTCGCCCTGCATCCGGGCTGGGTGCAGACCGACATGGGCGGCGCCCAGGCCAGCGAAGTGGCGGAGGATTCGGTCGCCGGCCTGCGCAAGGTCATCGACGGCCTCGGCCCCGACGACAGCGGCCGCTTCCTCGACTGGACCGGCGCGACGCTCCCCTGGTGACCGACAATGGCCGGCCCGCAGCCCGGTCCGGCCCATGTTCGACGTCATCCTGCACACGCCCGAGATTCCGCCCAACACCGGCAACGTGATCCGCCTGTGCGCCAACACCGGCGCGCGGCTGCATCTGGTGCGGCCGCTGGGTTTCGATCTCGACGACCGCAACCTGCGCCGCGCCGGCCTCGACTACCACGAGTACGCGACGCTGCAGGTGCATGACGATCTCGATGCGGCGCTCGCGGCGATCCAGCCCACGCGCCTGTTCGCACTGAGCACGCGTAACAGCGTCCGCTTCGACGCGCCTGCGTTCGCGCCGGGCGATGCCTTCCTGTTCGGCAGCGAGACCCGCGGGCTGCCTGACGCAGTGCTCGGCCGCGTACCCGACGGCCAGCGTCTGCGCCTGCCGATGCAGCCGGGCAACCGCAGCCTCAATCTGTCGAATGCGGTCGCGGTGGTGGTGTTCGAGGCCTGGCGGCAGCACGGGTACGCCGGCTGCCAGTAATACGCCGGCGACGTACGCCCGGCACAGCCGGTCCGGCATCGACTGCAGGCCGGAAGCGAGCAAGTTGGAAACGGTTGCACCGCGACCTGAACACCACGCCAAAAGTTCCTGTACTTGCGAGTTCAATATTCAGCGCGGGTTGCACGCGCAGGTCGAGAATGCGTTTACCGGCCCGGGTGACCGTGCTTCCCCTCCCCTCGAAGCGCATCCCCTCCCTGTCACCCGGGCCGGCATTTTCATCAGCAGAACCCATAAGAGCCGGACTACACGTAGAGACTGGCCGGAGAGAGACACCCGAATGAAGCGCCTTCTGTCGATCGCAGCCCTCGCCGCTGCGCTTCCCTTCGCCGCGAATGCCGCCGAAGGCCTGTCCTACAACTACGTCGAAGGCGGCTACTCGGCCGGCAAGTCCGACATCGCCCCGGTCAACCGTGACGTCGATTCCGACGGCTGGTCGATCCGCGGTTCTGCCGCGTTCCTCCCGAATTTCCACGCCTTCGGCGACTACACCCGCGAGAGCGTCGACAACAGCCCGCTCGACCGCGACCAGTGGCGTCTGGGCGTCGGCTACAACCACGAAGTGTCGCCGCGCACCGACCTGCTGACCCGCGTGGCCTACCAGAAGCTCGACTTCGGCCGCGGCATCAATGCCGACGGCTATTCGGTCGAAGTCGGCGCGCGCACCGCGCTGCTGCCGGCGCTGGAAGGCTACGCACTGGCTGGGTACGAGGATCTCGACAGCGGCTTCGACAGCGAGTTCTACGGCCGCCTCGGCGCGCAGTGGAAGTTCAACCCGAACTTCGGCGTCGCCGGCGACATCAAGCTGATCAAGGGTGGCGACACCCAGTGGTTCGTGGGTCCGCGTCTGACCTGGTAAGCGCCACACCGCTCCCCCGCGGTTTCCGGTCCCCAGCGCTTCCCCGGCGCGTCTCTCTCTCCCGGAAACCGTCAGAACCCGGCCAGCAATGGCCGGGTTCTTTTTTGGGGTCGAAGCGGTCGACGGATTCCAGCGGAAGCTCGCGGCGCCCACTGCTTTGTCCTTCCCCCTACGGGGGAAGGTGCCCGGAGCGCGGATGAGGGGGCTTTCGGCGCTTCTGGCAAAGCCTCGCCCTCACCCGACGCGCTAGCGCGTCGACCCCGGATCAGGTCCGGGGCAAGCTCTCTCCCAGAGGGAGAGGTATTGAGTTTCCGCCAACTGAGACACGACGCTGCCCAAAGCTCAACAGCAGATGGGCTTCGAGCGGGCTACGGCCCGTTATTCAAATTCGGGCTTCTGCTCGCGCGCCATCAAACGCGCCAGACCTTCGGCCGGAGTCATCTCGCCATGCAGCACGGCGCGGACGTTGCTTGAGATCGGCAGTTCGATGCCGTGACGCTCGGCCAGACGCATGACTTCGTCGGCGGTCTGCACCGATTCGACCACTTGGCCGATCGCGCGGACCGCGTCTTCGAGCTTCTCGCCACGACCGAGCGCCAGGCCCAGACGGCGGTTGCGCGACAGGTCGCCGGAACAGGTCAGTACCAGATCGCCGAGACCGGCGAGACCCATCAGAGTTTCCGCACGACCGCCGATCGCCTGGTTGAGGCGCAGCATTTCATTGAGGCCGCGGGTGATCAGGCCGGTGCGGGCGTTGAGGCCCAGCTCCATGCCGTCGGCGGCGCCGGTGGCCACGGCGAGCACGTTCTTCATCGCCCCGCCGAGTTCGGCGCCGCGCATGTCGGTGCCGGTGTAGGCGCGGAACGTCGGGCCGTGCAGCACGTCGGCGACGGTCTGCGCGAAGCCGGCATCGTCGGACTGCACGGTGATCGCAGTCGGCAGGCCGGATGCGACTTCCTTGGCGAACGACGGGCCGGTGACGACGGCCAGCGGCACGTCTTCGCCCACCAGGGCGCCTGCGACTTCATGCAGGAATCGACCCGAGCCGGGTTCGAAACCCTTGGTTGCCCACGACACGCCAACGCCTGCCGGACGCAGCGGCGCCAGCAGTTCCAGGGTCTCGGCGAATGCGTGCGACGGCACGACGACCAGGATCAGGCCGACGCCGTCGAGGGCACGGGCCAGATCGGTGGTCGCGCGCAGGTTGTGCGGCAGCGGGATGCCCGGCAGGTAGCGCGGGTTTTCATGGCGCTGGTCGATCGCCTCGATCTGTTCCGCGTTACGGCCCCACAGCGTGGTGGGGTGCCCGTTGCGTGCGATCAGCGAGGCGAGCGCGGTCCCCCAGGAGCCCGCGCCCAGTACCGCGACCGCGGTCTTGCGGTCGGTCACGCTCAGGCGTTGCCGATCTGATCGGTCGTCGGCTGCTCGTTGCCCGGCTGGCCGCGCTGACGCAGGCCTTCGGCATAGAGCGCGTCGAAGTTGATCGGCTGCAGCAGGAACGGCGGGAAGCCTCCGGCCTGGATCAATTCGCCGATCAGCTGGCGGGCATACGGGTACAGGACGTTCGGGCACTGGGTGCCGAGCAGCGCATCGAGGGTGTTGCCGTCGAAACCGGCCAGACCGAACACACCGGCCTGCTTCACTTCGGCCACGTACACCGTGTTGGCGTTGTCCTCGCCCGTGGTGCAGGTCAGGGTGATCGCCAGCACGACTTCGAACGCGTTGTCGCCGACGCGCTGCACGCTCTGGTTGAGATTCATGTTGAGCTGCGGCTGGGCCTGCTCATTGAAGACCGCCGGCGACTTGGGCGACTCGAACGAGACGTCCTTGACGTAGATCTTCTCGACGCTGAACTGCGCGCCGGCCGGCTGTGCCGGGGCTGCGCCATTGGCGCCGTTGGTGGCCTGTTCTTCGGACATGTAAATCGACTCCGGCAAAAAATGTTGGGTGAGACGGATTGCCGATTATGGCATTCCGTCAAGACGGGACTGCTGCGCTCAGCCGCGGCCCTTGGCCAGCGGCAGATCGGCCTGCAGCCAGCCGCCGATGCCGCCGTCGAGCACGTAGACGTTCTCGAAGCCGGCCTTCTTCAGGCGCTTGGCGGCGTCGCTGGCGGTGCTGCCGGTCTTGCAGACCAGCACCACCGGCAGGGCCTTGGCAGGCGCGAGCTGCTTGCTCTCGGGATCGAACTGGCTCATCTGCACGTTCTTCGAACCCGGGATGTGGCCCTTGTTGAAGTCGGCGGCGGGGCGCAGGTCGACGACCAGCGCGTTGTCGCGGTTGACCAGCACGGTCAGCTCGGCCGGACGCAGGGCCTTGAAGCCTCGGAACAGGCGCGAGATCTCATTGAAGACGATCGCCACCGTCAATGCGGCGAGGATCAGCGACAGCATCTGGTTGCGGCCCAGGAAGGCCAGAAGTTCTTCGAAATTCACGGATGGATCGCGGTGCGTCGGCGGGCGGCGATTGTCGCACACCACCGCGACCGCCCGGCGGCGGGCGCCGAACGCCGGTTTTGCGGGGTCATTCGCCGGCCCATAAGTCCGGCAGGCCGTCGACGATCCACCAGGTACCCGCGGTGGCGTCCCAGCGCCAGCGCTCGGTGTAGCGCACGGTGCGCTCGGCCATGGTGTGGCGGTTGACCACGCCGATCTGGATCTCGCGCACCGCCTCTTCCGCTCCGGCGGTGGCGCTGGTTTCGCGGTAGCCGGTGACCTGCACCTGTTCGTAGCGGGCAAAATCCAGCTCGCTGACCGGATGCGCGGTGCGGTAGTCGGGATCGACCAGCTGCCAGGCGGTCTTCATGTCGTTCCAGCGCACCGCGCCGGTCCACGCGTACTGCGCGCGTTCGAGCGCGGTGCTCTGCTTGCGGGTGCTGGCGCAGCCGGGGAGCAGGACCAGCAGCGCGAGCATCAGCAGGGCGGCCTGGATGCGGAACAGGGACGGACGGCCGGAAGTCGCGCGCATGGCAGGGTCTCGAATCGTGAGGCCGCCATCGTAGCCGCCGCGGCCGGTGCGTGTGTGGCTGCCGGTATCCTCTGCGCGATGGATGTCGACACTTCTCCCCGGGCCGCCACGGTCAATATCGCCGCCGCGTTGCCGCGGCTGGCGAACGCTGCACCCGATCGCATCGCGATGCGCTGCCCCGGCCCCGATGGCCGCTACGGCGATGCGCATGCATTGACCTACGGCGCGCTCGATACGCGCAGCGATGCAATCGCCGCCGGACTCGCCGCGCGCGGCATCGTCCGCGGCACGCGCACGGTGCTGATGGTGCGGCCGACGCCCGAGTTCTTCCTGCTGATGTTCGCCCTGTTCAAGGCCGGCGCGGTGCCGGTGCTAGTCGATCCGGGCATCGACAAGCGCGCGCTGAAGCAGTGCCTAGACGAAGCCGGCGCCGACGCCTTCATCGGCCTTCCGCTGGCGCATTGTGCGCGGGTGCTGCTGGGCTGGGCGAAGTCGGCGCGCGTGCGCATCACCACCGGGCGCTGGGCGCTGCTCAGCGACGCGACGCTGGCCGACGTCGAACGCGCCGGCGCCGGCGCCGGCCCGCAACTCGCCGCGACGGCCGGCGACGATGTCGCGGCGATCCTGTTCACCAGCGGCTCGACCGGCGTGCCCAAGGGCGTGGTCTACCGCCATCGCCATTTCGCCGCGCAGATCGACATGCTGCGCGAGGCGTTCGGCATCGGCGCCGGCGGTGTCGACCTGCCGACGTTCCCGCCGTTCGCGCTGTTCGATCCCGCGCTGGGGCTGACCTCCATCATTCCGGACATGGATCCGACCCGGCCCGCAAAGGCCGATCCGCGCAAGCTGCATGCGGCGATCGAACGCTTCGGCGTCGACCAGCTGTTCGGATCCCCCGCATTGATGGGTGTGCTCGCGAAGCATGGCCAGCCGCTGCCGACCTTGCGCCGCGTGACCTCGGCCGGCGCGCCGGTGCCGCCGGACACGGTCGCCAAAATCCTCGAACTGCTGCCCGACGACGCCCGCTTCTGGACGCCGTACGGCGCGACGGAATGCCTACCGGTCGCTGTCGTCGAAGGCCGCGAGCTGCTGGCGCTGCGCACGCGCACCGAACACGGCGCCGGGACCTGCGTGGGCCGACCGGTGCCGCCGAACGAGGTGCGCATCATCCGTGTCGACGACGACGCCATTCCGGAATGGTCGGACGATCTACTCGCGCCACCCGGCACCATCGGCGAGATCACCGTGGCCGGCCCCAGCGCCACCGATACCTATTTCAACCGGGATGCGCAGACGCGGCTGGCGAAGATTCGCGAGCGGGTCGAGGTTGCCCCCACCCAACCCTCCCCCGTAGACGGGGGAGGGCTCGACACCGGCAGCACGCGCATCGTCCATCGCATGGGCGACCTCGGTTACTTCGATGCCGAGGGCCGGCTGTGGTTCTGCGGCCGCAAGGGCCACCGCGTGGTGACCGCCACCGGCACGCTGTGCACCGAACAGGTCGAGCCGGTGTTCAACGTACACGCCGACGTGAAGCGCACGGCGCTGGTCGGTGTCGGCCCGAAAGGTGCGCAGACGCCGGTGCTGTGCGTGGAGCTGGAGGCTGGTGTCGCGAAGAGCGAACAGGCGCGCATCGCCGACGAACTGCGCCACATCGGCGAAGGCTTCGTCCACACCGGGCGCATCGAGCGCGTGCTGTTCCATCCCGGCTTCCCGGTCGACATCCGCCACAACGCCAAGATCGGCCGCGAGACCCTCGCCGTGTGGGCGGCGACGCGTGTCGGCTGACACCGCGCCTGCGCAGTACCGGCTCGACGATCTGCGCATCGATGTCGCGCGGCAACGCGTTGTCCGCGATGACGGACAGGTGCTGGATGTGGCCGGCCTCAGCTTCCGGCTGCTGCATGTGCTGCTGGGGCAGGGCACGCGCGTGGTCGGCTTCGACGAACTGATCGATCGCGTGTGGGCGCCTGCGCACGTGGGCGAAGAAACCGTCACCCAGCGCGTGCGGCTGCTGCGTCAGGCCCTGGGCGACGATGGCCGGCAGCCGCGCTATCTGCGCTCGGTGCGCGGGCAGGGCTATCAGCTGTGCAGCGAACCGCTGATCGAAGACCCGCTGCAGGCACCTGCGGCCGTGTCCTCCCGACGACCGCGTGCCCTGCGCTTCGCCCTGGCGTCGGCGCTGACACTGTCGTTGCTGGGTGCGCTGCTCTGGTGGCAATGGCCACGGCCGGCGGCACCGGTCGCTTCGCCGCTGCTGGAACGCGCTGCGTACTACGCCGCCATCGGCCAGCCCGCGAACAACGAACGCGCCATCGCGTTGTACCGCCAGCGCCTGCAGGAATCGCCGGACGACACCGGGGCGCAGCTCGGTCTGAGCCGTGCCTACAGCGCACGCCTGTGTCTCTACAGCGGCAGCGCCGACGACGCGGCGCAGGCACTGGCGCTGGCCGAGACGGTGATCGCGCGGGAACCGGATGTCGCGGCCGCGCATGCGGCGCTCGCCTACGCGCACGATTGCCGCGGCGAGATCACCGCGGCGCTCGCCGGCTACACACGCGCCGTGGAGCTGGATCCCACTGCCGACGGCAGCCGCGCGTCGGCTGCGTATCTGCAGGCACGCCAGGGCCATATCGCCGAAGCGCTGGCCGCGAATCTGGACGTGCGCGCGCCGGCGACAGTGCGCTTCCTCGAACTGCAGATCGCCTCGAACCTCGATCTGCTCGGTTACACCGCCGCGGCCGAGGCGCGGTACCGGCGCAGCTTCCAGCTGTATCCGGACAACGTGTTCTCCAATCTGGCCTGGCCCACGTTTCTCTACGAACACGGGCGTCTCGACGAGGCGCACACCGCCTTGACCCAGGCGATGTCGCGCGGCACCGAGCATGCCGGCCTGCACCTGTTGGCCGCCGAACTCGCCCTGTCGCGCGGCGAACCCGACGCGGCACGCGATGCCGTGCTGCGGGCGCGTGCGCTCAGGCCCCACGCCAGCCTGCCCGAGACGATGGCGTGGCGCGTTGGCGCGGCGCCGCTGCCCGATGCCGCCACGCTGCGCGCGCGTGCCGACGCATTGCGCGCCGGACTGGCCAGCGGCGCCGAGCCCTTCGACGGCGTCGAAGCCGCCTTGCTGCAGTCGCAGGCCGGCGACACACCCGCAGCGCTCGATGCACTCGAGGCCGCGGTCACCGCCGGCTTCCGCAATGCCGGTTACCTGCGTGTCTCACCGCTGTTCGCGGATCTGCGCACCGCACCGGCTTTCGATGACGCACTGCGTCGTATCGACACGGCGCTCGCGGCCGAACGCGCTGCGGTGCAGGCGTCCGGCCGGCTGCCCGACGATGCGGTCACGGCATCGCGCTGAGCACGTAATCGGCGAACAGCTTCTGCGACTCGGCATGCATGCCGCGCTGGTTGTAGCGGGTGCGGGTGATCACCACGACCAGCTGCGATTCCGGCACCACGAACACGTAGTTGCCACCGTTGCCGGACATCGCCCAGGCGTGCACCTGCCGGTCGCCCGCCTTGAACGGGAAGCGCCACATCTGGTAGCCGTAGTCGGCATCGAAGGGCGTCTGCGCGTGCACCTGCGCCATCGCCCGCACCCAGTCGGCCGACACGATCTGCCGGTCGTGCCAACGACCGCCATCGACGATCAGCTGTCCGAATTTCGCCAGATCACGGCTGCGGTATTCCGTGCCGCCACCGCCCATGCCGGTGCCGTCAGATGAGCGGTGCCAGCGTGCGGCCTGGATGCCCAGCGGGCGCTCGAGCACGTCGGCCGCGAAGCGTTCCAGCGACAGGCCGCTTGCGCGTTCGACGATCGCGCCGAGCAGGAACGCATTGGCCGTGCAGTAGGCGAAGGCGCGTCCATGCGGACTGTCGGCCGGACGCGTGGTCCACGCCGGGTAGCCACGCTGTGGCAGATCGAGCGCGAACTGGATCCAGTCGGCGCTGACGTACATCCGCTCTTCGTGCCCGGACGAGAATTCGTTGTTGTCGTCGCATTCCCACTGCGCGCTCATCGTCAGCAGGTCTTCGACCGTCGTCGCGGTCTTGAACGCGCCCGGGTGGGCCGGCGTGCGATCGGGAAAGAAGTTGAGCACCGGAGCGTCGACGCCGTCGATCAGCCCGCGGTCGATCGCTGCGCCGACCAGCAACGCGGTCACGCTCTTGGTCAGCGATCGGGTGTTGTGAAGCGTCTCGCGGTCGGCGCCATTGAAGTAGGCCTCGTGGATCAGCGCACCGCGATGGACGACCAGCACGCTGGTGGTATCCGGCGCCTCACCGCCGGCGATGGCGGCATCCAGCGCGGCGAGACGCTCGGTCTTCCAGCCGCGTGCGCCGGCATCGGCGACCGGCCAGTCGGTGACGGGCGAGGGTGTAGCGGCGGCGACGTGCGCTGCGGACAGGGCAAGCAGCGCGGACAGGGCGAGGCGGGACAGGGGATGCATGGATGGACTCCGATCGAGGGAGCCGCACTGCACCGCGTTCCCGGATGAAGTGCCTGATACGCGAATGAAGAATTCTGAAGTGCAGGCGGATCAGCGACTTGCGTCTGTCGATCGCGTCGCCGCGTCGCCAATCCGGGCGCGCCTCGCTATCGTGTGCGGCCCTGCAGCGTGTGGAGTCGGCAATGCGGATCCTGGTCACCGGCGGCGGCGGCTTCCTCGGTCAGGCGCTGTGCCGCGGCCTCGTCGAACGCGGCTTTGATGTCACCAGCTTCAATCGCGGGCACTACCCCGAGCTCGATGCGATCGGCGTGCGCCAGGTGCGTGGCGATCTGGCCGATGCGGACGCGGTACGCGCTGCGGCGCAGGGCATGGACGCGATTTTCCACAACGCGGCCAAGGCCGGCGCCTGGGGCAGCTTTGATAGTTATCACCAGGCCAACGTCGTCGGCACGCAGAACGTGCTCGAGGCCTGCCGCGCGCACGGCATCAGCCGGCTGGTCTACACGTCGACGCCGAGCGTGACCCATCGGGCGACGCATCCGGTTGAAGGCGGCACCGCAGACACCGTGCCCTATGGCGAAGACTTCAAGGCACCGTACGCGACGACCAAAAAGATCGCCGAGCAGGCGGTGCTCGCGGCGAACGGACCGGACCTCGCGACCGTCGCGCTCAGGCCGCGGCTGATCTGGGGGCCGGGCGATCAGCAACTGCTGCCGCGACTGGTCGAACGTGCGCGGGCCGGGCGTCTGCGTTTCGTCGGCGACGGCGAGAACCGCATCGACACCACATACATCGACAACGCGGCGCAGGCGCATTTCGATGCCTTCGACCATCTGGCGCCGGGCGCGGCCTGCGCCGGCCGTGCCTACTTCATCAGCAATGGCGAGCCGACGACGGTGCGCGAGATCGTCAATGCGCTGCTCGCCGCCGCCGGTGCGCCGCAGGTCACCAGGACACTTCCGTTCGGCGCGGCGTATGCAATCGGTGCGATCTGTGAATCGGTCTGGCCGCTGCTGCGTTTGCAGGGTGAGCCGCCGATGACACGCTTCCTCGCCGAGCAGTTGAGCACCACGCACTGGTACGACATGGCGCCGGCGACGCGCGACTTCGGCTACGTCCCGCGGGTCACTCTTCACGAAGGACTCACCCGGCTGAAAGATTCGTGGACAGGTACCTGACCGTCACCTGATCGCGACTCCGCCGGGCATAGGGTGACCCCCGAACCGCTCACGGGAATCAGGAGACCACCCATGCTTCGTTATGCAGTCATTTTTCTTGTCGTCGCCATCATTGCCGGTGTTCTCGGCTTCAGTGGTGTCGCCGGCGCCGCCACCAACATCGCCTGGATCCTCTTCGTCGTGTTCCTGATCCTGGCCGTGATCTCGATGCTGCGTGGCCGCGGACCGTAACGTCCCAGCCCGATACGTGATTCGAAACGCCCGCCTTCCGGCGGGCGTTTTCTTTTGGGGACGCGCCGACCTTCGCACGCGCCAATGTCCCTCGCGCATTGCGCGTAGCGCCACGGAATGGACCGCTACAATGCGGCCATGGCCGGATTCCCTCCTTCTCCTTTCGCGGCGCTCAAGCCGATCGCCGGACGCGCGCTGGAAACCGCGCTCAACCAGGCGCTCGCGCTCGATGCCGACACGCGCACCGCGCTCGCCGGACTCGACGGGCAACGCATCGCGCTGACCCTCGCCTCGCCGCCGATCGCGCTGGAACTGCGCGTCGACGGTGAGCGCCTTCGCGTCGGTCCGGTCGACGACGCGGTGGAGCCCGATCTCGCCGTGCGCACGACAATCGCCGGCGTGCTGTCGCAGCTGCCGTTCCTGCGCCGCGACGACGCGCCGCCGATCGGCAAGGTGCGGGTGTCAGGTGATGCCGAACTCGCGCGCCGGCTGCAGAAGCTCGCCGGGCGTTTCGATCCGGATTGGCAAAAGCCGTTCGTCGCAGTCTTCGGCGAGGTGATCGGCGTGCAGGTCGCCAACGCGTTCGCCAGTGCGCTGCAGCAGGCGCAGGGCCTGGGCCGCACGCTGACTGAAAGCGCGGTGGAGTACGTGACCGAGGAATCGCGCGACGTGCTCGGCCGCGACGAACTCGAAGCCTTCAACGACGACGTCGACGTGTTGCGTGATGACGTCGAGCGACTCGCGGCGCGCGTGTCGCGTCTGTCGCGCGGGCCGGCTGCATGAAGGGTCTGCTGCGCGCCTCGCGTATCGGCCGTGTGCTGCTGCGCTACCGTCTCGACGATCTGCTCAACGACACGCCGGCCGAGCGCTGGCTCAAGCTTGCGCGCCCGTTCGTGCCGCGTGCCTCGGCCGACATCGCCGCGCAGTCGCGGGGCGCGCGGTTGCGTCTGGCGCTGCAGGAACTCGGGCCGATCTTCGTCAAGTTCGGGCAGATCCTGTCGACCCGCCGCGATCTCGTACCGCCGGACATCGTCGACGATCTCGCCCTGCTGCAGGACCGCGTGCTGCCTTTCGACGGCGCGCAGGCGCAGGCGATCATCGAGCGCGAACTCGGCATGCCGATCGCGCTGGCCTATGAGGCCTTCGACACCACACCGCTGGCGTCGGCGTCGATCGCCCAGGTGCACGCGGCGACGCTGCCGGCCGACGATCGCAATCCGCGTCGCGAGGTCGTGGTCAAGGTGCTGCGCCCCACGATCGAGAAGCAGATCGCCGCCGATATCGCGCTGCTGAAGAACCTCGCCGCGCTGGTCGACCGCACGCATCCCAATGCGGACAAGATCCGCCCGCGCGAAGTCGTGGCCGAGATCGAGAACACGCTGGCCGCCGAACTCGACCTCCAGCGTGAGGGCGCGAACGCGTCAGTGCTGCGCCGGTTCTGGACCGGTTCGCAGGATCTCTACGTGCCCGCGCCGGTGTGGGAACGCACGACCCAGCGCGTGCTCACGCTTGAGCGCGTGCACGGCATTCCCAGCGACGACATCGCCGCGCTCGACGCGGCCGGGATCGACCGTAAGGCGCTCGCGGCCAAGGGCGTGCGCGTGTTCTACACGCAGGTGTTCCGCGACAACTTCTTCCACGCCGACGCGCACGCCGGCAACATCTGGGTGGACCCGGACCGCAAGACCAATCCACGCTTCATCGCGCTGGATTTCGGCATCATGGGCCAGCTCTCGCGCGAGGATCAGTACTACCTCGCCGAGAACTTCATGGCGATCTTCCGCCAGGATTACCGGCGCATCGCCGAACTGCACATCCAGGCCGGCTGGATGCCGGGGCACATCCGCATCGACGAACTCGAAGCCGCGGTGCGTTCGGTGTGCGAACCGTATTTCACCCGGCCGCTGTCGGAGATCTCGCTCGGCGAAGTGCTCGGCAAACTGTTCCGCACCGCGCAGCGCTACCAGCTCACCCTGCAGCCGCAGTTGATCCTGCTGCAGAAGACGCTGCTGAGCATCGAAGGCATCGGCCGCCTGCTCGACCCGAAGCTCGACATCTGGGCGGTCGCCAGGCCGGTGCTCGAACGCATCCTTGTCGAACGCTACAGCCCGCAGCGTCTGGGCCGCGAATTCCGCGACCGCCTGCCGGAACTGATCACCCAGGCACCCGACATGCCGCGCCTGCTGCACGGCTGGCTCAAGCAGCAGGTCGAAGGCCGCCACGAACTGCGCATGCGTTCCGACGATCTCGCTGCGCTGACCGCGACGATGCAGGGCATGCAGAAACGCATGGTCGCCGCGATCCTCGGCGTCGGCCTGCTGATCGTCGCCGCGGTGCTGTACGCGCTGGAAGCAGGTGGGCCGAGCTTCGTCGGCCTGCCGGTCGCGACCTGGGTCGCGGGCGTCGGCGGGCTGTGGGCGCTGCTGGCCGCATGGCCGCGGCGCTCACCGGTGTATCTGCGGGATTGAGCGCTCTGAAGCCCTCCTCCGTTCTACGGGGGAGGGTTGGGTGGGGGCAATCCGTCAGCGCTGGCGATATCGAATAGTGCGATAGATCGAGGTGTCGCCCGGATCATTTCGATGCATGCGGAACGTTCGCCCCCACCCAACCCTCCCCGCACGCGGGGGAGGGCTCAAGCGGACTTCTTCGCACGACATTCCGTCGCACGCGCACAGAGCCAGTCCCGCTCGCGCGGATTACGCGCCAGCGAGGCCGCGCGTTCGAACGCATCCGCCGCATCCGCGTGCCGCCCCAGCTTCGCCAGCAGATCGCCGCGCACGCCCGGCAGCAGGTGGTAGTCGGCCAGCGCGTCGTCGCCGGACAACGCATCGACCAGTGGCAATGCAGCTGCTGGGCCGGCGGCCATCCCGATCGCGACCGCGCGGTTGAGCGCGACCACCGGTGAGCCCGTCAGCGCGAGCAGTTGGCCATACAGCGCAGCGATGCGTGCCCAGTCAGTGTTCTCCGCGGCGGGCGCGAGCGCGTGGCAGGCGGCGATCGCGGCCTGCAGTTCGTAGCCGCCGGGCGTCGCGGTGGCGCGCGCGGTCTGTGCCTGCGCCAATGCCGCGAGTCCCGCATCGATCAAGCCGCGATCCCAGCGCGTGCGATCCTGGTCGGGCAACAGCACCGGATGACCGTCGGCATCGGTACGAGCATCGAGCCGCGACGCCTGCAGCGCCATCAATGCGACCAGCGCATGCACCTCGGCTTCTCGCGGCATCAGCGCCGCCAGCACCCGCACCAGCCGCAGCGCTTCGGCGCACAGATCGGGACGCGCCCAGTCGTCGCCGCTGCTGGCGGCGTGGCCTTCGTTGAACACCAGATACAGCACGTGCAACACCGCCGACAGCCGCGGCGGCAGGTCCGCGCGCTGCGGCAGCTCGAACGGCGTGCCGGCGTTCGAGATGGTTTTCTTGGCGCGCACGATGCGCTGGGCGATCGTCGCTTCGGGCACCAGAAACGCGCGTGCGATCTCGTCGGTGGTCAGACCGCCGATCAGGCGCAGCGTCAGTGCGACCTGCGATTCGACGGTCAGCGCCGGATGGCAGGCGACGAACATCAGCCGCAGCACGTCGTCACCGATCACGTCGTCGAGCGCGTCCTGCGCGCGCGCATCGGATTCGCGCTGCGCCTGCTCGATCTCGCGTGCGAGTTCGGCGTGGTGCGCGTCGCGGCGCTGGCCGCGACGCAGGCGGTCGATGCCGCGGTTACGCGCGGTGGTCATCAGCCACGCGCCCGGATTGTCGGGCAGGCCGTCCTGCGGCCAGCGTTCGAGCGCGGCGACCAGCGCGTCCTGCGCCAGTTCCTCGGCGAGATCGAGATCGCGGACCACGCGCATCAGGCCACCGATGATCTTCGGCACCTCGTCGCGCCAGAGCGTTTCGATCGTACGGTGCAGCGTGGCCGTGTCCATGGGCGGCGATGACAGCACCCCCCGCGCCGCACGGCAAGCCGCGCTGCGGCGGGGGACTCGCGCGCGTGCGAAGAGCGGCTGCGGCGCGCACGTTCGCGTACTCATGCGTTCGGGAACGCGGCCATGTCCATGTGCATCACCTCCCACAGATGGCCGTCGGGGTCGGCGAAGCCGTGCTGGTACATGAAGCCGTGATCGACCGGTTCGGCGGTGACCGTGCCACCTGCGGCACGCGCCTTGTCGACGATCGCATCGACCGCGGCGCGATCGGGTTGCGACAGCGCGATGATCGCGCCGACATGGCCCGGCGGTGGCAGCGGCAATTTCGTGAAGCTCTGGAAGAACGGCTTGACCAGCAGCATGACGAAGCTGTCGTCGCCGATGATCATCGCGGTCGCGTTCTCGTCGGTGAACTGTGGATTGAACTGGAAGCCGAGCGCGGTGAAGAAGCGCACGCTGCGGTCGAGGTCTTCGACCGGAAGATTCACGTAGATCTGAGGTCGGTGCATGGCGGTGTTCCTGTTGTTGGATACGGTGAAATTCAGCAGCCTTGCTTCGAACGCATCACCATCCACCCGGTGCCGAAGCGGTCGACGACCATGCCGAAGCGGTGTGCGAAAAAGGTCTCGGCCATCGGTGCACGCACCTCACCGCCGTCCGACAGCGCGGCGAAGATGCGCTCGGCCTCCGCGTCGCTGTCGACGCCCAGATTGACGAACGTGTGGGGCGCCGCCGGCAGCGGCGTGCCCGGCGGCACGTCGGACGCCATCAGGAACTGGTCTCCGATCGCGAGATGGCCATACATGATGCGATCGGGCGCGCTGGGTGCGCTGTCGGAGACGGGCGGCGCGTCGCTGTAGGGCATCAGCACCGGTTCGCCGCCGAGCACGGCGGCGTAGGCCATGAACGCGTCGGCACAGGTGCCGTCGAAGTACAGGTAGGGATCGATGCGCATCGGCGTCTCTTCGAAAGGCCGCCGGCTGGCGGTGTCATGGGAACGACGCACCGGGGCATCGAAAATCGACATCGCTTCGAGCACGGAACGCGCGCCTGCCGACACGGCGCGTTCCGGAGCCGCCCGCTAAGCTGACCGGCCCGTTCCGCACCGAGGAGACGCCGATGCGCCGCCCCCTGATGTTGTTGTTGCCACTCGCCCTGGCCGCCTGCGGCGGGTCCACACCGCCGGAAGGCGCCGCCGCGCCGCCCACGCAGGCCGCCGCCGATGCGATCCCCGACGCCGCGCCCGCCGATCATGCGAAAACGCTTGCGGCCTATCACTGGCGTCTGGTCGATGCGACGAGCAGCGACGGCGCACGCATCGACGCCCTGCTCGATGGTGACGGCGAAGCGCTGCAGCTGGATTTCACCGATCGCGGTCTGAGCGTGTCGAATACCTGCAACCGTATGGGCGCGAACGTGGCGCTCGACGACGACCGCCTGACGGTCGACCAGGTGATCTCGACGATGATGGCCTGCGCCGATCCGCAGCTGACCGCACGCGAGCGCGAGATCGGCCAGCGTCTGCCCGGCACGCATCGCATCGCGCTGCGTGGCGGTGAGCCGCCGCGGCTCACGCTGCAGCTCGAGAATGGCGACGTGCTCGTGTTCGAAGGCGTGCCCACACCGGCCACCCGCTACGGTGGCGAAGGGGAGACGGTATTTCTGGAGGTCGCGCCCGAGCGCGTCGCCTGTAGCCATCCGCTGATTCCCGATCACCGTTGCCTGCAGACGCGCGAAGTGCAGTACGACGACGAGGGCGTGCGCTCGCCGGGCGACGCCGAATGGACGCCGCTGTATCAGGATATCGAGGGCTTCACCTTCGAGGACGGCGTGCGCAACGTCGTGCGCGTGCAGCGCTTCGACGTGGCCGACCCGCCGGCCGATGCGCCATCACAGGCTTACGTGCTGGATATGGTGGTGGAGTCGGAGCGCGTGGATCGCTGACGCGGTGCACCAGGTCCAAGCGACCTGCTGCCCTCACCCCAACTCCTCTCCCCGTGGGAGAGGGGCTATGGGTCTCAAGCAACGTCACTGGCGACGAAGGCAATCGCAACGCCGATCAGGATCAGGGCTTGGCAGGGTTGGGATGCAGCGCATAGCTGCCCCAGGTCGTGGTTTCCGCCAGCACGTGGCCCTGCACCGCGCGCAGCACGTCGCCTGCGGTGAAGCGTTCCGGCACGTCGAGCGTGGTGACATCGAGCGCGAACAGGCGGAAGAAATACCGGTGCGTGCGCAGGTCGTTCGGCGGCGGGTACGGGCCGTCGTAGCCAAACCAGTCGCCGGCCAGATCCGGATCGCCGTCGAACCAGCCGGTGTAGTCGTTGAGCCCCTGGCGCGCGCCGTCGGGCCCCGGCGGATTGCGCTTGCCACCCTTGGTCACGCCGTCGCTGGCGCTGCCCTCGGCGATCGTGCGCAGATCGGCCGGCAGATCGACGACCGCCCAATGCACGAAGGTGCCGCGCGGGTGTTCGACCGGAATCTCGACGCCGTCCTTGCCCGCCAGTGACGGATCGGTCGGCGCGTCGGGATCGAGGCACAGCAGCGCGAACGAACGCGTACCCGCGGGCACGTCGTCCCAGGCGAGATGCGGGTTGCGATTGGCGCCGAAGCCGTCGGGCGCGCCGACGGCGAACGTCGCCGCGATCGGCTGGCCCTGCTCGAAACTGTCGCTGTGAAGTCGCATGGTGTCTCCGCTGGAAAAGGATCAGTCCTGACGGTAGCCCAGGCGCACTGCAACCGGCGTCAGTGCGGCGAACGGGCCGGCCAGTGCCTCGCGGTAGGCGAGCCAGCGCCCGGCCGGAATGCGATCGGGACCCAGCAGTTCGCGAGGCGGCGTCGGGAACGCGGGCACGCCGAGTGCTTCGGCGAAGCGCGCGGCCAGACGTTCGAGATCCTCGCCCGGCGCGTCGGTGCGCACGACGGTGTGCGGGAACAGGTCCTGCTCGATCACATCGGCGATCTGCGACAGATGCGCGGCCAGCCATTGCGCGGCGCTGTCGACATCGGTGATGCGCAAGGCCATCGGCGCGCCGTACGCGAACCACTCGAGCAGCATGTCGCGCGGGTCGCGCAGCGCGAACAGCAGGCGCGCCTGCGGGAGCTGCGGACGCAACGCCAGCAACCAGGCGTTGTCCCAGAACGGGATCCAGTCGACGACCGCGCCGTTGGCGCCGATGCCGCGTGCGGGCAGCTGCGACAGCCAGCCGTGCGCGACCTGCGCGGCGCTGAAATCACCCCGGGTCAGGCGCGCCGGCACGTTGGTGTCCTGGAACGGATCCTGGACCGCGCTCGAGAACCGGTCCGCGCGGAACTCGGGCAGTGCGCGCTGCAGCGCGTTGGCGACGCGGTCGACCTGGGAGCCCGGTGCGCCGTAGAGGAACACCGCAGGTGCCCGCGGGCCCTCGACGGTCGCCAGCTCGGGCCAGCTCGCCGGCGCGGCGGTGAGCGCGGGGGGCAGACCGACCTGCGCCGTTTCCTCGACATTGAGGTCGAGCCACGTCGCGATCGCGTCGGTCGGACGATCCGCCGCGTCCTGGGCCGTGCCGATCCAGCGGCGCAGCATCAGGCGCGCCTGTGGACTTGCGGCCGGCAGCAGGCCTTCGACGAAGGTGACGGCCGCGCCGGGATCGCGGTCCAGCAGGCGGTTGAACAGCAACTGGTTGGCGTTGCCGTGGCCGGGCTGCAGCGTGGTGATCCTGCGCGCGGTCGCTTCCGATGCCTCGTGCGCGCCGGTTCCCGATTCCAGCGCGAGCTGCGCCTGCAGGGCCGGCAGATGATCGGGACGCGCCGCGTTCCAGCGCGCGATGATCGCGGTCGCCGCTTCGCTGCCGAACCCTTCCATCGCCAGACGCGCGACCCACAGGTGATCCAGCTCCGGGGATTTTTCGAGCGCGCCGTCGAGCGTGGCCTGCGTCTCTTCGGTGTTGCCGGTGGCTTCCCACAACAGCAGCAGGCCGTTGGTCGCGCGGTGCGAATCGGGATGTGCAGCGAACGCGGCCTGCAGCAACGGCGTCGCGCGATCGAAGCGCTTCGCCTGCAGTTCGAGCTCGCCGGCGAATGACTGCAGCGATGGCGTCGCGTGCGCGGGATCCGCCAGCAGCACGGCGAGCTCGTCGGCTGCTTCGGCCGGACGCCCCTGCTGCAGCACGATCTGCGCGAGCAGGCCGCGCAGCTGCACCTGACCGGTCTTTTCGATCAGGCGGCGGAACGATTGCTCGGCGAACGCGAAGTGACCCTTGGCGAGATACGCGAAACCGAGCGCACTGATCACCTGCAGATCGTCCGGCGCGCCCTTCGATGCCGCCGACAGCAGCGTCAGCGCGCGATCGTGGTCATTGCGGCGCGAGGCCAGCACGCCTTCGAGCATCAGCGTCCACGGATGCTCGGGTGCGACGCGCGCAGCGAGTTTGGTCTGGCGCTCGGCTTCGTCGAGATCGTTGCGGCCGATCGCCATCTGCGCCTGGACGACATAGGCGCCGAACTGGTTCGGATCGAGCGCGATGGTCTGCGCCAGCGCGGCCTGCGCCCCGCCCAGATCGCGCGTGTCGAGCAGCATGCCGGCGCGCAGGAAATGCAGTTCCGCGTCGTCGGGCATCTGCGCGATCGCTGCATCGATCGTCGACAGCGCGGTCTCGCGCTCACCGATCGCACGGAACGCGAGTGCCGCCGCGCTCAGCGTCTGGATGTCCTTGTGTCCGTCGGCCAGGGCCTGGCGGGCGAGCGCGGCGGCTTCGGCATTCGCGCCGCGGCGCAGGGCTTGGTAGATCTGTTGCGACATGCTGGATATCCCGGCGCGAAGCCGACCAAAGGCAAGGCCGGGCATTGTAGCGGGCGGGGTGGGGCGGGTTCGAAGCGCGGATCACAGGTGTTGAACGCAACGACGCGCGCGGGCAAACCGCTGAGACGCACGACAATCGCGAGCCCGTCGCCCCAGCGCAGGCTGGGGCCCATCTTGTTCTTCGTTCCAGGACCGACGTCGGTGTGGCCCCTGGAATCAAATTGGGCGATGTGCAATCCGGCGGTTGCGAAGCGCTTCCACCTGCAAAGTGCGTGGCCCGTCCAACCGGTACGCGAAACTCAGCCGCCCTGCGCACCTGCGTGGATCGCCGTCGCCAGCCGGGTGCGCTCCGACGACGTCCGCGCCGCATCGGCGTGTGCGTCCAGGCGCGCGGCGACCCATCGCTCGGCGAAACCGTCGAGATGACGGTCGAGCAGGAAGCCGCAATGCCCGCCCCAGCGGCTGATCTCCAGCCGCGCATGCGATGGCAACGCCAGCGCGTGGAAGGCATCCAACGGAATGACCGGATCATCCGCCGACATCAGGATGTCGACCGGCACCTGGAGCGCCGACAGACGATCGCCTGCCACCGAGTAGCCATCGAAATAGTTGTCGAGCGTGCCGAAGTCGGTATGCGTGCGCACCAGCCAATCGGTGAGGTCGCGCAGCCCCAGGCTCAGCGTGGCGTCATCAACGTCGAGATGATCGGGAAACAGATCGCGCTTGCGCCGCAGCGAGGCACGCCAGGTGCGTTCGAAGTGGCGCAGGTACAACTGGTGGTGACCCACCTCCATCTGCAGCATCGTGCGCGCCGGATCGATGACCGGGCAGACCGCGGCGATGCCGGCCAGCTGCAGACCGGCCGCCGGTGCACGCAGCGCGAGTCGCAGCGCGAAATTGCCGCCCAGCGAATAGCCCGCCGCGAGCATCGGCCGCGGATCGAAGCGCGCGGCGATGTCGACTGCCGCGTGCACCACTTCATCGATGCGGTTGGAGTGGAAGATCGCTTCGTTGAGGTGGTGACTGTCGCCGTGGTCGCGGAAATTCAGCCGGAACACCGCGTAGCCGAGATCCAGCATCTGCGCCGCGGTCTGGCGCATGTAGCTCGATTCGCTGCTGCCTTCCCAGCCGTGCAGCAGCAGTACGAGTCCACACGGCGCGCGGCCGGGCACCACGCTGTGCAGGCCGTGCAGGCGCACGCCTTCGCCGCCGTCGACGAGATGTTCAGTGGTCACCGCGCCGGTCGCGGCGAGTGCCTGCGCGCCGCGGCGCCGCCGCCACTGGCTGCTGCCGAGCGCCGTCTGCAGATGCGGATTGCGCAACCAGAACGGCGGCGTGTACTCGCTGCCGCCCACGCGCATGCCCTCCGCGGCGAGATCGCCCGCATCCGTCTCCGGTGACGGACGCAAGAGATTCACTCGCGTGCGTCCAGCGCCGCGACGATGCGCTCGCGCGACACCTCGGCCAGATGTCGGCGGCCTTCCGCGTTGGCCGGCAGGATCGGTTCGAGGAACGCGACCTCGGCATCGCGGCCAGGCTCGCCGAGCAGACGGATGAAGTTCGCGAAGAAGGATTCGCGGGGGCCGAACGCGACGATCGTCTGCGCCGAGCCGTGCCGTCCATAACGCAGCGCCACCGGCTGCACTGGCACGCTGGTGTCTACCGCCGCCAGGAAGATGCGCGCATGGAACGGACCGACCGCATCGCCGCCGCGTGTGCGCCCTTCCGGGAACACCGCGACCGGACGCCCGTCACGCAGCCGAGCCACCATCTCTTCGAGTACGCCGCCCAGCGATTCGGTGCTGCCGCGCTGGTGGAAGATCGTCTCGCCGCGCGCGGCCAGCCAGCCGACCACTGGCCAGCCGGCGATTTCGCGCTTGGCGACGAAGCCGACCATGCGCTGGCTGTGCAGGGCGACGATGTCGACCCAGCTCACGTGGTTGGCGACGAACAGCACCGCGCCTGGCAACGGTGTACCGCTGCGATGCACGCGGAAACCGAACACCCACATCAGCCCGCCCTGCCACCAGCGGATCATGCGGTGGTCGACGCGCTCGCCACTGCGCAGCCGGCGCCGGCCGATCGGCGGCAGCATCGACAGCAGCAGAATCGGCAGATGGATGCACAGGTGCCACAGCAGGACCGGCACGCGCACGCAGTAACGCAACACGCGCGCCGGCATGTCGCCGGCGTCGGCGCGAACGGAAGAAGCACTCATCGGTGCACGATACCCAAACACGGCACCGCGCGCTGTGCGCGCAGGCTCACGGTTTCGGCACTACCGCGAGCGTGAGCCGCGAGATGCACACCAGCTTGCCGGCCGCATCCTCGATGCGGATCTCCCAGACCTGGGTGCTGCGACCGACATGCAGCGAACGCGCAGTGCCGGTCACGATGCCGGCGCGCACGCCGCGCAGATGGTTGGCGTTGATCTCGATACCGACGACGCCGCAGCCCTCGGGCGCGGACAGGCCGCCAGCGCTGCTGCCGAGGGTTTCGGCCAGCAATGCGGAGGCGCCGCCATGCAGAAGTCCGAACGGCTGATGGGTGCGGCTGTCGACGGGCATCGTCGCGCGCAGGAAGTCCGGGCCGATTTCGGTGAAGACGATGCCCAGCGCGGCAATCGCCGTATTGGCGGACATCGCGTTGAGCTGGTCGAGCGAAGTGTCGCTGCGGAACATGCGGGGAAGGCTCCGGGGGAAACCCGGCAGCTTAGGCCGTTGTGGGCCGCCGCGCCGCGCGACCGGCGGAATGGCGCGTCGCGATGGCGCGCGTACCGGTCGCGGATGATCGATGCAGAAGGGCCGCGCGGATCAGACGATGTGGAAGCGCGTCGGCATGGCGCTGTCGCGGACTTCGACACGGAACGGGCTGTCGGCGTGGCTGCGCGCGGCGCGGACCTGGGCATGGAAGCGCGCAGGCTGGGCGACGCAGGCCGGGACCGAAACGAACGTGTCGGCGGAACGGATGGCGTGGATGCGGAACATGGCGGAACTCCTGAGGATCGGTGGAACGCTTCAGGCGCCGGTGCTGATCGGAGGATCAGGCGATGCGGAAGCGCGAAGGGCTGGCATTGGTGACGTAGCTGCGCGGGGCGCCGTAGCTGCTGCTGGTGCCGTAGCCGGTGCCGGGCTGGCGGACGGGGCGAGAAGCGGCCACGGGGACGAGATGGGCGGCGGCTTCGACGATGGCGTGCATGCGGGTCATGGCGGATCTCCTGGGTGGGCGGGATGTCGAATCAGGCGACGCGGAAGCGGGACGGAACCGACGCGGCGGCGTAGCTGCGCGGCGTGCCGTAACCGCTGCTGCGGCCGTAGCCGAGGCCGAACTGACGGGCCTGGCGGAGGGCGACGGGCGGGGCGAGGTGGGCGGCGGCGTGGACGATGGCGTGCATGCGGGACATGGCGAGATTCCTGAAGAGATGCGTGGGATGCGAGATGGATCAGGCGACGCGGAAGCGGGCGGGGCCCGGTGCGCTGTTGTAGCTGCGCGGGGTGCCGTAGCTGCTGCTGCGGCCGTAGCCGAGGCCGAACGGGCGGACGAGAGCAGCGTTGGCGTTGCGGGCGGCGGGGGTGGTCTGGGTCTGCATGGCGGTGTCCTCGGGGTCGTTGTGCTTCGGTGTGTTGGTAGACTACAACACCACTGTTCGATAACACCATGTGCAATGAGTCATGCCCTGCGAATTCATCAGATCTGTTTATTCTGTGTTCATCTAAGTGGCGTGTTAGCGGCCTTTTCGTGCAACCAGGACGGCTGGGCATCGCAGAACGTGACCGTGCGGAGCCGGCCGCGCAGGCGCACGGCCTTGACGGCCGTCAGGGCATCCGGTCACTGGGAATCGAAGGCAGAACCTCGAATTTGCATCGGATCGAGGCGGCATGCAGTCCATCGGGCGGGTCGAACGCAGCGACCCGCCGTCGCCCGCGCCGCGCCGCGCCGCGGGCAGGGTCAACCCGAGTCGCGCTTCAGAGAATCGGCACGAGCCCGGCGCCGAACGCGGTGAAGATCCGCGTCAGCAGGCTGCGGAAGCCGAGGCTCACTTCCGGGAAGTCGCCGACCGCGACGTAGCACTCGCGGAAACCCGGGGCGTCCGGCGGCAACGGCGCCGGGCACTCGGGCCCGGGCTGGAACTCGAAACTGGTCGCATAGCGCGTCGGCCACAGATCGAAGATCGGCAATCGCTCGGAGACCTTGGCCATCGAATAGTCGACGCCCGAGAACACCGGCGGCGGATCGCGCCGCGCGATCGTCCAGGAATTCTCCGGCGACATGTCGCGGCGAATGCTCGCGGCCAGCCGCTGCGCGAAGCGCGCATCGTCGATGACCACGGCGCTCTCGGTATTGAGGTTGTCGCCCCGGGGGTCGAAGTTGTGCGTACCGACCACACCGATGCGGTCGTCGATGACCAGCGACTTCGCGTGCAGACCCATGCGCAGACCCGTGCGGTTCAAGGGCACGCGCCGGTTCACGCCGATCCCTGCGTAGCGCAATGCCGAGTACTCGCGCGTCAGCGGCGCCGCGTTCGCCGGACGCGTGGCCAGGACCTCTTCGCGCGTCGTCGCCGCACCTTCGGCGCCGCTCTCGTCGAGATTGACGCTCCCGTCCGAATTCCACGAAATGCCCACCGCGCCGGTGACCTCCAGATCGATCGGCGCGTCTTCCGGGAACGGCTTGTACTCGTGGATCTGGAAGCCGAAGTCGCGCAGGTGCCGGCGCTTGTACTTGTACGACAACGCGTAGGTGATGAACGAATCCGTCGCCGCCAGGCTGTTGGTCGACACCACGACCTGCGGCGCGTCGGTCTGCGCATGCAGATCGAAGAACATCTGTTCAGCAGGTTTGGACAGCACCAGATACGGCGTCTGCAACAGCACCTCGTCTTGCGCCGATTCGATCAACTCGCGCAACCGGGGCGTCGCGGCGATCGCGGCTTTCGATGCTTCGCGGTTGCGACGATGCTTGGAGGGCAGATCACCGATGAACTCGACCTGCCGCACCTGCAACGCCGTGTCGGCCAGGCGCTCATGCACGAGCGTCGCATCGCCGGCGTCTTCCAGCATCGCCGCCACGCGCTGCGGACGCTCGTAGTTCTGGAACGACACCGGCGGGACACCGTTTCGCAGCAGATGACGCCCGATGTCGGTCAACTGCTCGAGCGGCGTGCTCAGCGGTGCATGCCAGAACGCGATGAAGTTGTCCTCCATCGCCTCGACCACCGGCCCCGCGATCAGCACGTCACGGTCGCGGAAATTGAACGTGTCGCTCCAGTCGAAATAGTCGTCCTGGTAATTGCGGCCGCCGGTGATGCCGACCACGCCGTCGATCAGCAGCGCCTTGCTGTGCATACGTTGATTGAGCCGGCGCCAGCAGCAGGCGGCGGCCAGCGCGTACTGCGGATAACTGATGCGCGCGCGGCTCAGCGCGGGATTGTAGACCCGCATCTCGAAATTGGTGTGCGCGCCGGCGAGCGCGGTCAGAGTCTCGACCGTGCGCATCGCCGCGAGCTGGTCGACCAGCAGCCGCACCTGCACGCCGCGCCGCGCGGCCGCCAGCAGTTCTTCGAGCACGAGATGGCCCGAGTCGTCTTCGTCGAAGATGTAGGTCTGCACGTCGATCGTGCGTTGCGCGCCACGGATCAGATCCAGCCGTGCGAGCAACGCGTCCTGGCCGTACTCCAGCAGCAGCGCGTAATGCTGCGGCGCAGCCGGCGTGCTGCGCGCCACCGCCCGGGTGCCGAGATCGCGCAGTGGCGAGGGCGCCGCGCAGGCGTCAGCGCGATCGCACAGCACCTCGGTCGAACGCGCTTCCACCGCGATATGCGCCGCGGCGTCGCGCTTGGCCGGCGACAACGTGGTGCAGGCGGCGGTCGCCAGCGTCAACGCCAGCAGCAAGGTGCGGGTGACGAGGTGCATCAGCGGGCGTCCAGTGCGCGGATCCGTAGCGTGAAGCGCACCTGGTCGGCGAGGGCGTAGCTCCAGCGGTCCATCGCGTATTGGCTACGCCGCACGTCGCCTTCGCCGACCACGTCGCAGTCGAGGCCCGGGCGCGCGCATTCGGCCGCGGCAATCCGGAAGGTTTCCCGGCGCGCCACGCCACGGATACTCAGGATGCCGGTCATCTCGCCGCCGTCGCGTGCCAGCGTGGCCGGGTAGGGGTCGGACGTGAAGCGGACTTCGGGAAAGCGCGCGGCATCGAACACGCCCGGCCCGCGGGTGATGCGGGTATAGGCGCGGCTGTCGATGATCTCGACGCTTTCGGCATCCAGGATCAGTCGCACCTGATGGCGGCCATCGGCCAGCACGGCGATGTCACCGCGCCAGTCGTCGAAGCGCCCTTCCAGCTGTTGACCCCAGCGGGTCTTGAGGCTGAAACCGATGTCCGATCGCGTGAGGTCGAGCGCGATCGTGTGGCCGGGCGCATCGGTCGATGCAAACGCAGGCGCGACGCAGGCCGCCGACAGGCACAGGCCTGCGAGCATGCGCAGCACAGAGCCGGCGGCGTGGGACATGGGCGAAGTGGCGGTGGTGGACGAAGCGGCAGTGGACGAAGCGGGCGCCGGTGCGCCTACGGCCACCAGAACGCCGACAGTTCGGCGACGGCAGGTTCAACCGCGGCGCCCGTTGGCAAGGTCAGGACCGCAATGCCGCCCGGCGGCATGCCGCGGTATTCGCCGGTCTGGCCGCTGTGCAACAACGCGGCCAAGCGTTCCAGGCCGGGATTGTGGCCGACCAGCAGCAGGCGACCAGTATCGCGGTGCTCGTCGAGCAGCGTCGCCAGGGTGCCGGGCGTCGCTTCGTAGATCGACTGTTCCAGGCGCTGGTCGACGTACCCGATCGCGCCGAGCACCGCTTCCAGTGTCTCGCGCGTGCGGCGCGAGGGTGAACACAGCACGCAGTCGGGCACGAGCTGTTTCTCGCGCAGCCAGCGACCGGCGGCTTCCGCTTCGGCCAGACCTTCGGCCGACAGGGGCCGGTCGATGTCAGCTTGCCCGGGCAGGGCGGGATCTGCGTGGGCGTGGCGGAGCAGGATCAGTTCGCGCATGTGTGGTCGGCGGCCTCGTGTTGTGACTTCATGACGGGCGGAGCGTTCGGATGCGGTGAACGCGTCGGCGGACAGCCTACTTCCGGACCCACTTCAGCAGCGGCGCCCAGTCGTCCTGATGGTCGCGCACCTGCGCCGAATGGTAGTCGAACAGGCTCTTGCCCAGGCCCACCAGCATCACGTAGGCCTGGCTGTCGCGCAGCTGCGCCACCACCGGATACGGCCACTGCGCCAGCAGCGCGAGCGCCTGCTGCGAGGCATTGGTATGCGGCCGCAGGCGGTTCGCGACCAGGCCCACGCGGGTCTGGCCGCGGCGAATGCGCGGATGCTTGGCCAGCGTGTTGAGGAAGCCCACCGTCGCGTCGATGTCCAGCGCCGACGGCAGCACCGGCACGACGATCGCGTCGGCGATTTCCAGATACGCATCCAGATCATCGGCCATCGCGCCGGCGGGCGCGTCGATCACCAGCCGCGTCGCGCCGTCGGGAATCGAGGCCAGCACCTTCTTGTGACGCGCGCTGCCGTCAACCGGCAGCACGGCGGCTTCAAGACCGGCGCGACGCTCGGCCCATCGCGTCGATGACTGCTGCGGATCGGCATCGACCAGGACCGTCGACTCACCGGCCAGCGCGGCGTGCGCGGCGAGATGCGTGGCGATTGTGGTCTTGCCCACGCCGCCCTTGGAACTGGCCACCAGTACCGTCTTCATCGAAGTCTCCGGATCGGTTCGCATCGAGCGTACACCGCCCGTGCGAACCCCGCGACCGCGGGCCGCGCTCACGCGTGGACGGGTCTGTCTCGGGTCGCCGCCCGATCCGGTGTGTGCGGGACACGTGAACACGCCCTACCATCGACATCCCCGATCGCGAGCGCGTCGCGCCCATGAGTGAACTGCAGGACCTGGCCGCGCTGATCCGGGCCAACACGCCGTTGATCGTCGTCGAGACGCCGGACGAGCCGCGCGCGGTCGAGCTGTTCCGGCAGTCGTTGATGCAGGTCTGGCGCGCGCTGTACCGCTGGACGATCACCGAGGGCCTGCGCCGCATCGATCTCGATGGCGAGTCGGAGACCGACACCGCCGCCGATGCCAGCAACACATTGGCTGCGATCCGCGACGCCGACCAGCGCGGCATCTACCTGCTGCTCGATTTCCATCCCTACCTCGGCTACGCCGGCACCCAGCGCCAGCTGCGCGATCTGGTGCAGCGCCGTCATTGCCTGCCGCACGTGATCGTGCTGGTCGGCCACAAGGTCGAACTGCCGGCGGATCTCGAAACCATGGCCGTGCGCTTCCGCCCGCGCCTGCCCGATGCCGACGCGCTGCTGAAACTGGTACGCGAGGAAGCCACGGCCTACCAGCAGGAACACGGCGGCCGCCGCGTCGAAGCCGACGCCGATGCGGTGCGCCAGATCGTGCGCAACCTGCAGGGCCTGTCGCTCGGCGACGCGCGACGGATCACCCGGCAGTTGATCCACGCCGACGGCGCGCTCGCGCACGACGACCTGCCGGCGCTGGCCAAGCTCAAGTTCGAACTGCTCAACAAGAGCGGGCATCTGCATTACGAGTACGACACCGCCGGCTTCGCCGATGTGGCGGGTGCGCGCCGGCTCAAGCGCTGGGTCGAACAACGACGTCGCGTGTTCGTCGAAGGCGACGCGCCACCCGGTCTCGACCCGCCCAAGGGCGTGCTGCTGCTCGGTGTGCAGGGCTGCGGCAAGTCGCTGCTGGCGAAAGCCATCGCCGGCGGTTTCGGCGTGCCGCTGGTGCGGCTGGATTTCGGCACGCTCTACGACAAGTACCACGGCGAGACCGAGCGCAACCTGCGCGAGGCGATCGCCTCGACCGAACAGCTCGCGCCTTGCGTGCTGTGGATCGACGAAATCGAGAAAGGCCTGGCCTCGAGCGGCGACAGCGACGGCGGCGTCTCGCGCCGGGTGCTCGGTTTCCTGCTGACGTGGATGGCCGAGCGCAAGTCGAAGGTGTTTCTGGTCGCGACCGCCAACCAGGTCCACGACCTGCCGCCGGAACTGCTGCGCAAGGGCCGCTTCGACGAGACGTTCTTCGTCGATCTGCCGAGCGCCGACGTCCGCGCCGAGGTGTTCGCCGTACATCTCGCACGGCGCGGCTTCGACGTCGCGGACTTCGACCTGCCATTGCTCGCGATCGAAGCCGAAGGCTTCTCCGGCGCCGAAATAGAACAGGCCATCGTCGCCGCGCTCTACGCTGCGCACGCCGCCGGCGCTCCGCTGTCGCAGTCGATGGTCATCGAATCCCTGCGCGACACGCGCCCGCTGTCGGTGATGATGCGCGAACAGGTCGACGCCCTGCGCAGTTGGGCGCGTGAGCGTACGGTGCCGGCGGATTGAGTCGCGGCCCGAACTAGATGTCCCGATCGGCAGGAGGCCGGATGAAGACTCGACACCTTGCACATTGCGGAATTGCGGCGTGCCTGTTCATGGCACTCGCCGCATGCAGCCATCGCACCGCACAGGTCGAACGCGCGATGGTGCTGCCGCCGATGGGGCAGGTGCATACGGTCGAATCGAATCAACGTTTCCTGATGGCGACGCCGATCCAAGATCCCGATCCGTCGTTTCCGGCAGACGCGAGCCTCGAAGGCGAGTTGCAGGTGTGCGTCGGTTTCGTCGTGGACGCTGACGGCGTGGCCCAGGATATCGTCGCCGATCGCGAGGATATGGGCTGTGCGAATCCCGACGACGCTACTGCAACGCCGTTCGTCGATGCCGTTACCGCAACGCTGCGCAGTTGGCGCTACTTCGGAGCGGCGATCTGCACATTCCCCACTGGCATCGATCCGGACTCGGATCCCCGTTGCGAGGGCGCAGACGCCCAGGTCGATTCTGTGCCGATCCGGCTGCGCTATACGTTCACGTTCTCGTCCGAACGGGGAGGCCGCGTGTCGCGGAAGACGGCCACCACGATGTCGGCCAGATGAGCCCGATCTCCGCGTTTGGGTGACACGCCCGCTCGATCGATCGAACGGGCGCGACCCGGCGCTCAGTTCGTCTCGCTGATCTCCAGCCGGTACGTGCCGGCTTGGCCGAGATGGCCGACGTAGACGTCGTACTCGCCCGGGCGGAACGTATCGACGACTGCGGCATCGAGAGCGCCGGCACCGTCGTCGTCGCACAGCACCTTGCCCGGTCCGGTCACAACGAGACTCGAGTCCGTCGTGCTGGTGATCGCGAGACGCAGCGCCACCGTCGAGGTGATCGTCAGGCGGTGGTCGGGCGTCGAATCGATCATGCCGGTGCAGTGCGCGCCGTAGCGGCTGGCTTCGACCCCGCCGCCGGTCTCGCCGGTGCCGATCTGCGGATCGGGCGTGAAGCCGGCGCCGAGCGTGAAGTTCGCGTACTGCCCGTCGCTGGTTGCGGTGACGCCGCTGCCTTCGGTGAGGGTCAGCGTGTAGCGGCCGGGCTGCTCGATGTGACCGACGTAGACCGCGTAGTCGCCGGGGGTCAGGCGTGCATCGACCTGCGCGTCGAGCTCGCCGGCGCTGTCGTCGTCGCAGAACACGCCGGCGGGACCGACGACGACCAGCGTGGAGTCCGTGGTGCTCTCCACCGACAGGCGCAGATCGAGCGGCGAAGTCACGCGGATGGTGTGGTCGGGGGTGGTGTCGATGACGCCGCTGCACTGCGGCCCGAACCGAGAGGCCTGCGTCGCGCCGCCGGTCTCGCCGTTGCCGGTCTGCGGATCGGGCGTGAATCCAGCGCCGATGGTGAAGGTGTTGTAAGCCTGCGCGGCGACCGGGCCGCTGGCGCAGATGGTCAGCGCCGCGGCCAGCAGGCCGCAGGCAATGTGCATGTTCCGCATCGAATCTCTCCGTCCCCTTGCGGCGGCATGGTGCCGACGCTGGCGAGAGTGTGCGCCTGACTGATTGCGCTGAACAGGGGACGCGGGGCCGCGCGAAACGGCGCGGACGGAGGCCTCAGCGCGGCGGCTGCCAACCGGCTGGCGGTTCCAGAGGAATGCCGGCTTCCTGCAGCGCGCGGGCGATGAGATCGGCTTCGGTGCGGATCGACGGGTCGGCGAGGAAACGCACGAATTGGCCTGCGCCGTCGCGGGGCAGGGCGGCATTGGCGCGGCCCCATTCGAGCATCCGCCAGTCGAAGGTGCGGCGGCGTGCCTGCACGTCGGCACGCTCGGCCTGCGTGATGGCGAGGCGTTCGATCAGGGCCAGGCCGAGCATCTCGCCGAGCTGGGTGTCCGAGCTGTTCGCCATGATTTCGGCCACGTGGCGACAGTCGCGCGCGCGGGTGGGGTTCGCGCCGAGCGTGTCGGCATCGCAGCCCTGCATCAGCGGGTCGAGGCCCGGGAATGCAACCGCGGCCCACAGGCCCATCGCTGTGATCGCGGCATGTTCGGTCGGCACGAATGCGCCGGCGTCGGCGAGCACGGCGCGCTCTGCAGGCGTGGGTGGTGTGCGCAGCAATGCGGCCTGCATCCAGCGCACCTGTTCGAGCATGCCGAGTTCGAACCGCGTCGCGACACGCGCATCGGCGAGCAATGCATCGACGCCGCCACCACGAACCAGCAGCGGCGCTAGATTCTTCAGGTCGGCGCCGAGCCAGCGTTGCGCTGCGCGCAGGCGCGTTGCTTCATCCGCGCCGTAGGCGAGCAATGCGTTGGCGAGGACATCGTTGCCTGCGCGCGCTGCAGCGTCGCGACGCCAGGCGCTGGCCTGTGCATCCGGCGCCACTGGCTGTGAGGGCGCGTCGCTGTCGAGCTGTTCCGGATTCGCATCGGCGAGCCCACGCAACACCGCCGCGAACGCCAGCTCGCGCGGCTGACCAGTGGCGGCCAGTGCGGCGGCGCTGCGCTGCGACCAGCTGCGCCAGGCGGTCTGGTCGGCCGCTGTGTCCTGCTCCGCGACAGGCGCTTCGTCGAACCGTGAGTACGGCGCCTGCGCCTGCGCGACGGGGACGAACAGGGCGACGGCACATGCAGCCGCGAGGATGGGACGGATCATGCGGAGGCCTGGCAGGAACGAGGCGATCAGCATACCGGCGCCGGTCGCGTCCTCGATTCCGTGATGCGGAAGTCCCGAGCCGTCCATACAGGCGCCTCGATATGGATCAGTGCTCGCTGATCGGCGTCGCGTCCACCGAGGCCGTCGCGGTGTCATCGACGCGCCGCGTCATCTGCGGCGCCGCGTCACGCGCCTGACGCAGCCGCGCATGCTCGGCGCGCGACACCGCATCCGACGCGTGTGTCATATCGTCCTGCGCATCGCCATCGGGCTGCATGCCCACGCTCGATACCGCGAGCACCACCAGTCCCGCCGCGATCCATCCGCGCATATCGTCCCGCCCCTTGAATGAGGCGGCGAGAATACCTGCGCGCAGCCGATGCGTCAGAGGTTGAGAAGTAATCGACGCCGTTGCGAGGGCGTCGCCAAGTGTCCATGGCAAGGCGGACAGCGCGAAAACCAGGGAGTTTGGTGAACCAAATGACCGCAGTTTTCGCGCTGTCCGCCGCAGTCATGGGCGCTTGGAGGCGGCCGCAATAGGCGGGCGATTGCTTCTCAGCCTCTCAGTAGCCGGCGGCCTGTCCGTCCTTGCGCGATTCGCTGGCGCCGGTCCAGCCGCCGTAGGGGTTCTTCATGATCGCCTGATAGCCGCCGTAGGGGCCGTGCGAAAAGCGCACCGAATGGCCCTTCTGCATCAACGCGCGCACGGTCTCGTAGGGAAAGCCGGTTTCCAGATCCACTTCGCCGCCGTCGGTCATCGCGGTGTTCTGGCCGGTGGGCTCGGTCGAACCGTCGTGCTGGATGCGTGGCGCGTCGCCGGCTTCCTGCAGGTTCATACCGAAGTCGAGCATGTTGATCAGGATCTGCACGTGGCCCTGCGGCTGCATCGCGCCGCCCATCACGCCGAAGCTCAGCCACGGTTCGCCGTCCTTCGTCGCGAATGCGGGAATGATGGTGTGGAACGGGCGCTTGCCCGGCGCGTAGCCATTGGGATGTTCCTCGCGCAGCACGAACTGCTCGCCGCGATCCTGCAGGATGAAACCCAGGCCCGGCGGCGCCATGCCGCTGCCCATGCCGCGGTAGTTGGACTGGATCAGCGACACCATCATGCCGTCGGCGTCCGCGGTGGTCAGGTAGATCGTGTCGCCTTCGTCGAGCTGTTTCGGCGTGCCCGGCTGCACTTCGCGCAGCGCGGTGTCCATCGAGATCAACGCGCCGCGCTCGCGTGCGTAGTCCTTGGAAATCAGTCGCTCGACCGGCGCCGGATGGAAGGCCGGATCGGCGTACCAGCGCGCGCGATCGGCGAACGCGAGCTTCTTGGCCTCGACGAACAGGTGCACATGTTCGGGGCTGCCGAAGCCGTAGGACTTCAGGTCATAGGGTTCCAGCAGATTGAGAATCTGCAGCGCGGCGATGCCCTGTCCGCTCGGCGGAAGCTCCCACAGTTCGACGCCGCGGTAGCTCGTCGACACGGGTTCGACCCAGTTGCCGGTGTGCGCGGCCAGATCTTCGTAGGCGAGGAAGCCGTCGTTGGCGGCGAAGTAATCGCCGATCACGCGCGCGATGTCGCCTTTGTAGAACGCATCGCGGCCACCGTCGGCGATCGCCTGCAGCGTGTTCGCGAGATTCGGGTTGCGCCAGGTCTCGCCGGTGCGCGGCGCGTGGCCGTCGATCGTGAACTGCTCGGTGAAGCCGGGCCACTTGCCCAGACGCGGCACCGAGCGATCCCAGTAATAGGCGATGACCTCGTGCACGGGGTGGCCTTCGCGCGCATAGCGGATCGTCGGCGCGAGGTTCTCTGCCATCGCGCGCTTGCCGAACCGGCCGTGCAGCGCGAACCAGCCATCGACTGCGCCGGGCACCGTGACCGGCAGCGGGCCGTGCGACGGAATGTCGGTCAGGCCGCGGCGCTGGAATTCCGCCAGGGTGAGTGACTGCGGTGAACGGCCCGAACCGTCGTAGCCATACAGGCGCTTGGTCTTCGGATCCCACACGATCGCGAACAGATCGCCGCCGATGCCGTTGCCGGTCGGCTCCATCAGCCCCAATGCCGCATTGGCGGCAATCGCCGCGTCGACCGCGCTGCCGCCGGCTTTCATGGTGTCGAGCGCGATCTGGGTGGCCAGCGGATGCGAGGTCGCGGCCATTGCATGGGGCGCGTGCACCTCGCTGCGGGTCGCGAACGGCTGGCCGGTGATGCGGTCGGCGGCCTGCGCGGACAGACCCGGCGCCGCGACCAGCAGCAGGACGGACAGCAGGCGGGCGCGGTCACCCAGGACGGATCGGGGCATCGGAACTCTCGAGTCTGGACAGGCGCACACGATACCGTCAGCCAGAAGCGGCGTTGCATCCCCACTCTGGCGGACACGGCGTGCGGCCCTGCCCGCCCCGCGATCCAGCGGGCGTGGCGCGTGCCGTCAGCGTGCCGCCGACTTTTTGGCCAGGCGCTTGACCTGCTGCGCCTGGCGTTTCGGCGTGGTCTCCTGCGCAGCCTGCTCCTCGCCATGCAGGGTGAGCAGTGAAGCCATCAGCTGCTCGTCGGCGCTGGAGCAGACGCCGAGCAGCAACACCTCGTCGCAGCCTTCCGCCGCGATGTAGGCATGGCCCATGTTCGAGTCGATGTACACCCCTTCGCCGGTTTCGAGCACAAGCGGGTCGTAGAACTCGGTGTGCACTTCCATGCGCCCTTCGAGCACGTGGATGTACTCCTCACCGGAGTGACGCACCAGCGCGCCGAACTCGGCGATGGTCTTGGCGCGTACGCGGGTGAGCACGGGGATCATGCGTTTGCGTCGCAGTTCCGGGCACAGGTAGTAGTAGTCGTAGTTGGGCGTGGTGACGCGGATCGCGTCGTCGACGCGACCGACGCTGCGGCGCGCGGTGACCGGCGGTTCCGGCGCCTCGGCCTGTTCGGCGAACAGCTCGGACATGCGCAGGTTGAGGCGCTGGCTGAGCTGAAGCAGCTTGTCGTAGGTCAGTGTCAGCCGGTCGTGTTCGACCTTCGACAGGGTCGACAGCGGAATGCCCGCATGTTCGCTCATCTGCTTGAGCGTCCAGCCCTTGCGGGCGCGCAAGGCGCGCAGCAAGCCGCCGATGGTGGGGTGTGGCGCTGTCATCCTGATGGGGTCCGTTCGTATTCGCTTCGGGATCATCATCGCCCCAGCAGGCGATGGGTGGGAAGGCGCAGGGCCGGCTTCGGCCCGCGCCGGGATACGACATGGGGACTTCCGGCACGGTTGACAATTCTCTGATTGGGATCACTATCGCCAATCAGGACAACTCGGGGCAATCTCATGCGCGTGATTCCAATAGGCCTGCTCGCCGGGCTCCTCGGTGCCGGACTGGCGTTCGCGGCCCCGCAGGAAGCGGCCATTGCCCCCGCGCCCGCGGCATCGCCCCTGCAGCCGTCGGCGCAGCCGGCCGCGTCACCCGTTGTTGCCTCCGACGCCACCGATGCGATCGGCGGAGCGCCAACGTTGACCCGCGGCGATGCCGAGGCCTGGCTGGACGGCTTCGTGCCCTACGCGCTGGCCGCGGGCGACATCGCCGGCGCCGTCGTCGTGGTGGTCAAGGACGGCGAGGTGCTGCTGCAGAAGGGCTACGGCTACGCCGACGTCGCCGCACGCACGCCGGTCGACCCAGCCGCCACGCTGTTCCGGCCCGGCTCGGTGTCCAAACTCTTCACCTGGACGGCGGTGATGCAGCTGGTCGAGCAGGGCAAGCTGGACCTCGATGCCGACGTCAACCAGTACCTCGACTTCGAGATCCCGGCGCGCGACGGCACGCCAGTGACGCTGCGCCAGGCGATGACCCATACCACCGGGTTTGAAGAACAGGTCCGCGCACTGATCACCGCCGACCCCGACGAGATCACACCGCTCGGCGATGCACTGAAGCACTGGGTGCCCGAACGCATCCATGTGCCCGGCGCCACGCCGGCCTACTCGAACTACGCGACCGCGCTGGCCGGCTACATCGTCGAGCGCGTGTCGGGCGAGGCGTTCGACGATTACATCGACCGCCACATCTTCCAGCCGCTCGGCATGGCGCATTCGAGCTTCCGCCAGCCGCTGCCGGCGCCGCTGCTGGCGAACATGTCGGCGGGCTATTCGACGGCTTCCGACGGCGAGGCCAAAGAATACGAGTTCATCAGCCTGGCGCCTGCCGGCAGCCTGGCGTCCACCGGCGCCGACATGGGGCGCTTCATGATCGCGCACCTGCAGGACGGCGCCCTCGGTGACGCGCGCATTCTCGGCGCCGACACCGCGCGCCAGATGCACACCACCGGGCAGGCGTCGATCGGCCCGCTCAACCGCATGATGCTCGGCTTCTACGAGACCTCGGTCAACGGCCATCGCGCGATCTCGCACGGCGGCGACACGCAGTGGTTCCACAGCGATCTGCAGCTCTTCCTCGACGACGGCATCGGCCTGTTCGTATCGATGAACAGTTCGGGACGCGAAGGCGCGACCGGCCATATCCGGTATGCGCTGTCGCGCGGTTTCGCCGACCGGTATCTGCCCGGCACGCCTGCGCAGACGGCCGGCGTGCCGGAGGCGGATGCCAAGGCGCACGCCCAGCAGATCGCCGGCACGTACACCAGCAGCCGCCGCCCGGACAGCAACTTCCTGTCGCTGGCCAACGTACTGGGACCGGTCAAGGTGGTCGCCAACGAGGACGGCACCATCACCGTGGCGATGGCGACGAGTGCAGCCGGCGCACCGAAGCAGTGGCGCGAAGTGGCGCCGTACGTGTGGCAGGACCGCGACAGCACGGACCGCCTCGCGGCCGACGTCGCCGACGGCCAGGTCGTGCGGTTCACCATGGAGCCGTACGCGCCGATCATGGTGTTCGAGCGCATCTCGGCGTGGCGCGCGCTGGCGATGCCGCTGCTGGTCGCGAGCCTCGTGGTGCTGCTGCTGACCGTCGTGGCCTGGCCGGTCTCGGCGCTGGTGCGGCGCTACTACGGTACTCCGTACCGGCTGGCGGGCACCGACGCACGCGCGCATCGCCTGGTACGGATCGCCGCGCTGCTGGTGCTGCTGGCGATGGGCGCGGCCCTGGCGCTCGTCGTCGGGATGCTGAGCAATCTGGCGATGACCAGCCCGGATACCGATGTCCTGATCATCGCCGTGCGGCTCTTCGCCACCGTGGTGCTGCCGCTCGGCGCGGCGGTCGCGGTCTGGAATGCGTGGCAGGTGCTGCGCGGCCGGCGCCGCGTGCTGGCCAAGCTGTGGGCCGTGCTGCTGGCGCTGGCTTGCTTGTTCCTGCTGTGGATCGGCATCGCCCAGCACGTCATCGGCTTCGGCGCGAACTACTGACGACCCGACGCACCGGCGGCATCAGCCGCCGGTGCGTTCGCCCCTGTCCCGACGAGGAACGCGCGTGACTGCCCAGCCGGTCGAACTCGAGCTGCACAACGAACCCTTGCCCCTGTCGGCGCCGTTCCGGATTGCCGGACACGTGTTCTCGGCGATGCCGGCCACCGTGGTGACCCTGCGCGCCGGCGCGCATGTCGGACGCGGCGAAGCCGCCGGCGTCTACTACACGCACGATCATCCCGACACGATGCTGGCCACGCTGGAGGCGATGCGGCCCCGCATCGAGGCGGGGCTCGATCGCGAAACGCTGCGCACGCTGCTGCCCGCCGGCGGCGCCCGCAATGCACTCGACGCCGCGTTGTGGGAACTCGAATCGCAGCAGTCCGGCATGCCGGTGTGGCGACTCGCAGGCCTCGACGGCGTACGCCCGCTGCTCACCACGTTCACCGTCGGCGCCGACGATCCCGCCGTCATGGCCGACCGCGCCGCGGCCTACACGCAGGCGCGCGCGCTGAAGCTGAAGCTGACCGGTGACGCGGAGCTCGATGCAGCGCGCGTCCGCGCGGTACGTGCGCGCTGTCCGGCGGCGTGGATCGGCGTCGATGCCAACCAGGGCTACGACGGCGCGTCGTTGCCGGGCCTGCTGCCGGTGTTGCTGGAAGCGGGCGTGGCGCTGCTGGAGCAGCCCTGCGTCCGCGACCGCGAACACGAGCTCGACGGCATCGCGCGTGCGCTGCCGTTCGCCGCCGACGAAAGCATTCTCGATCTCGCCGAACTCGAAGCGCGCCACCACCACTTCGACGTCATCAACATCAAGCTCGACAAGTGCGGCGGCCTGACCGAAGGGCTGCTGATGGCGCGCCGCGCGCGCGCGCTCGGCAAGCAGGTCATGGTCGGCAACATGTGCGGTACCAGTCTGGCGGCGGCGCCGGCGTTCGTGCTCGGCCAGTTCTGCGATGTGGTGGATCTGGACGGCCCGATCTTCCTCAGGCAGGACCGCACGCCGTCGGTGCGCTACACCGATGGCCACATCTGGTGCGGCGACGAGGTCTGGGGGCCGTCGGCGACGGCATGAGCAGCGTCGCCGACAAGACCTGGTTCGGTCAGCCGCGTGGGCTGACGATCCTGTTCCTGACCAATATGTGGGAGCTGTTTTCCTACTACGGCATGCGCACCCTGCTGGTCTATTACATGACCAAGCAATTGCTGTTCGCGCAGGAAAAGGCGTCCTTCATCTACGGCGCGTACACGGCGATGGCGTACTTCACGCCGATCCTCGGCGGCGCCATCGCCGACCGCTGGCTGGGCAAGCGCAATGCGGTGATCATCGGCGGCAGCATCATGGCCTTCGGGCATTTCGTGATGGCGTTCGAGCCGACGTTCTACATCGCGCTGGCGACCATCGCGCTCGGCAATGGCCTGTTCCTGCCGAGCCTGCCGAGCCAGATCAACGATCTCTACGCCGCCGACGATCCCCGCCGCGGCCGCGCCTACAACGTCTACTACGTCGGGCTGAACATCGGCGGCTTCATGGCGCCACTGGTGTGCGGCACGCTGGGCGAAGTCTACGGCTGGCACTACGGCTTCGGCGCTGCCGGCATCGGCATGTTCATCGGTCTGCTGATCTATGTGTTCGGCCGCCGCTACCTGCCGCCCGAGCCGGCGCGCGGCGTGGCGCGCGTGGTGGATGCGCAGGAGGCGCGCGGCAACCATCGCAAGGTGTGGCTGCTGCTGCTCGGCGTCGGCATTGCCGCGACCATCTTCCGCGGTGCCTACGAGCAAGTCGGCAACACGTTGCCACTGTTGATCGATACCGGCGTCGACCGGGTCGTCGCAGGCTTCACCATTCCGATGACGTGGTTCCAGTCGCTCAATCCGCTGCTGGTGATCAGCATGACGCCCCTGCTGCTGCTGCACTGGCGGCGCCGCGCCGAGGCCGGACACGAGACCGCGCCTGCGCTGCGTATGGCCATCGGCGCGCTGATCGTGGCGGGTGCCTACGTGCTGCTGGCCGCGGTGACGGCCGTCGCCGGCGACACGCGTATCGGCTGGCTGTGGCTGGTCGCGTTCTTCATGATCCTCACGCTGGGCGAGCTCTACATCCTGCCGACCGGGCTTGGCCTGTTCGCCAGGCTCGCGCCGCCGCGTCTCGGCGCGACCACGGTGGCCTCGTGGTTCCTCGCGATCTTCAGCGGCAGTCTGCTGGCGGGCCTGGTCGGCACGCTCTGGTCGAAAGCCAGTCATTCCGGTTTCTTCCTGCTGCTCGCCGGCCTGGCGGTCGTGGCTGCCGCCTTGCTGTGGCGCCTGGATCGCCCGATCCGCGCCCTGCGATGATCCGCTCCATCCCTCACAGGAGTTTTCCGCCATGCCGCGTCTGACGATCGCCCTGCTGCCGCTCGCCCTCGCCGCCTGCAGCGCCGCGCCGGTGGTCGACACGCCCGCGCACTACGACCTGCTGATCCGCAACGGCCTGGTCTACGACGGCAGCGGCGCACCGCCGCAGCGTGTGGATGTGGGGGTGCGGGGCGACCGCATCGCGGCCCTGTTGCCACCGGGCAGCGTTGCGGCGGCCGACACGACGCTCGATGCGCAGGGCCGCGCGGTCTCGCCCGGCTTCATCAACACCCTGAGCTGGGCGACCGAATCGCTGATCGTCGATGGCCGCGGCATCAGCGACACCAAGCAGGGCGTCACGCTGGAGATCTTCGGCGAAGGCTGGTCGATGGGGCCCGTCAACGCGCGCATGAAAGCGGACGCGCTCAAGCAGCAGGGCGACATGCGTTACGACATGCCCTGGACGTCGTTCGGCGGCTACCTCGACTTTCTGCAGCAGCGCGGCATCACGCCGAACGTGGCCTCGTTCGTCGGCGCCACCACCGTGCGCATCCACGAACTCGGCGAGGACGACGTGACGCCGTCGCCCGCGCAACTTGCCGGCATGCAGGACGTGGTGCGCCAGGCGATGCGCGAAGGCGCGCTCGGCGTCGGCAGCTCCCTGATCTATCCGCCGGCGACGTTCGCCGACACCGCCGAGCTCGTCGCGCTGGCGCAGGCCGCCGCGGAATCGGGCGGTGGTTATGTCTCGCACATGCGCAGCGAGGCCGACCGCTTCCTCGAAGCGCTCGACGAGACCATCGCCATCGCACGCGCCACCGGGCAACGCGCCGGGGTGTACCACCTCAAGGCGGCCGGCGAGCAGAACTGGCCGAAGATGGCGCAAGCCATCGCCCGGATCGAGGCCGCGCGCGCCGAGGGCCTGCAGGTCAGCGCCGATATGTATGCCTACACCGCCGGCGGCACCGGCCTGACCGCGAGCCTGCCGCCCTGGGTCCAGGCCGGCGGTCACGACGCGATGATCGCGCGGCTGCGCGATCCCGCGATCCGCGTGCGTGTGCTGGCGGACATGCGCGCGCCCGGTGTGGACTGGGAGAACCTGCGGTTGCTGGCAGGCTCCGACGAGCGCCTGCTGCTGCTCGATTTCCACAATCCGGCGCTCAAGCCGTTGAGCGGGCGCAGCCTCGCCGCCGTCGCGCGCGAGCGCGGCACCTCGCCGGAAGAGACGGCGATCGACCTGATCGTCGAGGACGATTCCCGCATCGGCACGGCGTATTTCCTGATGAGCGAGGCGAACGTCGAGCTCGGCCTGGCGCAGCCTTGGGTCAGCCTGGGATCGGACGCCGAATCGTCGGCGCCCGAAGGCGTGTTCCTCAAATCCAGCACCCATCCGCGCGCCTACGGAAATGTCGCGCGCTTCCTGGGGCACTACGTACGCGACCGCGGGCTGATGCCGCTGGAGGAGGGCATCCACCGCCTGACCGGACTGCCGGCCGCCAACTGGAAGCTCGCCGACCGCGGGTGCCTGCGTGCCGGCTGCTATGCCGACATCGTGGTGTTCGATCCGGCCACGATCATCGACCACGCCACCTACGACACGCCGCAGCGCTATGCGACCGGCGTGGGCGACGTATTCGTCAACGGGGAGCAGGTGCTGCGCGATGGCGAGCACACAGGCGCCACGCCGGGGCGCGTGGTGCGCGGGCCGGGCTGGCGTGACGGGGCGTCCGTCAGCCGGTGACCGGCCCGCACGGGCGGATCCACCATCTTCTCCAACCGTGTTGACAATTCTCTGATTGGGATCATGATCCCTGATCAGGATAATCGTCTGGGGAGACAACCGATGCACGCGTTCCGATCCGCACGTCCGTGGTTCCGCTCACCGTTGTCTCTCGCCATCGCCAGCACGCTGGCCTGCGCCGCCGCTGTCCCCGTGCTGGCACAGGAGCGCCCCACGACGGCCGCCGAAGAGGCGGTCACGCTCGACTCGGTGGTGGTCACCGCCAACAAGCGTGTCGAGAATGTCCGCGATGTCGGCGCGTCGATCAGCGTGATCGGCGAACGCCAGCTGGAGAACATGGCCGCGAGTTCGCTGACCGACTACGCGGCGCTGATTCCCGGCATGCAGGTGCAGAGCAGCGGGACACCCGGCCTGACCTCCGTGTCGCTGCGCGGCATCTCGACGCTGTCGTCCGGCGCGACGGTGGCGACCTACATCGACGAGGTGCCGGTCGGCTCGAGCGGCATCTACCAGAGCGCCGGCTCACTGATGCTGGACCTGCTGCCTTACGACATCAGCCGCGTCGAAGTGTTGCGTGGACCGCAGGGCACGCTGTACGGCGCCGGCGCGATCGGCGGCCTGCTCAAGTACGTGACCCGCCCACCGGACCTGGTCAACGAGGAGTTCCGCGCCGGCGTGGGCCTGCGCTCGGTCTCGGACGGCGGCCAGGATTGGAACGGCCGCGTCGGCGTCAGCCTGCCGCTGCAGGAAGATCGCCTCGGCCTGCGCATGAGCGTCGCGCGCAACGGATTGCCGGGCTACACCGACAACGCGATCGATGGCCGCCGCGACATCAACGACAGCGAGCAGATCGGGGGTCGCGCGGCGCTGTCGTGGGACGGCGACGCGGTCGATGTCGACCTCGGCGTGCTGCACCAGCGCATCGACGCCAGCGACCGGGCCGTGGTCGCCCTCGCGCCCGGCAGCTACGCGCCGCTCGGTGGGGAATTCGAAGGCCGGAACTGGCAGCGGCAACCATTCTCCAAGGAACTGACGCTCACCTCGCTCAGCGTGAACTGGGATCTGGGCTGGGCCGATCTCGTCTCCGCGACCGGCTGGTCGAAGACCAAGACGCTGGACCAGATCGATACCACGGTGCAGTTCGGCGAAGTCGCCGATCTGCTGCTGGGACTGCCCGAGCCGGGCAGCTCGAACGTGCGCTACACCTTCGACCTCGACAAGATCACCCAGGAGTTCCGCTTCAGTTCCAAGACCGGCGGCCGCTTCGAGTGGATGGCGGGCGTGTTCTACACCAAGGAAGACGCACAGCAGAACCAGGTCGCGTGGCTGGGCCAGCGCGATGGCTCGCCGCTGCCGGCGCCGTTCGACGCGGCATTCGGCACCCTGGCGGTGATCGGCCTGCCGAGCACGTACGAGGAAGTCGCGCTGTTCGCCAACGCATCGTGGCGGTTCGGCGAGCGCTTCAAGATCGACGCCGGCTTGCGCCAGGCGCGCAACGACCAGTGGTTCAGCCAGAACGTCAGCGAGGGCATCCTCGCGCCGATCGGCGATGCGCCCGGCGAATCGACCGAAGACGTGTTCACCTGGAGCCTGAGCCCGCAGTTCAAGCTCGCCGAGGACACGATGCTGTACGCACGCGTCGCCACCGGCTACCAGCCGGGCGGCCCGAACGTCGCGCTCCCGGGGATTCCGCCGAGCGTGGACTCGTCGATGCTCGCCAGCTACGAGCTGGGACTGAAATCGCAGACCGCCGATCGCCGCGTGCAGATCGACGTATCCGCGTTCCGCATCGAATGGGACGACATCCAGGTGGCGTCGTCGTTCAACGGCATCGGCGGCCTGGTCAACGGCGGCGAGGCGAGCAGCGAAGGCCTGGAGCTGGCTTCGCAGTTCCGCGCCACCGAGGCCCTGTCGCTCGGCATCAATGCGGCTTACACCAAGGCGCGGGTGAAGAACGATTTTGAAGCCACGGTCATTCCGCAGGGCGCGTTCGACGTCGTGCTCAACACCGGCCTGGCCGGCGACCGCATGCCGTATGTGCCGACGCTGTCGTGGGCGGCGACCGCCGAGTATGCGTTCACGACATCGCAGGGCCTGTCCGGCCAGGTGGGCGGCGTGCTGCGCTTCACCGGAGAACGCTTGAGCGACACCACCGAGCGCCAGCGCGTCACCGCGCCGGGCGACCCCTCCACGGTGTTGCAGGAAGAAGTGACCGCGCCGCTGCGGCTCGACAGCTATCGCGCGCTCGATCTCTACGCCGGCATCGGCCGGGAACGCTGGGAGGTACGCGCCTATGTCAGCAACGTCACCGGTGAGGGCGGCTACTCGTCGATGACGCCGGCGGCCGGCGCGCTCAGCGGCACGTTGGCGTATCTGGCCGCGGTGCCGATCCAGCCGCGGACGTTCGGCGTCGAACTCGACGTCCGGTTCTGAGCCGGACGGACCCGGCCCCCATGCCCACTGCCGCCGCCGTGCCGCACGCTCCCGAGGCGTTGCCGCAGCCGTACCTGCTGTTTCTCGGAGACACCGTCGAACCCGGCTACGCGAAGACCGCGTTCGGTCTGCGCGACTGGGCGCCCGAGCGATGTCTCGGCGAATTCGCCTGCCCGGGCGCGACGGTCAGCACCGGCCTGCCGCGGCTGACCCCCGTCCAGGCCCGTGCGCTGGGCGCGCGCGCGATGGTCATCGGCGTCGCCAACCCCGGCGGACGGATCCCGCCGGCTTGGGTGCCTGCGTTGCTCGATGCCTTGCAGGCCGGGCTCGACCTCGTCGGCGGCATGCATGCCCGGCTGGCCGGCATCGACGTGCTGCGCAACGCGGCCATCGCGCACGGGCAGCGCCTGATCGATGTGCGCGAGCCGCCATCGGACCTGCCCGTCGCCAGCGGCCGAAAGCGCACCGGCAAGCGTCTGCTCACCGTGGGCACCGACTGCGCCCTGGGCAAGAAATACACCGCCCTGTCGCTGGCGCGCGCGTTCCGAGAACGCGGACTCGATGCCACGTTCCGCGCCAGCGGGCAGACCGGCATCCTGATCGCCGGCGCGGGTGTGCCGATGGACGCGGTGATCGCGGACTTCGCGGCCGGCGCGGCGGAATTCCTGTCGCCCGATGCCGATCCCGCGCACTGGGATGTCGTCGAAGGCCAGGGCTCGCTGTCGCATCCGGCCTATGCGGGCGTGTCGCTGTCGCTGCTGCACGGCAGCCAGCCGGACGTCATCGTCGTCTGCCACGCAGTCGGGCGCGAACGCATGCTCGGCCATGCGCATTACCTGGTGCCGTCGATCGAGGAGACCATCGACCTCGCGCTGCGACTGGGCGCCCGCACCAATCCCGCGATCCGCTGCGCGGGCGTCAGCCTCAACACCGCGGCGCTCGACGATGCGGACGCGCAGGACGCGATCGTATCCACCGCTGCCCGCTTGGGCCTGCCGGTCGCGGATCCGGTCCGCGGCGGCGCGGCGTTTGGTCGGCTGGTCGACGCCTGCCTCGCATGACGTCCCGGGCCAGCTGGTTCCAGCGTTACCTGTTGCCGGGCTTCGTGTTCCAGGCTGCGGTGATCGCCGGCGGGTATGCGACCGGGCGTGAACTGGTCGAGTTCTTCCTGCCGGCCGGTCCCTGGGGCGGCCTGCTCGGCATGACGGTAAGCATGCTGGTGTGGAGCGGCGTGCTGATGGTCAGCTTCGAGCTGGCCCGTGTCGCCCGCGCCTGGGATTACCGCGCGTTCTTCAAGGTGCTGCTGGGCCGCGGCTGGTTCGCGTTCGAGATCGGCTACGTGCTGTTGATGCTGGTGATCCTGGCGGTCATGGGCGCGGCCGCCGGCGAAATCGCCTTCAGCCTGTTCGGCCTGCCGAAGGTGGCGGGCTCGCTGGCGATGATCGCCGCCACGGGCGCGCTGCTGTTCTGCGGCAGCGCCGCGATCGAAAAATTCCTGGTCGCCTCGGTCGGCTATCTGTATCTGGTCTACGTGGTGTTCGTGATCTGGGCGGTGGTGGCATTCGGCGACCGCATCGGGACGAACTTCGCGTCGGTGCCGGTCGAGGCCGGGTGGTTCAAGGCCGGCGTGACCTACGCCGGCTACAACGTCGCCACCATTCCCGCGGTGTTGTTCTGCGTGCGCCACTTCGGCCGTCGCCGCGAGGCACTCGCCGCCGGCGCGCTGGCCGGACCGCTGGGCATGCTGCCGGGCGTGGTGTTCTACATCGCGATGATGGGCTACTACCACGAGATCGGCGCCGAGGCCCTGCCGTCGGCGTTCCTGCTGGCGAAATTGCAGGCACCGTGGTTCGAGTGGGTGTTCCAGATCGCGGTGATGCTGACGCTGGTGGACACCGGCGTCGCGCTGCTGCACGCCCTCAACGAGCGTGTCGCCAACACTTGGGCGGAGCGGCAGCGTCCGATGCCGCGCGCGCTGCGTCCGGCGCTCGCGGTGGGCGTCATGCTGATCGCGGTGTATGCCGCCACGGCCGTCGGCCTGGTCGACCTGATCGCCAAGGGCTACGGCACGCTGACCTGGTATTTCCTGGCGATTTACGTACTGCCGCTGATGACCTGGGGCGTATGGCTGCTGTGGCGCCGCAGGTCGATCGGTGTAATCCCCTTGCCTTGAACGACACGTCCGCGAGGACGGGAGACGCCGTCATGTCGAACCCTTTGCCGGCCATCGCCGGAGCGCTTCTGTCGCTGTGCGTTCTCACCGCCGCTGCGGCGCCGCCTGCCGGTTTCGATGCGCGGGTCGAGGCCGCGATGCAATCCCGCGACGTGCCGGGCATGGCGATCGCGATCGTCGAGGACGGCGAGATCGTGCACGCCAAAGGCTATGGCGTGCGTCGGCTCGGCGCGCCGGAGCGCGTGGACGCCGACACCATCTTCCCGACCGGTTCGACCGGCAAGGCGGTGACGGCGGCGGCGCTCGCGATCCTCGTCGACGACGGCAAGCTCGGCTGGGACGACCGGGTCATCGACCATCTGCCCGATTTCCGCATGTACGACCCCTGGGTCACGCGCGAGATGACGGTGCGCGATCTGCTGCTGCACCGCAGTGGCCTGGGGCTGGGTGCGGGCGACCTGCTGTTCATTCCCCGCACCTCGCGCAGCCGCGCCGACATCGTGCGCGCACTGCGGCACATCCGGCCCGCCACGAGTTTCCGCAGCGGTTACGCCTACGACAACATCCTCTACATCGTCGCCGGCGAAGTGGTGGCCGCAGTCAGCGGACAGGACTGGGAAACCTTCGTGCGCGAGCGCATCTTCGCGCCGTTGCAGATGCGCAACGCGACCAGTCACGAGGACGATCGCTTCGCGACCGAGAATCGCGCGCAGCCGCATGCGCGTTTGGATCCGCGCCTGCGCGGCCTCGGCCCGCAGCAGCTGCTGCCGGAACGCGAAGGCCTGGGCCAGGTCGGTGCCGCCGCGGGCGGGTTGTCCTGGAGCGCGCAGGACTTCGCGCGCTGGCTGCAGGTGCAGCTCGCGCTCGGCGCGCTGCCTGACGATCGCGGCCGGCTGTACAGCGAAGCTTCGGCGCACGAGATGTGGACGCCGCAGGTACCTGTGCCGATCCGCCCTTACCCGGCGCCGATCACCGATATCACCCCCCAGTTCTCCGGCTATGCGCTGGGCTGGAACGTGCAGGACTACCGCGGCATCAAAGTCATCCAGCACGGCGGCGCAGTGTTCGGCGTACTGGCCTTCACCGTGCTGGTGCCCGAGCGGAACATCGGCATCTCGCTACAGATCAATTCCGAAGACGTCGACGTCCTGCGGGGGCTGGGTTTCGAGCTGCTCGACCATTACCTCGGCTTCGAGCCCCGCGACTGGGTCGCGGCATTCGCCACCTGGAATCAGGCGCGCCTCGCCGACGGCCTGGCCGCGCTGGACGCGACCGGCGTGCAGATCCGCAGGGCAACCCGGCCGTCGCTGTCGCCAGCCGCTTACGCCGGGACCTACGCCGATGCCTGGTACGGCCCGATCACCATCACCGAGACAGGCGGCAAGTTGCGCATCGACTTCCACCAGACGCCCGGCATGCAGGGCACGCTGACCCACTGGCAGTACGACACCTTCCGGGTGGCCTGGGACGATGCGGCGATCGAGCCGGCTTCCGTTGCCTTCGCGCTGGATGCGGCAGGCAAGGTCGCGCAGATCCGGATGCAGGCGATCTCGCCGACGGCGGATTTCAGTTACGACTATCACGATCTGCTGTTCGAGCCGCAGGCGTTGAAATAGCGCTGCACATCTGTGGCGCGGCAGCCTCCGGGTTTGCTGGATACAAGAGACGGAAGTGCTTGCCGCGGATTCCGGCGACATCGGACTCGCGGACTTGGATCCTTCGACACTCCCTGACACGCGGGCTCTAGGCGACAAACAGAGGCGTCTTCAGGCGCTGCCAGAAACGGACGCTGACTAATTCTGCCGCCAGCTGCGTTTCGCAGCCTGGTCGCACAGTTTGCTGCCGCGTCGCTCGCGGGCTGAATCCCCGCATAAGTCTGACAATTGGGATGCAGTTCGGGTCGTGATCCTGCACTTCAACCGATGGAGTGTGAGCTTCTTGCTCCACACCCGGTCATGCGATCCGGCGCGAATGGACCTCGACCACAGCACAGGAATCCACGGCGCGGTTCGGTCCGATGGCTGATTCTCCTACCTGCGTACACAAGGCGGGCTGACCGTCACTCGGGGCGGCGTTACGCTCGAGGTGATCGCTTCGTGACTAGATGATGGCCCATGCTTGATGTCCCACGAACAACGCAGCGTTCGAACAGAGCGAGAAGCAAACCAACGGCAAGCGCACTGGCCCGGGGTGGAGGCGCATCGCATGGGCCTCGATGTCGATACGGGACATGCGAATCGCTGTTTCCAGAAAGGAAATGCCTGATGTACATCCGTAACTTGGTCGTGATTTCCACTCTGCTGGTTTCGTTGAATGCTTGCGCCGATCCGCACCCCGGTGACACGCAAACACTTCCTGAAATCAGCGGCGGGCATGCACTCGAGTCGGGGGAGACCGTAGACATGGATCTGAAATGCGGTGCCGCAAGTTTTGTTCTTCTCGGCAGCGGCGAGAACGCTCGCGTCGAGTCGCCGGGCAGGGGGTCAACGACATTGCCTGCGCCGCGCGGTATGCAGGGATTCGTGCCGGTGGGCATGGGATGCGCGAAATCCGGGGGCGGCCAGCATTATCTGGTCGTGCAGTACGGCGAGACACCATTCGGATGCAAGGTGTGCGAATGGTTTTTCATCTATGACGCGCAGGGCGCCCCGATGAACGACGCTGTGCCGCCAACGCGTGGGAATGGTGAAATCCTTGAAGCGAACAACGACGGATACGAACGTCTTCTGTCCGACCTCGGTCTGCGCCACCCAACGATCGAGTACCCGGCCGTCACTCCCAGATGATCCGAGTCAACAAAGGGGCCGACGAGGAAGGTCGGAGAGCCCGATCCGACGCTGCCGGAACAGGCAGTACATCGATCTCCCAAGGAAGGAGTTGCAGAGATGACTGCCCCAATCTACGAAGACCTGATTCAGCCTAAAGGCGCCGCGTATCGGACATCCCAGCTCAAGGGATGGAGCCACTACCTCGAGCCGATTAGCGACGATCCGGCAAGACTGTCCGGCAACTCGCGAATATGGGGCGACGCAACCCCGGAGGTGCAGTCGCGAGCGATCGATTCGCTTGTCCAAGCGTCGCGAGAGGCGGGACTCGATGCCCGAAACACGGCGCATGTGCTCGCGATTGCGCGAATCGAATCCGGCTTCAATCCAGACGCTGCCGCTGGCACCACGTCTGCTTCCGGGCTGGGTCAGTTCGTCGACAAGACCGGTCTGTCCTATGGCCTCAACACGAACAACCGCTTCGACGTCGATGCGCAGGCCAGCGCGTTGGTTGCGCATTTCATCGACAACCGGGCCTTGGCAGAACGTCGCGGACAGGACGAGGCCTACATCTACAAGTACCACCACGATGGACCGACGCTGGATTACGGAGGTCTCGCGTTGTCCCGCGCCAAGGTGCTGCCCCTGATCGAGAGCTACGCCCGGTTCGTGGAGGAGCGTTTCGATTTTGAGCGTGCGAACACACCTAGTCCGGGGTTGAAAGACGGTGTCTCGGAGATCAGGCCGGAAGCCCCGGCGTTCACTGAGTTGCTACGCGAGGGCCAGCGCGGAGACGGCGTAGCCGAAATGCAGGCCACCTTGGCAGGGCTCGGCTTCAGAGACGCGTGGGATACGCCGTTGCAGACAGATGGAAGGTTCGGTCCGCGGACCGGTGACGCCGTGCGGGCATTCCAGCAGTCCTACGGGCTGCAGGCGGATGGTGTCGTAGGACCCGAGACGCGCGAAGCGCTCGATAGAGCGCAGCAGTCGCAAGGCCAAGCGTTGTCCAATCTCGGCGCCGTCTCGAAATTCCCCATTGAGGGCTTGCTGTCAGCAGCGCGCACCGGCGACACGGCGACATTGCAAACGGCGCTCGATGATTTCACCGCGACCCGGTTCGGGCAGATGTTCCAGCAGGCGAAAGACCTGGCCTCGCAGGAGCTGGAACGAAATGCGCAGGTCGACGCCCAATCGCAGTGTGGTCCAGAGCGCTGAAACAGAGCTTATGCACTGAATGCGAGGTCACTCCACGCTCGGGTTCGCCCCAGCTGTCGACACGTGCCGGATGTGTCTAACGTCGATATATCGGTGTTGCGGAGATGGGTCATGAGCTTCAACGTGCAGTCGGCAGGCGTTTCGCAGTCGAATTTCCAGGCTTTCTCGCCGCCTGAAGCGCTGCGAGCGCTGCCCACGGGGGCGGCCGCTCCGACCCCGACCGGCAGCTACCAGCTCGAACCCGGCTATCACCCGCAACTCGGCGCCTTGTTCGCGGCGGGTGGCAACGCCGCGAATGCGGCGTCGTTCGACAGCCAGGTGCGTGGTCAGGACGCCAAGGCGATCGATCTGGACCTGATGCAGATCTCGTCCGCGGTCTATGACCCGGCTGTGCAGCAGGTCGGCGACTGGAGCCGGGTCAGCGATGCGGACTTGATGGCCGCGGGTATCGATCCGGCACTGCTGGAGAATGCGCAGAGCGGGTTTCGCGCCGGCATCTATACCGACGGCGACGGCAACCATGTGCTGGCATTCGCCGGGTCCAACGATCTGAAGGACTGGACCGGCGCGAACTTCCGCCAGGGTGTGGGCTGGGATTCCGAGCAGTACGACGAGGCCGTGCAGCTGGCGCAGCTCGCCTCCGCCGCCTATGGCGACGATCTGGCCATCACCGGACATTCGCTCGGCGGCGGACTGGCCGCGACCGCGGCGATGGCCGTCGATGGTGCCGCGGTGACCTTCAATGCGTCTGGCGTGCACGACCGCACCATCGAAGGCCTCGGCCTCGATCCCGCAATGGCCAAGGCCGACGCCGCCGACGGCCAGATCCGCCGTTACAACGTCGATGGCGAAGCCTTGACCAAGGCCCAGCAGGACATCTGGGTGGTCAACAACATTCCCGATGCGCCCGGTCACGAGATCGTGCTCGACGATCCCTCGCCGCTGACCGGATTCGACCGCTTCAATCCGGTTTCGATCGTCTCCCACAGCATCGCCAAGCACATGCAGGACACAGTGATCGAAGCGCTGTCACAGCAGCAGCCGTGGGCGAACTGATCTGATCCGTGTCGACGGGATGCCCGCGGCGGCTGTGTGAGAATGCGGGCATGCGCGCCGCAGTCCTGAGCCTGTTGCTGATGTTGTCCGGCGCCGCCTGCAGTGGAGACGCGATGGACGCTCGAGCCGCTTTCACCGATGCCAGCGCGGCTGCGCTGGCCGATGCCGTCGCCGACGACGATGCCGCTGCCGTGCGCGCGCAGGTGCAGGCCGGCGCCGATCCCAACGCGCGCGGCGACCAGGGCGTGAACCTGCTGCAGATTGCGATGCTGGCCCAGGCCAAGGACGCGTTGACGGCGCTGCTCGATGCCGGTGCTGATCCGAACGCGCCGGGACTCGGTGGCGCAACGGCGGTACATGGTGCCGCGATCGCCGATGACCCCGACTATCTCCGGATCGTGCTCGACCGCCGCGGCGATCCCGATGCCCGACACGGCGAAACGGATGCGACGCCACTGGCCGGGGCAACCGGTCCGCGTACCGACGCGCAGTTCCGCATGCTGCTCGCGGCCGGCGCCGACCCCGGCGCCGTCGATCGCACCGGCAACACGCCGCTGCACAAGGCCGCGATGATCAACGCCGGCGATCATGTGCTGGCCCTGCTCGATGCGGGCGCCGATCCGCTGGCCAAGAACGCCCAGGGCGCGACCTTCCAGCGCTTCTTCTTCAAGACGCCCGATGCCCGTCTCAACGACGCGGCCCGCGCGAAGCGCGAAGCCGTCGTGGCGTGGCTGCAGGCGCATCAGGTGCGGCTTGAGGCAGGCACCGACTGAGCGTGTGGCGGCTCATGGTCCACCACCCGCCGCTGAGCGACTTCGCTGACTGACCTCGCGAACGACCGAGGCGCTGCTCGGATCGGCGCGATCGAGACGGCCGCCGTCTGCAGGGCCCTGCACCTCGCCCCGGGGACCGATACGTGTCGCGTCTGCGCGAAGGTGCGGTTTGCGCCGTGGCGCCGTCTCGAAATGATTGGAAGGATCTGAAAATTCTCGTCACTCCCGCGAAGGCAGGAGTCCAAGGACGTGTGCGCGGACGCTACGAAAGTCCCTGGGTTGACCCGCCATCCGGCTGTTGAAAAGCATATCCGCCGTCGCGGGAATGACGAGGTATCGTTCCGCGACCAGCTGATACAGCGCATCGGCAGAGTGCAGACGCCGCCGAATCGAAGCGTCGCAAGCGCACCGGGCACCCGCCCAGGTCGACTGGACGGTCCCACCCGCCCTAGGAGCCGCCCTAGATGGCAGCCGTCTCCACCCGCGCTAGCGTGAGGTCCTCAAAAGCCCGGGTGGAGCACGGTCATGTCCCTGACCATTGGCGATGGCATTGGTGGCGTCCAGGACACCTGGCGTCCGCAACAGACACCGCTCCAGTCTTACAGCCCGCCGCTGCTGCCCCCGCAGAGCGGCACCTACCGCCCGGACACCAGCTATCACCCGCAGGTCCAGGCGCCGGGCACCGCGCCCGCGCAGGGGCAGGGCGGCGCCAGTCCCTATGCGATTCCCGACGGCAGCACGCTCGACCAGGTTGCCAGCGGCACGCAGGCGCAGCCTTTCGACGTCACGCTGTCGCAGCTCGCCACCGCCGTCTACGGCACGCGCGGCGCGCCGCCTCCGGGTTGGGACGCGGTCAGCGACCAGCAGTTGATGGACCAGGGCGTCGCCGATCCACAGGCCTGGCGCCTGCAGTACCTCGGCGCCAACGACGCGGTGCCGACCAACGATCAGGAGTTCCGCGCCGAGGTCTACACCGACGGTGCCGGCAACTACGTGCTGTCTTATCGCGGCACCGCCGAGGGCGGCCCGGACTGGGAGAACAATTTCCGCCAGGGCCTCGGCTACGAGACCAACGATGGCGACAAGTTCAGCCTCACCGCGGTCAACACCGCGCGCGAGTTCGCGAATGTGTTCGGCGACAACGGCGCCAATTCCTCGAACCTCGCGATCACCGGCCATTCGCAGGGCGGTGGTCTCGCCAGCGTCGGCTCACTGGCGAGTGGCATTTCCGCCGTCACGTTCGATGCGTCGGGCATCCACCCCAATACGCTCGACCGTATGGGCATCGATCCGCAGGCTGCGCGCGACAGCGCCGAAGGCGGCCAGATCCGCGCCTATTCGCTGTCCAGCGATGCGCTGACCAACGTGCAGGACAGCTGGGCGACTGGCATCGTCGCGCCGGATGCGCTGGGCACGCAGATCGTCGTCGATCCGGCCGCCGCGGACATCAACAACATGTTCTCCAATTACGGGCCGATCGAGGGCTTCTCGCCCGGCATGAGCGAAGGCGTCAACATCGGCGTCGAAATCGCCCGGCATCCGCTGACCGGTGCGGTGATGCCACTGGCGGGCCTGATCGGCAACGTCGCGTATGCCGGTATCAGCCACAGCCCCAACGCGCTGACCAACGGCATGATCGAAGCGCAGCCGTGGCAGACGGGCTATGAGAATCCGTCATCGCTCGGTCGCGATCTGCAGAACCTGCTTCCCGATGCGACCAAGGACGACTACGCGCGCAACGTGCATGACTTCGCCACCGACATCGACAACGTGGTCGCCAACGAATTCGCCAACGACCAGTACGTGCAGGGCGGCGTCAGCCTCGCCGGTGACTTCGCCGAAGGCGCGTTCAATTCCGCCGGCGACACCGTCGACGGCTATGCCGACCAGTTGGCCGGCGTGGTCGACCGCAACATCGGTGGCTGGGGCGGTGATCTGCTTTCGGGTGCAATCGACGGCGCAGGCGATGTCGCCGAGTTCACCACCGACGTGGCCGGTCAGGTGACCGAAACCCTGGCCGACGGCGCGGGCTGGGTGGCTCAGGGCGCGACGAACTTCGTCGGTGGCCTGTTCGGTCGCTGAGACTCACGGACCGCGCATGTGCCGTGCGTATGATCGGGCGCTGACATGACCCGCCTCCGCGCCCTGTCCTCGACCGTCCTTCTCCTCTGCGCCGCAGGGTGTGCACAGCCGTCCATGAGCAACGACGCATTCAATACGCCGACGACGGCGCAACTGGCCGATGCCGTCCGCCGCGGCGATGCCGCCGAGATCCGCAGGCAGCTCGAACACGTTGCGCCCGACACGCCGGGCAGCGACGGGGAAACCCTGCTGATGGAAGCGATCCGCCAGCGTCGCGCGGCCAGCGTCGATGCACTCCTCGAAGGCGGCGCCGATCCCAACCGCGTCAACAAGCGCGGCGACACACCGGTGCATGCGGCGGCGTTCTCCGGCGATCCTGCGATCCTGCGCGCGGTGATCGCCAAGGGCGGCGATGTCGACGTGGCCAACCCGCACACCGGCGCGACGCCACTGGTACAGGCGCTGCTGTCGCCGACTGCCGGCCAGGCCGAGGTGCTGCTCGATGCGGGCGCCGATCCCAACCTCGCCGATCGCAATGGCGACACGCCGCTGCACGTCGCCGGCCGCACCAACGGCGGCGCGGCCATCCTCGCGCTGCTGCGCAAGGGCGCCCGGCCGCAGACGGAGAATTCGCGCGGCGTGACCTTCCAGCACGAGTACTTCGGTTTCCCCGCGAACCTGCTCAATGACCGCGCCCGCGCCGAGCGGCGCGAGATCGTTGCCTGGCTCAAATCCAACGGTGTGCCGCTGGAAGCGAACGTCGCCGCGACGTACTGAGCCGCTGTCGCCCTGGACGGCCGCACGGCCACCTAGGGTTCGCACCAGCTGTCCGGCACCGTCCTGCCGCCCTATCGTCGGGACTATCGTTTCCGTAGGTGCGCGCCATGAGCCTGTCCCCGGTATCCGGCAACAACACGTCCGTCGATCCGTTCCGCGATTTCGCGCTCGATCCCGCGCTGCAGGCGTCGTCTGCGCTGCAACCGCGCACGCCCGCGAACGTCGACACCAGCGCAGGCTTCCCGCGCGGCGATGGCAGCTTCGCCGATTCGGTCCGCGGCACCGCCCCGCAGCCCGAGCAGGATCTGCAGTTCGGATTGATGGCGAACGACAGCTACACGCTGACCGGCCCCGATGGCGTCACCGGCACCGCGGCCGAGGCTGAGCTGCAGGCCGCCGGCTGGAACCGGCTCGAACCCAGCGCGGATGGCACGCACTTGGTCGATGCGCAGGGCAACCAGATTCCGATTTCGCCCGATGCGCTGCACGACGCGCAGACCGGCTTCGACGCGGCGATCTATCAGAACGCCGATGGCCAGTACGTGGTCGCCTATCGCGGTACGGACAGCTGGGGCCTGGGCGCGGGCGGCGATTCGCGCGCGAATGGCGGTCAGGGCCTCGGCATGGAGACCGCACAGTATTCGCAGGCCATGGAGCTCGCGAATATTGCGGTGGACACCTTCGGCGATGGCAACGTCGCGATCACCGGCCACTCGCTCGGCGGCGGTCTCGCCTCGGCTGCGATGCTGGCCACCGATGTGCCCGGTGTGACCTTCAATGCCTCCGGCCTGAGCAACAACACGCTCGCCGGCCTGGGCTTCAATCCCAATGCCGCGCGCGGCGAGATCGCCGAAAGTGGTCAGATCCGCCGCTATGTCGTCAACGGGGATCCGCTGACCCTCGCGCAGCAGGACATTCCGATGCTCCCGATCGGCGGCGTGTCGCCGCCGAACGCGGTCGGGACCGAGCTGCGCGTCGCGCCGCCTGAAGGCATGGGCCGCTTCGACATGCTCGGCCTGCACGGCGGCGGTGGCGACAACCCATCCTATGTCGAAGCCCTGCGCCAGAACGAGGCACAGGCGCCCGTCGATCGCTCGGGCACCAATCTGGGCCTGGCGCTCGGCACGATCGAGAACATCGGCGAGCACAACCTCAACCAGTTGGGTTCGCTGGCCAACGGCATCGGCGGTCTGTATTCCGATGGCCGCTCGACCGTCACCGATGCGGTCAGTGGCATCACAGACGCGGTGCAGAACGACTACGGCAATGGCCGCTATGTCGGCGGCACGTTCAGCATCGCCGGTGACGTGGTCGACGGCGTGGTCGGCCTCGGTGGCGATGCGATTTCCAACACCCTCGGCACCGCGGGCGATGTCGTTGAAAACGTCGCCAACCTCGGCGGCAGCGTGCTGCGCGATCTCGGCGACCGCACCGGTTTCGACGCCCCGTTCGACGCGGTCGCGACAGGCGTCGAGTGGACCGGCCGCGCAGTCGACACTGTCGCCGACACCGTCGGTGATGGCGCGCAGTGGGGCCTGGACAAGGTCGGCGACGGTGCCGAATGGGTGATCGATCGTGCCGGTGACGGCGGCCAGTGGGTGGGCGACCGCGTCGTCGACGGCGTGACCTGGACCGGCAACCGCATCGCGGACGGCGCACGCGCGGTGGGCGATGCCGCCAGCTGGACCGGTGACCGCGTGGCGGACGGCGCGCGCTGGGCCGGCGAAAACCTGAATCCGGTCAACTGGTTCCGCTGAGTGCAGCATTTCCGGGCTGAACCCGCGCCCGGACGCCCCGCACGCTGTCACGACGCCCGACTGCCGGTCGGGCTAGGCTGATGGCTTGTACCGCTTCGGAGGCCTCGCCATGATGGGTGTCGCTTCGATCGCGCCATTTCCGCAGTGGCGGATCATCGCCTGCATCGTGTTGGCGCTCGCCGCCAGCGGCGCCTGCGCCAGACAAGGAACCAGCATGACCCAGGACCACGCCTCCGATCCCGCCGCCTCCGCGTTGTCGCGCGCGGCCAGTGCGGGTGATGCCGGAGAGGTCAAGCGCCTGATCGCCGACGGCGCCAATCCCAATGCCAAGGACACGCAAGGCTCGCCGCTGCTGCAGGCCGCCATCCTGCGCGGTGATCGTCGCGCGTTCCAGGCTTTGCTCGATGCGGGCGCAGATCCGACCACAGGCGCCGCGAACGGCAACACAGCCGTGCATCTGGCCGCGATGCAGGACGATGCCGGTTATCTGAAGACGTTGCTGGCCGGCGGTGCATCCGTCGATACCCCGAACACCAAGAATGGCGAAACACCGCTGTTCAACGCGCTTGAGGCGCGCAACGACGACAATATCCGGCTGCTGCTCGAAGCGGGCGCACGCGCGGATGCGACCGATGCCTTCGGCGCGACTCTGCTGCACAAGGCCGCGCGCATCAATGCGACCGGCTGGGTGGTGCGCTTCCTCGAAGCCGGCGCCGATCCGACCGCCCGCGACCGCGTCGGCGTGACCTTCCAGCCCTCGTTCTTCCGCGCGCGCGAGGCGGTGTTGTCGGCCGATGCCCAGCGCGACCGCGAGACCGTGCGCGACTGGCTGGTCGCCCGGCAGATTCCGGTCGAAGACAAGCACTGATCGAAGCAGCCGGGCAACAGAACAGCGGGGCGATGCGTGCCAGGCCCGGCGCATACGCGCGTCGGCCCGCAGGCAGGTTGGCCCAGACTTCCAACGCCCTGGTCCGTCGTTCCGGCGCAGGCCGGGAGCGCGTGACCTAGCGGGCTGAAATCTCGCCCCACACACCGGCCGCAGCATCGCGTTGTGTCGCTCAGCCTTTGCAGACCGGCCGCACGCCGTCTCGCGCGTCCGCAGTTGGAATCAGTCGCGCGTCTGTTTACGGCCAAGCAGGAGGCGCGGCCTGCCATGCCGCGAAGACCTCCGCCAACGTCGCGCGCTCCGCAGCCGTCCAATCGGGCAGCAGCGTCGCATAGCGCGCCGGATCGCGCCACAGCGTCGGCTCGGTGCGCACCGCGGCCGCATACCAACGCACTGCTTCGTCGCGGCGGTCAGTCGACCACAGCGCCAGCGCCAGCGTCGGCGGCGCCCATGACGGCCGCAGCAGCCGACCGTCCAGCGCCTGCTGCCATTGGTCCAGCGCTTCCTGATGATGGCCGCCGCGATACAGGTCCCAACCGTAATTCCACTGCACCGCGCTGCGCAGCGGCGCGCGCGCCGACAGCGATGCGAGTGCCTGCGCGTACATCGCGCGCCCGGTGTCCTCACGGCCGTTGCGCATCAGCGCCTGCGCCAACTGCGCACGCGCCTGGTCGGCATTGCGGGCGTTTCGGTCGATCAACTGCATCAGCCGCGCATGGGTCTGGTCGTCGTCGCCTGCGATCGCGACGATCGGTGTAGTCGTGCGTGCATCGTCATCGAAGTAGAACTCGGCCGGCGCCGGCAACGTCTGTGCGCCGGCCGTCGACGCGAACAGCAGCCCGATCGCGCACAGGTGTGCACGCAGATATCCCATCTCAATCTCCCCTGTGTGTCTGTTCCATGCCGTGCGAGTGACCACGACATCCCCGGGCCGATTGTAGCCACCGCAGAGGGGCCGGCGCAGCAACCGGGTTCACGGATGTCGAGGCCATGCCTGAAGCGCGGTGGCGTGTGCAGGCCGAACACGGGCCCGGGAGCCGGAACCGCTGGAACGCACGCGATCCCGAGCTATGGTTTCGTGGTGCGTGTTCAGGCACGTCCGCGGCAATCGGCGCCCGTCAGCGTCGCCACACCAGACAACGGTTGTTCGCCGGCATCGCGAGGTCGTCCTGCAGACGCAGTCCGATGCGCGATGCGCACGCATCGACCGCCTCGAAATCACGGATACCGGATCGGGGATCGCGCGCCTTGAGCCAACCGTCGAAATCACGGTTGCTGTCACTGGTGTAGCGGCCGCCCAGGTTGAACGGCCCGTACACGACCAGCGTTGCGTCATCGGCAAGTGCGCGGTCGAGGCCGGCGAAGCACGCCTCGACTTCCGCCCAGCCCATGATGTGCAGGGTGTTCGCCGTGAACACGGCGTCGAAGCGGCCATCGGCGGCCGTGGAGACCGGCCAGTCCGCCTGCGTGACATCGAGCGCGAGCGGCGCCGGCGTGTTCGGCAGCGCGGCTTCGTCGAGCCATGCCGCAATGCCGGGCAGGTGCGCCGCGCGTTCCGAGGTCTGCCAGCGCAACCACGGCATGGCTGCAGCGAAATGCACCGCGTGCTGCCCCGTGCCGCTGCCGATCTCGAGCACCTGGCGACTGCGCGCGAACTGCGCGTGCAGAACCCGGAGAATCGGTTCGCGATTGCGATCGCACGCAGGCGAGACGGGTTTGTCGGATGGCATCGGCGGCGTCGTCATGCGCCACACGATACGGCACGCCATCGCGTGCGTTCGTCAGTCGGTCGAGATGCTGTTGTGCCAACGCGGCCCACGCCGCAACCGGATCGGCCCAACGATCGGCGCTCGAGGATCGAGCACGACCTCGGACTGGGTCAACTGAAGGAAACCGTCCGCCGCGAGCGCGACAGCGGTGCGGCGCACGTCCGGCATCGCATCGCGCCACGCATCATCGGCATACAGACGCCGCGCAATTTCGGACGGGCAGATCGACGCATCCGCTGCGCGCGCGGACAGCAGCGCGTGGATGTCCGCTGCAATACGCGCGTCGTCGGGCGTCACCATCTCAGGCCGGCTGCAGCAGCCGCAGGCCGAAGCTGTCGCCCTCGTCGTTCCAGCCGTGGGTGACGCGTAGGCCGGCGTGGGCGACCAGCGCGGAGAACGACGCGTCGGTGTACTTCTGGCTGATCTCCACGTGCATGGCTTCGCCCTCGGCGAAATCGAATGCGTGATCGCCGATCCGCACGGTCTGTGCCCGTTGGCTGACGAGGCTCGTCTCGATCCGCATGCGGTCGCGCGCGTACAACGCACGATGGCGGAACCCGTCGGTCTCGAAATCACTGTCGATCTCGCGATTGAGCCGCGTCAGCAGGTTCACGGTAAATGCCGCGGTGACACCGGCCAGATCGTTGTAGGCGGCTTCGATGATCGCCGGATCCTTGTCCAGATCGATACCGATCAGGGCGCAGCCGCTGTCGCCCATCGTGCCACGCATCGAGCGCAACAGACGCACTGCCTCTTCTTCGGAAAAATTGCCGAGCGTCGAGCCGGGAAAGAACACCAGCGTGCGATGCGCACGCCGGTCGGCATGCGGCAGCGGCACCGGCCGGGTGAAGTCCGCGCACACCGGCAGCATCTGTACATCCGGAAAGCTTTGGCCGAGCCGGGTCACGCTGTCCATCAACGCGGTGCGCGAAATCTCGATCGGCGTATAGGCGACAGGTGCGTCGAGACCTTCGAGCAGCAGCTCGGTCTTGCGGCCGCTGCCGCTACCGAACTCGACGACGTGTACGCCGTCGCCGATCGCCTGCGCGATCGACGGCATCTGCGCTTCCATCAGCGCCAGCTCAACGCGGGTGAGGTAGTACTCGGGCTGCAGCGTGATCGCTTCGAACAGGCGTGAACCTTCCGCATCATAGAAATATTTCGACGGCAATGTCTTTGGCGTGCTCGACAGGCCGGCGATCGCGTCGGCGGCGATATCGTCGGGTTGCGGACGCAGGTCGGTCAGCGCGGCCTGGGCGCGCGCGCGGGCGATAGCGGCATTCATGCGGAATCCTTGGCCAGGCGCAGACCGGCAAACTGCCATCGCGCATCGGAGGGAAAGAAGTTGCGGTAGCTGGCGCGCACATGGTCGGCGGACGTCGCGCAGCTGCCGCCGCGCAGCACCCACTGCGCATCCATGAACTTGCCGTTGTACTCACCCAGGGTGCCGGGCCACGGCCGGTAACCGGGATAGGCGGTGTAGGCACTGGAGGTCCACTCCCACACGTCACCGAACATCTGCTGCAGGCCAGTCGACGCCGTCACTGGCGCGCCGGGATGCAGCCGACCGCTGTCGACGAAGTTACCGTCCACCGGCAGCGAAGCCGCGGCCTGCTCCCACTCGAATTCGGTTGGCAGCCGCGCACCGGCCCAACGCGCGAATGCGTCCGCTTCGTAGTAGCTCAGATGACACACCGGTGCCTGCGGATCGAGCGCACGCCAGCCGCCGAGGGTGAACTCGGTGTCGCCGCCTTCGTGCCAGTACAGAGGTCGTGTCCAGCCGCGCGCGCGCACCACATCCCAGCCGGCGCTCAGCCACACGCCTGCGGTGCGATACCCGCCATCTTCGATGAAGGCCTGGAATTCCGCATTGCTGACCGGCCGGCTGGCCAGCGCGTGCGCCGGTACCAGCACACGATGCCGCGGCGATTCGTTGTCGTAGGCGAAGCCGGCATCGCCGGGCCACGCGGCATGGCCGACTTCAAGAATCGACTCCGGCCGCGCGATCCAGTGCAGCGCTGCGGCGCTGCCCCCGGCGTGCGGCAGATCGTCGCGATACCCGGGATTGAGCGGGTTGCTGAAGAACGCATGCTTGATGTCGGTCAGCAGCAATTCCTGATGCTGTTGCTCGTGCTGCAGACCGAGCTCGACGATGTCGAGCAGGCGCGCATCGAGGTCACCGCCCTGCAGCCGTTCGCGCATGCGCGCTTCGATCGCCTGGCGATAGTCGGACACCTGCGCCAGCGTCGGCCGCGACACGACACCGCGCTGCGGCCGTGGATGCATGGGTCCGGCGCTCTGGTAATAACTGTTGAACAAGTAATCCCATGCGGGATCGAACGGTGCGTACGCCCCGCCGTCGGCGAGCACGAAGCGCTCGAAGAACCAGGTCGTGTGTGCGAGATGCCATTTGGTGGGGCTGGCATCTTCCATGCTTTGCACCATCGCGTCCTCGGCGCCGATTGGCGCAGCGAGTGCGGCGCTGCGGCTACGCACGGCATCGAACCGCTGCGCGAGCCAGCGGCTTCGCGCGTCGATATCGCCGACTCCAAGGGACGGCGGAACAGGGGCATGCAGCGACATCGCGCAAGTCTTCCGAGCCCTGCGTGACGGCGCTGTGGTGGCGCGTCGTGCACCCGCGCTTTGATTCACGCACGGACGACGTCCTGAACAGCGTGCGCGATACCAGCCCGGATAACGGAATTTCTACGATGTGCACGACACCGGCACTACACCGACATGCCGACACTGCGGATCAATATCCAAGAAGGAGCTCACCGATGCGACGTATCGCTCTCCCGCTGGTCGCTGCGATGGCTTTCGCTTTTACCGCCTGCAGCAACGACCCGCCGCCGCCGGATGTGCCGCCTACTGACGCTGCTCCGATGAATGACACCACGATGCCGCCATCTGATCCTGCGACGGATCCGATGAATCCGCCGCCGAGTGATCCGATGTCGCCGACGCCTGTGGATCCGAGCATGCCCCCGCCGATGGATCCGATGACCCAGCCGCCGGCCGATCCCACGACCACACCGCCGGCAACGCCGCCGGTCGAGGGTGATGGCCCGACACGCGGTACCTGATCGACAAACAAGCTGACAAGCAACTGCTGTGTGTATGAGACCGGTGTGACGTCATCGACGTCAGCGCTCCTGGCGCATCTCTCTCTCCGACCGGTCCCACTTGCCGTCCGCTCCTCTCCAGGGCGGGCGGCTTTTTCTTAGGGCCGTCGGTTACACGACAGGGCGCTGGCGTCGACCGGGGCGAGGCACCCTTGTGGAGGGCGGCTCCATCAATTGATCTTGCAGCGGCATCCGGTGGCTTGCAGCGCTTGGAGATTCCGCCCTAGCGCGACGCCCGTATAGGCCATCCAGTTCCGCGATAGGTCGCTTCGTGCGCGAGCGCGAGTAGCGCGTGATCCTCATGCGTATTGCCATGTGCATGCACCTCACGATAGGCAGCGAGGTCGTACCGTTCGAGGACGCGCCGGACCTTCTCGTCGGCCACGCATTGCGCACCCGCATAGCAGCCAGTCAGACGATCGCCATCGCTTTCGAGCGACGAGCACACCAGCGCCACACCCTGCGCTTCGCACCATGGTGCGAGATAGACATCGAAGCCGCCGGATACGACGACGATGGTGTCGCCCTGGGCGCGATGGGCATCGATACGCGCCTGCATCTCGGGCCGCACCAGCGCAGGCAGCACCGTGGCCGCGAAGCGGCCACCCGCGTCTTCGACGGCGGCGCGCGGCAGTCCGCCGAATGCATAGCGGATCAGCAGGGTACGCAGCGCGTGCACCGGCAGCAGCCTGAGCGTGTAGGCCAGCACCGGCAGCACGAACAGCAGCTTGCCGAGGTGCAGGCGTCGTGGCGGCGTGGCGAAGCGCAGGAAATCCGGCAGCGTTTCACGCGTGGTGATGGTGCCGTCGAGATCGAACAACGCCAGTACCGGGCGCGGGTCGTGCGTGTCGCGCACGCTCATGCGACCGACAATGCCGCCTGTGCGATCAGCGCGACCACGCAACCGATCGCGCCGAACCACGCCAGGCTGCGCGCCCAGGCGATATCCGCGACGTAGGTGATGCCGTGCAGCAACCGCAGCACGACGAATGCGATCGCCAGCGTCGCGATACGGTCGTGCGCCACACCGGCAAGCTGCGCGAGCACCACGCCCGCGGCGAATGGCGCGAAGGCCTCCAGTGCATTGAGATGCGCGTTGTAGGCCCGCCGCAGCCGCGGATGGTCCTGGCGCGCGATCCAGCCGCGCGGATCGCGGTTGTCGTAACGGGGCGCCGACGCCTTCGCGAGTGCGACCCAGCAGTAGGGCAACAGCGCGGCGATCAGCACGCACCAGTAGGCAGTGGAGAGCGTCATCGGAAGATCTCTTGGGCAGGAACTGCTGGCTTATCGCACGACGGCATGTGCCATGTCGCCAGAGAAATGTGCAAATCCCTTCCCGGTAAAAGCGGAGACGATTGGGAGAGGGGCTCGAAACCCTCCCCCGCAAGGACGGGGGAGGGCTAAGAAAAAAGGCGGCGACATCACTGCCGCCGCCTTGCATTACGTGCGCGCAGACGACGCCTTACGGCGCGCCACCCGCTTCGCTGCGCATCTGGTCGCGCGCGGCCTTGAAGGGGTTGCCCTCGTACCAGTTCGGCCACTGGCCGTCGTCGGCCAGCGTGCGGCCGACGCCGTACAGCGCTTCGAGGTCCTGCACTACGCCGTCGAGGTTCCAGTCCGCGTTGTATTCGTCGCTGGGCTGGTGATAACGCTTGGCGTAGTCGTCGGTCGCGGCTTTGCCACCGGCAGTACCGCCGTCGACGAGATCGTTGCCGCCCTTCGCATACAGCGCCGGCACGCCAGCCTTGGCGAAGTTGAAGTGATCGGAGCGGAAGTAGAAACCGCCAGCCGTGTTGCCTTCCTCGACCAGCGTGCGGCTCTGCTGGTCGGCGTAGGTCTTGAGGATGTCCTCGAGTTCCGAGTTGCCCTTGCCGGTGACCACGAAGTCACGCGACGGACCGGCGACGCTCATCGCGTCGAGGTTGATCACGCCGACCGTCTGCGCCAGGCCGATGCTCGGCTGCGCCACGTAGTACTTGCTGCCCAGCAGGCCCGATTCCTCGAGCGTGACCGCCAGGAACACCAGCGAGCGCTTCGGCTTGGGTTCGCTGGTGGCGAACTTCTCGGCGATCTCGATGATGCCGGCCACGCCGGTCGCGTTGTCGATCGCGCCGTTGTAGATCGTGTCGCCCTCACCCTCGTGCTTGCCGAGGTGATCCCAGTGCGCGAGATACAGGATCGCCTCTTCCGGCGCGTCGGTGCCCGGCAGGATGCCGACCACGTTGCGCGAGCTCTTCTCGGCAATCGTGCTCTTGAGGTCGAATCCGACCTTCGCGTTGAGCGGCACCGGCTTGAAGCCGCGCGTGTTGGCAGCCTTGATCTGTTCGTCGAGATCGAGACCCGCTTCGGCGAACAGCTGCTTGGCGACGTCGCCGGTGATCCAGCCCTGCGCTGGCAGGCGCGGTTCCGGATCGTCCTCTGCGCGCAGGTCGAACTGTGCGCCCGACCAGGAATTCTTCACCACGTCCCAGCCGTACGAAGCGCCGGGCGTGTCGTGGATGATCAGCGCGGCCACGGCGCCCTTGCGCGCCGCTTCCTCGAACTTGTACGTCCAGCGACCGTAGTAGGTCATCTTCTCGCCGTCGAACAGCGTCGCGTCGTTGGCGTGGAAGCCCGGGTCGTTGACCAGCATCACGACGGTCTTGCCCTTGAGGTCGAGACCGGCGTAATCATTCCAGTTCTGCTCCGGCGCATCGACGCCGTAACCGACGAACACCAGCTCGCTGTCGGCGACGTTGATGTCGGCCTGGCCGGTGCGCGTGCCGATCACCATCTCGTCGCCGAACTTCAGGTCGCGTGTGCCTGCGCTGTTGCTCAGGCGCAGCACGGTCGACGGATCGGCGGTGGTCTCGACCATCGGCACCGTCTGGTACCAGTCGTTGTTGTCGCCGCCGGGCTGCAGGCCGATGCGCTCGAACTGCGCCTTGATGTACTCGACGGTCTTGTCTTCGCCGGCAGTGCCAGGCGCGCGGCCTTCGAACTCGTCGGACGCCAGTACACGCACCATCTCGCCGAAATCGCCGGCGGTGATGTCGGGCGAGAACGTATGGGCGGCCTGGGCATCGGGCGGCGTGGCGGCATCGGGCGCGGCGGTCTTGTCGCCACACGCGGCGAGCACCAGCGCAGCCGGCAGCGCCAACAGCAGAAGGGGTTTGCGCATCCTGGAATCTCCGGAAAATCGTGGAGGCCGCACTATACGTGCGTTCAAGGGGCGATGCTTTGGGGACGATATCTCGCGCCTGTTGCGGCGCGAAGGCGATGCGGAGCGAACGTCAATCGCACCAGCTCACAGCGTGGAATCGGTTGCGTCCCTCTCCCTTTGGGGTGAGGCGGCACGCCTGCGAGCCATCGGTTCGCGTGTCGACGAACGTCCTCTCGCCAGTGCGAGGGCCGGGGCACGGAGCGGAGAGTGGAGTGAGGGTGCTTTTTGAGCGTGCTGCGCACAGCCCCAGCCCTCACCCGAAGCGCTACGCGCTTCGACCCCGGATCACGTCCGGGGCAGGCTCTCTCCCGGAGCGAGAAGTGTTTGATGCCTGCGCGCACAGCGACTTCAAGCTAGACCGCGAAGTGCAATCAAAGACGCAGCCGCAGATCACTCTGTGCCCTTACTCCTGCGGCGCCCGCGCGCTGTCGTAGGGCACCGCCGTCGCGCCGCTGATCGCACCGGTCTTCGCGCTCGTGTGCACGTACAGCGTGACCTCGCGCTTGAACTCCAACGGGCCGTCGACGACCGCATCGGGGCCGATGATCACGCGCGGGTTGCGACGGGTGATCGTCACCGGGAACCAGTTCGACGACGGCTTGTCGATCACCAGCTTGCCGCGCACCTGCGAGCCGGCACCGATGGTGACGTCGCCGTTGACGGTCTTCACGTCGCCGGTGATCTCGGTGCCGATCACACCGATTGCGCCATTGACGGTCGAGACGTTGCCGTCGACGCGACCGCCGCGATCGACGAACACGCCGCCGCTGACGCTCTCGATCGTGCCGCCGACCCGTGCGTCGGTGCCGACGCGGATGCCGCCGTTGACGGTGGTCAGCGACTCGGCCTGCACGCGCGCGCCAATCTGGATACCGCCGTTGACGGTCTCCATGTCCTCGACCACGATCCCGTCGCCCGCGCGGATGCCACCGTTGACGGTCTCCACGTTGCGCGCCCTGGCGCCGTCACCGATGCGGATGCCGCCGTTGACCGTGCTGACGTCGCGATAGGTCTGGCCGGCCTCGGCTTCGACACCGCCGTTGACCTTGGAGATGTCCTGTTGCGCAAAGGCGGCGCCGGTGGACAGCGCGAGCGCGGCGGCGAGCAGCAGGGGGGCGGCGCGGAAGTGCGACTGGGCGGGGAACATGGCCGTGACCTCGTGAATGAAGGGCCGGGCCGGAACCCGTCGACAGGTAGCTTGCCCCCGCTTCGCTACAATCGCATCTGTCTTTGGTCACTGGGTCGATCGTCGTGCCGCACGCCGCCAGCTCCCCCCGTCCGCGCCCCGTCGTCCTGCTGATCCTCGATGGCTGGGGGCACCGCGACGATCCCCGCGACAACGCCCTGGCCCTCGCCGACCTGCCCAACTGGCGCCGGCTGCTGGCCGAGCACCCGACCACGCTGATCCACACCGAGGGCCGCCACGTCGGCCTGCCGGACGGACAGATGGGCAATTCCGAAGTCGGCCACATGAACATCGGCGCCGGCCGCGTCGTCTACCAGGACCTGACCCGCATCGACGCGGCGATCGAGGACGGCAGTTTCTTCGACAACGCCGAGCTGCTGGCCGCGTGCGATGCGGTGCGCGACGGCGGCACGCTGCACGTCATGGGCCTGCTGTCGCCCGGCGGTGTGCATAGCCACGAAGTGCATCTGGCGGCGATGCTCGATCTCGCCGCCAAGCGCGGCGTCGCCCGCGTCGCCGTGCATGCCTTCACCGACGGCCGCGACATGCCACCGCGTTCGGCCGAACCCAGCCTGCGCGCGCTGCAGGATCACTGCGCCGCGCTCGGCAATGCGCACGTCGCCAGCGTGTCCGGCCGCTACTACGCGATGGACCGTGACAATCGCTGGGAGCGCGTGCGCCTGGCCTGGGATGCGATCGTCGACGCGACATCGCCGCACCACGCACCCGATGCGGTCGCCGCATTGCAGGCCGCGTATGCACGCGACGAGAACGACGAGTTCGTGCTGCCGACCGTCATCGACGGCGCCGCGCCGATGGCCGATGGCGACGCCGTCGTCTTCATGAACTTCCGCGCCGACCGCGCACGCCAGCTGACGGCCGCGTTTGTCGATCCCGCATTCGCCGGCTTCCAGGCGCGGCGTCCGCAGCTCGCGCGTTTCGTCTGCCTGACCGAATACGATGCGCGCCTGCCTGCGCCGCTCGCGTTCGCGCCCGACAACCTGCCGAACACGCTCGGTGAAGTGCTCGGCGCGAACGGCCTGACCCAGCTGCGCATCGCCGAGACCGAGAAGTACGCGCACGTGACCTTCTTCATGAGCGGCGGCCGCGAGGATCCCTATCCGGGCGAGGACCGCATTCTCGTACCGAGCCCCAAGGTCGCCACTTATGACCTGCAGCCGGAAATGAGCGCGCCCGAAGTCTGCGCGAAGCTCGTGCAGGCCGTGCGTGATCAGCGCTTCGACGTGGTGATCTGCAACTTCGCCAATCCCGACATGGTCGGCCACACCGGCGTGCTGGCCGCGGCGATCAAGGCCGTGGAAACGGTGGACAAGGCGGTCGGCGAAATCGTCGAGGCCGTGCGCGCGCAGGGCGGCGAACTGCTGGTCACCGCCGATCATGGCAACGTCGAAATGATGCGCGATCCGGAAACCGGCGAGCCGCACACCTCGCACACCGTCGGCCCGGTGGATCTGATCTACGTCGGCAGTCGCGACGTACCGTTGCGTGGCGGCGGTGCACTGCGCGATCTCGCACCGACCATCCTCGATCTGATCGGCGTCGAACAGCCAGCCGACATGACCGGCCGCAGTCTGCTGCAGGCTGCCGGCTGAACATGTCCCGCGGCCGCGCACTGCTGCTGGTCGCGTTGCTCGTCGCGGCACTGCCCGTACTCGACGCCGCGGCGCAGACCAGCCGCGAGACCGAGCGCCGCCTTGAGCGCGTGCGCAAGGAGCTGCGCGATGTCGCTGCCGAACGTCGCCGTCTCGAAGGCCAGCGCGGCGCCGCGGCGCGCGATCTTCGTGCGGCCGACGAACAGGTGTCGACGTCGGCGCGCGCGTTGCGCGACACGCGGATCAAGCTCGCCGAAGAACAGATCGCGCTGGAGAAGCTGCAGGCGCGCCGGGTCGAACTGGAGTCCACCGTCGAGACGCGCCGCGAAGAGCTCGCGGCGCTGGTCCGCGCCGCCTACACCGTCGGCGACGAGGCCGCGCTCAAGCTGATGCTGGCGCAGGACCGCGTTGCCGATGCCGGCCGACTGCTGACCTATCACCGCTATCTGCAGCAGCAGCGCAGCACGCGCATCTCCGAACTCCGTGCGGAGGCTGCGGAACTCGACGGCATCGAAGCGGCGATCCACGATCGCCGCGCCGCACTCGAAGCCGCGCAGACCGAACAACGCGCGCAGCTGGCGAAGGTCGAAACCGATCGGGGCGAGCGCGCGGAAGCGGTCAAGGGGATCGAATCGCGCTTCAGCGATCGCAGCGCACGCGAGAAAGCACTGGGCCGCGACGCCCGGTCGCTGGAACGCGTGCTCACCCAGCTCCGCGAAGCGGCACGTCGCGCCGAAGCCGAACGTCGCGCAGCCGCTGCGGCCGCGCGCGAACGCGAGGCGCGCGAAGCGCGGGAGGCAACTGCGGCAGGGCGTCCGCGTCCACCGCCGCGTCCGCCCACCCAGGTCGCCCGCACGAATGCCCCACAGGTCGGCGGCCTCGGCTGGCCGGTCAGCGGCAGCCTGCTCACTGCTTACGGCGGCAAGCTGCCCGACGGCCGTAGCAGCACCGGCATCCTGATCGGCGCGCCCGCCGGTACCGCGGTGAAAGCCGTCGCCGACGGCACCGTGGTCTTCGCCGAGTGGATGACCGGCTACGGCATGCTGCTGATCGTCGACCACGGCAACGGCTACATGAGCCTCTATGCGCACAACGACGGCCTGCTCAAGAGCGTCGGCAACGCCGTGCGCCGTGGCGACACTGTCTCCAGCGTCGGCAGCTCCGGTGGCCAGGGCCGCAGCGGCCTGTATTTCGAGCTGCGCCAGAACGGCACACCGGTGAATCCGACGACGTGGTTGCAGCGGCGGTGAGTGGTGTCGGCTGAGCGCTGTTAGCCGCCTACCGAAAGCAGCCTCACCCCGACCCCTCTCCCGGAGGGCGAGGGGCTCAGGCCCCGACGCTCGCACCGTACGAGCCCCTCTCCCTTTGGAGTGAGGCGGCACGCTGGCGAGCCATTGGCGCGCGTGACGACGAACGCCCTCGCGTCAGTGCGAGGGCTAGGGCGCGGAGCGGGGAGTTGGGGTGAGGGCAGACGCTCGCAATGCACGATCCCTCGGGCGGATACACCGCGGCAATCCCCCACGCACCCATTCCGCCTCCTCCGAGCGAACCCGCCACCCTCGCACCGCAACACTGCACCCGGATCCCCCGGAGTCCGGCGCATGCAATACACATCCGCCAAGCTTCAGTTCGCGCGCCAGCTCCGCCGCGAATCGACCGACGCCGAACGCCTGCTGTGGTTCCGCCTGCGCGACCGGCGCCTCGGCGTGAAGTTCAGACGGCAGCAACCCGTCGGCCCTTTCATCGTCGACTTTCTGAGTGTCGACGCCGCAGTGATCGTCGAAGTCGCCGGCTCCCAGCATCAGGAAGCGGTCGATGCAGGCCGCACGCGCTTCCTGGAACGTCGCGGCTACTGCGTGTTGCGCTTCTGGAATCACGATGTCCTGGTGCGCACGGAATCGGTGCTCGAAGTCATCCTCGCGAACGTCGACCCTCGCCCCAACCCCTCTCCCTGAGGGATAGGGGCACCAGTACAGCCTCAAACTGCGTTGAGCGATCCATCAGCAGAAGCACGGCAGCGGGCCATGCGCGAGATCGAGCCCCTCTCCCCTAGGGAGAGGGGTTGGGGTGAGGGCCGACGACCGAAGTTCCCCCACAGTGGGCGACAACAGAACCGCTCGCCCACGCACCCCTACCTACCCCACCCACAGAACTGAACATCCCCGCCCGCCTTTAACGCATTCACACACCCTGCCCGCATAATCGATCGACGCGCGACCGCGCGTGTCGCCCGCCTTTCCCCGGAGTCCTGCATGCGCGTGAGTTCACTGACGCTGGCCCTGTCCTTGTTGCTGTCGCCAGCCGCGTTCGCGCAGACCCCGCCGCCGGCCGAAGCGCCATCGCAGGCGCCTGATGTGGCGCCGGACCCCACGCCGCCCGCGACCGCGCCGAGCGACGCACCTTCGGCCGCAGACGACGCCGAAATCTCCGTCGCCGCCAGCGATGACCCAGGTGCGATGGAGCAGGCGTCCAACCGCGTGCCGCTGCAGGAGATCCGCCGCTACGTCGGCGTCTTCAACGCCGTGCGAGAGGCGTATGTGGAACCCGTCGAAGACAGCAAGCTGATGTCCTCGGCCATCCGCGGTCTGCTGCTCGATCTCGATCCGCACAGCGTGTACATGCCGAAAGAAACCGCCGAGGCCTTCGACGAAGGCACCGAAGGTGCCTACGACGGCATCGGCGTCGAAGTGATGTATCTGGGCGACGGCAGCATGCGCGTCATCGCGCCGATCGACGGCACGCCGGCCGAGAAGGCCGGCATTCGTGCGGGCGATGTCATCGTCAGCGTGGACGGCCGCACGCTCACGCCATCCGACAGTGACGGTGGCGGTCCGCTGCGTGGCGCGCCCGGCACCTCGGTAATGGTCGGCGTGCTGCGCGATGGCGAAACCGCGCCGCTGGAGATCCGCGTCGACCGCGAAACCATCCGCGTCGTCAGCGTGCGCGGCCGCATGCTCGAGCCCGGTTACGGCTACATCCGGCTCAGCCAGTTCCAGGTCGACACCGCCGCCGACTTCAATCGCATCGTCGGCGAACTGAAGCAGCAATCCGGCGGCAGCCTGCGCGGCCTGGTCATCGACCTGCGCAGCAATCCGGGTGGTCTGCTGACCTCCTCGGTGCAGATTGCCGACGACCTGCTCGACAGCGGCAAGATCGTCAGCACACGCGGTCGTATTCCGATCAGCGATGCCGAGTTCAGCGCCACGCCGGGCGACCTGCTCGACGGCGCGCCAGTCGTGCTGCTGGTGGACGTCGGCTCCGCCAGCGCGTCGGAAGTCCTGGCCGGCGCCCTGCGCGACAACAACCGCGCCCGCGTCATCGGCAGCCGCACGTTCGGCAAGGGCTCTGTGCAGACCGTGCTGCCGCTCGACAACGGTGACTCGGTCAAGCTCACGACCGCCCGGTACTACACGCCCAGCGGCCGCTCGATCCAGGCCCGCGGCATCGACCCAGACACCATTCTGCGTCCCGAAGGCGCGGAGACCGCCGACCCCAATGGCCCCCGCGCCGCGACCGTCTACACCGAGGCCAATCTGGCGGGACACCTGCAGGGCGACGAAGAAGACGGCTCCACCGGTGGCGAAGCCCTGCCCGGCGACGGCCCCATCAACGCCGCACTGGCCGAACTGAAGAAGCCATGGGTGCCGACCTCGCAGGCGCGCGCCGAAGACGCGCCGCCCGCTGTCGCCCCGGCCACAGAAACGCCTGCGCCCGAACCAACGCCCGCATCGGACGCCGCCCCGGAATCCACGCCCGTGTCGGCCCCCGAGCCCGCTCCGGCAGCAGAACCTTCGGAGACGCCCGAGCCCTCGACGGATTCCGGCGCGCCGCCCGAGACCCCCGAGCCCGCACCGCCGACACCCTGATCAGCTACTCCGTCGCCCCGGCGCACGCCGGGGCCCAGTGACTTCAGCTGTCGCCGCGATCCGGAACGCGCGCCGCTAACTCCCGCGCGTCATCACCCACCACCCAAGGCCGGCCAGCAACACGCCCAGCACCAGGCTCGCGAGCACATACACCGCCGCCATCGCCACATCCCCGCGGCGCAGCAAAGCCAGCGTTTCCAACCCGAACGCCGAGAACGTGGTGAATCCCCCCATGACGCCGACGATCAGCATCGCCCGCACATCGGGCGTAAACCAGCCATGCCGCGCGATCCCGCCGGCCAGCAGTCCGGCGACCAGACACCCCAGCAGGTTCACCGCGAACGTGCCCACCGGAAACCGCGGCGGCGCCTCCGCGGTCGCACCCGCGAACTGCAGCATCCACACCGACAACTGATACCGGCACACCGATCCGAACGCACCGCCCAGCGCGATCAACGCCAACCGGGTCATCGAAGACGTCCCGCACGACACGCGCGCACGCCATCACCACCAGCATGCGGCGGTCGAAAGACGGAAGAATCCGGAAACATCTGCTGCATCGGGTCCTCGACTGCGGGATGACCACCGCACGGAACATCGCAGAAATGGTGCGCCTGGAGGGATTCGAACCCCCGACCAATGGCTTCGGAAGCCACTACTCTATCCGGCTGAGCTACAGGCGCGTCGTCCACGCCGAACCGGAACAACAGGCAGGGCGGTCGCGCATTGTAGCGAAACCACGCATCTGCAGACAGCCCGCTGGACTCGCTTCGAGACGTGTCTGTCGCGCCGGGTCCGGCGGCCCCAATGGGCGCCTGCGCGGATGGGGCGCCGGCACCTCCCGTCTGCCGGTCCCGCAGGAGCCGGACTTCCTAAGGCTGATCACATCGGCGTCAATCGCCGCCGAACAGGTCGCGGCTGTAGACCCTGTCCTCGACATCACGGATTTCGTCGGTCATGCGGTTCGCGACAATCAGATCGGCCTGCTGCTTGAACGCGGCGAGATCGTGGACGACACGTGATCGGAAGAACGTCGGCGCATCGAGCACGGGCTCGTACACGATCACTTCGATGCCTTTGGCCTTGATCCGTTTCATGACGCCCTGGATGGCGGAGGCTCGGAAGTTGTCGCTGCCGGCTTTCATCACGAGGCGATAGATGCCGACGACCTTCGGATTGCGGCGCACGATATCGGCTGCGATGAAGTCCTTGCGCGTCATGTTCGCCGACACGATGGCCTGGATGAGGTTCTGCGGCACCGCGTCGTAATTCGCGAGCAGCTGGCGCGTGTCCTTCGGCAGGCAGTAGCCGCCGTAACCGAATGACGGATTGTTGTAGTGGCCACCGATGCGCGGATCGAGGCAGACGCCCTCGATGATCTGGCGCGTATCCAGTCCATGCGTGCACGCATAGCTGTCGAGCTCATTGAAGTAGGCAACGCGCATCGCGAGATAGGTGTTGGCGAACAGCTTGATCGCCTCCGCCTCCGTCGAGCCGGTGAACAAGACCGGGACATCGGAATTGAGTGCGCCTTCCCGCAGGAGTTCGGCGAACACCTCGGCGCGTTCCGACCGTTCACCAACCACGATGCGACTCGGATAGAGGTTGTCGTGCAGTGCCCGGCCCTCGCGCAGGAATTCCGGCGAGAAGATGATCCTGTCCGTCGCGAACATCGCCCGGACGCGTTCTGTGTAGCCGACGGGCACCGTCGACTTGATGATCATCGTGGCGTCCGGTTCGATCGCCAGAACGTTGGCGATGACCGCTTCCACGGAACGTGTGTTGAAGGTGTTGGTTGTCGAGTCGTAATTGGTCGGCGTGGCGATGACGACGTAGTGCGCGCCGGCGAAGGCCTCTGCAGGAATCAACGTCGCCCTGAAATCCAGGTCTGGACGCGCGAGGTAAGTCCTGATCTCATCATCGTCGAGCGGTGACTCGCGCCGATTGAGCGCGTCGACCCGCGCCGGGTCGATGTCTAGCGCGACGATCGAATGGTGCTGCGCCAGCAGCAGGGCATTCGACAGGCCGACGTAGCCGGTTCCGGCAATGGCGATGCGCATGCGCGTGTCCGGGAAGGCTCGCGGCGATGCTAGGTGGGCAATGTGTCGGCTTCGCGACCGCGCGTGTCGGCTTTGAACGAACTGGTGTCTCCCAGACGCATCGCCATCGCCGTGGCTCACGGTGCGGAGAGGACGGAGTTCCACGCCCACTTGGCTGGTCTGGACCTGACAGACCGACCGGCCGAGATCCATGCCACGGCGCACCGTGCGGCTGCAGATCGACCCCACTGATATCCTCCCGCTGCCATGTACGACTACGAACGCTTCTCCGAACCTGCTGTCCCGCGCTGGCGCGAACGCCTGCGGCACTACTGGGCGCTGGTGCGCGGGGATCGGCCGATCGGGTGGCTGCTGCTGCTCTGGCCAACGTGGTGGGCGCTGTGGGTCGCCGCAGAAGGCATGCCGCCGCTATGGACGCTGTTCGTGTTCAGTGCGGGTGTGTGGTTGACGCGCTCTGCGGGCTGCGTGATCAACGATTACGCCGACCGCTGGCTCGATCCGCATGTCGAACGCACCAAGGACCGGCCGCTCGCCAGCGGCGCGGTGCGGGGCCGCGAGGCCTTGTTGCTGTTCGCGGTGCTGATGCTGGTCGCATTCGCGCTGGTGCTGACGATGAACTGGCTGACGGTCGCGATGAGCGTCGTCGGCATTTTTCTCGCGGCAAGTTATCCCTATCTCAAGCGCCACACCTACCTGCCGCAGGTATATCTGGGCATCTCGTTCGGCTGGGCGATTCCGATGGCATTCGCGGCCGTGCAGGGCACGGTGCCGCCGATCGGCTGGGTACTGTTCGTGGCCAACATCTTCTGGACCACGGGCTACGACACCTGGTACGCGATGGTCGACCGCGAGGACGACATCCGCGCCGGTGCGAAGTCGACGGCGATCCTGTTCGGTGATCTCGACCTGGTCGCGCAGGGCGTGCTGTATACGCTGGCATTCGCGGCGCTTGCGCTGGTCGGGCGCGAGGCCGGTCTCGGGCCGAACTACTGGCTCGGCCTCGGACTCGCGGCGTTGCTTGTCGTCTGGGAATTCCGCGTGGCCCGATATCGCGAGCGCGATGCGTGTTTCCGGGTGTTCCTGCACAACCATTGGGTCGGCATGACGATCTTCGCCGGCATTGCCGCGCACTATGCGCTGCCGCCGCTCACGGTGTGGATGCACTGAGCGGGGCTGTCAGGCGACGCTGCTGAGGCGTCGAAGCCGCCTCATCGCGGCGAGGGCGACGCGCCCGGGTGATCAGTCGGCCAGCTTCTCCGTCAACGCCTTCGCCTGCTCGGGCGCGATCGCGCTGAGCTGGAACTGTCTGCCGAACGGACCGCGGATCGTGGCGATCGACTGCAATTCGTCGTTGACCACGATCCCCAGTGCCTTGCCGACGTTGGCTTCGGTCAGGGCCTGCAGTTTCGCCCCGCCCTTCGCGGTCAGGGCGAACGTCACCACGGGCTCCGGGCCGGTGCTCGCGGTGATCGACTCGATCTCCGTCCCCCGAATCGTCAATGCATGGGCGAGAGACGCTGTACCACCAGTCGGTGTGGTCCAGACACGCTCGCCGGGAATCTGCGCGCGTCCGGTGACAGGGTCGCTCGGCACATAGGCACCGATATGCACTTCCAGATCGCGGTAGTGCGCAGCGACGGACGTGCCGGTGGTGTGTGCCGTGTCCACCGCGGCCGATGCGAGGGTGGTGAACGGCAGTGCGCCCGCAAGGAGCAAGGCGTGAAGCATTTTCAACGACATGTCGGGGTCCTGTGCGAGGCGCATCAACGCACCCTAGCGCAGACCCATGCATCGACGCGGTGCACGCCTGCGCGTCGTAGCGCGCGCGCCGCGGCGTGCAGCGTCGCGCCCGTGGTCATGACGTCGTCGATCAGCACGACATGCGCGGGCATTCCGGGCAGATGCTGGACTGCGAACGCGTTGCGGAGATTCCGTCGACGCGCTTTCGCATCGAGCCGCGACTGTGGCGCGGTCGCACGCACACGGCGCAGGAGATCGGTGCGCAGCGGCAGGTCGTGGCGACGCGCCAGCATGCGCGCGAGTTCCAGCGCCTGGTCGTAGCCACGCTCGCGCAGTCGCGCGGTGTGCAACGGGATCGGCGCCAGCGCAGCGGGCCCCGCGGCGTCTGATGTTGCCTGTGCCAGACAGTCGCCGAGCAAGGCGCCAGCGGCGAGATCGCGATGGAACTTGAACCGCGGCAGCAGCCGGTCGACCGGGAACCCGTAATCGAACGCGGCGATCACCGTGTCCAGCGGAGGCGGGCGCCGCAGGCAGGCGCCGCAGACCGGGTCGTCCGTCGGCAGCGGTTGCGCGCAGCGGGTGCAGGCGTGCGGCATCCATGGCAGTGCCGCTGTGCAGGCCGGGCACAGGTCCAGGCCCGCCGCGCCGGGCTCGCGGCACACCAGGCATCGACCGGGAAGGACGCCGCGCAGCAGGGTCTGGAGCCATCGCCGCCAGGTGCCGTCAACCGGTGGGGCTGGAATCTGGTTGACAGCATCGGGCATGCTTTCCAGACTGCCGGGCTTGTCCCGCCGTCACCGTCGGTAGATCGCCATGTCCGTTGTCAGCCACGCCCGCGAAGCCGCCGGCCAGCCCACTCCTCTTCGTCACGACTGGTCGCGCAGCGAGATCGAAGCGCTGTTCGCGCTGCCGATGCCCGAGCTGCTGTTCCGCGCCGCCAGCGTGCATCGCCAGCATTTCGATCCGGCCGAAGTCCAGGTCAGCACGCTGCTGTCCGTGAAGACCGGCGGTTGCCCGGAGGATTGCAGCTACTGCCCGCAGGCGCAGCGCTACCACACCGGTGTGGAGGCGACGAAGCTGATGGAGACCGATGCGGTGCTGGAGAAGGCCCGCCAGGCCAAGGCCGCCGGCGCCACGCGCTTCTGCATGGGCGCCGCCTGGCGATCGCCGAAGGATCGCGACGTGCCGAAGGTCGCGGCGATGATCCGCGAAGTGAAGGCACTGGGTCTGGAGACCTGCGCGACGCTCGGCATGCTGACCGGCGACCAGGCGCGCGCGCTCAAGGACGCGGGCCTCGACTACTACAACCACAATCTGGACACCGATCCCGAGTTCTACGATTCGATTATCCAGACCCGCGAGATCCAGGACCGCCTGACCACGCTCGAGCACGTGCGCGACGCGGGGCTCAAGACCTGCTGCGGCGGTATCGTCGGCATGGGCGAGACCGGGCGCCAACGCGCCGGACTGCTGCGCACGCTGGCGAATCTGCCCTCGCATCCGGACTCGGTGCCGATCAACCGTCTGGTGCAGGTCGAAGGCACGCCGCTGCATGGTACCGAGGAGATCGACCCGTTCGATTTCGTCCGCACGATCGCGGTCGCGCGCATCCTGATGCCGCGCTCGATGGTGCGGTTGTCGGCCGGCCGCCAGGACATGAGCGACGAGCTGCAGGCAATGTGTTTCCTCGCCGGCGCCAACTCGATCTTCTACGGCGAGCAGTTGCTGACGACCGGCAACCCGGATACCGAACGCGACATGGCGCTGTTCGCGCGTCTGGGCCTGCGGCCGATGCAGGTGCACGTGGATGCCGAGCATCACGATCACCCCGGCACGGCCCACGTCGACATCATCGAACTGCCGCAGCACCCGCGGAGTTTCGCCGCATGATCCCGTGGTTCGCCTGGGCCTACCTCGTGCTGCTGGCACTGGTGGGGCTGAGCGGATTCGCGCTGACCGTGCGCGATGGGCAGTCGAAGCTGCTGGCGATCGCGCGGTTGGCCGCAGTCGGCGTGCTGATGTGGGGCGTCGTGCTGTTTTTCCGTGACGGCGGCGCGCATCTGCTGTTCGCCGGGGCGCTGTTCGTCGCAGTGCTGCTGCTCGCGCACAAGAGCGTGTCCGATGCGCAGGATGCCGCGCGTATGCAGCTCGACCGCTCGGCCCGCATCGGTGTGGCCATCAATGGTCTCGTTGTATTGCCCGCGATCGCGATGGGCGCGCTGGCGATCTGGGCCGGCCGTGGCGCCTGATCGGCCCGACCTGCGCACGCGTGCGCGTGACGCGCGCGAGGCCCGCACGCAGGCGCAGGCGCGTCGCGTGCGGCGCACGGTCGCGCGTCGCGACGGGGTGCGCTGCGAAGTGCTCGATGACGGTGGCGCCGCGCGCTGGCTGCTGAACTTCTGCGGCAACGATTATCTCGGCCTCGCCTCGCACTACCAGGTGTCCGGCGCGCTGCAGGATGCCGCGGCGCTGCATGGCGCCGGCAGTGGCGGTTCGCATCTGGTCAGCGGGCACCATGCCTTGCACGAGGCGCTCGAGCGCGAGATTGCAGACTGGCTGCAGGTGCCGGCCGCGTTGCTGTTCGGCAGCGGCTTCACTGCGAATCTGGCCGTGCTGCAGGGTCTGCTCGGCGAGGGCGATGCCTGTGTGCAGGACCGGTTGAACCATGCCAGCCTGATCGATGCCGCGCGGCTCGCCGGCTGTCGTCTACGCCGCTACCCGCATGCCGATGCGCAGGGCGCGTTGCGTCAGTTGCGCACCTTGCCCGACGGTGCGGCGGTGCTCGCGACCGATGGTGTCTTCAGCATGGATGGCGATATCGCGCCGCTGCGCGAGCTGGCGATCGTGGCGCGCGTGCAACAGGCGCTGCTGTACGTCGACGATGCACACGGCGTGGGCGTGCTCGGACCCGACGGCCGCGGCAGCGTCGCCGATGCCCGGCTCGACGGCGACGCGGTGCCGCTGCAACTGGTGACGATGGGCAAGGCCCTGGGCGGCTGCGGCGCGGTATTGGCGGGCGATGCGGATCTGATCGGCCATCTGGCGGAAACCGCACGTCCCTACATCTACACGACCGCGCTGCCGCCGGCGGTCGCGGGCGCTGCGCTCGCCGCGGTGCGCCTCGCGCGCCAGGAGCATTGGCGTCGCGAACGACTGGCCGCACTGGTGCAGCGCTTCCGCGCACGCGCGCAGCGTCGCGGTCTGGATCTGATGCCGTCCGACACGCCGATTCAGCCGCTGCGCTGCGGCGACAACGCCACGGCGCTGGCGATGTCGCGCGCATTGGACGCGGCGGGTTTCTGGGTCGCCGCCATCCGTCCGCCCACGGTGCCCGAGGGTCAGTCGCGCCTGCGCGTGACGCTCAGCGCCGCGCATGCCGACAGCGATGTCGATGCACTCGTCGATGCACTGGCCGCCGCGCGTGATGTCCATGCGCCCGGCGCCCACGCGCTGCATGCCGACACTGACGCCGCCGTCCACACGCCATGACCGACATGCAGCACGATGCCCGCCGCGCCCTGCTCGCGGTCGGGATCGCACTCGTTTCCGCGCTGTTCTTCACCCTGACCTATGTGCTCAACCGCGCGAGCGCGAGCGGCGGTGGCCATTGGGCGTGGACCGCCTGCCTGCGGTACTTCATCACCCTGCCGCTGTTGCTGCCGCTGATGCCGCTGCAGGGCGGGGCGACACCGGTGCTGCGTGCGATCGCCGCGCATCCGTGGGCGTGGCTGCGCTGCAGTGCGATCGGCTTCCTGCTGTTCTATTGCATGCTCTCGTTCGCAGCGTCGAGCGGCCCGGCGTGGCTGGTCGCCGGAAGTTTCCAGTTCACCGTGATCGCCGGCATGTTGTGCGCGCCACTTCTGTATCGCGATGCACGCCGACGCGTGCCACCCGCCGCGCTCGGCATTGCCGCGGCGATCCTCGTCGGCGTGTTGCTGATGCAGTTCGGCCATGGCGGCCCCGGTCTGGATCGCGCGGGATGGATCGCATTGCTGTGCGTGCTGACTGCGGCGGTCGCGTATCCGCTCGGCAATCGTCTGTTGCTGCTGCATCTCGAACGCACCGGCGAAGACCTCAATGCCACCCAGCGTGTGTTCGGGCTCACGCTCGCCAGCCAGCCGCTGTGGCTGCTGGTCGCGGCGTTCGCCTGGCACGAAGCCGGCACGCCGTCGATGTCGCAGGTGTGGCTGGCGGCAGGCGTTGCGCTGAGCGCGGGCGTGATCGCGACCATCCTGTTCTTCCAGGCGACCGGCATGGTCCGCAACAATCCAGTCGCGCTGGGCGCGGCCGAGGCGATGCAGGCGGCCGAGTTGCTGTTCGCGGCGTTCCTCGGGGCGCTGTTCCTGCAGGAGGCGTGGCCGCAGGGCCGCGCATTGACCGGTGCGGTGGTGGTGACGCTGGGGATCGTGGCGTTCGCGATCGTCGTCGCACGTCCCGCGGCCGGCAGCGCGCGTCGTACACAAGCATTGCGTGGAGACAAGGGCGCATGAACACACTGGACAATCCGCACGGCCTGCACGTCGAAGTGACGGGCGAGGGCGCGCCGCTGGTGCTGCTGCATGGCTGGGCGATGCATGGCGGCGTCTTCGCACCCCTGGTCGAGCGCCTGCGGGCGCAGCGCACGCTGTACCTGGTCGATCTGCCGGGCCATGGCCTGAGCCGCGACAGCACGCTGCCGCTGGCGATCGATCCTGTCGTCGACGCGCTGGCGGATGTGCTGCCGCCCGCGCCGTGGATGGGCTGGTCGCTCGGCGGCCTGTTCGCGTTGCAGGCGGCGGCGCGGCATCCCGATCGCGTGCCTGCGCTGGTCATGCTGTGCGCCAGTCCGCGCTTCGTGCGCGGTCACGACTGGACGTACGGCATGTCGCCGGAGATCTTCCGCGATTTCGCCAAAGGTCTGCGCAGCGATTACCGCGGCACACTGGACCGCTTCATCGCGCTGGAAGCTTTCGGTTCGGACGATGCGCGCGGCGAACTGCGCGCGCTGCGCGCCGAAGTCTTCGCGCGCGGCGAACCGGCCGCGCACGTGCTCGCCGACGGGCTCGGTCTGCTCGAAACCTCGGACCTGCGCGCGCGGCTGGCGAAGCTCGCGGTGCCGAGTCTGTGGCTGTCCGGTCGCCGCGACCGGCTGGTCGATCCGCGCGCGATGCAGGCCGCTGCCGCGCGGGCACCCGATGCGATCGCCCACACCGTCGACCATGCCGGCCACGCCCCCTTCCTGACCCACGCCGACGCGGTCGCCGCGCGGCTGCTCGAGTTCCTCAACGCACCATGAAACCGATCTTCGATCCCCGCCAGGTCCGCCGCGCCTTCTCGCGCGCATCGACGAGTTACGCCGGCGCCGCGGCTCTGCAGCGCGGCGTGGAAGCGCAGCTGCTCGAATCGCTGGAGTATCTCGACGACCGCGTGCCGGGCGTCGTGCTCGATGTCGGCAGTGGCCCGGCGCATGCAGCGCTGGCGATGCGGCAGCGTTGGCCGAAGTCGCGCATCGTCGCGGTCGATCTCTCGCTGTCGATGCTGCAGCAGGCGCCGGTACGCACCGGTTGGCGCGATCGTCTCGGACTGCAGAAACCGGTTGACCGCGTGTGCGCCGATCTGCGCCTGCTGCCGTTCGCCGACAACAGCGTCGACGTGTTGTTTTCCAATCTGTGCCTGCAGTGGGTGGAAGACCTGCCGTCGGCATTTGCCGGCTTCCGTCGCGTGCTCAAGCCGGATGGCCTGCTCCTGGTCTCGACCTTCGGCCCGCAGACCTTGATCGAACTGCGCGAGTCCTTCGGCGTCGCGGACGATGTGGCGCACGTGAGTCCCTTCGCATCGATCGCCGAGTTCGGCGATGCGCTGATGCGCGCCGGCTTCCGCAATCCGGTACTCGACCGTGACGTCGCCACGCACTGGCATCCAGACATGACCGCGCTGATGCGCGAGCAACGTGCGATCGGCGCGACCAATGCACTCGCCGAGCGACGCCGTGCGCTGACCGGTCGCGCGCGCTTCGCTGCCGCCGCCGCGCATTACGAACAGTTCCGCACGCCCGAAGGCCTGCCGGCCAGCTGGGAATGGATCACCGCGATGGCCTGGTCGCCGCCGCACGGCGCCCCGATCCGAGAAGGCGCGGAAGAGCTGGCGCGCTTCGATGCAGGTTCGATTCCGGTGCGGCGACGCAAGACCGATTGAACGCAGCGGCGGTGATCGGTCCGGTGACACGCGATCGCCCGCGCAGATGGCAAGCCCGTCGATCGGTGACGTCAGCCCGCCTGGAAGCCCAGCATCGCCGAGATCTCGCGTGAGGTTCGCAGCAGGGATTCGACGTGCTGTGGATCGGGCGATGCCGGCAGGTAATGGATCGAGCCGACGATCGCGAGTGTGCCGAACAACGAGCCGTCGGCCTGCAGCAGGGGCGCGGCGAGGGCGTTGATGCCGGTGAACAACTGCTCCGGTGCATCGGACCAGCCGCGCGCGCGGACGGTGTCGATCTCCGCGCGCAGTGCGTGCGCATCGGTGATCGACAGCGGCGTGCTCTGTGGCAGCGGCGCGGACAGGAAGCCGTCGCGCACGTCGTCGGGACCGAACGCGAGCACCACCTTGCCCTGCGCACTGGTGTTGTGCGGAAAGCGGCTGCCCGGTCGCAACGTGATCTCGATCGGCGAGGTGCCGCGCAGGAAGTCGATGACGATCACCGCGTCGTCCGCATACGAGGCGATGACGATGGTCTGTCCGACGTCGTCGCGCAGGCGTTGCAGTGCCGGCTTGGCGAGTGTCATCAGATCGAAGCGGCCCACGCACGCGCGGCCCAGCAGATACAGCTGCCAACCAACCCGATAGTGATTGCTCGTCGCATCCTGGGTCACGTAGCCGTGTTCGCGCAGTGCGCTCAGATGCCTGTGTGCGCGCGCCTTCGGCATGCCCAGCAGGTTGGACAGCTGGGTCACGCCCAGGCCCTGCGGCGCGTTGGCCAGCGCCTCGATGACTTTCAGCGAGACGACGGCGGTCGGAAGGGCGGCATCGCCGAGATCGGCGGATGGGTCAGCGTTCTGCATGAGGCGGTGGCGTGGCTCTGGGAATCGATCGCGCGACGTGCGCCGTCGGAGGTTAACCCGCGCGCCTTCAGGCAGGGAGGTCGATGTCGCGCTCGGCGAACACGCGGTACGTCTGCACCTTCGGCGCGTTCGCATCTTCGGGGCGCACGTAGCGGATCGAGCTGCGGCTCCGCACGGCGCGCGGCAACAGGAAGCAGCGCACAAAGTGCGTCGACGTGCGTTCGGTGGTCGGCGCGAGCACTGGCGCAGGCCCGAGTTCGAACCAGGCCTCGCCCGGTGCGTGCGTGTGTCGCGTGCCCTGGGTTTCGATCGAGATCTCGCCGCTCGCACAAATGCGGATGCCCGGGCCCTGATGCACGTGGGTCAGCGCGACGCCACCGGGCGGAAAGCCGACTTCGTCGCAGCGCATCAACCAATCGAAGCGTGGATCGAGTTCGATCTCCGCTTCCAGTTTCAGTGTGGTCGACGTGGAAGGCGCCGACAGCAAGGCGTGATCTGCGGGCGTCGATGCGGCCGTCAGCTCCCAGCGCCAGATCCGCGCTTCACCGTGCTCGGCGATCAGCGTCGTGCTGTCCTGCGAGACGCGTGCCGTCCCGGTGGTCAACCACTGGCCATCGTCTGGACCTTCCACCATCAGACCGCCATCCACCACATACAGCGCACGCGGCGTCGCCGGCAGAAAGACGGGCGGGCAACCCGCAGGCAACAGGTCTTCGTAGAGACGCAGGGTCAGCGCGCGCATGCAACAACTCCTTGTGGGCCACATATCGTATCGATAGTCGATACGAATTGAATGATGTGGATCATTGATCGAGACTTATTGTATATTGATACACGAGTATCGATCAACGATACAAACGTGACACACCCGTCATGCAGGCGCGGACCTGCTGCCAACTCGCTCGGGAGGGCGTGCGATGTCTCAAGACAACAGTGCGGAGATGGGAAGCAACGCCCACGGCGAGCGTTGGTGGAAGGGCGCCAGCAAACAGCAGTGGCGCGCGTTCAATTCGGCCTATCTCGGCTGGATGCTCGACATCATGGATCTGATGTTGTTCGCGATGGTCATCAAGTACGTGATCGTCGACCTGGGCATGGACAAGTCCTCGGCCGGCCTGGTGATGTCGGCGACGTTGATGGCGACGGCCGCGGGCGGTCTGGTGTTCGGCTTCCTCGCCGACCGTCTCGGACGCGCACGCTCGATGATGCTCAGCATCATCTGTTACTCGGTGGGCACCGCGCTGTGCGGTCTGGCCGACACGCTCGGCCAGCTGATGCTGTTCCGGGTCATCGTCGGCCTCGGTGTCGGCGGCGAATGGTCGGCGGGTTCGGCGCTGGTCAGCGAAACCTGGCCGGCGAAGCATCGCGGCAAGGTCATGGCCTGGGTGCAGAGTGCATTCGCAGCCGGTTACGCGGCAGCCGCAGTGGTCGCGGCGCTGGTGATCCCGGTCGCCGGCTGGCGCTGGGTGTTCGCGGTCGGTCTGCTGCCCGCGCTGCTGGCGTTCTACGTGCGCCGCCACGTCAAGGAACCGGACATCTGGCTCAACCAGACCAAGCGACTGAGCTTCGGCGAAACGGTGCGCGAGCTGTTTGGCGGGCAGTACGCGCGCAACACCTGGATTGGTCTGGCATTCACCACCGCGGCGATGTGCGGCTACTGGGGACTGTTCACCTGGATCCCGACGTACCTGGCCACGCCGGTCGCCGAAGGCGGGCCGGGCCTGGACCTGGTCAAGTCGACGATCTGGATCGTGATCATGCAGGTCGGCGCGGCCGCGGGGTTCATCACCTTTGGTTACATCGCCGACCGCATCGGTCGCAAGAAGGCGTTCCTGCTGTTCTTCCTGGCCTCGGCCGTCGTCGTGCCGGTCTTCGCGACCATCCGATCGCCCGACATGCTGATGGTGTTCGGCGTGGTCGTCGCCTACTTCGGTACCGGCTTCTACAGCGGCTTCGCACCGACATTCGCCGAGCTGTTCCCGACGACGATCCGCGCCACCGCGCAGGGCTTCGTCTACAACGGCGGCCGCGCGATCGCTGCCATCGCGCCGTTCCTCATCGGCTTCATTTCCACGCGCTACGGCGTCACCAGCGGACTGGTGACGACGGCCGCGTTCTTCGCGCTGGCCGGCCTGATCGTCTGGATGTTCCTGCCCGAGACCAAGGGCCAAGAGCTCGCCTGACACGACACCGATTGGAGAACCCCATGCCCGTCATCCAGATCACCGTGGTCCAAGGCCGCGATTCCGAACGCGTCGAAGCCTGCATCCGCGAGGTCGCGCGCGTCGTCAGCGAGACCCTCGACGCGCCGCTGCCGTCGATCCGCGTCATGGTTCAAGAAGTGCCTGCGAACCGCTTCGCCGTCGGTACGCGGCTGAAGAGCGATCCGGCGCCGGAGAGTGCGGCATGAGTGTGGCGATCTCGACGCACGCCGATGCCCTGCACGCGGCGCTGCGCAGCGGCCAGCCGATCGATCCGCTGACCGGTCGCGTCGACGGACTCGATCTCGCCGGCGCCTACGCGATCGCGCAGGCCGGCATCGCCCACCGGCTCGCTGAGGGCGAGACCGTCGTGGGTCGCAAGATCGGTCTGACCAGCGTCGCCGTGCAGCGGATGCTCGGCGTCGACCAGCCCGACTTCGGCGTGCTGACCGATCGCATGGACCATTCGCGCACTGGCGCCATTCCCGTAGACGGCATGATCGCGCCTCGTGCGGAAGGCGAGATCGCATTCCATCTCAAGCGCGACCTCGCCGGTCCGGGCGTCACGCTGCACGACGTGCTGCTGGCGACCGAGTCGGTGTCGGCGTGTTTCGAGATCGTCGACTCGCGCATCCGCGACTGGAAGATCGGCATCCTCGACACCGTCGCCGACAACGCTTCCGCCGCGGCCTTCGTCACCGGCGAAGCGCGTGTGTCCCCGATCGGACTCGATCTGGGCGCCTGCGGCATGGCGCTGGAGAAGAACGGCGCGCTGATCTCGACCGGCGCAGGCGCCGCCGCGCTGGGCTCGCCGTTGAACTGCGTGGTCTGGCTGGCGAATCAGCTGGGCCAGCTGGGCAGTGGCCTGAAAGCCGGCGACACGATTCTTTCGGGTGCGCTCGTGCCGCTGACGCCGGTCGCCCGCGGCGACCACCTGCGTCTGCGCGTCGGCGGCATCGGCGCCGTGGATCTGCACTTCGTCTGATCGCGCGTCGATCCCGTTTTTATCGGGCGCCGTCGCGCGTCCGGACCCTTCATCGTTTCGAGGAGTCACACATGCCCATCAAGGCTGCCGTCATCGGTTCCGGCAATATCGGCACCGATCTGATGATCAAGATCCTGCGCCACGGCCAGGCCCTGTCCATGGGCCCGATGGTGGGCATCGATCCGGATTCCGACGGCCTCGCGCGTGCCCGCGCGATGGGCGTCGAGACCTGCGATGCCGGCGTCTACGGATTGACGATGTCGCCCGCGTTCGACGATGTGCAGATCGTGTTCGATGCGACCTCCGCCGCGGCCCACGTCAACAACGACGCCGTACTGCGCGCATCGCGGCCGGGCATCCGCGTCGTCGATCTGACACCGGCAGCAATCGGTCCCTACTGCGTGCCGTCGGTCAATCTCGATGCGCACCTCGATGCCGGCAACGTCAACATGGTGACTTGCGGCGGGCAGGCGACGATTCCGATCGTCGCCGCGGTCGCGAGTGTCGCCACCGTGCACTACGCCGAGATCGTCGCGTCGATCTCGAGCCGCTCAGCCGGCCCGGGCACGCGCGCGAACATCGACGAATTCACCGAGACCACCTCGCGCGCGATCGAAGCAGTGGGCGGTGCGCGCAAGGGCAAGGCGATCATCGTGCTCAATCCAGCCGAGCCGCCGCTGCTGATGCGCGACACGGTCTACGTGCTGTCGGATGACGTGGACACGGCGCGTATCGAAGCGGCGATCGAAGCGATGGTGGCGCGCGTTGCGCGTGACGTACCGGGCTATCGCCTCAAACAGACGGTGCAGTTCGAGCGCATCGAACAGCCGGTCAACGTGCCGGGACTCGGACCGGTGACGGGCCTCAAGACCTCGGTGTTCCTCGAGGTCGAAGGCGCCGCGCATTACCTGCCGGCATACGCCGGCAATCTCGACATCATGACCTCGGCCGCGCTCGCGACCGGCGAACGCATCGCCGCGCAGCTGCAGGCCGCATCGCAGGAGACGCAGGCATGAGCGACAAGACGCTCTACATCTCGGACGTCACCCTGCGCGATGGCTCGCATGCCGTGCGCCATCAGTACACGGTCGCGCAGATGCGGCAGATCGCGGCGGCCCTCGACACCGCCGGCGTGGACTCGATCGAAGTCGCGCACGGCGATGGCCTGCAGGGTGCCTCGTTCAATTACGGCTTCGGCGCGCACTCGGATCTGGAATGGATCGAGGCCGTCGCCGAGACCGTGAGCCGCGCCAAAGTCGCGACGTTGCTGCTGCCCGGCATCGGCACCGTGCACGACCTGAAAGACGCTTATGCCGCCGGCGCACGTGTGGTGCGCGTGGCCACGCATTGCACCGAGGCCGATGTCGCGCGCCAGCATATCGAAGCGGCGAACGCGCTGGGCATGGACGCAGTGGGCTTCCTGATGATGAGCCACATGGCCGAGCCGGCCGCGCTCGCCGCGCAGGCGAAGAAGATGGAGTCCTACGGCGCCTCGTGCGTGTACGTGGTCGACTCGGGCGGTGCGATGGGCATGACCGAGATCCGCGAACGCTTCCGCGCGTTCAAGGACGTGCTCGACGGAGCCACGCAGACCGGCATGCACGCGCATCACAACCTGTCGCTGGGCGTCGCGAACTCGATCGTCGCAGTCGAGGAAGGCTGCGACCGCATCGACGCCAGCCTCGCCGGCATGGGCGCGGGCGCGGGTAACGCGCCGCTGGAAGTGTTCATCGCTGCCGCCTCGAAGCTCGGCTGGCAGCACGGATGCGATCTGTACGCGCTGATGGACGCCGCCGACGACATCGTGCGTCCCTTGCAGGAACGTCCGGTGCGCGTCGATCGCGAAACCCTGGCACTTGGCTATGCCGGCGTCTATTCGAGTTTCCTGCGCCATGCGGAAGCCGCGGCGCAGCGCTTCGGCATCAGCGCCGTCGACATCCTCGTCGAGCTCGGCAAGCGGCGCATGGTCGGCGGGCAGGAAGACATGATCGTCGACGTCGCCCTGGACGTGGCGCGCGCACGTGGCTCGGCGGTCGCGCAGCCGGAGGTGACGGCATGAGCCTGTCGCCCGCCATCATCGAAGAGATCGCCACGCTGCTGCATGACGCCGAGCGCGACGTGCGTGACGTGGTCAAGGTCACCGACGCGCAGCCGGACCTCGATACCGAAGCGGCCTACCGCGTGCAGGACGCGTTGCGTGCCCTCAAGCTCGCGCGCGGCGTGCGACTGGTCGGCATGAAGATGGGCCTGACCTCCTTTGCCAAGATGGAACAGATGGGCGTCGACACGCCGATCTACGGCTTCCTCGGCAGCGACAACGCGGTCAACGACGGCGCGGCGGTGGAGACCGCGTCGCTGATCCATCCCAAGGTGGAGGCCGAGATCGCCTTCGTCATGCGCGACGCCTTGCAGGGCCCGGACTGCACCGTCGAGCAGGTGCTGGCGGCGACCGCATGTCTGCTGCCGGCCATCGAAGTCATCGATTCGCGCTACGAGAATTTCCGCTTCGATCTGCCGAGCGTCATCGCCGACAACACCTCTGCGTCGCGTTACGTGATCGGCTCGAAGGCCGCGACCGTCGACGGCCGCGATCTGGAATCGATCGGCGTCGTGCTCGAAAAGAACGGAGTAGTGGTCGAGGTCGGCGCGGGCGCCGCGGTGCTCGGCAATCCCGCGCGCGCGGTCGCGATGCTGGTCGACATGCTGCATGCGCGCGGGCAGTCGCTGCCCGCCGGCAGCGTGGTGCTGTCGGGTGCGATCACGGCCGCGGTCGCGGTCGAGGCCGGGGACAACGTCCAGGTCCGCATCGATGGTCTCGGCTCGACCGGACTGCGCTTCGTCTGAATCCACGACACACGTTCTGCCCGGCGCCATTCCGGTGCCGGCTGTCGCCCTGGGAGGGGAGCTTCATGTTGAGATCGAACCGGAAGGGCGCGCGCCTGTCGCTCGCCCTGGCCCTCGCGGCCGCCTGCGCTGCGCCGGCTGCGGCGCAGGACATCGACGTCGCCGCGGTCGAAGCGCGTCTGGGCCAGATGGAGCAGGAGATGCGCGAGTTGCGCGCGCTGCTCGAAGCGCATGGCGGCACGGCCGTGTCGCCTGCCGTCGCGCAGTCGTCGGCGCCTGTCGCCACGACGCCCGCCACCGCGTCCGCCCCCGTGGCTGCAGCGCCGACGCAGAAGACTGTGGCGATGCCGGGCGCGGCGCCCGGCACGACCTTCTCCTTCGGCGGCTTCATCAAGCTCGATGCGATGACCACGAGCACAAGTGACGGCAAGATCGCCGACGGCTCGGCCGGTCGCCTGTTCTACTTCCCCGGCGCCACGCCGGTGGCGGCGGACGGACAGGGCGAGCGCAGCACCTACAGCGACATCCACGCGCAGTTCTCGCGCTTCGCGTTCAGCGCCGACACGCTGACCGACAGCGGCAACACCCTCAAGGCCTATATCGAGGCCGACATGTACGGGGGCGGCAGCAACGCGCTGGCCGGCAACGAGACCATCACCAACACCTATGCGCTGACGCTGCGCCAGGCCTACGTCAGCTACAACGGCTGGCTCGCGGGCCAGACCTGGTCGAACTTCCAGGACGTGGCGGCGTTGCCCGATACCGTCGACTTCACCGGTCCATCCGAAGGCACGGTGTTCAGCCGCCAGGCGCAGGTGCGTTACACGCGCGGACCGTGGTCGGTCTCGGTGGAGAATCCACAGACGACGGTGACGCCATACCTGTCGCAGGCCGCGCGCTTCAACAGCGGGGACAACCGCGCGCCCGACGTGACTGCGCGCTGGATCACCCGCGGCGACTGGGGACACTTCACTGTCGCGGGCCTTGCGCGCAGCTTCCGCAATGGCGATGCGACCGCATCGGGCGCGGCGCTCAGTGTCTCGGGCCGCTTCAACCTCGGTGCCAATGACGACATCCGCTACATGGTCAGCGGTGGCGACGGCATCGGCCGCTATCTCGGCTTCGCCCTCGGCAGCGACACCGTGCTCGATGCCGATGGCGGACTGCACAGCCAGAGCGGCTACGGCGGATTCGCCGCGTGGCGGCATGCGTTCAACGCGAAGCTGCGCGGCAACGTCGTTTACTCGATCGCCTCGCTCGACAACGATGCGCTGCTCACCGGCGGCTTCGTCACCGAGCGCGCGCAGTCGTTCCGCTTGAACATGATCTATTCGCCCGCGCCGAAGCTCGACATCGGCGGTGAGATCAGCTGGGCGGACCGCCGCCTGGAGAACGGCCTCGAAGGCGATCTGCAGCGCGTGCATACGCACGTCAAATACAGCTTCTGACCTGCCAGGTCGGCAGCGCGCCGTGCATCCCATGCGGATGCACGGCATCGTGTGCTCTGCCTGTCTGACCGCTACAACCGCAGGCTGAGCGACACGAAGGCGCTGCGACCGGGTGCCGGCGAGAACATCGGCTGCGCCGTGTCCCAGAAGAAGCTGTCGTACCAGGCGTAAGCGTATTCGCGGTCGGTCAGATTCCTGACCTGGACGTCGACGCGCAGGCGTGGATTGATCTGGTACTTCGCGCTCAGGTCGAGCACGGCGAACTTGCCGAACTTCTCCGTCACATTGCGCTCCTCGAGGTAGTAATCGCCCTGCGCGCGTGCCTGCAGTCCGAGTGCGAGCGCATCGGTGGCGCGGTAGTCCACGCCGAGATTGCTGATCGTGCGTGGCGTGGCCGCGACCTCGTTACCTTCGATCGACAGCCCCGCGGCGCGGCTGTCGCGTTCGATCTTCGCTTCCTGGTAGGCGTGCGAGGCGCGCAGCGTCCAGCGCTCGCCCAGCTGCGCATCGATCTGTGCATCCACGCCGCGGCGGCGGGTCTTGCCCAGTACGACGGTCGTGCCGGTGGCTGGCATGTTGGAGACCTCGTTCTCGGCGTCCTGCTGCCACACCGCGATGCGCGCCTGGCTGCCGTCGAACGGCGCGAAGCGCAGGCCCGCTTCCATGCCGGTGTTGGTCGAAGGCTGCATCGCCATCTGGCCCGGCGTCAGGTACGCGGGCGGCGTGGAGCCGGTCAGCACCTGGAAGGTGCGGCCCCAGTTCGCGTAGAGATTGGTGGCCGGCGACAGCGCATAGACCACGCTGAGTTTGGGCTGGCCGATGGTGCCGTAGTCCTGCAGCGGCGCACGCACGCCACCGGGCAACTGCGTCGCGCCGTCGAAGCGGTCGACGCGATAGGCCGGCACGATCTTCAGGGCATCGACCGGCTGCCAGATCGCCTGCACATAGGCGCCGGTGTTGTCGAAGCTGTGGACGTCGTTGTTCTGCACGCGCGCGGGCGGCGCGTTGAAATCGGTCGGCTCGGCGTAGTTGAAGCGCTCGCGTGTGTAGCCGTTGCGCTGCTGCTCGTAGTTGGCGCCGCTCTCGAGGGTGAGCGTGTCGCTGGCGACCCAGGTCAGCGTGGCGAGCATGCCGGTCTGCTTCTCGTCCCAGACGCGGCGCTGCCGAGGCGCATTGCCGGTGGGCAGCTCGCTGAAAGTGACGCGGCGGTCGTCCTCGTAGCGGTTGTAATAGAGCTTGCTGCCGAGCACGAGATTCTCCGCGAGCTTGAGGTCCATGTGCACGCCGATCTGGCGCATGTCGCGGTCGTCGCCATCATTGGCGTTGCGGCGCTGGGACCGGCGCCGGTCGGCGGCCAGTTCGTCGGCGGTCATGAAGCCGGGCTCTTCCGCTTCCTGTTTGTACGCGCGCGCGGTCAGGCCGATGCGCATGCCGTCGTCGAGGCTGCCGTAGAACCACTTGCCGCCCAGCGAATATTTCTCCGACGCATCGTGGTCGCGATAGCCGTTGGATGCCTGCACGCCGATGAAGTAGTTCTGCGCGAAGCCGCCGCGCTCGCGGCCCACCGCGATCTGCGCTTCGCGCGTGTCGAAGCTGCCGTAGGTCAGGCGCGCATCGGTGTAGTCACCACCCTGGCGCGTGCCGAAATTGATGTTGCCGCCGATATTGTGCAGGCCGTAACGCGGATCGTTGGTGCCGCGCACCACTTCGATGTAGTCGATCTCCAGCGGAAACAGCATGTCGATGAAGCGCTGGTTGCCGCTGTTGACGTTGCTCGGAATGCCGTCGATCAGCGTCTTGATGGCATTGAGATACCCCTCGCCGTTGAACGCGCGAAAGCTCACCTTGCCGGACTCCGCGCCCTGGCGCGTCTCGGTCAGCTGCATACCGGGCATCTGACCGAGCAGTTCCCAGCTCTGCGTCACCGTCTTGTCTTCGATCTGCTCGGCCCCGAGCACGTCGACCGACGTCAGCACTTCGTGAGCGGTCAGCTGGCCACGCGCCTGGTGCACGTGCACCGGGCCCATCGTAGTGGTGGTGCCCCGGGATTGGGCATGGACAGCGGGCGAGGACAGGGCGGCAGCGATCGGGGCGGCGAGCAGGGCGGCGGTGAGGCGGCAGATCTTCATGAAGGGCTGGGTGGCCATACTGAACGGGCCGGCATTTTAACATGTAATAACATTACATTTGAGAGCATCCCGAACAGCTCGCAGCAGGTATCCCGCCTGTGGAATGCGCGCTGGAATGCGTGTCGGAATGTCAAGCCTCACCGGCCATCCGGACGCAGTCGGTTATGCTGCAACGCAACATCCACCTCTCGTGCCCGTGTCCGCCATTCACGCCAGTCCGTCCCAACCCGATCCCCACGACGACGCCGAAGCCGAAGCGGCCATTGCCGTCGCTGCGCCGGAGGCCTCGCCGCAACGGCATACGCTGGTCGAGGACGTGCAGGGCCTCGTGCTGGCCAGTCTGGTCGGCGCGCTGGGCATGTCGATCCTGGCGACGGGCGGCCTGCTGGTCGGCGGCATCGCTGGCGTGTCGCTCCTGGTGCACTACTCGACGGGCTGGAATTTCGGCCTGCTGTTCGTGCTGATCAACCTGCCCTTCTACTGGATCGCGGTGCGTCGCATGGGCTGGGAGTTCACTCTCAAGACCTTCCTCGCGGTGGGCGTGACGGGCTTCGTCGCCGATGCGATTCCGCGCTGGGCGCCGTTCGAATCGATGAGCCCCGCGTTCTCTGCGATCTTCGGCGGCGCGCTGGTCGGCATGGGCATCCTGTCCTTCATCCGCCATCGCGCGAGTCTCGGCGGCGTGGGCATCGTCGTCGTCTGGCTGCAGCGCAGCCGAGGCTGGAGCGCGGGCAAACTGCAGATGGGGTTCGACACCGTGCTGATGCTGGTTGCGCTGATGATCGTGCCGCCCGCGCAGGTGCTGTACTCCGCGCTCGGCGTCCTGGTGCTCAACCTCGTGCTGCTGTTCAACCACCGGCCCGGGCGTTACATGGGCGCGTGAGCCGCGTCATCGGGCACAACCATCGGCACAGGTCGCGCGCACGCGCCGATGGCAGCATGCAGACATGTCCACCAGGGAGGTCACGACATGCGCGAGTCGACCGTCATCGTATTCGCCGGGGTGGTGCTCACCGCGCTCGCCGCCTGCGCGAGCACCGAGCCCACGTTTGCGGTCCCGCTGGATTGCCAGCACCAGTTGTCTTCTCAGCCCGCGCGTTATCTGGAAAGGCCGTCGAGCGACGAAGCCGGGCGTCGCATGTTCCCCGATTGTCTGAAGCGGATCCACGACAGCCGTGTCGTGCCTGCGCCGCGATAGATGTTCAGGCGGACGCACCTAGACTCGCTTGCATCGACCCAGCCGGTCCACGGAAAGCCCTTGCGATGCGCCGACTCCTGATCACACCCTTGCTGTGTCTTGCACTCGCCGCGCCGGGCATCGTGTCCGCGCAGCAGTACGAGATCGACCTGTCGCGTCTCGACCCGGCCGCGGTGCTGTCGACCGGAGGCGACGTGTTGCGACGCGCCTCGTCGCAGTCGGTCGACGACTTGTTCCAGGCCGTGCTGCACGCCTCGCGCGAGCCGAAGGAATCGCGCGCGCTGTGTGCGTTGTTCGAACCCGATGCGCGTCGCGATCTCGCGGCGTTCCAGCGCACCGTGGACACGCTCGGCCCGGCCAGTCGCAATCGCTTCGCCAACGCGTTCACCAATGTCGCGATGAGTGGTCTGCAGGGTCAGCCGCAGACCTACGATCCTGCGGTCGCGCAGCAGGTGCTGCGATCCGCGGCGATCACCGCGACGCTGCTGCACGACGGTTTCATGCTGGGAATGACCTCGACCGGAACCGATGATGCGAGTCGTCAGGCGCGGTGCAGGTCCTTCCGTCAGATGGTTGACGTGCTCAAAGACCAGCCACAGCCACAGCGTGTGCTCGCCACGCGCTGGTTGCTCAATGAAGGTCTGACGCTCGTCGCCGACGCACACCCCAACGGCTGATTCGGCGCGTCGACGATGCGGTCCTCCGTGCGACTGTCGGACGTCTCCGCGATGGCATATTCGGATGCTCGCTGCTGGCGTACAGTGAATGTTCTTCATACGCCTGCCATCCGTTGCACTTTGATCGAAGTGCAACGGCGCGATCGGCCGACGTGTATCCACGCCTGATCCAGCCCGACTGTGCGTTGCGCGTCCAGTCCGATTGATCGTGCTCGCCGACCGCGGGCATTCGCGTCTGCGCACGATCACCAAAGGCGGCTGCAGCATGCAAGACGCGACAGTTCCCCCTGCCCGACCCGGGCGGGTGCGTACACCACGTCAGGTGGTGCGCGATCTGCTCAAGCAGTTGCAGAGCCGCCCGTTCAACGGCGCGCGCACCTTCGAATGGACCGTCGACGTGCGTGGCATGACCGAAGAAGGCTTCGAGCAGACCTTGGCGATGCTGGCCTCGCGTGGCTACCGGGCCGAGTACACGCCGAATGACATCCCCGGATTCGCGCACTTCATCCTGCGATGGTGAGCGCGCGCGTGGGGGTGCGATCAGCCGACCTGCGCGATCCAGTCTTCAAGGTTGTAGTAGTTGGTGACACGCGCGATGCGGCCGTCGCGAATGTCGAAGAACGCGCCACCCGGCAGCACGTAGCGCTGACCGTTCGCGGCCGGCAGGCCGTCGTCGTCGGCGATGTACGCGCCGTGCACCACGTACTCGGCCGCGGCGCGTGCGCCATCCATCGACGCCATGACGACGATGTCCTCCAGCCGCTCGCGATAGCTCGCATCTACGCGCTGCATGAAGGCGGCGAAGGCCGCGCGTCCGGTTTCGCGTGCGCCCTGGTTGAGATCGTGCGCGACGTCATCGGTCAGCAGCGCGAGCATCGCGTCGCGATCGCCGGCATTGAACGCGGTGTAGTAGGCCTGCACCAGCTGCAGCGTGGTGGTCTGTGCGGTCTCGGTCATCGTCTGAGCGTCTCCTGGGCCGCGTCCCACAGGTCGCGATGGAAGAAGTACACCTCGCGCAGCAGGAACTCGCGCTGGGTGCGGAAGGTGCGGAAGCGGGTCGACGGGGTCGGCGAACCGAGCGCGTCGATGCCCAGACGTTCGCTGGCCCGCAGCGCACGCGCCATATGCAGCGGATCACTGACGATGATCACGCGATGCAGGTCGTGGTCCTGCAGCAGGCGACGGGTCTCGACGAGATTCTCGAGCGTCGTGCGCGAGCGCGATTCGATGAGAATCGCGGACTCGGGAATGTCCCGGCGCAAGGCATACCGCCGAGCCACCTGGGATTCGGAGAACCGCGCCTTCGCACCGCCATAGCCGCCGGTGAAGATCAGCGTCTTCGCATGACCTGCGCGATAGAGATCAAGGCCGTGATCGATGCGGGCTTCGAAGACCGGCGACGGTTGCGCGTCGTAGGCCGCCGCGCCGAGCACGACGATGGCATCGGCCGGACCCGCCTCGTCGCGATTGCCGACGTGCACGATCCACGCGGCCACGCCCAGCAGCCAGATGGCCAGCAGCAGCACCAGCCAGAAGATGAAACGGAAGAAGCGGCGCATGGGGCCGCGCTTGCGCTTCATGAACTGCGCGCGCCGGTCATGACAGCCACGGCAGGCGATCGGGATCGACGTTGCCGCCGCTGAGCACCAGGCCCACGCGCAGACCGGCGAAGCGCGGGCGGTTGGCGAGCACTGCCGCCAGCGCGATGGCCGACGATGGTTCGACCAGCTGCTTGGTGTGCACCGCGATCCGGCGCATCGCCGCGACCGTGTCGGCATCGTCCACAGCGATCACCTCGACCGGCGTGCCGTCGCTGCTGCGATGCGCGCGCAGGATCTCGAAGTTCGGCGCGCCCAGCAGGCCGCGCAGTCCGTCGCAGACGGTGTCCGGCACGAGATCGTCGACGCGCGCGCCGGACTGCAGCGAGCGCAGCGTGTCGTCGGCGCCACGCGGCTCGGCCAGCACCAGGTGCGTGGCAGGCGACGCGCGCTGCAGCGCCAGCGCCGTGCCGGACGCCAAGCCGCCACCGCCGACCGGCACCACCAGCACGTCCAGCGGCCCGGCCGCGTGCAGCAGTTCAAGCGCCGCCGTGCCCTGACCGGCGATGACATCGTGATGCGTGTACGGATGGATCAGCGTCGCGCCGGTCTGCACACGCAGTCGTTCGCAGGCCGCCTCGCGCGCGGCGAGCGTCGGCGCGCAGTGGTGCAGCACGGCGCCATAGCCGGCAATCGCCGCGAGCTTCGCCGCCACCGCGCCATTGGGCACCACCACATGGCAGACCAGGCCGCGCGACGCGGACGCTAGCGCCAGGGCCGCGCCGTGATTGCCGGAGGAGTGGGTCACCACGCCGTGCGCGGCTGATTCGGTATCCAACGACCACACCGCATTGGTGGCGCCGCGGAACTTGAACGCGCCTGCGCGCTGCAGATGTTCGGCCTTGAAATGCAGCGCGCAGCCGGCGGCGTCGTCCAGCGTGCGGGCGCGCAGCACCGGGGTGAGATGCGCGCGGCCGGCGATGCGCGCGGCCGCGGCCAGCACATCGTCCGGTGTCGGCAGGGAAATCGTGTCCGTCATGGCGCAAGCGTAACGGAGCGACCCTGGGGATTCACAGGCCGGACGCGAGATGAAGCGACCCGCTCGTGGTCGAAACGCTTAAGGGCGGATTCAATGCCGCGGGTGGATTCTGGACCCCTGATCGACAGGGGTGGACCGACATGATCCGCAAGGCTTTTCTGCTCGTTGCCTGCATGACGCTGGCCGGCTGTGCGACCTACGGCTACCGCGGCGGCAGTGGCGATTACTACTACGGCTCGCCCGGCACCACGTACCGTCACTACGGGGCGCCCTACGGCAGCCTCGGCTATGGACGCGGATACGGCTGGTACGGCGGCGCGGGTTACAGCGCGCCTTACGGTCGCTACGACGCGTGGAACCGTTATCCCTATGGCTACGGCGGCGGCTATTACCGCCCGCCGCCGGTGATCGTGCGCCCGGTCTATCCGGGTCGTCCGGGTGGTCATGGCCATCGGCCCGATCGCCCGCCGTATGGGCACGGGCGTCCGGATCGGCCCGACCGGCCGGGCTGGGGCGATGGTCGTCCGAACCGCCCCGATCGTCCCGGCTGGGGCGATGGCAGGCCGGACCGTCCCGATCGCCCCGGCGATGGTCGTCCCGATCGCCCGGATCGTCCGGGCTTCGGCGGTCGTCCGCCGAGCAGCGGTGATGCCGGTCGTCCGGGCCGTCCAGGAGGTTGGGGCGGTCGTCCGCCGCGCGGAGATGGACAGGGGCGTCCCGTCGGACAGCGCCCCGGCCGACCGGAAGGTCAGCCGCGTCCGGACTTCCAGCGTCCTCCACAGGCCGCCCCTGTGAGCCGCCCAGCGCCGGCACGTACGGAGTCGCGTCCAAGCTCGCGCGGCGAAAGGCGGACAACGGTCACACCCCGGCAAGTCGAGCCGATTTAAGACTTGCGCTGGGTGAGACGGCGGAGGAAGCTGGCCTCCGAGTGACCGGCTGCGTCGGTTTCCGACGAAATGGTCACACCCGCTGTCGACTCCCGGCGGGGGATCACCGGATCCCCCCTGTTCCGCCTCCGCCGGGTGTCGGCTCTTGATCCGCGCATCTCCCCCGATGCGCCGGTCACGAGCCCCAAAAAGATGGGGCCGGATGTCCCCCGACATCCGGCCCCGTGCTTCCCCGCAGCGTACTTGGCCAGCCCTGTTCCAATTCCGGCCGCGCCCCCCTTTCAGACGCTTGCCGCTGCGGGTGCCCCGATAACCACGCAGAAACTGTGCCAACTGTGGCTCAGGCGCTGACGTGCGCCGCCGAACTCGCGGATAATCGCCCCATGTCCAACGACTTCCACAGCTACGACGTCATCGTCGTCGGCGGCGGCCATGCCGGCACCGAGGCCGCGCTCGCGTCCGCGCGCGCCGGCGCCCGCACGCTGCTGCTCACCCACAACGTCGAAACCATCGGCGTGATGAGCTGCAACCCGGCGATCGGCGGCATCGGCAAGGGCCATCTGGTGCGCGAGATCGACGCGCTCGGTGGCGTAATGGCGAGGGCCGCGGACGCGGCGGGCATCCAGTGGCGCAGGCTCAATGCATCGAAGGGCCCGGCGGTACGCGCGACACGCTGCCAGGCCGACCGTAATCTCTATCGCGCGTTCGTGCGCCGCGCCGTTGAAGCGCAGCCGAACCTGACGATCTTCCAGTCGGCGGTCGATGACCTCGTCATCGAAGGCGACGCCGTGCGCGGTGCGATCACCCAGACCGGCCTGCGCTTCGACGCGCCGTCGGTGGTGCTGACGGCCGGTACGTTTCTCGCCGGGCGTATCCACATCGGCGAAGCGCAATCGGCCGGCGGCCGCGCGGGTGATCCGCCTGCAGCCACGCTCGCCGCGCGCCTGCGCGAGCGTCCGTTCGTCGTCGACCGTCTGAAGACCGGCACGCCGCCGCGTATCGACGGCCGCACGCTCGACTACACCGCCATGACCATCCAGCCGGGCGACGATCCGCGTCCGGTGTTCTCCTTCATGGGTACGCGCGACGACCATCCGCGGCAGGTGCCGTGCTGGATCACCCACACCACCGAACGCACGCACGAGATCATCCGCGGTGCGCTGCACCGCTCGCCGATGTACTCGGGCCAGATCGAAGGCATCGGTCCGCGTTACTGCCCGTCGATCGAAGACAAGGTCGTGCGCTTCGCCGACAAGACCAGCCACCAGATCTTCGTCGAGCCCGAAGGCCTCGATGTCGCCGAGATCTATCCCAACGGCATCTCGACCTCGCTGCCATTCGACGTGCAGCTCGCGCTCGTGCGCAGCATCGTCGGCTTCGAAAACGCGCACATCACCCGCGCCGGCTACGCGATCGAATACGACTTCTTCGATCCCCGCGGGCTCAAGAACACGCTCGAGACGCGCGCCGTCGCCGGGCTGTATTTCGCCGGCCAGATCAACGGCACCACCGGCTACGAGGAAGCCGCCGCGCAAGGCCTGCTCGCCGGCGTCAACGCCGCGCGCCAAGTGCGCGGTCTTGATGCCTGGAGTCCGCGCCGTGATCAGGCCTACATCGGTGTGCTGGTCGACGATCTGATCACCCGCGGGACCAAGGAACCGTACCGCATGTTCACCAGCCGCGCCGAATACCGGCTGCAGCTGCGCGAGGACAATGCGGATCTGCGCCTGACCGAAGCGGGCCGCAGTCTCGGTCTCGTCGACGACGCGCGCTGGGCCCGTTTCGACGCTAGGCGTGAAGCGGTCGAACGCGAGACCGCGCGTCTGCGCGGCCTGTGGGCGTCGCCGCGGAACACGATCGGCCACGATGTCGTCGCGACGCTGGGGATCGAACTGCGCCGCGAGAGCAACGGGATCGATCTGCTGCGTCGCCCCGAACTCGGCTACGCCGATCTGATGCGCGTGCCCGCGATCGGTCCGGGTGTCGAGGCAGCCGACGTCGCCGAGCAGGTCGAGATCGAAGCCAAGTATTCCGGCTATCTCGACCGGCAGCGCGTCGAGATCGAACGCCAGCAGCGCCAGGAAACCACGGCGATCGCCGAGAGTTTCGACTATGCGCAGGTGCGTGGTCTGTCGGCCGAACTCGCGCAGAAGCTCGTGCAGGTGCGACCGCTCACCGTCGGTCAGGCGCAACGCATCCCCGGCATGACGCCGGCCGCGATCTCGCTGCTGCTGGTGCATCTGGAACGCGCACGGCGCACGCACGCGGCCTGAGCAAACGTCGCGGCACCACGGTGTGTCGTTGCACTGCAACGCGTGCGTCTCGACACAGACGCGTGCGCGGGGTACGCCGCATTCGCATCTGTCGATCATCCGACGTTCCGCGCATCTGTGGTCTGGTACGACTTCGATCAAGCAGGACGAAAGGAATGACGAAGAGACCCGTACTCGTTGGCGCGTGCATTGCCGCCATCACTGGCATCGCGTACTGGGCGGCCGTGTCCGGGATGACGGGCGGTGGCGAGCCCTGGGACGCCGCCGCGTACTGGACGCTGGTGTACCCCGGCGCGCTGCTGCTCTCTGCCATCCTCGGATTCGCGATGCCGGTACGCGCCTGGCTCTGGGGTCTGATCGTGGTCTTCGCCCAGGTGCCGGTCGTGATCGCCGTGGCAGGCGCGGGTCCGTTGCTGCTCGCAGGCGTGCTCTACGCGGCGGTACTGTCGATTCCGGCTGCAGTGATCTCGGGTGTCGCCGGATGGATCCGGCGTCGCATGCGCGGCGCGGCACATTCCTGACCCGACGCACGCTTTCCGCATCGATGCTCAGGGGACGCGGAACGCCGGCAACTCCGCGTCATCCAGACGCGCTGCTGGTTGCACGCGGGTGCGCATCGGCAGTCCGAACAGTGGTCGCAGCCAGCGGATGCGCCGGATCAGCAGTTCGTGGATCAACAGGCAGCCGGCCACGGTGATCGCGAGCACCAGCAGCTGTTCCCACAGCGCGCCGAGGCGCAGCGGAATCAGCCAGTACGCGGCAAGCACGATCAGGCTCTGGTGCAGGATGTACCAGGGATACACCGCCTCACTGGCGTAGCGCAGGCCAGGCCACGGCCGGTTCAACAGGCGGGCGCCCCAGGCGAGCAATGCGAGTAACGCCGCCCACCAGTAAATCGCGTGTGCAACGGTCGACAGGAAGTCCCAGGCCGCCAGCGGCATGAGGCGCAGGAACGGCTCGGACGGCACCAGGCCGGCGTCGATCAGCCTTCCGAGCGCGCGCAGACTGATGTGGATGCTGGCCCCAAGCAGCGCCCACCCCAACAGCAACCACCGCCGCTCGACCAGCGCGGCCCACATCGCATCACGCCGGGCGATCAGCAGGCCAAACGCAAACGCGACACCGTACTGCGCGTGATTGAACCAGTCGCCGATCAGGGCATGCGTGGATTCGAAACGTGGCGCCAGCACAACCATGGCGAACAGCATCCACAGCGGCGGCACCGTCCACAGCAGCCAGCGGCCATGTGTGGTCAGCCAGTCGGCCACAGCCACACCACCGAGCGCACGCAATGCTGGCAAGACCAGCAGCGCGAGCATCGTGTAGACCCACAGGTACGGCAGATACCAGAGATGGTTCCAGGTGAAGCCGTATTCGGCGCCGGTGAAGGTGCCGGCCGGCCACGGTCGCAGCTGCAGGTAGCGCAGCAGGAAGGTGCCGAAGCCGGCATCGTAGGTTCCCAGCATCCGTGCCTCGCACCAGGCCTGCACGGGCACGATCAGGGCGATGCCGAACGCGAGCGGCAGCAGCAGGCGCCAGCTGCGATTGCCGATCAGCCGTGCAGGTGACTGCCGGGCCAGCACCAGGCCGAGCGCGATGCCCGACAGCAGGAACAGCAGCGACATCCGCCAGCGGTTGACCAGCACCATCGGCCATTCGACCCAGCCGAGCAGCGTGGGGCTCTTGATGTGGAAGCCCCAGTCGACCACGTAGACCATGCCCACGTGATAGAGGATCAGCAGGGCGAAGGCGATCACGCGCAGCGCGTCGATGTCGTGGCGTCGGTCCATGGCGGTCTGCGATACGGAAGAGGCCACAACCGTGCCGGGTCGCAATGACGCGCGGTCCCGCCGAGGGCTTCACGGCGCGTCTCCAGGGACGAACCCTGGGGCGGCAGGGACGAATGGGACGGGCTGACGCGCGGCGGCTGCCTAGAATGCGCGCATGTCCGAACGACCACCCGCGTCGCCCACCGGCGCCGAGCGCTATCTCGCCATCCGCCGACCCGTCGAGGTCGGCTACTGGCTCATCACCTATCTGCTGTCCGGGCTGGGCAACAGCGTGACCACGTGGATGGACGTCGAGCGCCTCGGCCTGGGCTACGCCGCCTGGGAGGTCGCGAGCTGGGAGAGCAGCAGTGCCATCGCGCTGCTGATGCTGGTGCCGGCGACGGTGTGGTTCACCGCGCGCTGGCCGGTGCATCTGGACAACTGGCGGCAGCGCCTGCCGCTGTACGCGGTGGCGAGCGTGGTCTGGTCGATGCTGCACGTCGCGTTGATGGTGGCCCTCCGCAAACTGGTCTACGCATGGCACGGCGGGACCTATGTCTTCGGCGATGCCTTCGTCTACGAATACCTGAAGGATGCGCGCACCTTTCTCGGCATCGTCGTGGTGCTGCATGGCTATCGCCTGCTGGTGCGTCGCCTGCAGGGCGAGGCCTCGCTGCTGGCCGCACCTGATGACGACAGCACGCCGGTGGAACCGGTTGAGCGACCCACGCGGTTTCTGGTCCGCAAGCTCGGGCGCGAATTCCTGGTGGCCGCCGACGACATCGAATGGGTGCAGGCCGCGGGCAACTACGCCAACCTGCACGTGCGCGGCAAGGTCTATCCGCTGCGCAGCACGCTGGCCGAACTCGAATCCCGCCTTGATGCCACGCGGTTCCTGCGCGTGCACCGCAGCCATCTGGTCAACGTGGACCGGATCGCCTCGATCGAACCGCTCGACAGCGGCGATGCACGCATCCACCTGCACGACGGCACCATCGTGCCCTGCAGCCGACGCCATCGTGAACCGCTGCGTCTGGCGATGGCGCGCTAGGCGCGCTCAGTCCAGTGGATGCGCTGCGACGTCCTCGTGCAGGATGCGGCGCAGTTCGAGGATCGCAGGCGCGGTCTCCTGCACGCTGTGGCCGGACACGATGACCTTCTCCGACACCGCGTCGTCGAGGTGCGCGCTGGCGTAGGGCACGAGGCCGTCGTCCGATTGCACCAGCGGGATTGCGGGATCGCGCTGGGCGATGATCGTGTGCAGGGTCACGCCCGGCGCACGCGGCAGATCGGCGGCGGCGCGCACGAAGGGATCACTGGCGCTGAGGTTGTCGATGCTGTTGGGAATGCGGCCGGTGCTGCCGTCGGGTGTCTGCGCACTGCCGGCGAGCGTCTGCAGCACATCATCGAAATTCTGCAGGAACGTCAGCGGCAGACGCACGAGGCGCGAGATCCAGCGGCCCGCGCGCGTGCCGGCGATGTCGGTACCGCGATGCGGGGCGGCGATGAAGACCGCGCGCTCGATCTGCGGCATCGGCTCGAAGCGCAGGAACGGCGACAGCCTGCGCTGCACGCGCTGCAGATCGCCCGGCGCGATGTCGCGATGCGTCAGCAGCGCATCCCACAGCGCATCGCCCGAAGACGACACCATCAGCCGCGCGATCACGCCACCCATGCTGTGGCCGACGACCACCATGTCCTGCGAAGCGCGTGCGCGGCGATCGGGATCGAAGTGCGTGAGCGCATCGTCGACCGTGCGGCGGATCTGCGCGTGGTTGAGCGCGATCGGCATGTTGGTCGGGTAGTAGATCTGCCAGATCTGGAAATTCTGCCGCAGCGTCTCGTCGCCGAGCACCTCGTTGGCGACGTTGACCCAGGCCTCGGGACTGCTCGCCAGCCCGTGCAGCATCAGCAGGATCCGACGGTCGGGATCGTAGGGCTGCATCATGTACAGATGCGGCCGGTCGATGCCGTGGTCGCGCCCGAACAGGGTGCGCAGTGATTGCGTCGCAAAGCCGGAGCGCGCGAGCCACAGGCCGTAGCCGGCGGTGAAGTTCGCCGCCAGCGGCACCTGCTGCCCGTGCATCTGCGCCACGCTGTCGACGTAGGGATCGTGCACGCTCATCGCGATGTCGCGGGTGCGCATCAACTGCGCAAGGTCGGTCGCGGGAAAGCGCAACAGCACGGTCAGTGCGGGCGAGGGCATCTCACTGTAATCGCGACGCTGCGGGCGCTGGCGGCGATGCGGAGTCTCTGCTGCGCCGTCGGTGTCGGCGTCAGGCGCGACCATCGTCGTCACCGGATCGGGCTGCATCACTGCGACCAGCTCGGCGCCGAACCCGTCGCGCCGGTACACGCTGCGCAGGCCGGCGAACTGCAGCGACGAGGCAGGAATGAGTTCCTCCGGCATCGCGATGCCGTCGGGCAGGCGCACGCCCTCGAGCGTGGTGCGGATCGTCCAGCCGGCCTGCTGCAAGGCTTCGCCCGCCTCGCCGGGCGCGCCGGCGTAGCGGGCGAACAGCGCGGTCGCCGCCTCCTGCGTGGCGAGGTTGTAGTAGTCGCGAACCTGCGTCTGCCGGTCTTCGAAGGCGCGCTCGCCAGGCGTGCGCGCGCTGAAGAACAGATAGGCGTAGGCGTGGCGCGCGACTTCGAACCACGCATCGAGCTGCGCATCCGACGGCGCTGCGTCGCGCTTGGGCGCGAGTGACAGCGCCCGCTGCATCCACAGCTCGGTCAACGCGGCCATGCGCCGCTCGTCGTTGACGTCGTGCACGTCGGTCAGCGCCTGCAGACAATCGTGTTGCGGTCGCGCGCAGTCGCGATCGTCGAGGCCGGCCACGCGCAGCATCTCGCGCGTCGCGGCACTGAGCTCGCCGGTGGTGAGAATGTCGCCGCGCTTGATCGCGATGTACTCGCCCGGCGGGATCGACTTCACGTCAACCATCGCAAGCGAGCAGCTGGCCAGTGACAGAACGAGCAGACTCATCGCGCTGCGGATCCATCGCGGCGCTTTGTGCGAAGTCATCGGGTCTCGGCCTCCGGAATGCCGGGCACGCCGCGCCGGATCGCACGGGAGAAATCGGGATCGCGATCCGCGGCGCGCGCTCGATAGGTGATGCGTCCCGCCGCTTCCAGCTGGTCGAACGTGCCCTGGCCGGCGAGTCCGCCATGCGCATGCGCGTACTGCCCGAAGTAACCCGACAGCAGCAGGCGGATGTCGAGCGGCAGGCCCGGCGCGATGTGGCGGGCGACATCGAAGACGATCGTCGTGCAGTTGCTGGTCACCGTGTTGTAGAAGCGCGGCGCCTGCTGCAGCGTGCCGGCTTCGTCCACATAGGCGAGGAACAGCGTGCGCAGCTGTTCGCGCGGAATCGCCAGCCGGTACAGATAGACGTCCTCGTCGCGCACGTTGCTGCGCACCCGCACGATGTCGCGCTCGTCGGCGGCGATCAGCACTGCCTCGAACTGCTTGAAGAAGCCGCCGATCGCGGAGAACGATTCGTGACGCTCCTTGCGGATCTCCAGCGAGAACACCACGCGGCTGCCGTCGTCGAAGCCGAACGAGACCAGAGTGTGCGCGATCGCCGGGCCCATCCAGTACGACATCACCAGATCGGCCGAGGCCAGTGTGTCGAGATCGTAGGTGCGCCTCTCCCAGCGCGGCACCGGATCGCCGTCGCGGGTCCAGTCGAAGTTGCGGACGTTGTGCAGGGTCACGCGGCTGCCGTCGACCTCGGCATCGAGCAGGCGCGCGACGTCGTCGGCCCAGTCACGGTCGTGCATCGGCAGTACGGTCTGCCACCATCCCAGCAGCGCCAGCGTGGCGACCAGGCCGGCGCCGAGCACGCGACGGCGTCGCGGGCGCGTCATGCGGCCTGTCACTGCCAGGAGCGTCGCGACACCGAGTGCGCTCCACGGCACCAGCCACAGCCAGCGCATCGGCGCCTGGTACCACAGCGCGCCGATGCCCCACAGCACGAACACGGCGGTGGCGATGCACAGCAGCACGCGCAGGGCCCGGCGCCACAGGGAACGCGGCGTCGCCATCAGCGCACGCGGCCCGGCCCGGGCAGGGCGATGTGGCGCAACAATGTGCAGGGGCGACGTGGTGGCATGCGGCAATTGTGGTGCAGGACGGCATCGTCCCGGTAGCAGCGCCCGTCACCCGGCACGCGGTAGAACGGCAGCAACGCTGTCGACCGGATCCTCGCATGGCCAGGAAGAAGACCCTCAAGCTGGCGACGTTCAACGTCAACGGTATCGGCACGCGCCTGCCGAATCTGCTCGCCTGGTTGGCGCACGAGGCGCCCGACATCGTCGCGCTGCAGGAACTCAAGGCGACCGACGAGGTGTTCCCGGCAGCAGAACTCGAAGCCGCCGGCTACGGCGCCATCTGGCACGGCCAGCGCGCCTGGAACGGCGTCGCGCTGCTCGGGCGCGGCGTGGCGCCGGTGGAAAGCCGGCGCGGCTTGCCGGGCGATCCGGACGACGCGCAGAGCCGCTACATCGAGGCCGCGGTGCACGGCATCATCGTCGGCGCGCTGTACCTGCCCAACGGCAATCCGCAGCCGGGGCCGAAGTTCGACTACAAGCTCGCGTGGATGCAGCGCCTGCACAGGCACGCGAAGTCGCTGGTCGATCTGGAACATCCGGCTGCGCTGGTCGGCGACTTCAATGTCATTCCCACCGACAGCGACGTCTACGACGCGAAGGCCTGGAAAAAGGACGCCCTGATCCAGCCCGAGGTCCGTGAGGCGTACTTCGAGCTGTTGAAGCAGGGCTGGACCGACGCGCTGGCGGAAGTCTTCGGCGACGAACAGGTCTTCACCTTCTGGGACCACTTCCGCCAGCACGCCGAGCGCGACCGTGGCCTGCGCATCGACCATCTGCTGCTCAACCCCGTGCTGGCGGAGCGCCTGGAATCGGTCGGTGTCGATCGCTGGGTGCGGCTTGAACCGCGCGCCAGCGATCACGCGCCCACATGGGTCGAACTGCGTTGCTGACGCGGATCAGGGCGACGATGCGTCCAGACCCGCCGTGGCACGAGGCCGGCGCGCGACGGGCACGACCGATCCGCGGGTGATCACATCCGGGCGTCAGTGCGATGCCCGGACGCCGTGTCTCCGATCAGCGCCCGCGTGCGCGGGCGAACGCGTCGGCCAGTGCGTTGTTGCTCGGCGCTGCCGTGGTCTGCGGCTTGCCGCCGCCGGGACGTCCGCCACGCGGACCGCCCGGGCCACGTGATGCGGTGCGATCCTCGCGTGCGTCGCGTGCAGGCTTTTCGCCCGGCACGTCATCGAGGCGGCGCGTGAGCGCGATGCGCTTGCGCAGTACATCGACCTCCAGCACCTTCACCTTGACGATGTCGCCGGCCTTGACCACGTCGCGCGGATCCTTGACGAAGGTGTCCGACAGCGCCGAGATGTGCACGAGGCCGTCCTGGTGCACACCGATGTCGACGAACGCGCCGAACGCGGCGACATTGCTGACCACGCCCTCGAGGATCATGCCGACCTGCAGGTCCTTGATGTCCTCGACGCCGTCGGCGAACTGCGCGGCCTTGAACTCCGGGCGCGGATCGCGGCCCGGCTTCTCTAGTTCCTTGAGGATGTCGCGCACCGTCGGCACGCCGAACGTCTCGTCGGTGAACTGTTCGGCCTTGAGTCCGCGCACGAACGCGCCATCGCCGATGATCTGCTTCACGTCGCGGCCGCTGCTGCCGGCGATGCGCTCGACCACAGGATAGGCTTCCGGATGCACCGAGGATGCATCCAGCGGCTCGTCGCCATCGGCGATGCGCAGAAAGCCCGCGCACTGCTCGAAGGTCTTCTCGCCCAGACGCGGCACTTTGAGCAGATCCTTGCGACGCTTGAACGGCCCGTTCGCATCGCGATGCAGGACGATGTTCTCGGCCACACCGCTGGACAGGCCGGCGACGCGCGCGAGCAGGGCGCCGGATGCGGTGTTGACGTGCACGCCGACCGCGTTGACGCAGTCCTCGACCCGTGCATCCAGTGCACGCGCCAGACGGTACTGGTCGACATCGTGCTGGTACTGGCCGACGCCGATCGCTTTCGGCTCGATCTTGACCAGCTCGGCCAGCGGATCCTGCAGACGTCGCGCGATCGACACCGCACCGCGGATCGACACGTCGAGGTTCGGAAATTCCTTGGCCGCGGTTTCCGACGCCGAATACACCGACGCGCCAGCTTCGCTGACGACGATCTTCTGCAGCTTGAGTTCCGGCGAAAGCTTGATGACATCGGCGGCCAGGCGATCGGTCTCGCGCGATGCGGTGCCGTTGCCGATCGCGATCAGCTGCACGCCGTGTTCGGCGCACAATTTGCGCAGCGTGTGCACCGACTGGTCCCACTGCTTGCGCGGCTCGTGCGGATAGATCGTGTCGGTGGCGACGAGCTTGCCGGTGGCATCGACCACCGCGATCTTGCAGCCTGTGCGGATGCCGGGATCGAGACCGAGCACGGTCTTCGGGCCGGCGGGCGCCGCAAGCAGCAGGTCTTTCAGGTTGTCGCCGAAGACGTTGATCGCTTCGGCCTCGGCCTTTTCGCGTGCCTTGCCGAACAGGTCGATCATCAGGTGCAGATGGATCTTCGCGCGCCATGCGAGGCGGCAGGCGTTGAGCAGCCAGGTGTCGGCGGCGCGCGATTGCGCGGCGATGCCGGCATGACGCGCAATGCGGCCTTCGGCGTAGGCGTTGCCCTGCTCGGGATCGTTGCCGGGTTCGAGTTCGAGGGTCAGGAACTCTTCGCGCCGGCCGCGGAACAGCGCGAGCAGACGGTGCGAGGGAATCTTCGCCAGGGCTTCGGCGTGGTCGAAATAGTCGCGGAACTTCTCGCCCGCGGTTTCCTTGCCGGGGCTGACCTTGGCGCGGATCACGCCATTGGCCTCCAGCCAGTCACGCAGTTCGCCGAGCAGCGTCGCGTCCTCGCCCCAGCGCTCCATCAGGATGGCGCGTGCGCCTTCCAGCGCGGCTTTCGTATCCGTGACGCCCTTTTCCGCATCGACGAAGCCGGCGGCGAAGGTCTCGGGCACGTGCGTGGGGTCGGCCAGCAGGCCGTCGGCCAGCGGTTCCAGCCCGGCCTCGCGTGCGATCTGCGCGCGCGTGCGGCGCTTCTGCTTATAGGGGAGATACAGATCTTCGAGGCGCGCCTTGCTGTCGGCGGCTTCGATATCGGCGCGCAGTTCCGGCGTCAATTTGCCCTGCTCGTCGATGCTGGAGAGGATCGCCGCGCGGCGGTCTTCGAGTTCGCGCAAGTAAGACAGGCGTGTTTCGAGATCGCGCAGCTGGGTGTCGTCCAGGCCGCCGGTGACTTCCTTGCGGTAGCGCGCGATGAACGGCACGGTCGCGCCTTCGTCGAGCAGCGCGATCGCGGCGATCGCCTGCGCGGGCTGCGCGCCGATCTCGGCGGCGATGGTGTCGGCGATTCGACGGGCGAGGGCGGCATCAGGCTTGGACATCGGTTCCACATCGGGTCGCGGCAGCGGCGCCGCGCGGCGATTGTGGCAACCCGGCCCTGTCGGCGGTACCCGTTGACAAGCGGGTCCAGTCAGCGTCCGCCTCAGTCGCGGCGTCGGCGCCAGGGCAGCGGAATCTGGAACAGCATGAGTGCGATCCACGCCAGGCGACTGGAGCCGCTTTCGCGCGTGTCCGGCAGCGGCGCGTCCGCTTCGGGATCGTCTTCGGCGCCCAGCTGGAATTCGCCGGCATCGAGACGCCGGATGATGTCGCGCGCCTGTTCGAACTGGTCATCGCGTACGTGCAGCTTCACGCCACCGATCGCCAGCCGCCATTCCCAGTTCGCCAGCGCCATGTTGGCGTCGCCCAGATGCACGTCGATGCCCTCGGCCTGCAGCAGGCCGCTGGCGATCTGCGCTTCGATCGGATCTGCATAGCGGGCGACGATGACGCTCATGGGCGGGTGTGTGGACGCGCGTACATGCGTGTGAGGGTACGCTTGCGCACTGAATCCGAATCTCACGTGGAGCCTGGCGCATGCCTGCCTTCGATCGTCCCCCACGCCCCTCGACCCTGCGCACCACGCTCGCCGCGCTGACCGCTTCACTGCTGCTCGCGGCCTGTGGCAGCGATGCGCCCGAGCAGGCGGCCGCGCGCACTGCGACCACGGATGTCACCGCGCCCAGCGAGGTCATCGACTGGGCGTTGCCGGAGACCGGCGCCGGTTCCGCGTCGCCCGATCTCGTCGCAGGACCCGACGGCGTGCTGATGCTGAGCTGGGTGAACTCGCGCGAAGGTCGCCGCCACGTATTCCAGTTCTCGCGCTTCGATCCCGCGCAGCAACGCTGGCGCAATGCGCCGACGACGATCGCGATCGGCAACCGCATGTTTGTCAACTGGGCCGACACGCCGCACGTGCAGGCGACCGCCGACGGCGCGCTGTGGGCGCACTGGCTGCAGAAGAGCGGCGATGCGCCGTATGCCTACGACATCGCGCTCGTGCGTTCGCGCGACGGCGGCGCGAACTGGGGTGCCTACACTGTGCCGCACGACGACGGCACTCAGACCGAGCATGGTTTCGTGTCGATGTGGCCGCAGGCCGATGGCATCGGCATGGCCTGGCTCGATGGTCGCAACACCGTCGGCGTGAGCCATGAAGGGCACGATTCGGCGGAGGGTCACGCATCGCCCGGCGAGGGTCGGCCGATGACGCTGCGCGCCGCGAACTTCGACGCGACGCTGGGCAAGACCGGCGAGCAGGAAATCGATGCCAGCGTCTGCGACTGCTGCCAGACCGCCGCGGCGGTCACCGCGCAGGGGCCGGTACTCGTCTATCGCGGACGCAGCGACGGCGAGGTGCGCGACATCATGGTGACGCGCCGCGAAGGCGATGCCTGGACGACGCCGACGGCCGTGCACGCCGACAACTGGGTGATGCCGGCCTGTCCGGTCAACGGCCCGGACGTGGCGGCGGTGGACACCGGTGTGGTCGTCGGCTGGTACAGCGCGCAGACCGGCACGCCGCAGGTGCAGATCGCACGCAGTGACGATGCCGGTACGACGTTCGCGGCGCCGGTGGTGCTCGACAGCGACTCTGCGGTGCAGGGCCGTGTCGCCGTTGCGCTCGACGGGCAGCAGGCCTGGGCGATGTGGCTGCGCGAAGACACGGCCGGTGCGCAGTCGTTGTGGCTGTCGCGCCGCAGCCCGGATCTGGCGACCGAGTACGAGCGCATCGAAGTCGCGCGTCCGCAGGGTCGCGGTCGCGGTACCGGCTTCCCGCAGTTGCAGGCGGTCGGTGGACAGGCCTATGTCGTCTGGACCGATGTCGTCGACGGCGCGCCGACATTGCGCGGCGTGCGCGTGGTGCGCTGACAGGCGCTGGATGCAGCGGCACCGCACGTGCGCGGTGCCGCGCATCGCTTCGGCATGTTCGGCAGCGCACATAGGGTGCGCAATGCACAGGAATCGGAGAGGTATGGCGTCGCAATGACGCCATGAACGCGCCCGACTCGCGCGCCTGTCACTTCCGCAGGCGCAACGTGGCCGCAAGACCTCTTCTGGATCTTCCGTGCCTCCACTCTCTTCAACGCCGCCGACCGCGGCGTCAATCGCGTGCGCGCCTGAACTGGCGACGTTCGTCCGCGACGCGATGGCGCGTCATGCGCCGTTGCCGCTGCCCGGCCATGGCGACACGCTGACGCGTTGGCGCCAGCTGTCGGACATCGCTGCCGAAGACGTCTGCGGCATCAAGGTGCTGGAAGCGCATTACGACGCGCTGGCGATCCTCAGCGAGCTTGGCGCGCCCGAACGCGCGCTCGATGGCGCGCTGCTGCATGCGGTCTGGGCCGCTGAACCACCGGACGCGCGTCTGGAGTTCACGCCGGGTGTGGACGGTATCGGCAGCTTGAACGGGATCAAGGCCTGGTGCTCGGGCGCGGACCTCGTCGATGCGGCGCTGGTCACCGCGCATATCGGCGAGGCGCGCGTCCTGGTGCAGGTGATGCGCGCCGCGACTGGGATCGAAACGCTGCCGGGTCACTGGCAGGCGGTCGGCATGTCGCGTGTCGAAAGCGGACGCCTGCAGTTCCGCGATGTCGCCGCGGTGCAGATCGGCGCGGCCGGGGATTACCTCGCGCGACCCGGTTTCTGGCATGGCGGTGGCGGCATTGCCGCGTGCTGGTTCGGCGCGGCGACGGCGATTGCAGAAACACTGCGCCGCCATTCGCGCGCAGCGCACAACCCGCATGCGATGGCGCACCTGGGTGCGATCGACATGGCGTTGTCCGCCGCGGCGAGCCTGCTGCGCGAGACCGCAGCCGCGATCGACCACGATCCCGATGCGCCCCACGCGACCGCGATCACCCGCGTGCGCAGCGTGGTGGAACGCGCGGCGACCGAAGTCATCGACCGTGTGGGGCGCGCGCTCGGCCCTAGCCCGCTGTGCGAAGACGGCGCCCATGCGCTGCGTTGCGCCGACCTGACGACCTTTCTGCGCCAGAGTCATGCCGAGCGCGACTGGGCGGAACTCGGCGCCGCTGCGCAGGCGCGGGATGTCACATGGCAGCTGTAAGCATGGACGCGGCGCAGGATACGCCGCGGATCGCGGGCGTTGGTATTCCGGAGTCCGCATGGCGCCGCTGCGCATGGCTGGCCGCGTTGCCGGCAGTGCCGGCGCAGGACTGGCTCGACGGCGTCGCGCGCCTGGTCGTCGTCTCGCCACATCCCGATGACGAAGCGTTGGGCTGCGGTGGATTGATCGCCACCGCGCGCGCGATCGGCCTGCCGGTGCGCGTGGTGTCGGTCACCGATGGCGAAGCCTGTTATCCCGACGCACCTGCGTGGCCGCCGGCACATCTGCGTGCGGTGCGCCGGCAGGAACTCGAACGCGCCTTGGCGTTGCTCGGCATCGACGCCGACGCGATCGACATGCTCGACATCGGCGACGGCCGCGTGGCCGAACGCGAAGATACGCTCGTCGCTGCGCTCGCGCCGCTGCTGCAGACAGGCGATCGCGTGCTGACGACCTGGCGCGGCGACGCGCATCCCGATCACGAAGCCACGGCGCGCGCAGTCGAACGTTCTGCCGCGCAGCGTGGCGCGTACGTCGCGCAGTTTCCGGTCTGGGCTTGGCATTGGCTCTCGCCGGATGCGGCGACCTCACCGCTGCCAGGAGCGCAGCGTCTCGTGCTGACGCCGGCCGCGTGCCGCGCCAAGGCCGCGGCGCTGGCGTGTTTTGCGTCGCAACTGCAGGACGATGCGCCCGGCATGCCGGCGCCGATCCTGCCGCCGCATGTGCTCGAGCGTTTCGATCGCGACTTCGAAGTCGTGTTGCCATGAGCGCCGCGACGCCCAGCGAATACTTTGATGCGATCTACGCGCAGGACGATCCCTTCGGCTATCGCGAACGCTGGTACGAGGCGCGCAAGCGTGCCCTGCTGCTCGCGAGTCTGCCGGCGGCGCACTTTGGTCGCGTCTGGGAAATCGGCTGCTCGAACGGCGAATTGACGGCCGACCTCGCGACGCGCTGCGGCAGCCTGATCGCCACTGACCTCAGCGCACGCGCCGTCGCGCTCGCCACCGAGCGGACGCAGTCGCACGCGCATGTCGACGTGCGCCAGGCGCGGCATCCCGACACCTGGCCCGATGGCCTGTTCGATCTGATCGTCTTCAGCGAGGTGGGCTACTACCTCGATGCGGACACGCTGACGCGCATGGCGCACCAGCTGAAGTCCAGCCTGCGCGGCGATGGCGTGCTGGTCGCCTGCCACTGGCTGGCGCCATTTGCGCAGGCGCCACAGTCCGGTCGCGACGTACACCGTCTGCTGCGCCGCGAACTCGGCATGCAACGCGTGTTCGGCTATGGCGACGCCGATGTGCGGCTCGACGGCTGGGCGTTGAACGCCGCCTCGGTCGCGCAACGGGCGGGCCTGCGATGATCGGCGTCGTCATTCCGGCGCACAACGAAGAGGCCTGCATCGCCGCGTGCCTCGCGTCGGTGCAGATCGCTGCGCACCACGACGCACTCCGCGGCGAAGCGGTGGTCATCGTGGTCGCGCTGGACCGTTGCAGTGACCGTACGGCCGCGATCGTCGCCGCGTATGGCGTGCGCAGCGTCGTCGTGCAGGACGGCAATGTGGGCCTCGCCCGCGCCGCGGGCGCGGCGTTCGTGATCGGCCTGGGCGCCCGCTGGGTGGCGTGTACCGATGCCGATTCGCGCGTGCCGCGCGACTGGCTGGCCTGTCAGCTCGCCTGCGCCGCCGATGCGTTCTGCGGCATCGTCACCGTCGAAGACTGGCTCGACTACGACGACACCGTGCGCATGCATTTCGGCACTGCCGAAGAACAGCGCGACGGCCATCCGCACGTGCACGGCGCGAACATGGGCTTCAGTGCGGCGATGTATCTGCGCTGCGGCGGATTTCCGCCGCTGTCCGCGCACGAGGATGTGGCGATGGTCGATGCACTGCATCGCGCCGGCGCGCACATCGCCCGGCGCGCGACACCCGTCGTGATCACCAGTGCGCGGCGCGTCGCGCGTGCGCAGGGTGGATTCGCCGATTACCTGCTCGCACTCGAGGCACGCACGCGTACGTTCGCGGCGCCGCTGTTCGAGACCGCGGGGCCCGCGTTCGATCCCGGCCCGGACGCCCATGCCGCCTGAGCACGGGATTTCGATGCACCGCCCATGCAACAGGTCCGCACCCGCACGTCCGATTGCATATGGCGTGGGTGGATTCACACGCGATCGATCCCGCGCCACCGAAGATCGACACCGATGACCGCGGAGCGCCAGATGGGCACCTACACGCTGCAATACGACATGGGACTGCGGTGCTGGGTGCTCACCGACACGCAGGGCCAGACGTTGGCGACCTACCTGAGTCGCGCGACCGCGCTGCAGGATGAAGCGGTGCGCGCCGTGATCGAGCGCGGCTGCATCCTGCGGGTACGCAATGCCGATGGCACCTACGAGCCTGCGGATCCGCAGGCGGCGCTTGTACCCGAGGCGGCCGCGGCGATGCCGACGCCCGCACTGGCAACAGGCGCTGCGGCGGTCTGAACGCGCGGACCCATCGCGCCTGCGCGGCTGTCCGATTCACCGCGACACATCGTCCAATCAAAAAAGGGTGCCGCGTGGGCACCCTTCTTCTTCGAGCTATCGAAGACGGGACGCGCCAAGTGGCGACGCCCCGTCCGACACGCCGGCTCAGGCCAGCATGCGCACCTTCTTCTCGCGATCCCACTGACGCGTCTTCGCCTGGGTGATGAAGCCCTTGGCATCGGCCGCGTCCAGGACACCCGCGTCCTTGGCGATGCCACCGGCCTTCAGCACGGCCTGCGCACCAGCGTCGGCGGCGATGGCCTTCAGATGTCCGAACGCATCCCGCACCCAATCCACTGCGGCCGCTTCGCGCGACAGCTGCTTGCCACCATCGGCCGAAAGCACCAGGGCGACCGCATCGAACACCATCGACGGCATGCCGGCGAGCTGGCCGTCGGCAGGCAGACGCTTGCCGTCGGACAGCTTGGCGCCGCCGAGCTTGGGCGCCACGATCTTGACCGTCGCACCCGCACCCTCGGCGGCCTTGCGCAGCGCCTTGACCGTTTCGGCATCGGAACCGTCGTGCACCAGGATGCCGACAGCGCGACCCTGCAGCGTGTCGCGCATGCGGTCGATGATCCGCAGCGCCGGCGAGGCCGGCATGTCCTGCGGGGCGACGCGTGCATCCGGCGCCGGCGGCAATGCGTCCATGCCGAGACCATCGGCGACGCGCTGCGCGAGCGACGGGTCGACGTGGCGCAGGTGACCGACGATGGCCTCGCGCACGTGCGCGGTCTCGACCTTCGACAGTTCGAACACCAGCGCGCTGGCCATATGCGCCTGCTCCACCGCACTCTGGCTGCGGAAGAACATGCGTGCCTGACTGTAGTGATCGGCGAAGCTCTCGGCCCGCACGCGACCCTTGACGCCATCGTCGACGGTCGCGTGGTGGCGATAGCCGGCATCGCGCGAGGCGCGCGGGCTGTCGGCCTGCAGCGAACTCGGTTCGTAGCTCACCCGGCCCTTCGGGACCTGCATCTGCATGTGGCCGTCGCGCTGCTGGTTGGCGAACGGACACTTGGGCGCGTTGACCGGAATCTGGTGGAAATTCGGGCCGCCCAAGCGGGAGAGCTGCGTGTCCAGATACGAAAACAGACGGCCCTGCAGCAGCGGATCGTTGCTGAAGTCGATACCGGGCACGATGTTCGCCGGGCAATACGCGACCTGCTCGGTCTCGGCGAAGAAGTTGTCCGGCCAGCGGTCCAGGGTCATGCGGCCGATCACCTGCAGCGGCACCAGTTCCTCGGGAATCAGCTTGGTCGCATCGAGATGGTCGAACGGGAACGCGTCGGCCTCTTCCTCGGTGAACAGCTGCACCGCGAGATCCCATGCCGGGAAATCACCGGCCTGGATCGCCTCGAACAGGTCGCGGCGATGGAAATCGTTGTCGGCGGCCTGAAGTTTGAGCGCCTCGTCCCACACCGTCGACTGGATGCCCAGCGTCGGGCGCCAGTGGAACTTCACGAACGTGCTGTTGCCGTCCTTGTCGAGCAGGCGGAAGGAATGCACGCCGAAACCTTCGATCGTGCGCAGCGAGCGCGGGATCGTGCGATCGCTCATCGCCCACATGATCATGTGCATCGCTTCGGGCGTGAGCGAGATGAAATCCCAGAACGTGTCGTGCGCGCTGCCGGCCTGCGGATAGCCGCGGTCGGGCTCCATCTTCACCGAGTGCACCACGTCCGGGAACTTCATCGCGTCCTGAATGAAGAACACCGGGATGTTGTTGCCCACCAGGTCCCAGTTGCCTTCCTGGGTGTAGAACTTGACCGCGAAACCGCGCACGTCACGCGGTGTGTCGACGGAACCGGCGCCGCCGGCGACCGTCGAGAAACGCGTGAACACCGGCGTCTTCGTGCCGACCTCGGTCAGCAGGCGCGCGGTGGTGTACTGCGACAACGACTTGGTCAGCTCGAACGTGCCGTGCGCGGCGCTGCCGCGAGCATGCACGATGCGCTCGGGAATGCGCTCGTGATCGAAGTGGGTGATTTTCTCGCGGAGGATGAAATCCTCTAGCAGCGCCGGGCCGCGCGGGCCGGCCTTCAGCGTGTTCTGGTTGTCGGCGACCGGGATGCCCTGGTTCGTCGTCAGCTGCGGATGCGTGCCGCCGGCCTGCTGCTGCAGTTCGTCGCCCTCGCCGCGCAGATCGGTGGCCTCGCGTGCAGGCTTCTTGCCGGTCGACGGCGGATTGCGGGGCGTGCGGGGGGCTGGCGTCTTGCTGGCCATGGATTGGGCTCCGGGGGATGGACAGCGAGCGTGGGCGCGCGCTTGTGAGCGCACCGTGCAGTGGGCGTATTCGGCTTCGACGACGGGCGCGCAACGCGCAGTGGCGATAATCGTCGCCATGACTGCAGAGACTTCCAATCCCGCCGCGCCCGCCATCGCCGACTGCGTGCGCGTGCGCGGTGCACGCGAACACAATCTCAAGAACGTCGATGTCGACATCCCACGCGATGCGCTGGTGGTGTTCACCGGCGTGTCCGGCTCGGGCAAATCCTCGCTGGCCTTCGGCACCCTGTTCGCCGAGGCGCAGCGGCGCTATCTCGATTCGATCTCGCCCTACGCGCGTCGGCTGATCGATCAGGCCGGCGTGCCGCAGGTCGATTCGATCGAGGGTCTACCGCCGGCGGTGGCGTTGCAGCAGGCGCGCGGCACGCCGACCGCGCGCTCGTCGGTCGGCAGTTTGACGACGATCTCAAACTCGTTGCGCATGCTGTACTCGCGCGCCGGCGACTATCCGCGCGGCCAAGCCATCATCTATGCCGATGGTTTCTCGCCGAACACGCCGGCAGGTGCCTGCCCGACCTGCCATGGCCTGGGACGCATCTACGACGCGACCGAGGCGTCGATGGTGCCGGACCGTTCGCTGACGATCCGCGAGCGCGCGGTCGCCGCGTGGCCGGGCGCCTGGCACGGGCAGAACCAGCGCGAGATCCTGACCACGCGCGGCATCGACGTCGACGTGCCGTGGTCGAAACTGCCGAAGAAAACCCGCGACTGGATCCTGTTCACCGACGAGCAGCCGGTCGAGCCGGTTTATCCCGGCTTCGATCTGGACGAGGTCAAGGACGCGCTGAAGCGCAAGACCGAACCGGCGTACATGGGCACGTTCACCAGTGCCCGCCGGCACGTGCTGCATACCTTTGCCAACACCCTGAGCCCGCAGCAGAAGAAGCGCGCCGCGCAGTATCTGATCAGCGCCGCGTGCCCGGAATGCGTTGGCAAACGGCTGCGGCGCGAGGCGCTGTCGGTGACCTTCGCCGGGCTCGACATCGCCGCGTTCTCGCAGCGCCCGCTCGACGAACTCGCCGACCTGCTCGCCCCGGCTGCGGCCGGCAGGACACACGCAAAAGCGCATCCCGAGCAGGCCCTGGCTGCGCAGCGCATCGCGGAAGACCTGCTGGCACGCATCAAGGTGCTGCGCGATCTCGGTCTCGGCTATCTCACGCTCGCGCGCGCCACGCCGACGCTGTCGCCCGGCGAGCTGCAGCGCCTGCGACTGGGCACGCAGATCCGTTCGCAGCTGTTCGGCGTGGTCTACGTCATGGATGAACCCTCCGCCGGCCTGCATCCGGCCGATACGCAGGCGCTGCTGCGCGCGCTCGACCAGCTGCGCGCCGCGGGCAATTCACTGTTCGTCGTCGAGCACGAGATCGAGGTCATCCGCCATGCGGACTGGATCGTCGATGTCGGCCCGGCTGCCGGTGAACATGGCGGGCAGGTGCTCTACAGCGGACCGCTCGCCGGGCTGTCGAAGATCGAGGCGTCGTCGACACGGCGTTATCTGGACGATGACGCTGCATCGATCGCGCACACCACGCGCACCCCGGACGGCTGGCTGCAACTGCGCGGCATCCGTCGCCATAATGTGCGCGATCTCGATGTCGACATTCCGCTGGGCGTGTTCACCACTGTCACCGGCGTCAGTGGCTCGGGCAAATCCTCGCTGGTGAGCCAGGCGCTGGTCGAGCTGCTGGGCGCGCATCTGGGCCAAGGAAGCGGCGACGAAGACACGCCACTGGACCCGCTGGAACGCGGTGTCGAGGCGCCACTGGACGGACGCATCGCTGGCGGCGCGAATGCGATCAAACGACTGGTCCGTGTGGACCAGAAGCCGATCGGCCGCACGCCGCGTTCGAATCTGGCGACCTACACCGGGCTGTTCGACCACGTGCGCAAACGCTTCGCCGACACACCGGCCGCGAAGCGCCGTCGCTACGACGCCGGGCGCTTTTCCTTCAACGTCGCCAAGGGCCGCTGCGCGACCTGCGATGGCGAAGGCTTCGTCAGTGTGGAACTGCTGTTCATGCCGAGCGTCTATGCGCCGTGCCCGACCTGTCATGGCAGCCGCTACGACGCCAAAACGCTGGAGGTCACGCTGCGCGGCAAGCACATCGCCGACGTGCTCGCGATGACCGTGGCCGAGGCGGCCGAGTTCTTCGCCGACGACGCCGCGATCGTGCGTCCGCTGCAGGTGCTGCTGGAAGTCGGGCTCGGCTATCTGCGGCTCGGCCAGCCGGCGACCGAACTGTCGGGCGGCGAAGCGCAACGCATCAAGCTCGCCAGCGAACTGCAACGCGCGCAGCGTCGCGGCACGGTCTACGTGCTCGATGAGCCGACGACCGGCCTGCACCCCAGGGATGTCGACACGCTGATGCGGCAGCTGGGCGGACTGGTGGACGCGGGCAGTACCGTCGTTGTCGTCGAGCACGACATGCGCGTCGCCGCGGCCGGTGACTGGCTGATCGACATGGGGCCGGGCGCGGGCGATGCCGGTGGGCACGTCGTGGCGGCAGGCGTGCCTGCGGATGTGGCGAAGTCGAAGCAGAGTCGCACGGCGCCGTTCCTGAAGCAGGCCCTGGGCCGCGTCTGATCCATCAGGCCCACAGCGCCTGTATGACGCCATAGAGACGACAAGTCTGGCGCGCTGCGCTAGCGTGCGCGGATCACTAGTGCGGACGGAGATGGCAATGACGGGATGTATGCGGATGCAGCGCTATGGACTTGCCGCGTTGCTGATGGCCGCGGTCGCGACGACGCAGGCCGCCACGCCGGAGGACGTCCGCACATCGCCACCGGCCTCTGCGCATGCGCCGGTGCTGGCGATCCACGGCGGCGCGGGCATTGGGCGCGGCGATCTCGACGCGGCCGGTCTGGCCGAGGCGCGTGCTGCACTGGAGACGGCACTGCGCGCCGGCCACGCGAAGCTGCAGGCCGGTGCGCCGGCGATGGACGCAGTCAAGGCGGCGATTACCGTGCTGGAAGACGCGCCGATGTTCAACGCGGGCAAGGGCGCGGTGTTCACCCACGACGGCCGCAACGAACTCGATGCTGCGGTGATGGACGGCGCCAGTGGCCGGGCCGGTGCGATCGCCGGCGTGTCACGTGTGCGCAATCCGATCCTGCTCGCCGATGCGGTGATGACGTCCTCGCCGCACGTGATGATGGTGGGCGAGGGTGCCGAGGCGTTCGCGAAGACGCGGGACATCGCACTCGTCGATCCTGCGTACTTCCGCACCGAGCGTCGCTGGCAGCAGCTGCAGCGCGCCCTGGAAGCCGAACGCACATCGCAGCCGCAGGCTTCGGTGTTGACCGGCGATGCGCGGCCGTACTTCGGCACCGTCGGCGCGGTTGCGCTCGATGTCGAGGGGCTATTGGCCGCAGGCACCTCGACTGGCGGCATGACCAACAAGCGCTACGGCCGTGTCGGTGACGCGCCGATCATCGGCGCTGGCACTTGGGCCGATGCGGGCTGTGCGGTGTCGGGCACCGGCTGGGGCGAGTACTACATCCGCACCGCCGCCGCGCACGAGATCTGCGCGCGCGTGCGTCTGCGCGGCGACGACATCCGCGTCGCGTCCGACGCGGTCATCAACCAGCTGATTCCGGAGGCCGGCGGCGATGGCGGCGCGATCGCACTCGACGCCGATGGCCGCGTGGCATTCCCGTTCAATACATCCGGCATGTATCGCGGCTGGATCGGCGCCGACGGGGTGCCGCATGTCGCGGTGTTCCGCGAGGATGAGATCGTTCTGCCGGATGGGCGTTGACGAAGTCAAAGTGATAGCGGGCAGAGCCAACCCTTCGCCGTCTGGGAGAAGGTACCCAAAGGGCGGATGAGGACCTCTGTGTGGTTTCCGCAGGAAAGGTTTCACCCTCATCCGACGCGCGATGCGCGTCGACCCCGGATCGAGTCCGGGGCAGGCTCTCTCCCGCAGGGAGAGGTGCTGGTCTCAAAGGGGACGAGACAAGGTGGCAACGAGACGAGCAGGCCGCACGCCTCGCGTCATTAATCAGAGCTCCTTCCGCCAGTTCACCGAACCGCGGTTTTCCAAGGTGCTCGACTCGATCTCCGCATCGAAGCCCGCGCGCAGCAGGTACTTCAGCGTCAGCACCTGGCCGGTGCCCAGCAGCGACACGCCGAAGCCGACATAGAGTTTCGGTGAGAGCTGCTTGCCGAACCCGAGCACGCTGCCGCCGAGGGCGCGCGACTGGCTGATGCCCGCATTTTCGAGGCCGATCTTGTCGCCCAGTTGGCCGGCAACCAGGTTGCCGCCGGCATTGAGCGCGGCCGCGGCGGCGTCGATCTGCTGGCCTTCGTCGCTGGTCAGGCTTGATGCGGAACGGCCCAGTGCCAGATACGACAGCGCCTGGGACGCATCGCTCGACGGGTTGGTCCACACGTTGACCTGCGGCGCCGATGCGCGGCCGCTGACATCGATGCCGGCGGTGATGTCTTCGGCTTCGATCCGGCGCTCGGCGCGCACGTCCAGCATCGGGTCGGAGACGGGGCCGTTGTTGAAGACCAGATTGCCGCGCGTGACCCGCAGCTCCTGGCCGTAGGCCTTGTAGCGGCCGTCGACCGCGAGGCGTCCGTTGCCGGTCATCTCACGACCCGGCACCGCGCGCACACGCAGCTCACCCTTCATGCGGCCGTCGAAGCCGAAGCCGCGCAGGCCGACGTTGTCGCCGACGGTCAGGGTCAGATCGAGTTCCAGCGCCGACGCTGTGCTGTTCTCCTCCGTGTCGACCGGATCGAGCACGACCACGTCGGGCGACACCGACACGCCTTCGCTCAGGCGTTCCAGATCGAGCAGCGCGACATCGACGAACACCTTGCCGGTCACGTTGAGCGGTTGCAGCGCGGTGTAGCGCACGGTGATGTCGGGCGAGGCGATGATGTGCATGTCACTGGTGTCGGCCACCAGTACGTCGGTACCGCTGATGGTCAGCACGACCGGCGTGCCTTCGCCCTGCCAGCCGATGCCGCCGCCGATGTTCAGCGTGCCCTCGCCGGAGCGCACGCTGCCGGCGAGACGCGCGGTGCCGTCGGGCAGCGCGTCGAGATTGATGTTGCCGTCTTCGAGTGCGATCGCCAGCGACGGGATCTCGGTCGAAAAATCGGCCAGCCGCGCCTGGCCACCGATCGTCGGCTGCGAGCGCGTGCCACCGATCGTGACGTCGGCGGTGAGGCGGCCGGTGGGCTCGACGATATCGGGCGAGAACAATTCGACGAACGTCAGGTCCTCGACGTTGGCGACCAGCGAGCCCGACAGCGGCGCATACGCATCCCAGCCGTTGGTCACCTGGGCCTGCACACGGCCGACCTCGTTGAGCGTCGTCGACAGCGTTGCGCTGAGCCGGTTGGCATCGAACTCGGCGTCGAGGCGGAAATCGTCATAGGTCACCACGTCGTTGCGTGCGCGCTCGGACGTGCGCACGCCGCCGCTGGCCGAACGGATACTGGCGTTGCCGACGAAACCGTTGCCGACCGGACGCGCGCTGCCTTCGAGCGCGATCTCGCCACGCAGCACGAAGGGACGGCCGCCGTCCTGCTCGGGCAGATACGGTGTGGCCAGTGCGAGCGGCAGGCCGGTGCCGGTGATCGACACGCCCTGACGCGGCCAGTCGGCGCTCGCGCACAGCGAGCCGCCGCCACTGGATGCGAAGCAGCTCTCGGTCAACGTGTAGCGCGTGCCGATCTGGCGGAACTGCGCCGGCGACTGCAGCGCCCAGCGCGCGCCGGTGGCCGGTGCGATGCGCAGATCGGCGAGTGTGCCCTGCCAGTTGCCATTACGGCTTTCGGCGTTGCCTGACAGATCCACCGTGCCGATCTCGCCACGCGCGCTGGCCTCGAGCTGGAGTTTCTCGATCGCGCCACGCGCCGCGAGGCGCACCTCGTCGAGTGCGATGCCGGCATTGACGCCGGTCGCGACGACATCGAGCGAACCGGTGTCGCTGCGCCACGGCAGGTTGCCCTGGATGCGTGCGCTGGCAGCCGCGTATTCGCCGTAGCGCAGCGCGCTGCCGGTGAGGTCGGCGGCGATGTCGGGCGCGGTGCGCGCGCCGGTCACGCGCACGGTGCCGCGCAGCACGCCGCCGGTATCGGGCAGGAAGTCAGCGAGCTGCAACGGCGACAGCGTCGCGTCGATATCGAGGCGATCGGTCACGGTCGCGGTCGCATCGACGCGGCTGTTGCCGAGCGAGAGCGCGACTTCGCCTTCGAAATCGGTGCGGCCGGTCTCTCCGGCATCGGTCGCCGGGCCATGCATCGCGAACGTCGCGCGGCCATCGAGCCGGCGACCGCGCAGCGTGCCGCCCAGATCGCTAGCGTCCACCGCGACTTCCAGACCGCCGTCGTCGCGGGTGTTGCCGATTGTGGCGAACGTGCCGTTGACCGCGCCCTTCCAGTCGCGGGCGAAGTAACCGGGATCGAAGCCGGCCAGCGTTGCATCGAGATTCCAGCCGAGCGCCGGCGCCCATGCGACTTCGCCGCTGGCATCGAGCGTGCCGGTCGGCATCGTCACGCGCGCGGTCTGCAGGCGCATGCGCTCCGCATCGCCGCGACCGTCGAAGTCCACGTTCGCGCGCAAGCCGTCGCGCTCGACAGTGGCCTTGCCGATCGCCGCCCATGCCGCGGTGCTGCCGGCGAACCCGAGGTCCGCGTCGGCGATGATCGGGGGCGCGGGTTCGGCGGCCTCCGGGTCGGCGCCGAACTGCAGGCCGCGTGCATTGGTCGCGAAGCGGAAGCGCACATCGCCCGGCTCGGTGACGTCGGCAAACCCGCGCAACGTGACCCGGCCGTCGAAGATGTCGACGATCAGCGGGTCGAGATCCAGACGCTGGTCTTCCAGCTTCACTTTGGATGGCTGCAGCACGACGCGGATCGGATTCGCATCCGCCTCGCCGTATGTCGCGTTGCCCTGCAGTTCTGCGGCGCCGCCCTGGCCATCGGCGCGGATGTCGAACGCCAGCGGCGTGCCGGGTTCGCCACTGCCCATCAGCAGTGCGGGATCCAGACGGGTGCTGTCGGCGCGCAACGCCCAGCCGGGATTCTCGCGGCCGCGCAGGGTCAGCACGGCTTTCAGCGGTTCGGGTACGTGGCCGACCACGGCGATATCCAGACGCGACAGATCGCCGCGCGCGACCAAACCGATACGCGGACGCGTGCGCGCCGGCGGCGCGGGCATCAGCGCGCTGGCGGTGACGTCCATGCGGTAGTCGTCATCGGGCGCGTAGACACCGTTGGCGGTGAACAGGCCGCGGTCGCTGTCGACGACGATATTCGCGAGATTCAGTTCACCCTGCTGCGCGTCCAGACCGCCGCGCACGCTGCGGATGTCGATCAGCGATGCACCGGCCTGCTCGACGCGGAACCCATCGATGCGGATCGTGTCGGCCTGCAGCGACAGCGGCAGCTCGATACGCGGCAGCGAATCGGGCCAGCGCGGCAGCTCGAACGGCGTCTCCACCGACGGCGGCATCGACAGCACCGCGTTGTCGATATCCAGCACGTCCAGCCGCAGGCGTCGGCCGACCAGCGGCATCACCGCCGGATCGATCGTCACCCGCTCGGCTTCGAACACCAGCACGCGTGGCTCGTCGCATTCGCCGAAGGGCACCGGCTGTTCATCGACGTCCGGGCAGCTGCGCTGCACGTAGCGCACGTCGTACATCGTCAACGGCCCCGAGGCCGGGCCCTCGGCCGCGCGCCAGGTCAGTTCGGTACCCGCGGGCAGGCGCGAGGCGACCTGATTCAGCAGGAAATCGCGGCCGCCGAACGTGGTCAGCAGCCACCACACGACGATGACCAGCATCACGATCAGCGCGGCGATGCCGATCGCGCTGCGGAGCGCGAGCTTGCGCGCCCGTGCGCGTCGGCGCGCGCGCAATTCGGCGATGCGCGCTTCGCGCTCTTCCGGGGTCAGATCGTTGGGCAGGCGGTGACGACCAAACGCCATGTCAGAACTCCGCGCCGATCGACAGACCGATCGTGAATGACGAATCAGGGTTGTCGAGACCGCGTGCGATGTCGAGTTTCAACGGGCCGACAGGCGATTTGTAGCGCGCGCCAATGCCCACGCCCGTGCGCCATTCCGGCGAGCCGCCGTCGAAGGCGTCGCCGCTGTCGACGAACACCGCCGCGCCGATGGTGTCGGTGAAATAACGCTCGAACTCCACGCTCGCGGTGACCAGGTTCTTCGCGCCGACCGAATAGCGGCCGAAATCGGTGTCGATGCGCGGGCTGACCTCGCGGAAGTTGTAGCCGCGGATGCTGCGGTCGCCGCCTGCATAAAAACGCAGGCTGGGCGGCATTGCGACCAGTGCATCGGTGAAGGTGTGGCCGATCTCACCGCGCACGATCAGGCGATTGGATTCGCCGATGCCGCGGAACCAGCTCGCGCGCGCGTGGATCTGCCCGAACGAGGCATCCGAACCGACGCCCTCGAGCCCGCCGCGCAGCATCAAAGAGCCCCCGATGCCGCTGGTCGGGAACAGGCGATCGTCGACGTCGATGTACTCGGCGCGCAGAGAGGGATACGCGAACGTCGCGTAGCGGTACTGCTGTGGCGCCAGCGCGCCTTCGCCGTCGTCCGCCTCGCGGAACAGCCAGCGCTCGCGCAGCACGTGCATCGAGGCGATGAGGGCGAGAAAATCGTTGTACTGGCCGCTGCGGCTGGCGACGAACTCGACCCGGCGGGTATCGATGTAATCCGTCTGTTCGTCGGCGAACTGCAGGCTGGCGGTGTACCAGCCGTCGAGCCATGCGAAGGCCGGAATGCGGTATTGCACGGTGGCGGTCTTGCGCCGCTGCGCGTAGTCCACCTGGGCCAGCGCCTTGTGCCCGCGCATGTTGACGTAGCGGCGCTCCATGCCCAGGCGCACGCCGGCGCCGCTGTCGGTGCCATAGCTCACGCCCGAGGTGTAGATGCTGCGCTTGGCCGGGGTGAGCGTGACCTTGACCGGCACTTCGCGGCGTTCGTTGGCTTGGTCGACCTGCGGCTCGATGTCGATGTCGGAAAAATAGTCCAAGCGCCCGAGCGACGAGCGCAGGCGATCGATACGGCCCTGGTGGTAGTAGCTGCCTTCTTCCCAATAGACGAGGCGTTCGAGCAGGTCGGTGTTGATGATCTGCTCGGGCGTCTGCTCGAACGTGGTCGCGCCCATGTTGTAGCGGTCGCCACTGTTCCAGACCACATCGATGTCGGCGGCGAAATCGGCGCGGGTGACTTCGACGCGGCGCGAGGCGAACTCGGCGTCGAAATAACCACGCTCGGTCAGGCGACGGCTGAGCTGGTTGCGGCTCGCGTCGTACTGGGGGTGGCTGAACACCGCGCCTTCGCTCGGCACGAAGCGGGCGATGTCGCGCGCCAGATAGCGGTCCTGTCCACCCTCGCCGATGATCGCGATATCGCTGTTGCGCACACGCACCGGCTGGCCCGGATCAACGACCACACGCACCGCAAGTGCATCACCGGTGCGGTCGCGCTGCACGTCGATGGTGGGCGAGTAATAGCCGAACGGTTCGAGCGCCTTGCGGGTCTCGCGTTCTGCCTCGCGCAGCAGATACCCCATGCGACGGCCGGAGATGTCGCGGCCCACCGCGTCCTGCAATCCGAGCGAGACGCGGACGTTTTCGGTCATCTCCTCGTCGAGGCCGACGATATCGACGCGTTCGACGCGCGCAGCGTGCGCCGCGGCCGACGCACACAGGAGAAGGACGGCGGCGAGACACATATGAACGCGAGGCATTACGCGAGGATACCGGAGCCTCGTCAAGAGACGATTAACGGGGCGTCACGCAACGCGCTTCGACAGCCCGGAACACGCGGTGCGTCATTCTCGACGGCGCGGTCATGAAGGATCCGAAGTGCCTGGGCTCGACGGCGCCTCAGGCACATCCCGACGCGTTCAGCTCGACAGATGCTCGATCGCGGCCACGCTGCCCAGGTGCTCGGACAGGCGCTTGAGCAGTGCGAGACGATTGGCGCGCAGCGCGGCGTCGTCGGCATTGACCATCACGCTGTCGAAGAACGCATCGACCTGCGGCCGCAGCCGCGCCAGATGCGTCAGCACCGACACGTAATCACCATGCGCGAGCGCGTGACCGGTTTCGCCACGCACCGCTTCCACCGCTTCGGCCAGCGCGGCTTCGGCCGGCTCGCGCAGCAGCGCGGGATCGACCTCGCCCGGAATCGCGATATCCGCCTTGCGCAGGATGTTGCGGATGCGCTTGTCGGCCGCGGCGAGTGCTTCGGCTTCGGGCAATGCGGCGAAGGTGCCGATGGCATCGATGCGGCGGTCGAGGTCGTAGAGCGACTTCGGTTGCAGCGCCGCCACGGCGTTGAACTGCTGCACGGTCACGCCCTTGTCGGCGTAGTAACCCTTTAGGCGATCGAGAATGAAGTCGTAAAGCTCATCTCTCAAAGAGGAACTCATTGAGGCAGATGCGGTTACGCCCCCCTGAGTCTTGATCCCAGCTTCTTTTGCTGCTGACAGGGCATCGATCTTTTTGGAGGCGCTCACACTCACCAAGGAGTGTTGAACGTTAGAAAGCGAGATCGAGATCATCTGGTCGATGTCCAGATCGAACCCACTCTCAATCAACGTGCGCGCCAGACCCAGTGCATTCCGCCGCAGCGCGAACGCATCCTTGTTGCCGGTCGGCTTGAGGCCCGCCGCGAAACCGCCGGCCAATGTATCGAGACGCTCGGCGATCGCGAGTACCTTGCCCAGCGGCGACAGGGGAATGTCATCGCCGGCGAAGCGCGGCTGCCAGGCTTCGTCGAGTGCGTTCGCGAGCGACGCGCGATCGTCGTTGGACAGGCCGGCGAGCGCCGCGTCCTGCTTCGCGTAGTAACGGCCCGCGATGCCCTGCAGTTCCGGAAACTCGTTGACCATGCGCGACTGCAGATCGGCCTTCGACAGCAATGCAGCCTGCTTTGCGAGTGCGGCATCCACACCGACCTGCGGCGCGATCACTTCGGCCAGCGCGGCAACGCGCACGGTCTTGTCGGCCACGCTGCCCAACTTGGCCTGGTAGGTCACGGTTTTCAGGCCGTCGTTCATCGCCGACAGACCCTGCTTGAGGTCTTCGTCGAAGAAGAACTTGGCATCGGCGAAGCGCGGGCGGATCACGCGCTCGTAGCCCTTGGCCACTTCGGCCTCGTCCTTGGAGACGATATTGGCGATGCCGATGAAGTGTTCGGTCAGCTTTCCATCGCGCAGCACCGGGAAGAACTTCTGGTTCGCTTCCATCGTCGCGATCAGCGCTTCCTGCGGCACGGCGAGGAACTCGGCCTCGAAGGTGCAGGGCACCGCCTTGGGCCATTCGACCAGGCACACGACCTGCTCGAGATTGTCGGCTTCGATGCGCGCATCGCCACCGACGGCGCGCGCGGCGTCTTCGACCTCGCGCACGATCTCGGCGCGGCGCGCATCGGCATCCACGATGACCTTCGCGTTGCGCATCGCCTCGACGTAGTCGCCCGGCGCTTCGATCTCGACTGCGCCGTCGTGCATGAAGCGATGACCGCGACTGGTGCGGCCGCTGCGCACGCCGAACAGTTCGGCGTCGACGATCGCTTCGCCATGCAGCAGCACCAGCCAATGCACCGGACGCGCGAATGCATAGGGGTGGGCGCCCCAGCGCATCGGCTTGGGAATCGGCATCGCCGCGATCGCCTCGCGCAGCACGTCCGGCAGCAATGCCGCCGTCGCGGCGCCCGGTGTCACCGCGCGGTGCACGAATCGCTCGCCCTTGGCGTCGCTGGTCTTCTCGAGCGCCGTCCAGTCGACACCGGCCTTCGCCGCAAACCCCTGCAACGCCTTGGTCGGATTGCCGTCGGCATCGAGCGCGATGCTGAGATACGGTCCCAGCACTTCCGAGCGCTGCTCGGGCTGCTCGCTCGCGACACCCGGCAGCAGCACGGCGAGACGGCGCGGCGTGTACAGCGGCTTCGCGCCTGTGTGGTCGATCGAGACGCCACGCTTGTCCAGCGCCGCGATCACGCCGTCGTAGAACGCCTGTGCCAGGCCGGGCAGGGCCTTGACCGGGAGTTCTTCGGTGCCGAGTTCGATCAGCAGGGGCAGGGAGGCGGTCATGGCAGGTCGTTCCGGATCGAAAGATGCTGGCTGAGGTCTCGGCCAGTCGGGATGTCACGTCGCCCGCGTGCGCGCTCGCCGTTGAGCACCAGCAATACAAACCCGGCGACAGGCATGAGCAATAGCCCGAAGAAGAACCACAGCCAGGGATTACGCTGGGTCTGTTGTGCCCAGTACGCAGCGAAGAACGCGAAGGCGGATGGCGCGGTGAACAGGACGATCACGAACGCGCCCAGCGTCTCGGTCATGCCGCGTCCCCGGTGCGCTTCAGCCCCGGAAAACCCATCGCTTCGCGCTGCGCGTAATAGGCCTTGGCGACTGCCTGCGCCAGCGTGCGCACGCGCAGGATGAAGCGCTGGCGTTCGGTCACGCTGATCGCGCGGCGCGCGTCGAGCATGTTGAAACTGTGGCTGGCCTTCATGACCTGCTCGTAGGCCGGCAGCGGCAGGCCGAGTTCGACCAGCTTCAGCGCTTCGGTTTCGCATTCGTCGAACCGCCGGAACAGCACGTCGACGTTCGCATGTTCGAAGTTGTAGGTGCTCTGCTCGACTTCGTTCTGGTGGTAGACGTCGCCGTAGGTCACCGGCGTGCCGTCGGGACCGTGCGTCCAGATCAGGTCATAGACGTTGTCGCAGTTCTGCAGGTACATGCACAGGCGCTCAAGACCGTAGGTGATCTCGCCGAGCACCGGCTTGCACTCGAGGCCGCCGGCCTGCTGGAAGTAGGTGAACTGCGTGACTTCCATACCGTTGAGCCAGACTTCCCAGCCCAGACCCCAGGCGCCGAGCGTCGGCGATTCCCAGTTGTCCTCGACCAGGCGCAGGTCGTGCACCTGCGGGTCGAGTCCCAGTGCCTTCAACGAATCGAAGTACAGCTCGACGATGTTGTCCGGATTCGGCTTCATCGCCACTTGGTACTGGTAGTAGCGCTGCAGACGGTTCGGGTTATCGCCATAACGGCCGTCGGTCGGGCGGCGGCTGGGCTGCACGTAGGCGGCGTTCCACGGCTCGGGGCCGAGTGCGCGCAGGAACGTGGCCGGATGGAAAGTGCCCGCGCCGACTTCGAGGTCCAGCGGCTGGATCAGCACGCAGCCCTGCTTGGCCCAGTAGGTGTTGAGCGTGAGGATCAGCTCCTGGAACGTCGGTCCGGTCATCGAGAAAATCGCGTCTGCGGCGGCGCGCTAGTATAGCGGGCCGCATCAAAGCGCCCGACGCACCGTGCGCCATGGAGGACCCGGCTTGAACGATCCGCGCGCTCCCCAGCATTCGACCGGCATCCGTGCACCCGCCGTCTTCGGTGGCCGTCTGCCACCTGGCCGCCTCACCCTCGAACCCGTGATCGACGCACTGCTGGCCGATGGTCTGCTGACGCCTGCTGACGCCGACCGCGCACGCGTAGGCGGTCGCAACACGCGCGGCCTCGACACCGTGCACCCGCTGGTGCTGCTGGCCAATCTCAAGCTGCCCTCGGCGCGCCGGCCCGGCACCGAGCTCGGCCTCGAAGCGCTGACCGAATGGCTGGCGCAGGCCACCGGACACGCCTATCTGCGCATCGATCCGACCAAGATCGCGGTCGGCGACGTCACCGATCTGTTCTCGCACGCCTACGCCAAGCGCCACCGCATCCTGCCGGTCGACGTCACACCCGATCGCGCGCGTATCGCCACCAGCGAGCCGCTGGCGCTGGACTGGCTGACCGACATCCAGCGCCTGCTGCGGCGCGAGATCGATCTGGTCATCGCCAATCCGCTGGACCTGCACCGCTACACGATGGAGTTCTTCGGCGTCACGCGCTCGATCCGCGGCGCCAAGGACGGACGCGAGACCAGCAGCAATGCGCCGACGTTCGAGCAGCTGGTCGAACTCGGCCGCTCGGGCGACGTCAACGCGGACGACCACCACATCGTCCACATCGTCGACTGGCTGTTGCAGTACGCCTACGAGCAGCGCGCCTCGGACATCCATCTCGAACCGCGCCGTGATGTGGGCCGCGTGCGTTTCCGCATCGACGGCGTGCTGCACAAGGTCTTCGAGATGCCGCCGCCGGTGATGACCGCGGCGGTCAGCCGCATCAAGGTATTGGGCCGCATGGATCTCGCCGAACGCCGGCGTCCGCAGGACGGCCGCATCAAGACGCGTTCGCCCGGCGGGCGCGAGGTGGAGATGCGTCTGTCGACGATGCCGACTGCCTTCGGCGAGAAGGTCGTGATGCGCATCTTCGATCCCGATACCGCGTTCAAGCCGATCGAACACCTCGGCTTCGATGCCGGCGAGGCGGCGGCATGGAACGATCTCGTGGCGCGTCCGCACGGCATCGTGCTGGTCACCGGTCCCACCGGTTCCGGTAAGACGACGACGCTGTATTCAACGCTGAAGAAGCTGGCGTCCGACGACGTCAACGTTTGCACCGTCGAAGACCCGATCGAAATGGTCTCGGTCGAGCTCAACCAGATGCAGGTCCACAACGCAATCGATCTGACCTTCGCGCAGGGCGTGCGCACGCTGCTGCGCCAGGACCCCGACATCATCATGATCGGCGAGATCCGTGACCTCGACACCGCGCAGATGGCGGTGCAGGCTTCGTTGACCGGTCACTTGGTGTTGTCGACGTTGCACACCAACGACGCGCCGTCGGCGATCACCCGCCTGCTCGATCTCGGCCTGCCGCACTACCTGATCGCCTCCACGCTCAACGGCGTGCTCGCCCAGCGTCTGGTGCGCACGCTGTGCCGGCACTGCAAGCATCTGCAGCCGGTCGATCCTGAGGGCTGGCGCGCGCTGCTCGGCCCCGACAGCGACGTGCCGCCGCCGGAGACCGCCTGCGGACCGGTCGGGTGTCTGGAGTGCCGCAACACCGGTTATTTCGGCCGCGTCGGCATCTACGAACTGATGCCGATCACGCCCGCGCTGCGCGCGAAGATCCAGCCGGACATGGCGCTGTCGGGCTTCAGCCGGACGGCCGTCGGCGAAGGCCTGCGCACGCTACGCATGGCCGGCGCCGAAAAGGTCGCGCAAGGCGTGACCACGGTGGAAGAAGTGATGACGGTGCTGCCGCCGCGGGAGTAGGCGGCTCGTGCCTCGTGGCGTGTGCTTCGGTGCGAGCGCGGTACGCGGCAATCTAAGCACCTCTTCGTCCGGGAGAGGTCGACGCGCTAGGCGCGTCGGGTGAGGGCAGGATCGTCGAGGCGCGATTCAACACCAGCGCCCGCCCGTCCCGATCCGCTACGCTGCGCCGTCTTCCTGCTCCGGCTGCCCCTCGATGTCGCCCGACCGCCGCTTCCTGATCGTCGAAACCGGCCAGCCCGTGCCCTCGATGCGCCGCTATGGCGGATTCCCGCACTGGATCCGTGTCGCCGCAGGCCTGTCGGAGCATGACGCGGTCGTGGTCGATGTCGAACACGGTGCCGCGCTGCCCAGCGCGGACGATTTCGCCGGCGTCATCGTCACCGGCTCCGGCGCGATGGTCACCGACCGCGCCGACTGGAGCGAACGCAGCGCCGCCTGGTTGCGCGATGCCGCGCATGCCGGCGTGCCGGTCTTCGGTATCTGCTACGGCCACCAGCTGATCGCCCACGCGCTCGGTGGTGAAGTCGGCCCCAACCCGCGCGGCCGCGAGATGGGCACGTTCGAGATCGAAACGAACGACGCGGCCTCGCACGACCCGCTGTTCGCCACAGCCGCTCCCGGTTTCCTGGCCCAGACCACGCATCTCCAGAGCGTCCTGCGCCTGCCCGAAGGCGCGACCCTGCTCGCCCACTCCGTACTCGAACCGCACCACGCGTTCCGCTGGGGCGAGCGCGTCTGGGGCGTGCAGTTCCACCCGGAGTTCAGCGCCACCCACATGCGCGGCTACATCCGCGCGCGCTCGGGGCCGCTGTACCAGGAAGGTCTCGATCCGGTTGCGCTGGTCGCGGGCGTGCGGGCTGCGCCCGAGGCGCGGGCGGTGTTGCAGCGATTCGTACGTTTTGCAGGCGCGTTGCCGCGCGACTGATTCTGTCGCCGTCATGCCCGCGCAGGCGGGACTTTCAACGGACGCATGTCCGGTAATCCAGGGACGGTGCTCGGCTTTGCAGTTGCTCTGCCGTGCCGTTGCCTTTGCCTTTGCCTTTGCCTTTGCTTTGGCTCCGCTGTTGATTTGAATCGAGCCGTAAAGCGAGCCGAGCATCGCAGGACGGCGGGGTCGAAGAGCAGCCCATGTCTGAGCGCAGCGAGTTTGGGCTGCGTGCCCCGTCGTCCGAGAAGCGCAGGGGAACGCCGCGGCTGTATCGCGGCGGATCGCGTCCGGCGAAGACGGTTTTGCTTACTTTTGCCAAGACAAAAGTAAGCCGC
>NZ_CEEDOV010000001.1:0-168280 GCF_979256585.1 Luteimonas sp. AC640a | reverse complement strand
CTTTTGCCAAGACAAAAGTAAGCCGCGCGACAGCGCGGAAGCCCTGTACTTGATCTTCGCCTTGCGAGCACTTCGTCCGGCGGCGCATCGAAATCCAACGCCAAAGCGGAGAAGCGAAGCCAAGTGCAGGGCTTTCGCCCGCTGCGCGTGCGAGTCCCTTTTGGATGGACCCAAAAGGAACCAAAAGGTCCCTTCGCCGGACGCAAGCCGATGCGATGGAGCCGCTTCGGTCCCCTGCGCGCCTCGCCTGACGCGGCACGTCGCCCAAACTCGCTGCGCTCAGACATGGGCGCCTCTACGGCCGCACCAGGCTCCGGTGCTCGGCTTGCTTTACGGCTCGATTCGAAATCAAGAGCGAAGGCAACTGCCAAAGCAGGAGCAAGAACAGGAGCAGCAGCAAGAACCGGAGCAGCAGCAAGGACAGGAGCCGGAGCAGACGCCACAACCGAAAGTCCGGCCATCTCTGGAGCCCGATCGGGATCAGCCAGAAACGTCAACGCCGACATCACCGCCGCACACTCTCCGGCGGCCCGAGATAACTCGGTCGCACGCCGTCCCTCACGATCTCGATGCGCTGCACCACCACGCCCGGGTCGATCCGCCACAGCTTCAGCGTGTGCGCGCCGGCTTCGACCCGGTGGCGCGAGGTCGCGACGTGGACGCTGTCGCTGACCGCGCGCTCCCAGGCCTGGAACTGCGCGTGGCCGGGCGTGGGATCGAGCTGCATCGTGACGGTTTGCGGCGGCATGTCGTCGAACGACACGGCATAGCGCAGGCCGCCGCGGTGTGCGTAGTCGAGCGTCGGTGACAGCACGACGCGGACCTCGACCTCGCCAGCCGCGTGCAGGTGCACCGGATATTCGAGCCACGCACCGGACGCATCGGCCGGTGTTGCGGCCGCGGTCACCGGTACCGACGTCACGGATGAGAGCGTGCGACCCAGGTTCGGAATCGTTTCCCAGCCCAGACCGTCGGGCGCGACCGCGCGGGCGTGATGCGCGGCCTCGATCGCGATGTAGCCTTCGCTTTCGACGTGGCCGACGACCGGCGTCCGTGATACCGGCTTCGAAATGGGCACCACCACGCGCACCTCGGTGCGGTCGCTGCCAAGCAGGTCGACCTCGGCGACATGATCGCCGTCGGGCACCGCGTCCCAGTCGACCTCGATGCGCACTGGCGTTTCGATGTCGACTTCGCCCGATGCCGGCGTCACCCGCAGCCAGTGCTGCGAGGCCTGCGCGGTGAAGGTGAAGGGCGCACGCCCACGGTTGAAGACCATGAGATCGCGCGTGCGTGCGCCATCGGCATCGAGCGGCGGTACGCGGGCCGACGTGGTCGGCAGCGGCCAGCCGCGTGCATCGCCCTCGACTTCGACGCCCATCGTGCCGCGCTCGCGGACGTCCACCCGCGTCAGCGCCGGCAGCACGTTGCGTTCCGGTTGCTGCCAGTGGGTGTAGCCGATGCGTGGCTGCGACATCATGTGGATCCACTTGCCGCCGGCGATGTCCTGCTCATAGACGCGCGCGAGTTCGGCGTCGCGGGCGAAGCGGCGTTCGGCCTCGTCGGCCCAGGTGTTCGCGGTGGCGCGTCCCTGGGCGGCGTACTGCCGGTTGCGGGCGACGGCTACGTACAGGTGCGCGAGATTCGCGCTGGCCAGCACCGGGTATTCCACGAGCTGGTAATACGCGTCGCGATGCGCATCACCCAGTGCCGCGCCGATGCGTTGCGTGTGTTCGACCAGGGCATCCCACTGCGCCAGCACGCGGTCGGCCTCGCCGAAATTCACCAGGCTCCAGGTATCCGGCGACTGCAGTTCGGGTTTGCGGCGCGCGTTGTACTGCGTGTAGCGGGTGAGGATGTCGCCGATCTCCGCCGCGTACGCATCGCCGAACTGTTCGGCCGCGAATGCCTGCGGATAGGCCGTCAGCGCATCGACGGGATACGCATCCGGTGCCCAGGCATAGTCGAGGAAAAAGCTGATGGGAAACTCCATCGGCTTGATGTCGCCGACGTTGACCACCCACAGCCGGTCCGCGCCCTGTGCATGCGCCAGGCGCATCTGTTCCCACACGCGCTCGATCTGCGTGGTGTTGATCCACTTGTAGTTGCGCGGGCCGCCGACGTAATCGAAGTGGTAGTAGACGCCATAGCCACCGGCGCGCGTCGCGTCCGAATTCGGCAGGCGGCGGATGTTGCCCCAGTTGTCGTCGGCGAACAGCAGGGTCACGTCGTCGGGCACCTGCATGCCGGCGTCGAGATAATCCTGCACCTCCTTGTAGAGCGCCCAGACCTGCGGCGTCTCCGCCGCAGGCTTGCCGGTTTCCTCGGCTAGGATGCGGCGCTGGTCGGTGACGATGCCCTCGAGCAGGTCGATCGCGGTGCCTTCGGCCATCGGCTCGTCGCCGTCGCCGCGCATGCCCAGCGTCACCACGCTTTCGTGGTCACCCATGCGGCGGATGCCATCGCGCCAGAACGTCTGCAGTCGGTCGCGGTTTCGCGTGTAGTCCCATGGTCCTTCGCCGTAGCGCGACCATTCGACATGCGCGCGCATCATCGGCTCGTGGTGACTGGTGCCGACCACCACGCCCATCGCGTCGGCCAGCGCGGCGTTTTCCGGATCGTCGTCGGCGAAGGCGCGGCCCCACATCGCCGGCCACAGGTAATTGCCCTTGTGGCGCAGGATCAGCTGGAACACCCGTTCGTAGAACTGGTGGTTGGGCCCGCCGTAGGTGGCCTGCATCCAGCCACCGAGCGCGGGATCCTCGTCGTTAATGAAGAGCCCGCGGTAGCGCACGGCCGGTGCATCGACGAAGCGGCCGGGCGCGATGTACAGCGCGGTCTGCCGCGCCGGCGCGACGTCGGCCCACCAGGTCCATGGAGAGACGCCGATGCGGCGCGACAGTTCGTAAAGGCCGAAGGCCGTGCCGCGCCGGTCGGCGCCGACGACCAGCAGTGCGCGATCGATGCCGGGTTCGGGCGATTCGACCACCTGCAGCAGATAGGCCTCCCAGGTGCCGGCGACACCGGTGGTGTCGATGCCGTGCTCGGCCACCAGGCGATCGATCACGGCGCTGTCGCCGAGGGTGCCGGCGATGATCGCGGTGCGTGGCGTCGGTGTGTCGCCCTGCGTGCCGGACACGGCCGCGAGGTCCTCGCGCAGGGCGCGCGCTGCGTAGACGACGACGGAAGATGCGTCGTCGTCGAGGCGTACGGCGAGCGGCATGCCGGCTTCGATCAACGCCAGGCTGCCGGCGGCGGCGGTGTCGCAGACCGTGGCCGGGGCGGCGCAGTCCACGGATGGCGGGGCCGAGGCTGATACCGATGCCGTGGGCAGCAGGCAGGCGAGGGCAATCGCCACCACCCCCATCCGGACGCGCGCACTCATTCCGGGGCTCCGGCTACAGCACCTGACGCCGTGTCGCCGGTCGCCGGGGAGGGGGCGACCACCTCGCCGCGGACATAGCGGCGCAACCACTGCAGCGCCGGACGTTCGCGGCCTTCCCGATCGATCAGGTAGGCGCGCTGTTCGGTGCGCCACACGCCCGGCCGGAAGCCCCACAGTGTCACGCCCTCGACCGCCGGGTGTTCCCAGAACGTGGGGAAGATCCGCTGCATGGCGTCGAGCTGTACCGCGTCGGTCGGGCCGTCGACGTCGAGTTCGGTCACGTGGATCGGCAGGCCGGTCGAGGCCAGCAGGTCGAGGCTGTCGCGGTGTACCGACATCGGGGTCTCGGTCGTGGTCGAGAACGCGTGGCCCTGCACACCGATCACGTCGATGAGGTGTTCGGCCTGCAGCAACTGGACGATCGCGTGGTAGCGCTTCGCGTCGTCGGGCGTGTTGGTGATGCTGTAGTCGTTGAGCATCAGACGCGCGCGCGGGAAGTGCGTGCGCGCCAGCCGGAAAGAGGCGAGCACCCAGTCCCAGCCGCTCTCGCCGGCGCCGCCCAGTGCCTGCGCGTAATTGCCGCCGTCCGCGTCGTCCTGCGTCGGCGGATCGTGCAGGGGTTCGTTGACGACCTCGACGATGTCGATGTCGGGATAACGACCGGCGACCGCCGCGAACCATTCCTCGATCTCGGCGCGTTGTTCGTCCGGTGGCAGGTGACGGATCCATTCCGGCTGCTGATTGCCCCACACCATGACGTGCATCTGGAACGGCAGGCCGTTGTCCTTTGCCAACCGATAGGCGGCGTCCAGCCGGTCCCAGACCATCAGGTCACGCTGGCCTTCGACTTCGCCCCACTTGCCGGCATTCTCGGGCGTGACCTTGTTCCAGTACGCCAGAAAGTCCGCGTCCTGCAGCGGCGAATGCGCGCTGCCGAGGAATTTTTCGAGTCCATCGGCGAGAGCGGTCGAAGGGGGCGGGCTCGCCGCCGCCGCGACAGGCGTGTCGACGCTGCGGTCGCCGCAGGCGGTCAGTGCCAGCGCCAGCGCGGCCAGCAGGAACGGACGGGTCTTCTTCATCAATCTCTCTCCCTGGATCGAAACATCGAGTACCGCCGATCCCGCGCGTGGATCCGCGTCTGCGGGGTCATGCAGCCGTCGGCGCCGGACGCGTGGCGTGACATGTGCGGAGCGCACGCTCGCGAGCCCGACAGCAGCCTGCGCGATGCCGGCCGCGGCCCGTGCACGCAGCGCGCTGCGTAATGCCGATTGCATCACGCCGCACGGTCGAGCTGCGCCGGCTCGAGTCGCGGCGCGAGCAGATGGATCACCAACAGTGCGGCGAGATAGGCGCCGCCGGCCATCAGGAACAGTGCCGCGTAGCTGCCTGTGGTCTGGCGCAGCCAGCCGGCCCCGAGATTCATGAAGAAACCGCCCATCGCACCGGCAAATCCGCCGATCCCGACGACGGAGGCCACCGCGGCGCGCGGGAACATGTCCGAGGTCAGCGTGAACAGGTTGGCCGAGAAGCCCTGATGCGCAGCGGCTGCCAGGCCGATCAGCCACACGGCGACCCACTGCCCCTCGACATGGGGCGCGAACACCACCGGCAGGATGCACAGCGCGCACAGCAGCATCGCGGTCTTGCGCGCGGCATTCGCGGTCCAGCCGCGCTGCATCAGGAACGAACTAAACCAGCCTCCGCTGACCGAGCCGACATCGGCCAGCAGGAACACCGTGACCATTGGCAGGCCGATCGTGCGCAGGTCGACGCCGAAGCGGTCGGCCAGGAACATCGGAAACCAGAACAGGTAGAACCACCACACGGAATCGCTGAGGAACTTGCCGGCGGTGAACGCCCAGGTCTGGCGGAAACGCAGCAACTGCAGCCACGAGACGCGGACCGGTGGCTCGGGCGGATCGCTGTCGATCAGCGCCAGTTCCGCCGGCGACACCTTGGTGTGTTCGGCGGGCCGCCGGTACATCGGCAGCCAGAATGCCAACCAGACCAGTCCCACCAGACCGGTCGCCACGAACGCCGTGCGCCATCCCCAGGTCAGTGCCAGCCACGGCACCACGAGCGGCGCGACGATCGCGCCGATGTTGGAGCCGGCATTGAAGACGCCGGTGGCGAAGGCGCGCTCGCGTTTCGGAAACCACTCGGCGACGGTCTTGACCGCTGCAGGAAAATTGCCGGATTCACCGAGGCCGAGCGCGAACCGCATCATGCTGAAACCGGCCACCGAATTCACCAGCGCGTGCAGCGCCGCGGCGATCGACCAAACGGTCAGGTACACGCCATAACCGAGTCGTGTGCCGACGCGGTCGATGAACCACCCGGCGAACAGAAAACCGATCGCATAGGCGAGCGTGAACGATGCGCTGATGACGCCGTAGTCGCGCTCGCTCCAACCGAAGTCGGCGACGAGCGTCGGCGCCAGCACGCCAAGCACGGCGCGATCGACGTAGTTGATGGTGGTGGCGAAAAACAGAAGCGCGCAGATGACCCAGCGATAGCGGCTGACGACGCCGTGCGGCGAGGCCACTGCGGTAACGGCGCCGTCGACGATCCTGCTCATCGCGATGCATTCCCCGTCGTGCACGTGACTGCCGCCGCCATCCCCGTCCACCGACGCTGCGCGCCTCAAGAGTGATAGCGCTATCATTATCACAGCGTCAAAGTGGACGCCTCTTGCAGCGCACAAAACTGCATATGGACGCTCCGGTCATCGCATTATTCTGCAGATAAAAGCCTGTTTTGAAGCGCCGGATGCGCGACGTTGGAAGCCATGCTGCTACGCAGCGTGCGTGCACTGAATGATAGCGCTACCTTAAAAATCACGTCAGACAGCGGCGCTCGTTGGCCTGCGACGTCGGGGTTGTCCACACAATCTAGCCACACTGCAGGCGCGTCCTCGCGACCGGGCAGTCGTCACCAGAAACGGGAGGGGAGTACGGTGCAAATCCAAATTACAAGAACGGCGCTGTCGCGTGCGTTGAGTCTGGCGCTGTTGGGAATGACAAGCACATCCACGCTGGCGCAGAGCCAGCAGCCGGAGCCACCGCCCGCACCATCGGCGACGTCGCCGCAGGCCGCGGAATCCGAAGCAGTCACGCAGCTCGATACGGTCTCCGTCACCGGCTACCGCCAGAGCCTGCAGTTCGCCACGGAGGCCAAGCGGGATTCCACCGGCTTCACCGATTCGATCTTCGCCGAGGATCTGGGCAAGTTTCCGGATACCAACATCGCCGAATCGCTGACCCGCATCCCGGGCATCCAGTTGAATCGGGACGTCAACGGCGAAGGCCTCAACATCGCGATCCGCGGGCTGGGCAGCAGCTTCACCAAGACCCTGATCAACGGCGCATCGGTCGCCACGGCGTCGATCGGTCTGGATGCGACCAACCAGAACCGCGAGGTCGACCTCAACATCTTCCCCACCGAATTCTTCAGCCAGGTCACGGTGTACAAATCGCCGCAGGCCAGCCTGCCCGAAGGCGGCGCGGCCGGCGTGGTCGACATGCGCAGTGCGCGTCCGTTCGATCGTCCGGGTACGCACGTGTCGTATCAGCTGCAGGCCGATTACAACGACATGAGCGAATCGTTCAGTCCGCGTGGCTCGTCGATCTTCAGCTGGACCAACGACGAAGGCACCTTCGGAACGCTCGTCGGCGTGACGTCATCGCGCGGCAAGATCGGCGTCGAAGGGTACGAGACCATCGGCTGGACCAATCCCAACCTGACCAACGCGCAATGCGGTAACGGCGGCGCTGCAGGCGGGTTTCCCGCGCTGGGTCAGCCCTGCAACACCACGGGCGGCAACGGCTGGCGCATTCCCGATGTCGTTCCCGACAACCCGTCGACGATCGCCGCGGGCCTGACGCCCGGCCAGCCGATCGACGCCGCGTGGTTGCTCGCCAACAATCCGGGGCTGACGACGGCGCAGATCGGTGAAGCGCTGATCCCGCGTCTCGGCCGTCCCGTGCACATGTCGGGCGATCGCGACCGCGACGCGGTGATCGCATCACTGGAATGGCGGCCGAGCGATCGCCTGAACTTCTGGCTGGATGCGCTGTACACCACGGCCGAGCGAACCAACGAGCGTATCGACATCAACCTGATCGGACGCAACGGGCAGATGATCCCGTTGGACATGCAGCTCGACCCGAACAACGTCGTCACCAGTGCCACGTTCACCAACGCGCAGTTCTTCCTCGAGTACCGCCCCTACCAGGAGGAGGTGCAGTACTGGCAGGTGGCGCCGGGCGGCACGTTCTGGTTCACCGACGACATCAAGCTCGATGTCGAAGCCAACCTCAGCCGCAGCTGGATGCGTCGCGAGTCGCCGACGGTCCTGATCAATTCGCCGTTCACCACATTGCAGTACACCAAAGACGGCAGCGTGCCGGGCTGGGACACCGATCTCGATCTCAACGATCCCAATCTCGGTTGGCGCTGGACGGGTGGCGGCCGCGTCAACGTGCAGAACGAAAAGCGCGTGACCGAAACCCGCGGCCTGCGTGCCGATCTGCAGCTCGGCGAGGACTCGCGCAACGTCCGCGTCGGCGTTGCCTGGGACCGCAACCAGCGCACCATCCGCGGATTCGACAACAGCAGCGCGTGGGAGGACATCGTCTGCCGCGGCCTGAACCCGGATGGCAGCGTGCCCGATCCACGTCCCGCCTGCGCCGGCGGCCCCGGGGCCGCGGTCCCGAATTCGGCGCTGCCGGACTATCTGCTGCCCGGACCGGCAGGCTTCGTCACAGTGGATTGGGACCGCTTCCGCCAGGCCACCGATTACGCGCGCCTGCGCGATTCGGCGCCGGAATCCGCCGGCCCCAATACCGGGGGCTCGACAGGCGGCTTCTCCGAGGACACCACAGCCGCCTATATCGAGTTCAATGGCCAGAGTGAGATCTGGGATCGCAACCTCCGCTTCAACGCGGGCATGCGCTGGGTCAGCACGGACCAGGACATCGCCGGTCCGGTGACGATCGGCGGCGTGCGCCAGTACCAGACGCTGGCTGGCGAATACAGCGAATGGCTGCCGTCCTTCAGCGCGGCCTGGGATGTCGCCGACCGCGTCGTGCTGCGCATGTCGGGGTCACGCACGCTGACCCGGCCCAACCCGAGTTCGATGCTGCCGGCCACCACCTTCACCGATCAGTCGGCGCAGGTTGCCAGTCAGGGCAATCCGGAGCTCACCCCCTACATTTCGACCAACTTCGATCTCGGCGGTGAGTGGTACACCGGTGACGAAGGCTTCGTCGGGCTCACGCTGTTCAACAAGCGCGTCGAGGGCTACACCTTCCAGGGTGTGACCACGCGTCCGTTCCTGTCGCTCGGCATTCCGTTCGATGACCTCACCGATACCCAGCAGCAGGCGATCAACGATCGCGGTGGCCCGGGCACGGCGACGGTCAACGTCAACCAGCAGATCAATGCCGACGCTGCGCTCAACGTACGCGGCTGGGAAGCGATCTGGGTACAGCCGCTGAGCTTCGTGTTCGAGGGCCTGGGTTTCATGGCCAACTACACCAAGCTCGACATCACCACGACCGGTCGTGACGCCGGTGCGCTTGCCGGCAACGTCTACGGTGTGGCGCCGTCGATGTGGAACGCGACCGCGTACTGGGAGAACCGCGTGGCGTCGCTGCGGCTGTCCTACACCTGGCAGGAGGGCGCAGCAGGCACGGGCCCGAACCAGCAGGGCATTCCGAACGCGCAGATCTTCGGCGAGGACCGCGGGCAGTTGGACCTGTCGGCTGGCTACACCCTGGCCAACCTGCCGTCGAAGCCGCAGATCACCTTCAACGTGCTCAACATCACCGGCGAACAGCGGCGCTCGAACTTCTGGTACTCGAACGCCGTCAACGATCTGTACGATCCCGGCCGCACCTACAGCATCGGTATCCGGGGCACGTTCTGACCCCGAATGCCGACGCGGTTTTCTCCCCACGGTCTGTCCCGGCGCTCCGACGCCGGGGTGGACCGTGTTCTAAACATCGGCGTCCGGATAACGTCGCCGGGCCCGCCCACGCCGCAGCGGCATGGGCAGCTCGGCCGGATCACCGGTCGCCACGTGCGTCCCGCTGCGTCCGCCTCCGCGGCCGCCGCCCTCCCACGGGTGCCCCTCCGCAATGAACGCCGTCCCCGCCTCACGATCCACCGAAGTCCTGTCCGTCCGCGAGAAACTGGGCTACAGCCTCGGTGATCTTGCCGCCAACCTGATCTTCCAGACGCTGGTCACGTACCTGGCGTTCTTCTACACCGACGTCTACGCGTTGCCCGCAGCCACCGCAGCGACGATCATCGTCGTCGTCGGCCTGCTCGGCGCCTTCGTGTTCACGCCGATCATCGGCCTGCTGGCCGATCGCACCCGCACGCGCTGGGGCAAGTTCCGGCCGTGGATCCTGTGGACGGCGGTGCCGTTCGGCGTGTTGTCGCTGCTTGCCTTCAGCACGCCGGATTTCGGTGAGCGCGGCAAGGTCGTCTATGCGCTGGTCACCTACACCCTGCTGGTGCTGGTGTACGGCGCGAACAATCTGCCGTACGCAGCGCTCAGCGGCGTGCTCACCGGCAACATGGACCAGCGCAACAGCCTGTCCTCGTACCGCTTCGTCGCGGTGATGGTTGCGCAGTTCGTGATCCAGGTGCTGCTGTTGCCGATGGTGCTGATTCTCGGCGACGGTGACCGGGTACGTGGCTTCGAACAGGTGATGACGATCTTCGCCATCGTCGGCACGGTGTTCTTCCTGATCACCTTCTTCACCACGCGCGAGCGCATCGTCCCCACGCAGACGCAGTCTTCGGGCGTGATGCAGGACCTGACCGACCTGTCGCGCAACCGGCCGTGGCTGATCATGCTCGCGCTCACGGTGCTGGTCTTCGTCACCCTGGCGCTGAAGGGCGGCATGACGATCTACTACTTCCAGTACTACCTGGATGGCGCGGCGCTGGCCGCGTTTCTCCAGGGCACCGGCTTCGACGGGTTCATTGCCGGCCTCAATGCCACGTTGACCGGCGCCGGCCTGGCCGGCTTCCAGTGGCCGGAAGACGCGCCCACCTCGGCCTTCAGTCTGTTCAACGCAGGCGGCATCGTCTTCATGATCCTCGGCATCGGCCTGTCGCGGCCGCTGGCCGACCGCTTCGGCAAGCGCGACGTGTTCGGTGGCGCACTGTTCGTGTCCACGCTGTTCGTACTCGCGTTCTACCTGTATCCGCCGGACGCGATCTGGCTGGTGTTCGGCTCGCAGATCCTGCATGGCTTCTTCTACGGCATCACCATTCCGCTGCTGTGGGCGATGATCGCCGACGTCGCCGATTACTCGGAATGGAAGAACCGCCGGCGCGCGACCGCGATCATCTTCTCGGCGATGCTGTGCGGTCTGAAGGTCGGCCTGAGCGTCGGCGGCGCGCTGGTGGCCGGCATCCTCGCGCACTACGGCTACGTGACCGGCGGTGGTGCGCAGTCGGCCCAGGTCGTCGACGGCATCCGGGTGGCGATCAGCCTGGTGTGCTCGACGCCGTTCCTGCTGGCGGTGGTGCTGCTGTTCTTCTACCGCATCGACAAGGCCATGGAATCACGCCTGGAGCGCGAACTTGCCGAGCGCCGTCTGCAGGCGGAGGTGGGCGCATGAGCGCGCATTCCGTGCCGCCCCCGACGGAGACGCAAGGCGATGCCGCGCTGTCGGCCGAGCTGGACACGCTGGCCGGCAAGGCGATCTCGCAACCGCTGGTCACGCACCTCTACACCGCCGATCCGTCGGCGCACGTGTTCGACGGGCGGCTCTACATCTATCCCTCGCACGACATCGATGCAGGCATGCCGTTCGACGACGAGGGCGGGCATTTCGGCATGGTGGATTACCACGTGCTGCGCATGGACTCGCCCGAGGGCGAGGCGGTGGACTGCGGCCTCGCGCTGCATGTCCGCGACGTGCCCTGGGCGAAGCGGCAGATGTGGGCGCCCGATGCCGCGTCTCGCAATGGGCGCTATTACTTCTACTTCCCGGCCAAGGATGCCGACAACGTGTTCCGCATCGGTGTCGCGGTCGGCGACCGGCCGGAAGGCCCGTTCACTGCCCAGCCCGAAGCGATCGCCGGCACGTATTCGATCGACCCTGCGGTCTACGCCGACGACGACGGCACGCATTACCTCTACTTCGGTGGCATCTGGGGTGGGCAGCTGCAGAAGTACCGCGACAACGTGCACGATGCCGCGCACGAGGAACCGCTCGGCGATGCGCCCGCGCTGGGCGCACGGGTGGGACGGTTGCGCGACGACATGCTCGAACTCGATGAGCCGACGCGCGAGGTCGTGGTGCTCGACGCGGACGGGCACCCCTTGCGCGCCGACGACCATGACCGTCGCTTCTTCGAAGGCCCGTGGGTGCACAAGCACGCGGGGCGTTACTACCTCTCGTATTCCACCGGCAACACGCATCTGCTGTGCTACGCCGTGGGCGTCAGTCCGTATGGACCGTTCACCTATCAGGGCGTGATCCTGAAGCCGGTGGTCGGCTGGACCACGCATCACTCGATCGTCGCGTTCGAGGGCCGCTGGTGGCTGTACTACCACGACGCCCTGATGTCCGGCGGCGTGACCCATCTGCGCACGGCCAAGGTCACCGAACTGCACCATGATGCCGACGGGCGGATCCGTACGATTGATCCCTATGGCGGATGAGCCTCCGGACGCCGCGCAGGCGCCGCTCGCACCGGAGCCACTGCTGCACATCGAATGCGGCGCGCTGCAGGTCAGTGTGGCCCCGGTGGCTGGCGGCCGCATCGCGCAGATCGTGCAGGCCGGCCGTCCGCAGCTGATCGGCCCCGACGAGGGCCATCCCGCCACGATCGCCTGGGGCTGCTATCCGATGCTGCCGTGGGCGGGGCGTGTGCGACACGGTCGGTTCCGCTTCGATGGTCAGGACCACCAGCTGGCGCCGAATCTCGGTTCCCATGCGATCCACGGTGTCGGTTTCGCGCTGCCATGGCAGGTGGACCTGCATACGGCGGACTGCATCGCCCTGTCGTTGCAGCTGCCACGCGACGCGCGCTGGCCTTTCGGGGGCGTCGCGCGCCAGACCATCCGGGTCATGCCGCGTTGCCTGCGATTGACCCTGTGCCTGCAAGCAGACGACCACGCGATGCCGGTCGTGATCGGCTGGCATCCCTGGTTCCGCAAGCCCGAGGGTGTCGAGTTCGCACCGACGCGCATGTATCCACGCGATGGCCAAGGCCTTGCGACGCTGCCGCTCCTGCAGCCGGCAGCGCCGCCGTGGGACGACTGTTTCGTCGGCGCCGACGGCGCCGTGATCCATCGCAATGGACAACGCCTGTCGTTGCGATCGGACTGCGACCACTGGGTGGTCTTCGACGAGCCCTCCCATGCGACCTGCATCGAACCGCAGAGTGGTCCGCCGGATGCATTCAATCTTGCGCCGCTGCGACTGGAGGCCGGGGCCGTGATGCGTCGTTGGTTCGAGATGACCTGGGACGGCACACCGCAGGAGACATCGCACGGGGCTATGCGCAGGCATGACCAACCGCGCGCATCGCGTCGCTCGGCAGCCGCCTGCACATCCGAATGCGCGGATCAAGCGGGACGATCAGTCAGCATCGGCGCGGTGGTGAAAATTTGACCGCCTGAAACCGGGCCGCCTGCGCAGCGGGCTGGCGATGCTTATCCACACCTTTGTCATCAGACCATCCACATGCGATGTGGACAACGTGCGCGGAAGTGGTTGGCGCGATGCGGTCAAGCGGCGTCGAAGCCGAACCTGCTCAAACGTGCGCGCTGTCGCCTGGTTCCAGCAGTGACGCCGCGACCGCGCGACCGGAATCAGTCAACTGCGCGAGTGTCCGCCCGCCGTCTTCGACCGTGCGCACCCATCCCGGTCCCTGCGCGTCGCCAATGCGCGCATCGCCCAGGTAGGAGAGGGTCCGCAACAGCACGCTCATGCGGATGCGCAGGCGTTTGCTCAGTCGCGGCAGCGACATGCCGTCCGGCGCTGCCGCCAGTTCGGTCAGCAGCGCCTGCAGCAGGGCTTCGTCAGCGGACAACGGCGGCGGGGATGTCGCGCTGGCGCGGCATGTGCGCGCCGACGTCGGCGACGTGCGGGGTCACGATCACCGGCACCGACTTCGAGGTGGGCGTGCGTGATTCGTCGGCGAAGCTCGACAGCGGGACGAGTGGATTGGTTTCCGGGTAGTACGCCGCCAGACACCCGCGCGGGATGTTGTATTCCACCAGCAGGAAGCGCAGCGCCTGTCGGCGCACGTTGTCCTCGCACAGGCTTTCCAGATCCACCCAGTCGCCGGCTTTCATGTCCAGCGCGGCGATATCGTCCGCGTTCGCGAACAGCACGCGACGCTCGCCGAACACGCCGCGGTAGCGGTCGTCGAGGCCGTAGATCGTGGTGTTGTACTGGTCGTGCGAGCGCGTGGTCGCCAGCGTGAACACCGGTTGCGTGCCGTGCATGCGACGCGCGCGGTGGATCGGATTGTCGGTCGGCACCGGGCAGGCGAAGAACACCGCCTTGCCGGCCGGATTCGCCCACTTGCGATCGCGCGCCGTGTTCGACAGGCGGAAACCGCCGGGCACACGCACGCGGCTGTTGAAGTCCTGGAAGTCCTCGAACGTCATCGCGATCAGGTCGCGAATACGGTCGTAATCCTCGACCACGCCCAGCCAGTCGATCTTCGAGCGCGTGCCGAGCGTGGCATGCGCCAGGCGCGCGACGATCGCCGGTTCCGACAGCAGCGTGTCCGACGCCGGCGGATTGATGCCCGATGACAGGTGCACCATGCTCATCGAATCCTCGACGGTCACGCCCTGTGGGCCGGCGGCCTGGATGTCGATCTCGGTGCGGCCCAGGCACGGCAGGATCAGCGCATCCTTGCCGTGGATCAGATGACTGCGGTTGAGCTTGGTGGTGACGTGTGCGGTCAGTGCGCAGCTGCGCAGGCCGCGCGCGGTCGCGTCCGAATCCGGCGTGGCGATGGCGAAGTTGCCGCCCATGCCGAAGAACACCTGGCCGCGGCCGTCGATCATGGCTTCGATCGCGCCCACGGTATCGAAGCCCTCCTCGCGCGGCGGTTCGAATCCGAACACGTCGCGGATGCGGTCGAGAAACGCGACCGGCGGCTTCTCGTAGATCATCATCGTGCGGTCGCCCTGCACGTTGCTGTGCCCGCGCACCGGGCAGGGGCCTGCACCTTCGCGGCCGATATTGCCGCGCAGCAGCAGCAGGTTCATCAGCACATTGATGGTCGCGACCGAATGCTTGTGCTGGGTGATGCCCATGCCCCAGCACGCGATGACGCGCTTGCATGAGAGATACAGCTCGCCGGCGCGGCGGATCTGCGCCTCGTCGAGGCCGGATTCCTCGATGATCACGTCCCACGGCTCGGCCAGCACGTCCGCTACGAAGTCCTCGAAGCCGGTGGTGTGCTCGGCGATGAACGCCTGGTCGAGCAGCGTGGCGCCACCGTTGCCGGTGACCTCGATGTCGCGTTCCAGCACGTGCTTGATCATGCCCTTCACGGCTGCGAGGTCGCCGCCGATCTTGAGCTGGAAATAGTCCGACGAAATCTTCGTCGAGCTGTACGTCGCCATCTCCAGCTTGTCCTGCGGATCGGCGAAGCGTTCCAGGCCGCGCTCGCGCAGCGGATTGAACGAGACGATCTTCGCGCCGCGCTTGGCGGCCTCGCGTAGTTCGCCGAGCATGCGCGGATGGTTGGTGCCGGGGTTCTGTCCGAAGATGAAGATGCCGTCGGCGTGCTCGAAATCGTGTAACGACACCGTGCCCTTGCCGACGCCGATCTGCTTCTTCAGCGCGGTGCCGGACGACTCGTGACACATGTTCGAGCAGTCGGGGAAATTGTTGGTGCCGTATTCGCGCACGAACAGCTGGTAGAGGAATGCAGCCTCGTTGGACGTGCGCCCCGACGTGTAGAAGATCGCGTTGTCGGGCGAGGGCAGGGCGTTGAGGTGTGTCGCGACGAGGTCCAGTGCTTCGTCCCAGCTCACCGGCACGTAGTGATCGGTCGCGGCGTCGTAGCGCATCGGCGTGGTCAGGCGGCCCTGCTGTTCGAGCCAGTAATCGCTGTATTCGGCGAGCTGCGTGACCGTGTATTTCGCGAACAGCTCGGGACCAGCGCGGAACTTCGTCGCCTCGGCGGCAACGGCCTTGGCGCCGTTTTCGCAGAACTCGAAGGTCGAGGTGTGGTCGCGGTCGGGCCACGCACAGCCGGGGCAGTCGAAGCCGTCGGGCTGGTTGGCCTTGAGCAGGGTCTTCGCGCCGCTGACCGCGATCTTCTGTTCGGTCAGATGCTTGGCCACACTCTTGAGCGCGCCCCAGCCACCGGCGGGACCGTCGTATTTGCGGATCGTGTCGTTGCTCATGGGGCAAGGCTCCTGCCTGTGCGCGCGACGGCCGGCGATGGCGCCGGGGGAGGCAGCAGCCGCTGCGCGTGGGTGTACACGGCATGCCCGTCGTCGCGGGCGAAACCGATCAGGGTGAGATGGGCGCGCTCGGCCAGGGAAATCGCCAAGGCCGTGGGCGCGGAAATGGCCGCCATCAGTGCGATGCCGACGCTCGCGGCCTTCATCGCCATTTCGTAGCTGGCGCGGCTGGTGACGACGAGAAAGCCGTCGCCGGGATCGAAGTCGGTTGCGTGCAGCGCGCCAATCAGCTTGTCGAGCGCGTTGTGGCGACCGACATCCTCCCGTGCGAGGTGCAGCGTGCCGTCGAGCGACGCCCAGCCAGCCGCATGCGTGGCGCCGGTGAGCGCGGCGATGGATTGCGCCTCTCGCAACGCACGCAAGGCGCGACTGAGAGATTCGGGTGACACGCGCACATCGGTCGTGACCGGCGGCGGATAGCGCAACGCCGCTTCGAGCAGTTCGCTGCCGCAGACGCCGCAGCCACTGCGTCCGCTCATGCTGCGGCGACGCAGGGCCAGGGCTTCGGCGCGCGCGTCGGGAATCCGCAGGCGGATCTCGATGCCTTCGATGAAATGCTGGATGCCTTCGATGGCCACATCGCCCGGCGCATCGACGATGCCTTCGCTGATCGCGAAACCGCGCGCGAAATCTTCGAGATCGGCAGGCGTTGCCATCATCACTGCGAACGGCACGTCGTTGTAGACGAAGGCCACCGGCACTTCTTCGGCCACGTGGTCGTTGACCTGACGCACCGCGCCGTCGCGCCAGCGTTCGACCGGACGGCGCACCGCGCCGGCCGTCGTGTCGCTCTGAAGAAGATCTGTGTCGGGGGAACGTGTCATGTCGGGAGGGTACCGGCGACCGCGTGAGCGGCCGCCGGTCCTTGGCCAGGCCTCAGGCGAACAGCACCAGGGCTTTTTCCAGCGTTTTCCAGATGCCGAAGGCGAGCGGAATGCCGACTGCGGCCCAGCAGAACGCGACCAGTGCCGGGTTGCCACCCGCGCCGATGCGATCCATTTCGTCCTGCGAGATCAGCGACTTGCCGCTGGCATCGACCTTCTCGTGCGCCAGCTGCTTCTCGTGCGCCAGTTCTTCCGGCGACATGAAGTACTTCGGATTGACCGGGCGCACCAGCAGGTTGCAGATCAAGCCCAGGACCAGCATGCCGGCGAGGATGTACATCGTGGTGTTGTAGACCTGCGACGGCGGCATGCCGAGGCTCAGCTGATGCTCGCGCATGTAGCCGATCACCAGCGGGCCGAGGATGCCGGCGGTCGCCCATGCGGTCAGCAGGCGGCCGTGGATCGCGCCGACGTGCTGGGTGCCGAACAGGTCGGCGAGATACGCCGGCACGGTGGCGAAGCCGCCGCCATACATCGACAGGATCACGCAGAAGGCCGCGACGAACAGTGCGATCGAACCCGCATTGCCGAGCGTCGGCGCCGATGCGTACAGCGCGATGCCGAGCACGAAGAAGATCGAGTAGGTGACCTTGCGGCCGAACTTGTCCGACATCGAGGCCCAGAAGAACCGGCCGATGATGTTGGCCAGGCTCAGCATGCCGACGAAGCCCGCGGCGATCGCGGCGATGGCCGACAGCTGCTCGGTGCTCAGATCACCGAAGCCGACATCCAGACCGATCAGACGGCCACCGAACATCTCCTGCAGCATCGGCGAGGCCAGACCCAGCACGCCGATACCGGCCGACACGTTGAGGCACAGCACACCCCAGACGAGCCAGAACTGCGGGATGCCCCAGACGCGCTTCACGTGCACGTGGCCCTGGGTAATCATCGCGTTGTCCTTCGCCGGCGGCGGCGTCCAGCCCTTCGGCTTCCAGCCGGTCGGCGGCACGCGATAGCCGAACGCGCCGGCCATCATGAAGACGAAGTAGGCCGCGGCCATCACCAGGAAGGTTTCCTTCACGCCGACCGAGGTCGGGGTCGCGAAGTGGCGCATCAGCATGTCGGCCAGCGGGCTGCCGATCAGCGCACCGCCGCCGAAGCCCATGATCGCCATGCCGGTCGCCATGCCGCGGCGGTCCGGGAACCACTTGATCAGCGTCGACACCGGCGAGATGTAGCCCAGGCCCAGACCGATACCGCCGATCACGCCCGAACCCAGCCACAGCATCCAGATCTGGTGCAGATGCACGCCGAGCGCGGAGATCAGCAGGCCGCCGCACCAGCACAGCGCGGCGACGAAGCCGGCCTTGCGCGGGCCTACACGTTCCAGCCAGCCGCCCCAGATCGCCGCCGAGCAACCCAGCAACACGAAGAACAGCGTGTACATCCACTGCAGCTCGCTGATGTTCCAGTCGCAGCTGGCCGAGGTGATGCGGGCGAAGAAGCCCATGTCGGCGCCGCAGGCGATGGCGGCATCGATGCCGACCGCCTTCGACAGCGGCAGCCAGAACACGCTGAAGCCGTAGGCCATGCCGATGCACAGATGGATCGCCAGCGCCGCGGGCGGGACCAGCCAGCGGTTGAAACCGGGCTTGGCGATGATGCGTTCTTTCGAGAGCAGGCTGCCTTCGCGGGCGCTGCTGGCGGGATGTGTCGTTGCGGAACTGGTGGCCATGAATCCTCCCCGGGTCGATGTGCCGATTTCTGACCTTGCCGCGCACGTATGTTCTTGGATACATATTGGCTGCGACAAATCGCCGCAACGGTACCGCTGCACGGCTTGTATCGCCAGCTCCAATGGTCGAACATCCGGCTTTCAATAACATATTAAACCTGCGGCCGATGCGCGCTGCGCTGCAGCAGGCTTCGGGGAGAGACGCATGTACAAGGTCCGCATCCAGCCACGCTGGGAACTGGAAAGCGCGGCCGGGGCCAAGCTGCCCTCGCACCTGGTCGAACTGCTGATCGCGGTCCGCGGGACTGGTTCGCTAGCGGCTGCGGCGCGCAAGGTCGGGCTGTCCTACCGCTACGCATGGGGTCAACTGCAGGACGCGCGCGAAGTCTTCGGCCAGCCGCTGCTACGCATGACCCGCGGCCGCGGCGCGCGGCTGACCCCGATCGGCGAGCGCCTGGTCTGGGCCGACAACCGCATTGCCGCGCGTCTGTCGCCGATGCTCGACAGCCTGGCCACGGAGCTCGAGGCCGAGCTCGAGCGCGCCGTCAGCGCGCACGCCACGCCGCTGCGCATCCATGCCTCACACGGCTTCGGCGTGGAAACGCTGCGGCGCACGATGGCCGAGGCCGATCTTGCGCTGGATCTCAAATACCGCAGTCCGGACGATGCGCTGGTCGCACTGCGCAGCGGTGCCTGCGATATCGCCGGTCTGCATCTGCCGATCGGCGAGCTGGAACCGGCGCTGTTCGCGCACTACCGCGACCGCCTCGACCTTGACGCCGACCGAGTGATCCATCTGGCCATGCGCCGGCAGGGCCTGGTCCTCGCGCCGGGCAATCCGCGCGGCATCGAGACGCTGCAGGATCTCGAACGACCCGACATCCGCATGATCCACCGCCAGCCCGGCTCGGGCACGCGCCTGCTGCTCGAAGCGATGCTCGCGCGCCATGGCATCGCCTTCGAAAGCATCCGCGCCTGCGACGTCGAGGAACTCACGCACGCCGCAGTGTCGGCCTATGTCGCCAGCGGCCTCGCCGATGTCGGCTTCGCCCTAGAGCCGCCGGCGCGCAAGTACGGACTGGATTTCTTCCCGCTGATCACCGAGCACTATTTCTTCCTGTGCCACAACGACGTGCTCGAGTCCGGGCGTCTGACCGAACTGCTGACGTTGCTGTGCAGTGATGGGTTCCGGCGCGACTTGGGGATGCTGCCGGGGTACGACCCGAGTTACTGCGGCAAGGTGCAGACGTTGCCGGAAGCGTTCGAGGCGGCGCGGGGGTAGGGCGGTGCCGGTAATCGAGCACCCGTCAGCAAGGGAACTCAAAGATGGGCCACAGCGTGCGCTGGGGCGACGGCGATCCGGATTCCGCCGTCATCCCGGCGAAAGCCGGGATCCATTTTGATTCTGGTCTTCGGGATGAAAATCAGAATGGCCCCCGCCTGCGCTGGGGCGACGATCGAAAGCATGCAGGCAACCGGAACGCCTACAACCCCTCGGCCGCCAGTTTCGCCTTCAACGCGGCCACCGAATCCGCATCCCACTCCGCCCCCGTCGTCGCGATCCATGCATCGACGTAATCCTCCGCCGCGAACACATGCCCGTATCCGGTCGGCGTCGAGGTCGCGACCGCCATGTCCATGCCGAGCTGCAGGAATGTCACCAGCGGAAACCAGTGCAATGAGTCGGAGACGTCCTCGGCGCGTGGCCCGGACAGCCATGCAGGCCGGCGCAACGCCGAGCCGGCCTCGAAGAACGTGATCGGATCGCTCGGATACTGCAGATACACGATGCGCGTGCCGCCCCATGCCGCGTCGCCTGCGGGCGCGCCGTCCTGGGTCATGAAGCGGACGACCGAGCCGTCCCCGTAGCGCGGTCGCCACGCAGGTGTTTGCGGATCGCGCCCGAGCGTGGCGTGACGCCAGGTGCGGCTCGGAAACGGCGGGCCAGCCCACAGCGCGCCATCGAACGGTTCGCCGATGATGTCGAACAGATCGACCGACAGATCGGAGTTCAGCGCGCCGAGGCTCAGGCCGTGCAGATACAGGCGTGGACGCTGATCGCGCGGTAGCGTGCGCCAGTGGCCGTGCACGGCGGCGAACAATGCGCGCGCCGAATCCGCGCCGTAGGTCGGGTCGACCATCAACGCCAGCCAACTGGCGAGATACGAGTACTGCATCGAGACCGTGGCGACATCGCCGCGCTGCAGATACTCCATCGCTTTCTGGCTCGCGGGATCAAGCCAGCCGGTGCCGGTCGGCGTGTTGATCACCAGCGTCGAACGCTCGAACGCGCCGACGCGGATCATCTCCGCCAGTGCGAGTTCCGCGCGCGCCCGGATGTCCGGCGCGGAATTGAGGCCGACGTAGATGCGCAACGGCTCCTGCGCAGGCTGGCCGGTCAGCGCTTCGATCTCGGCCTGCGTCGGGCCGGCGGCGACCGCGGCACGGCCCATGCGACCGAGGCCGGACCACCCGAGCAGTGACACTTCGCTGCCCGTCTTCAATGGATCGGACGGCGGATCGAGCGCGGTATCCACCAAGGAATCGAGTTGCCGGTACGACGAATCCAGCGCACGCAGGCCGGCTTCGAACACGACGCCGTTGCCGATCGACCAGAACAGCAGGCCGGCGAGCGCGACGCTGATGATCAGCGACACGCGCCGCGGCAGATGCCGGCCCAGACGCTGCGACAGCACGTACACCACGCCGCCGAACAACCGCCCGAGCAGCAGGAGCACCAGTGCGACGCCGGCTGCCACCAGTCCAACGAACACCGGTCGTGCACTCGCGACCGCCTCCATGCCCATGCGCGCGCGGATGTCGTTCTGCCAGCCGGACGCCTGCGCGAGGAACACGATCACCATCAACGCGCATACGACGACCGCGAGCCCAGTCGCGACACGCCCAATCGCCAGATCGCGCAGACGCGGCAGACCGAGAAAGATCCACAGCCAGCGCATCAGCACACCAATGCCATAGCCAGCCGCGAATGCGATGCCCGACAGCACGCCCTGCAGCAGCGCGTCGCGCGGAATCAGGCTGGGTGTCAGCGACGCCGCGACGCACAGCGTCCCGAGCCACAGGCCCATGCTGCACAGCGGATCGAGCAGGCGCGCGGCGGCGTGGCGGAGTGAGGCGCGTGTGGGCATGCGGCGATGATATCGCGGGTGCTTTTACGACTTGAAAAGCATTCATGCCAACAACGGCATAGGGCGCGAGACAGTTTCCTGCTGCCCCTCAAGAGTCAGCGAATCTTCCGACCCCGTCATCCCAGCGGCTTTCAACAGACGCATGTCTGGTCAAGCTGGGATCCATTTTGATTTTGCTGTCGTTGCAGAGAAATCAAAATGGGCCCCAGCGTCCGCTGGGGCGACGGTCCTAGAGTTCGTTGGACAGGCGCTAGATTGCATTGATTGCGGCGCCGCAAATGCGGATTTCATCGATCGTCCGTGTCACCGAGTTCCAGGCGAAAAGTCGCTGGGCCCCGGCCTGCGCCGGGGCGACGTCACCTTGCAACCAACGGATCGAAAACCAGTCGCTTACTCGATCGCCTCGTCCAGCATCAGCTGACGTGCGAAGCGCACCGGCGGGGCACCCTGGGCGAGCATGTCGTCGTGGTACTGCTTGAGGTTGAACGCCTCGCCGGCCTTGGCTTCGGCCGCCTTGCGTGCGTCGAAATGCTCCTGCGCGCCGACGAAATACGTGGCGAGCTGGGTCGACGACAGCTGCGCGCGGATCCACTTGCCTTCGGCTTCGCTGGTCTGCTGGAAGGTCTGGCGGACCATCAGGTCCATTGCCTGTTCCTTGGTCCAATTGTCGACGTGGATGCCCTGGTCGAGGATCGCGTTGGCCACTGCGCGCGCGTAGAACTTCAGCTGCATCAGGCGGAACAGCGGATCGTTGTCGGCGTAGCCGGCGTCGGCCATCATCCGCTCGGTGTAGACCGCCCAGCCTTCGGCGAACGGACCCGAGCGGAACACCGCGCGCAGCGTCGACGGGTGGTTCACCGAATGCGCGCCTTCGAGGTAATGACCGGGCATCGCTTCGTGGATCGTCAGCACGTGGATCATGTGCTTGTTGTATTCGCGCAGGAACGAATCGACCTGGCCATCGTCCCAGTCGTCCGGGATCGGCGAGATCGCGTAGTAGGTGTCCAGACCCTTGTCGAGCGGGCCGGGCGAATCGCAGTAGGCGACCGCGACGCCGCGCTGGAATTCCGGCATCAGGATGATCTTCACCGGATCGTCGGGCACGGTCACCAGATCGTGCTGGCGGGTGAATTCGGTCGCAACGTCCAGCGTGTGCTTGGCGAAATCGACGACTTCATTGCGGCCCGGCTTGTCGGCGTAGGCGACTTCCATCGCCGCTTCGATCGCGGTCTGGCGCTGGTCCTCGCTCGGCTGCGCCGGCGTCTCCGGTGCGCCTTCGCGATCCTTGAGCACGGCCTGGGCGACGACGTACATCTCGTCGCGGATGCGCACCAGTTCGGCTTCGGCGCGCTGACGGATGTCCTGGCGGCTGAGCGAGGAATTGAGCGCGAACTTGAGCTTCTGGTCGTAGATCTCGGCGCCGACGCGGAACTCGCCCTTGGCGTTCGGCACCAGCGTGCCGTCGAGCCAGGTCTGGTGTTCGTCGACCGCGGCGCGCAGCGTCTCCACCGCGGCATCGAGACGCGTGCGGTCCTCGCCCTGCAGCTGGTCGGCGTTGGGCGTGATGAAGGTGTCGATCAGCGACAGCACGCCCTTGTTCTGCGCGGCGACGGTGCGCGCGTGTGTGGCGGGCACGCGCGCCGGGTCGAGGTTCGCGCGCGCTTGGGCGAGGATCGCCGGGATCTTCTCCATGCGCGCAGTCGCCGACTTCAGGCGCTCGGGCATCGGTGCGAACTCGCGCGCCATCAGGTTGTAGATCGCGCCACCGGCCAGGCCGCTGTACATCTGCGGATCCCAAGCCCAGCTCTGCAGCGTCTCGGTATCCCAGATGCCGTACTCGAGGGTGTTCTTCAGGATCAGCGCATCGACGTGGTTGTCGCGCGAGAGCTGGGCGAAATCGATCGCCTCGAGTTCGGTCAGGTAACGGCGGTTGAAATCGAGCGCCGCCTGGCGGCCGGCCGCGGAGAGATCGTCGACCTCCGAATCGAAGCGGTGGTCACCGATCTGCGTGGCCGAGATCGGCGAGAACTTCATGCCTTCGTCGAGATAGCGCTTCGACAGTTCGGCGAACGCAGCGTCGGCCTGCGACGGTGCAGTGGCAGCGGGCGCGTCCTGCGCGGTGGCGGGCGTGGTCGGCGCCTCACGATTGCAGCCGGCGAGGGCGGCGGTGAGCACGGCGACAGCGAGCAGGGAACGACGCATGCGGCGGATTTCCGGAAGTTGGACAGCGCGCAAGCATAGAGGCGCGTCGGCAGCCCTGCATGTGCCGATGGTGGCGGAACGCGGGTTCAACTGCGCACCTGTGCGGAGTGGTTCCGCACGCATGCGGATGGCGCCTGATTTGACGCATGCACCTCGCGCACGAAGAATCGGACGGTGTGCGGCCATCGCCGCGGGGAGAGTGGAATGCGGCGTCGTGACTTCATGGCCTACGGTGGAATCGGGCTCGGCAGCCTGTTGTTGCCCGGCGGCATCGGCCGCGCGATCGCAGCCGAAGACCTCATCAGCGCCCTCGATCCGGCGCTGAAGAAGCGGCTCGCTGATGTGGCGTTGCAGGCGTCGCGCGATGGCGGCGGCAGCTATTGCGACGTGCGCATCGGACGCTATCTGCGCCAGTACGTGATGACCCGCGAGACGCGCGTGGAGAACGTGGTCAACGAGGAATCGACCGGCGTCGGCATCCGCGTGATCGCAAATGGTGCGTGGGGGTTCGCGGCGACGCGATCGCTCGATCCCGACGGCATCGCCGAAGCCACACGGCAGGCGCTGGCGATCGCCAAGGCCAATGCACGCATCCAGACCGAGCCGGTGCAGCTGGCCCCGGTGCGCGGCGTGGGTGAGGCGTCGTGGGCGACGCCGGTGCGCCGCAACGGCATGGCGGTGCCGTTGGAAGAAAAGGTCGCGTTGCTGATGGACGTCAACGCGGCTGCCACGGCCGAAGGCGCGGATTTCGTGAGTTCGCGATTGTTTCTGGTCAACGAGCAGAAGTACTTCGCCAGCACCGACGGTTCCTACATCGACCAGGACGTGCACCGAATCTGGGCGCCGTTCACCGTCACCGCCGTCGACAAGGCCAGTGGCAAGTTCCGCACTCGTGATGGCCTGTCGGCGCCGATGGGTCTGGGCTACGAATACCTCTCGCCCGATCCCGCGCAGCGCTTCGAACTGCCGGGCGGCGTGATCGCCTACGGGCAGGCCTACGACATGCGCGCCGATGCCGCAGCCGCGGCGCGTCAGGCGCGCGAGAAGCTGTCGGCGCCGTCGGTGCAGCCGGGCCGCTATGACCTCGTGCTCGATCCCTCTAACCTGTTCCTGACCATCCACGAGAACGTCGGCCACCCGCTCGAACTCGACCGCGTACTCGGCTACGAGGCCAACTACGCCGGTACCAGTTTTGCCACGCTCGACAAGCGCGATGAGGGCTACCGCTGGGGCAGCGACATCGTCAATTTCTTCGCCGACAAGACCCAGCCGGGCAGTCTCGGCGCGGTCGGTTTCGACGACGAAGGCGTGCAGTGCAAGCGCTGGGATCTGGTCAAGGACGGCATCCTCGTCGACTACCAGACCACGCGCGACCAGGCCCACATCCTCGGCAAGACCGAGTCGGACGGCTGCAGTTATGCCGATGCGTGGTCGAGCGTGCAGTTCCAGCGCATGCCCAACGTCTCGCTGGCGCCGGGCAGGACGCCGCTGACGGTCAAGGAGATGATCGCCGGCGTCGAACGCGGTCTCTACATCCACGGCCGCGGCTCGTATTCGATCGACCAGCAGCGCTACAACGCGCAATTCGGTGGGCAGCTGTACTACGAGATCAGGAACGGCGAAATCGCCGGCATGGTCGAGGACGCGGCCTACCAGATCCGCACGCCGGAATTCTGGAACGCCTGCTCGGCCATCTGCGATGAACGCGATTTCCGTCTCGGCGGCTCGTTCTTCGACGGCAAGGGCCAGCCGAGCCAGGTCTCGGCGGTGTCGCACGGATCGGCGACGACGCGCTTCGACGGAATCAACATCATCAATACAGCGCGGAACCTGTAGCGATATCTCTAGTCTGTTTGCCAATGCTCTGGCGCAATGCGGCTTGAAGGTCACTTTTGATGCATAAGAGCAAAAGTTTTTGCTTCGCAATTAGGGTAGCCGCTGTGTCGTGGCTTCTCCGACCTAAGCGCACAGGTCATCGCCTGCAACTGCGCACCTGTGCAGGCAGGGCGATGCTCGGACTCTGCGCTATGACGCTGTTTCTGGGCAGTTGTTCCCGGGTGGACGACAGGACACAGCACGCTGCTGTGTCCCGAGAAGGGGTCTTGGACGATTGCACGAGCGTGTGCGCGGTCAGCTTCATGGAGCTCGTCGCTAGGAAGGCGGACTACGACGGACACCTGATCACCATCTCGGGCTATCTGGTCAGTGACGATACCGGGTACTGGATCTACGCGTCCGAGGAGCAATTTGTTGCACGGGTAGGGCGAAGAGACGCGTTGCTCCTCGAGCCATCGAGCGATGATTTCTATCTAAATCATGAGTGCTTGAGCAGTGGCTATGTCCATGCACAGGGAAGATTCGCTGCGAGCCATCGTTCCGATCGAACTATGAGTCTCGGCCGATTGGGCGAGACCACGCTGCGCGGAGTAACCCGGCACGGCGAGCCCTTTCCGCCTGGCGATGCCTGTTAAGGTGGGGCCAAAACTGACCTCGCATCATCCGCGCGTGCCGAAAGTCATTTGACGCTGCGTGCAGATCGCATCAAGAATCGGGGTGGCTCCGCAGCACGCGATGCCGCCACTGCCAATCCGCCCGCGGCCACCTGTCGCAGGCACGTTCTCCGGAGAGCTCCCTTGCATAGACGCGACTTCCTCGCCCTCGCTGGTGTCGGCGCGGGCGGACTGATGCTGCCTGCCGTCTTCGGCCGGGTCATCGCCGCCGAGCAGCTGGTGTCCACGCTCGACATCGGTTTCAAAAAGCGGCTCGCCGATGCCGGCCTCAATGCCGCGACGTCCGCGGGCGCCACCTACTGCGATGTCCGCGTCGGCCGCTATCTGCGCCAGTTCGTGATGACACGCGAGGACAAGGTGCAGAACGTCGTCAGCACCGAATCGATCGGTGTCGGCGTGCGCGTGATCGCCGGCGGCGCCTGGGGCTTCGCGGCGACCAATACGCTGACCGAGCAGGGCGTGGCCGAAGCCGCACGTCAGGCGACGGCGATCGCGATGGCGAATTCGAAGGTGCAGACCGCGCCCGTGCAGCTCGCGCCGGTCAAGGGTGTGGGCGAGGCCTCGTGGCGCACGCCGATCACCAAGAACGCCATGGAAGTGCCGGTGGCCGAGAAGGTGGAACTGCTGCTGGGCGTCAACGCCGCGGCTATGGGTGCGGGCGCGAGCTTCGTCAATTCCACGCTGTTCCTGGTCAACGAGCAGAAGTACTTCGCCAGCACCGACGGCTCCTACATCGATCAGGACGTGCACCGCATCTGGGCACCAATGACAGTGACTGCGATCGACAAGGCCAGCGGCAAATTCCGCACGCGCGAAGGCCTGTCCGCACCGATGGGCATGGGCTACGAATATCTGGATGGCGCGGCGTCGGGCAAGATCGTCTCGCCCAACGGCATCGTCAACTACGGCAAGTCCTACGACATGCGTGAGGACGCGATCGCCGCGGCCCGCCAGGCGCAGGAAAAGCTCAAGGCGCCGTCGGTCAAGCCGGGTCGCTACGATCTCGTACTCGACCCGTCGCATACCTGGCTCACGATCCACGAAGCCATCGGCCATCCGCTCGAACTCGACCGCGTGCTCGGCTACGAAGCCAACTACGCCGGCACCAGCTTCGCCACGCTCGACAAGCGCGAGCAGCGCTTCCAGTACGGCAGCGACATCGTCACCGTATTCGCCGACAAGACCCAGGCAGGCAGCCTCGGCGCCGTGGGCTTTGATGACGAAGGCGTGGCGACGAAGCGCTGGAACATGATCACCGACGGCAAGCTGGTCGATTACCAGGCAATCCGCGACCAGGCCCACATCCTCGGCAAGACCGAATCCGATGGCTGCTGCTACGCCGATTCGTGGTCGAGCGTGCAGTTCCAGCGCATGCCCAACGTCTCGCTGGCGCCGGGCAAGGCCAAGCTGAGCGTTGCGGACATGATCAAGGATGTCCAGAACGGCATCTACATCATCGGCGACGGTTCGTTCTCGATCGACCAGCAGCGCTACAACGCGCAGTTCGGCGGGCAGCTGTTCTACGAGATCAAGGACGGTGCGATCACCGGCATGATCGAGGACGTGGCCTACCAGATCCGCACCCCGGAGTTCTGGAACGCCTGCACCGCGATCTGCGACGAAAGCGATTACCGCCTCGGCGGTTCGTTCTTCGACGGCAAGGGCCAGCCGAGCCAGGTGTCGGCCGTGTCGCACGGTTCGTCCACCGCCCGTTTCGACGGTATCAACGTGATCAACACCGCGCGTTCGCTCGGCTAAGGAGACTCCCACATGACCATCTTCACCGAAGCCCAGGCGCGCGAGATCCTCGAAAAGACCGTCGCCCTGTCCACCGCCGACGAATGCACGGCCACGCTGTCCGGCTCCGTCGACGGCAACATCCGCTTCGCACTCAACAATGTCTCCACCAGCGGCATCGTCAGCAATGCCGAACTCGCGGTGCAGGTCGCGTTCGGCAAGCGCGTCGGCACCGCCAGCATCAACGCCTTCGACGAGGCCTCGTTGCGCAGTGTGGTCAAGCGCGCCGAAGACCTCGCGCGTCTGGCGCCGGAGAATCCGGAATTCCTGCCGGCGATCGGCAAGCAGGAATATCGCCCCAGCCCGACCTTCAGCGAATCGACGGCCGCGATCACGCCGGAATTCCGCGCACAGGTCGCGGCCGGTTCGATCACCCCGTGTCGCGCCGAGCAACTGATCGCCGCAGGCTTCCTCGATGACGGCAAGAATTTCGTCGCCTTCGCCAACAGCAACGGCAACTTCGGTTACCAGCAGGCGACGAACTTCAACTACACCTGCACCGTGCGCACCGAAGACGGACGCGGCTCGGGCTGGGTGGGCCGCAATCTCAAGGACGCCAGCGCGTTCGACGCCGGCCGCGACGTGCGCGTGGCGATGCGCAAGGCCAGCGATTCGGCCGAGGCCAAGGCCTTGGAGCCGGGCAAGTACACGGTGATCCTGGAGCCGGCCGCAGCCGCGGGCCTGATCAGCTTCATGATGCGCTTCTTCGATGCACGCACCGCCGATGAAGGCCGCAGCTTCCTGTCCAAGCGCGGCGGCGGCAACAAGCTCGGCGAACAGGTCTACGACCCGCGCGTGAACATCGTCGCCGACCCGTGGCACCCGGAAGCGGCGGTGATGCCGTGGGACGGCGAGGGTCTGCCGCGCGAGAAGATGCCGATCATCGAGAACGGCAAGATCGCCAACCTCGACTACTCGCGCTTCTGGGCGCAGCAGCAGGGCAAGCGCGCCGTCGGTCGTCCGGGCAACCTGCTGATGTCGGGCGGCGAGGGCACGACCGCCGATCTGATCCGCGGCACCGATCGCGGCATCCTGGTCACGCGCACCTGGTACATCCGCATGGTCGATCCGCAGACCGTGCTGTTGACCGGCCTGACCCGCGACGGCACGTTCTACATCGAGAACGGCGAGATCAAGCATCCGGTCAAGAACTTCCGCTTCAACGAGTCGCCGGTGATCATGCTTAACAACATCGACGAACTGGGTCGCCCGGTGCGGGTGGGTGGCGACGAGTCGTCGATGGTGATGATGCTGCCGCCGATGCGGCTCAGGGATTTCACGTTTACGTCGTTGTCGGATGCGGTCTGAGGCATTCGGTTCGCGGTTCTGCGTTCGTCGTGGAAAGTGCTCGCTTTCCGCGACGCGCGCGATGCAGATCGCAAACCCGGAGGGCGGCGTGCATGGATGCCCGCCGTTTTTCGACCGAGCCAGGATGGCGAGTCGAAAAATTCCGGAACAAGTGACATGCCGGGTGAGGTCCGTCGGGGAGGCCGTTTTCTTTGGTTCCGTTTCTTTTGGGCCAGCAAAAGAAATGAACCCGCTCGCCGCAAGGCGAGTGGAAGCTTTGGACTCTGCTCGTCTCGCCGAAGGCGCCGATAGAGGCGAGGATCAAACGCTTTCGTCCGCTGACGCGGCCGAGTTCATTTCTTTTGGTAGACGCCAAAAGAAACGGAACCAAAGAAAAACGTCTCCCCGAGGAAGCAAATCCGGTGAGTCCCTCGTTCCGGGATTTTTCGACTCGCCATCCATGGCTCGGTCGAAAAACGCCGCACATCCATGTGCGGCGCCCTGCGGGTCTGCGTTCTGCATTGGCCATTCACTGCAAAGCCAAAGCCAAAGCCAAAGCCAATACCCCGGCACCGCGGAGGCATGCGCGCGATGAATCGCCGTCAGTCTTTGCGATTGCTGCTCGCCAGCGCCGCAACGCTCGCGCTGCCGCACGTCGCGGCCCAATCGGCCCGCTACGACTTTTGGTTCACTCGCCTGCGCTACGAGTCAGGCGACTGGGACGTCGATGCGCGGATGCCGTCCAACGTCATCACCTCGCTGATCGACTACACCGGCCTGCGGGTCGATCCCGAGGAGCGCGTCGTCGCGCTGTCGGATCCCAAGATGCTGGCCTCGCCCTTCTGCTACATGGCCGGGCACAAGCTGGTCGAGTTCAGTCCGGCCGAGCGGCGCAACTTCGAGCGCTACGTGCGCGGCGGTGGCTTCGTGTTCGTCGATGACTGCAATCACGACATCGACGGCCTGTTCGCCAAATCGTTCGAGGCGCAGATGGCGGCGATCTTCGGGGCGTCGACCATGCGGAAGCTGCCGAACAATCATGCGCTCTACCGCAGTTTCTTCCAGTTCCCAGACGGTCCGCCGGCAACGAGTTTCGAGCTCAACGGCTGGGGCGACGATCTGGTGCACGACTATCTGAAGGGCATCACGATCGACGGACGCCTGGCCGTGCTCTACAGCAACAAGGATTACGGCTGCGAGTGGGACTACGACTGGCGCAACAAGCGTTTCCTGGCCGAGGACAACACGAAGTTCGCGGTCAACATCGTCATGTATGCCTTGAGCGCATGACCACTAGCCTGCCTGTAGGAGCGGCGCTTGTGCTCGCATCCCCTTTTCGGGGACGCGCGATGGCGCTCTACCGGGACAGCCTGATCGCGCGCGAGCGCGCTCCTACAGGAATTTCTGCATGACCCACACCGCTCCCACCGAAGCCGACCTGCAGGCCCGTCTCGCCGAGCTCGATGCCTTACGTGCCGCGATCGGCCGCGCGGTCGTCGGGCAGGCCAATGTGGTCGAGCAACTGCTGGTCGCGCTGCTTGCGGGTGGTCACGTGCTGCTCGAAGGCGTGCCCGGTCTCGGCAAGACGCTGCTGGTGCGCACGCTGGGACAGGCGCTCGATCTCGGCTTCCGGCGCGTGCAGTTCACGCCCGACCTGATGCCCAGCGATCTGCTCGGCACCGAACTGCTCGAGGAAGATCACGGTACCGGCAAGCGCCACTTCCGGTTCCAGGAAGGCCCGGTGTTCACCCAGCTGCTGCTGGCCGACGAGCTCAACCGCACGCCGCCCAAGACCCAGGCCGCGTTGCTGGAAGCGATGGCCGAGCACACCGTCAGCCATGCCGGTGTCACCCGCGCGTTGCCGCGGCCGTTCTTCGTGCTGGCCACGCAGAATCCGATCGAACAGGCCGGCACCTATCCCTTGCCCGAAGCGCAGCTCGACCGCTTCCTGCTGCACGTCGCGCTCGGCTATCCCGATGCGGACGAAGAGCAGGCGATCCTCGCGCGCACCACCGGGACGGCCGAAGCCGAGGTGCCGCGCGTCATGGGCGCCGACGCCGTGCTCGCGCTGCAGGCGCTGGTGCGCCAGGTGCACGTGAGCGAGGACCTGCTGGCGTGGATCACCGCGCTGGTGCGCGCGACGCGGCCGGGCGAGGGCGCTCCGGATGTCGTGCGCGAGTACGTGCGCTGGGGCGCGGGTCCGCGCGCCGGGCAGTCGCTGGTGCTCGCGGCGAAGGCGCGCGCGCTGCTGCAGGGCCGGCTCGCGGCAACGCGCGAGGATGTCGCAGCCTTGCTCGCGCCCGTGCTGCGCCATCGTCTGGTGCTGTCGTTCGCGGCAGAAGCCGCGCAGATCGATGCCGACGCGGTGATTGCCGGCCTGCTGCGCGCCTTGCCCGCGCCGGCGCGCTGATCCCCGCGATGGCGACTGCGGGACCCGACGTATCCGGAACGCCTTCGGCCGAAGCCGTCGGCGACGTGCTGTCGCCCGCGCTGCGCTCGCTGCTCGCGACCCTGCACCTGCGGCCGCGTCACGCACCGGGACGGCAGGGCATCGGCCACCACGCGAGCCGCAACCGCGGCAGCGGGCTTGAGTTCTCCCAGTACCGCGCCTACGAATCCGGCGACGAGCCGCGGCAGATCGACTGGAAGCTCTACGCGCGCAGCGATCGTTTCTTCGTCCGCGAGGCCGAGCGCGATAGCCCAGTGCGTGCGTGGGTGTTGCTCGACACCACGGCATCGATGACCCAGGCCGACGAGGCCGCGCCGACGCGCACGCGCTTCGATGTCGCGCGGTTGCTGACGACCTGCGTCTACGAGATCGCGCAGCGTCAGGGCGATGCCTGCGGCCTGGTGCTGTGCGGTGGCGCTGGCGTCGCGCTGGTGACCCCGGGCACTGGACCGCGCCAGCGCGACCGACTGCGGCACGCGCTGGCCGCGGTGCGTCCGGGTGGCGAATGGCCGGAGGCGAAGGCGCTTGCGCCCGCGTGGGGACGCATCGCACGTGGCGATCTCGTCGTTGCGATCGGCGACTGGTTCGACGACGCCGCAGTCGAGCAGCTGGTCCAGCTCGCCAACGCCGGCCGCGACGTGACCGCGCTGCAGGTGCTGACCGCGGACGAGCGCGATTTCCCGTTCCGCGACGGCCGCCGCTTCGTGGAACCCGAGGCCGGCGAATCGCTGCTCGGCGATGGTCCTGCGTTGCGCCTGGATTACCTCGCACGCTTCGAGACAGCGCGACGTGCGTTGGCTGCGCGATTCACGGCGGCCGGCATCTGCTTCGCGACCCACCTGATCGATACGCCGCCAGCCACCGTCCTTGGCGCCCTGTTCGGCGAGCGCGCATCATGAGTGTCGGTCTGCTCGCGCCGGCTGCGCTCGCGGCGCTGATCGCACTGCTGTTGCCGCTGTTGCTGCACTTGGCACGTCGCGACGCAACGCGGCCCACACCGTTCGCCGCGTTGCGCTGGCTGCGCGAACGTCCGAAGCCGCGGCGTCGCCTGCGCTTCGACGACTGGCCGCTGCTGCTGGTGCGGCTGCTGCTGTTGGCACTGATCGCGCTGTGGCTGGCGTGGCCGGTGCTGCACGGTGAAACCGCACCGGCGCGCTGGACCGTCGTCGTGCCCGGCGTTGCCGACGATGCACTGCCGCCCCTCAAAGACGGCACACGGGCGCCGCGCTGGCTTGCGCCCGGATTTCCCGAAGTGGGTGGCGAATCCGCGCCGGCACGCAACGGCGCCAGTGTCGCCAGCCTGCTGCGCGAGCTGGACATGACCGCGCCGAGCGGCACCGCGTTGACGGTGCTGGTGCCCGAGACGATCGACGGTGCCGACGGTGGACGCATCGTGCTGTCGCGGCCGGTCGACTGGCAGATCGTGGTCGGCAGTGAACCCGACACGGAGGCTTCGCCGGTCCTGCCGCCGCGTCTCGATGTCTTCGGCATTGCCGCCGACGATCCGGCGTTGCGCGTGCTGCGCGCTGTCGCACGCGCGTGGCGTCCCGATGATGCCGATGCGCTGCGCATCGCGAACGCAGACGAAGCGACGCGCGCGGAGGCGATTGCCGTGTGGTGGGGCGACACCGCGGCGCCCCCTGCGTTGCGCACTGAAGCGCCTGGTCGCGTTTTGCTGCTTGGGCCGGACGTACCGCGCGAGGAGGTCGACTGGCAGTCGCTCCAGCAGGACGCAAACGGCATGACCGTGTTCGAACGCGCCGTCTGCGGCGAGGCGACCTGCGTACGCTTCGCGCAGGCCGTCGATCCGGCGACGATGCCCGTTCTGCTCGATCCCGAATTCCCGTCGCGCCTGCGCGTGCTGCTGCAGCCGCTGCCCGCACCGCAGCGCATCGCCGCCACGGACCTGGCGCCATCGACAGGGGTTGATGCCTGGCCGACGACGCCGCGGGACCTGCGGCCGTGGTGGGCCTTGCTCGTCGCGCTGGCGTTCGCGCTGGAGCGCTGGATGGCCGCGGCGCCGCGTCGGAACCGCACGGCATGAGCGTCACTGCACAGCTGACCCGCACCCTGGGTGCCGCGCGCCGACGCGCAGTCGCGCGCGTGCTGCTGTGCGCACTGCCGCTGATCGCGGGCAGTGCAGCGCTGGCATGGCGACTCGCGGGCATACCGTTCGCCACAGGCGTCGTACTGGCGTGGCTGGCGGTCGTCGCGTGGCTGGCGTTGCGTCGCATGGCGCGCTTAGATCGCACATGGCTGATCCGCCGCCTGGACGCGGACCGCGCGGACATGGACGACAGCGCCGCGCTGGTGTTCGCGCGTGCGGATACGCTCGGTGCGCTGCAGCGTCTGCAGCAGTCGCGTTTGCAGGCGCGACTCGCGACTAAGCCTTGGACGCCTGCACCCGCGCCGTTTCCGACGCGTACGATCGCGGCGGCATGGGTGTCCGGCGCGATCCTGATCGCAGCGGCAGTGTGGTGGCCGCCCATCGCGCCGAATGCGGATGCGCAGACACGACCTGCGTCGCGATCCGCTGCGGTGAACGGAACGCCTGTGCTGCAGTCGCAGTCGTTGCGAATTGCTGCACCGGGCTACACCGGGCAGGCAGTGCGCACGCAGACCGAACTCGACGCGCAGGCGCCGGCTGGCGCGACCTTGCGCTGGACGCTGCGCTTCGCCCCGCAGCCGCAGCGTGTCGCACTGCGGTTGCACGACGACAGCGAGATCGCGTTCGTACGCGAGGGCGAGGACTGGGTTGCCACGTTGCGGCTCGATCAGTCCTGGCTGTACCGCATTGCCGTCGATGGCGACACCGACCACATCCTGGCGCGCGCGCAGCCCTGGCGGCTGGATGCGGTGCCGGACCGGCCGCCCGAGGTGCGCGTGCGCACGCCGGAGGAGACGCTGTCGACCTACACGCGCGGACAGCGCGCCTGGGCGCTGGCGTTCGAGGCCAGCGATGATCACGGCGTCGCGCCGTCCGCGCAGCTGCGGATCACGGTCACGCGTGGCAGCGGCGAGGCGATCACGTTCGAGGACCGCACGATGCCGCTGCGCGGACGCGGCGATGCGCGCGCGATGACATTCCAGGCCACGCTGGATCCTGTCGCGCTCGGACTGGAAGAGGGCGGCGATCTCGTCGCGCAACTCGAGGTGCGCGACACCCGGGCGCCGGAACCGCAACGTGCCCGCAGTGCCAGCCTGATCCTGCGTTGGCCGCCGCCGGCACCGGTGGATGCAGATGGCCTGGAAGGGCTCGCGCGTGACGTGCTGCCCGCGTACTTCCGCAGCCAGCGCCAGATCATCATCGATGCCGAAACCCTGATCGCCGAACAGCCGCGCATCGAGCGCAGCGCCTTCGAAGGACGCTCCGATGCACTCGGCGTCGACCAGCGCATCCTGCGCCTGCGCTACGGCCAGTTCCTCGGCGAGGAATCGGAGGGCGCACCGCGGCCGCCGCCGACCAACGATGCGGAAGACCCGCCATCGCCGCCGCGCAAACCACTGCCGATCGACGATTTCGGCCAGACCGATACACCGCCGGTGGCCGCGCACGATGACGACGATCACGCGCACGACGATGCACCGGCCGCACAGGGCGCCGCCCCGCACGACGACCACGACCATGCACCGCAGGACACGATGACCTTCGGTCGCGCCGACGATGTGCTGGCGACATTCGGCCACACCCACGATCTGCCGGAGGCCGCGACACTGCTCGACCCGAAGACGCGCGAGATCCTGCGCGGTGCGCTGCAGGCGATGTGGCAGTCGGAACTGCACCTTCGCCAGGCCGCGCCGCGCGAAGCGCTGCCGCATGCCAACCGCGCGCTCGAACTGATCAAACAGGTGCAGGAAGCCGATCGCATCTACCGGGCCCGCGTAGGTTCCTCGTTGCCGCCGGTCGATCCTACGCGACGCCTCGGCGGCGATCGCGACGGCATCGCGCCGCGCGCCGTGCCGGCGCCGGACGTGGACACCGACGCGGCACCCGCAAACGCCTGGCGCGCGCTCGCCTGGAACGATGCGCCGGATCTCGATGCATTGATCAGCTGGGCGCAGGCGCATCCGCGCCAGGTCGATGATCCGCTCGCATTGCTGGCCGCCGTCGATGCGTTGCGCCGCGACGCGGCCTGCGTCGACTGCCGCCAGGCGCTGCGCGGACAGCTGTGGCGCGTGCTGCAGCGACCGTTGCCGGCGCCCGCACGGCGTGCGGCGACGGATGCGATGGGCGCGCGGTATCTCGATGCATTGCAGGAAGACGCCCCATGAGCCCGGAACGCTGGCTGCTCATCGTGTTCGCCGTCGGTGCCGCACTTGCGGTACTGCGACTGGTCGTCGGACATCTGCGTGCGACGACCGGTGCACGGCCTGCCGTGTGGCGCACGTGTGCGCTCCTCGCGCTGACGCTGGCGTCGACATTCCTGCTGTATCGCGGGCTGTTGCCGCCACCCGTTGCGGTCGAGCGCGGCACGCTTGCCGTGCTGACCGCGGGTGCAGATGGGCTAGCGGTGCCGGCGGCCGAGGTCGTCGTCGCCTTGCCCGAATCCGGACCCGCGCCGCCGGGCGCAGAACGCATGCCGGATCTCGCGACCGCATTGCGTCGGCATCCCGATGCGCGCGCACTGGTCGTCGTCGGGCATGGACTGGAAGCGCGTGATCGCGACGCGGTCGATGGTCGCGCGCTCGCGTTCGTGCCTGCCGAAACGCCTGCGGGACTTGTCGAACTCGGTGCGCCGGAGGCGATCGGCGCGGGCGCGCGCTTCGACGTGAGCGGTCGCGTTGCGGGAGTCGACGCGGCACGCGTGTCGCTGCTGGATCCCGCGGGGCGTGTCATGTCGACCGCGGCGGCCGACGATGCCGGACGTTTCCGGTTGGACGCGACCGCGCGCGATGCAGGCGCCACTGTGTTCGATGTCGTCGCGCACGACGCGGACGCGCGCGAGATCGAGCGCGTGCAGGTGCCGGTCATCGTCGACGCGGCAGCGCCGGTGCGCCTGCTGCTGATGGCAGGGGCTCCGAACCCGGACGTTCGCGCGCTGCGTCGATGGGCCGAGGACGCGGGCCTTGCCTTGCGCTGGCGCGCGACCTTCGGCGGCGGCGCGGGCGTGGGCGATGCGCCTGCGTTCGATGCCGCATCGCTCGCCGGGCAGGATCTGGTGCTGCTCGATGCGCGCGCCTGGGACGGCCTGGGCGCCGGCGCGCGTGCGTCGTTGCTGACGGCCGTGCGCGGGGGGCTGGGTGTCCTGATCCATGCGCCGCAACCACCGTCGGCGGCGCTGCGTGCCTGGCTCCGCGGTGCAGGCCTGTCGATCGAAACCGGACGTGCCGTGAACTGGCTAGCAGAGACCGGCCCTGACGATGTCGCGCGCTTGCGCGCGTGGATGGGTCCGGGCAGTGACGACGCGCCCTTCGATCCATTGCTGGCCGGCGAAGCGGCACCGACGCTCACGTATCTGCCGCTGTCGGGTGGCGCACCGGCGCACGGCGATGGGCCGTCCGGGATGATGCGCTGGCAGGCGGTTGGGCAAGGACGGCTCGGTGTGGTCACGCTGGCCGACAGCTGGCAGCTGCCGCTGGCCGGGCGCGCGGATCTGCACGCAGGGTTGTGGAGCGGTTGGGCGGCCGCGCTCGCGCGCGCCGGTGACGTGCAGCCGCCCCGTTTCGACGGCGAATTTCGTGTCGGCATGCGTTCGATGGTCTGCGGGCTGGATGCCGATGCAGGCGTCCATGCGCCCGACGGTGCGACGATCGCGCCGGTCCCCGATCCCGCGGCGAACGGCTGCGCTGGCATCTGGCCGACCGTGGCGGGCTGGCATCGCATTGAATCTGGTGCCGGCAGCTGGCCGTTTCTGGTCCGCGCAGACGGTGCCGCCGCGGGTCTTCATATCGCTGCGTTGCAGAGCGCGACGCAGACGCTGGTGCGCGCATCGGACGCGACGCCCGACACGATGACGGCGACACGCCCGGGCCGCGCCTGGCCGTGGCTGCTGGCCTGGCTGTGCCTCACCGCCGCGCTGTGGGCGCTCGGCCGTGCGCGCATCGGCCGTATCCCGGTGCCGGCGCCCGCACCAGGCGCATAATCCCGCCGCACAAACTGGAGAGACGACGATGGCGCATACGGGGCGCTGCCACTGCGGCAGCCTGGCGTTCGAACTGGACGGCGAGATCGCCGAGGCCTACGACTGCAACTGCTCGATGTGCCGCCGGCGTGGCGGCCTGCTGGCATTCGTGGCCGCCGACGCACTGCGCGAAACCGGCACCGGTACGCCGCAGACCTATCGCTTCAATACCCACAACATCGCGCATCACTTCTGCGGCACCTGCGGCATCGCGCCGTACAGCCGCGGCGTCGGTCCAGACGGCGCGGAGATGGCCTGCATCAATGTGCGCTGCGTCGACGGGATCGATCTCGCGGCGCTGAAGATCGTGCAGATCGATGGCGCCAGCCTGTGAGTCGTGCGCGATTGTGTTGGATCGGCGTGCTCGCACTCTCAGGCGCGTTGACCACCGGTTGCTCGAATCCAAACGCATACTCGGACGGCATGGCCTATACCGAGGGCGCCGCCGCGCAGGCAGAAAACGCCGATACCCTGCTGGCCTACGAACACAGCGTCGGCGTGCAGCTGGACGGGGCGATGATCGTGCCGCGGCTGCAGGCGATCCAGGCCGCGTGCCGCGATGCGCGCTTCGGTGCGTGCACGCTGATCGAAGCGCAGCAGTCGGCCGGCGATCGCCCGTCGGCACGTGCGGTGGTGCGTATGGCGCCTGCGGGCATCGAACCGATGATCGCGCTGGCAGGCGAGGGTGGTGAGGCCGGCGAGCGCAGCACGCGTGCAGAAGATCTCGCCGTCGTCGTGCGTGACAACACCACCGAGCAGGATCGGCTGACGAAGGAAATGACGCGACTGCAGGCGTTCGAAGCGCGGCGCGATCTCTCGGTCGCCGACATGATCGCCTTGTCGGAGCGCATCGCCGCGACCGAAGCGCAGATCGAGTCCGCGCGTCGCGATGGCGCCCAGCACCGGCGGCGCATCGATACGCAACTGCTGACCGTGCAACTGCGCGCGCGCGACGGCGAGCAGGGCCGCAGCGAGATCGCGATGGCGTTCCGCGAGTTCGGCGGCACGCTCGCCACCGGCACTGCCTGGACGATCCGCGCGACTGCGTTCCTGTTCCCGTTGGCGATCGTCGGTGCCGCGCTGTTCGCCCTGCTGCGTGCGCTGTGGCGGCGACGTCGCCGCGGCTGATCGCCACGAGCGACTGTCGGTTGCCTGGCGCGGTGGGGTCCTGCAGACTCGGGACGCCGCATTTCAGCCGGCATTCCGTGCGCGCAGCGCGTGATTCAGCACTGCGCCGGTTTCCGACGTAGGCCCGGCCTGCGCCATCCATGCAAGGAGGACGCCATGGTCACCCGTCGCGATGCCCTGAAACTCTCACTCGGTGCCGGCCTGTCGCTGGCATTGCCCGGCACCCTGTTCGCCGCCACGCCCGCGCCGTTGCTGACGCGTCCGATTCCGTCGAGCGGCCAGCGTATTCCCGTCGTCGGTCTCGGCAGTTCGGCGACGTTCTCGTCGACCGCGCGCGACGATGCATCCGCGCTCAATGAAGTGCTGCGTGCGCTGGTCGAGCAGGGCGGCGCCGTGTTCGACACCGCGCCCAGCTACGGCGCCTCGGAAGAAGTCGCCGGCAAGGCGGTGCAGGAACTGGGCATCGCCGATCGCGTGTTCTGGGCGACCAAGGTCAATGTCGCCGGTCGCGAAGCGGATGCGAAGGCCGACCCGGCCGCGGCACGCGCGCAGATCGAAGCCTCGTTCTCGCGCCTCGGCCGCGACACGATCGATCTGATCCAGGTGCACAACCTCGGCGACGTGCCGACCCAGCTCGGCATCCTCAAGGAACTGAAGGACGCCAAGCGCGTGCGCTACATCGGCGTCACGTCGACCAGCAAGCCGGCGTATCCGAAGCTGATCGAGACGATGCGCAACGAGCCGCTGGATTTCATCGGCGTGGATTACGCGATCGACAACCGCGACGTCGAAGAGACGATCCTGCCGCTGGCCGCCGAGCGCGGTATCGGTGTGCTGGTCTACGCGCCGTTCGGACGGACGCGGCTGTGGCGTCGCGTCGAAGAGACGCCGGTGCCGGAGTGGGCGGCGGAGTTCGATGCGGCCACGTGGGGCCAGTTCTTCCTGAAGTTCGTGTTGTCGCATCCAGCGGTCACGTGCGCGACGCCGGCGACGAGTCGCGTCTCGAACCTGATCGACAATCTGGGTGCGGGCCGCGGTCGCCTGCCGGATACGGCGCAGCGCGAACGCATGGCCAAGCTGATCGACGCATTGCCGGCGGCGAACTGAGTCCAGCGAGCCCGCCGCCACGACAGGCGCGCGGGCTCAGCCTTCTTCTTCGGTCTCGAACTCGACGACGGCATCGAGATCGAAGGCCAGCGCTTCGATCGCTTCACGCACTTTGCGCTCGGTCGAGGGATTGCCGACCTCGACTTCGATCTCGTGCATCTTCGGTCCGGCGACATCACTGAGACCGGCGGAGCTGGAATCGGCATCGTCCATGTGCGGCATCAGGTCGTCGATTTCCTCGACGTGCTCGATGCCCTCCACGCTCGACAGAAGATTGATCACCGCGCGTGCGGTGTCGTCGCTGCCGGTGAGGCGGATGCGGAGCATGGGCATGTCGGTTCCTTGTGGTGCGGGGGATGACGTGCAGGCTAGGCAGCGAAACGGAAAGCCGACGTGACGAGACCACGCATCTGTCACCGGCGGGGCGTAGGCTCATGCCCATGAATGCGACCGCGTCCACACCCGCCACTGCCGACGAACAAACGCCGGTCCTGCTGCGTCCACTCGAACGCGGCGACCTGCATTTCGTCCACGAGCTCAACAACAACCGTACGGTGATGAGCTACTGGTTCGAGGAGCCCTACGAGTCCTTCGTCGAACTCGAGGAACTGTTCCGCAAACACATCCACGACCAGAGCGAACGGCGCTTCATCGTCGAGGACGGCAGCCACGCGCGCGTGGGCATGGTGGAGCTGGTCGAGATCGATCATCTGCACCGGCGCGCCGAGTTCGCGATCATGATTTCGCCCACGTATCAGGGCCGCGGTTACGCCCGACCGGCAACGTCGCTGGCGATCGCCTATGCGTTCCGCGTGCTCAATCTCTACAAGCTCTACCTGCTGGTCGACGTAGACAATGCCGCGGCGATCCACGTGTACGAGTCGCTGGATTTCCAGCGCGAAGGCGTGCTGGTCGACGAGTTCTTCAGCGACGGCCGCTATCGCAGCGCGATCCGCATGTGCCTGTTCCAGCACCAGGCGCTGGGCAGCGACGACAGCCGCCGCGACGCCTGATCAGGCGCGCGGGGGCAGGCGCTCGAACGTCAGGACGGTCTGGTCGTGGTACTGCATCGGACCCGTCACGACATAGCCGAGCTTGCCGGCCAGTGTCCGCGACGGCGCGTTGTCCGGATTGATGATGCAGACGCTGCGCCCGCCGAAGGGCTGTGCGTCGAACCAGGCGTGCATCGCCTGCGTGGCCTCCGACGCGATGCCGCGACCGTGCGCTTCCTTCGCAAACACCCAGGCGCCTTCGGGCGACGCGGAGAACGCATCGCCGAGATCGCGACGGAAATCCGCGAAGCCGGCGCCGCCGATGGTGCGGCCGGTCTCGCGTTCGATCACCGCGAAGATGCCGAAGCCGAAAGCGGTCCAATGGCCGATGTAACGCAGCAGCCGGTTCCAGATGTCCTCGTCACTCGGCACGACCGGGGTGATGTGCCGCATCACTTCGGGGTCGCGGATCATCGCCCGCAGTGCGTCGAAGTCTTCGACGACGTGTGGGCGCAGCAGCAGGCGCTCGGTTTCGATGCGCATTGCGGTCAGCCTGCCGGCGGCGTGCGCACCGGCACGCTGATGTTGCACAGGTCGATGTGCCCGGCCGGGCGCACGTACCAGTCGTCGCGACGGTTGCGGCGCGATTCCACCACAGCGTCGAACAGCGGCGTATCGGTGCGCAGCACCTGCAGCGGCGTGCGCTCGCTTGCTGGCACTTCGGATGCGAGGCGGATACGGCGGATCGGCGTGCGCTGCTTCGGATCCTCGTAGAAACCCAGCGGCCCCGTGCCGCGCGGCAGCACGCTGAGCAGTTCCATGCCCTGCAGCACTCGGCCGACGGTGGTGATGTTGCGGTCGAGCTGGCGCGGCGACTGGCCGGTGACGATATAGAGCTCGGTGCCGTTGCTCGAGTCGGGCGCCATGTCGCGGCCCGCGCCCAGCGTGCCGTAACAGTGCGCGAGCCACGCGCGGCCGGCGCCGTTGCGGTCGTCGCGCGCGGCCGGGAAGCCGTCGGCAAAGCCGGCCTGCGTTGCCCAGCCGTCGGGATCGGGCAGCGCGTGGAAGGCGAGGCCGGCCGACGCGCGATCGAACTCGGCCGGCAACTTCGCGCGCGCGCTGCCGATCGGCTTGCCGGGCGCGCCGTCCTCGGTGATGTCGCCGAACTGCACGACGAAGTTGTCCTGCGAGCGGTACAGGGTGAGTCCGTTCCAGAAACCGCCGCGGGCGAGGGTCCGGATGTTGGCGACGTGCTCGGGCGCGAACGCCGGTGCCAGCTCGATCACCACGCGGCCGCCGTCGACTTCCATGTACAGCAGATTGGCCGGATCAGGCGTGCGCCAGTCCGCAGGTGTCGAGGCGTCCAGCAATTCCTGCGTGGAACGGGTCTCGATGGTCGCTGGTGCGCCGGACGTGGCGCAGCCGGCCAGCGCGAGCACGCAGGCGGCAAGGGTGGCGGACAAGGCGTGGCGCGACAGCTGGCGCATGGATGAATTCCCCGGAAAGACAGACCCGATTGTGGCCGAGTCGATGCTCTGCGTGACTACCGGCACATCCGCTATAGCGAAGTCCGTACTAGTATCTGGATCAACCTAGCGGAGGTGGCCCATGGCCGACGCCCCTGATGACAGCGAGCTGCAGTTGCGCAAGTTCCAGAAGGAACTGAGCGCGGGCACGGTGTCGCTGGCGTTGCTGGCGGTGCTGGGCAGCGCGGCCGAGCCGATGTACGGCTACCAGATCGCCAAGCGTCTCGAATCGCTCGACGGCGTGCTCAGCGGCAAACAGAGCGCGTTGTATCCGGTGCTGCGCAATCTCAGTGCTGCCGGACAGCTCGACAGCCACGTCGAACCGTCGGTGGCAGGACCGCCGCGCCGTTACTACCGCATCACCGAGGCAGGGCGGATCACCCTGCAGCAGTGGACCGCCGCCTGGCGGGCCACACGGGATTCCGTCGACGCCGTCCTGGAGGGGGAGCGCCAATGAACAGCAGCCACACGAACATGCACCGTCCGCCGCAGAGCATCCCCGAGTACCTGGAACAGCTGCGCGTCGCGCTCACCGGCGCGGATCCCGCACTCGTGCAGGACGCGCTCTACGACGCCGAGGAATACCTGCGCTCGGAACTGGCCGAACAGCCGGGCCGTTCGGAAGCCGAGGTCATCGCGTCGGTCGCGTCGAGCTACGGCGCGCCCGACGAGGTGGCCGACATCTATCGCGACACCGAGGTCAAGGTGCAGACCGCGCTGCGGCCGCCGGCGCCGAAGCCGCGCACGTCGCTGGTCGGCCGCTTCTTCGGCGTCGCCGCCGACCCGCGTACCTACGCGTCGATGTTCTACATGGTGTTGTCGCTGGCGACGGGCATCTTCTACTTCACCTGGGTCGTCACCGGCCTGTCGGTGTCGTTGAGTCTGGTCGTCGTGCTGATCGGCATTCCGCTGCTGATCCTGTTCTTCGGCTCGGTGCGGCTGCTGTCGCTGGTCGAAGGACGACTGGTCGAGGTCATGCTCGGCGAACGCATGCCGCGTCGGCCGCTGTACTCGGCGCGCGGTCGCAACTGGCTGCAGCGGATCGGCGACATGTTCACCGACGCACGCACCTGGAGCACGCTGCTCTATCTGCTGCTGATGCTGCCGCTGGGCATCGTCTACTTCACGATCAACGTGACCCTGCTGTCGCTGTCGCTGAGCATGATCGCCGCGCCGCTGCTGGTGTGGACGGGCATGGCGACGCCGGGCGTCAACAACTTCGGCTTGTCGGTGTTGAACTGGTCGAACGATGCGGGACTGTCGACGTCCTTCCCGTTGATCGCGACCCCGTTGCTGCTGGTCACCGGTGTGCTGACCCTGTTCGCCAGCCTGCACCTGTTCCGCGGCATCGGCCGCATGCACGGCAGCATCGCCAAGCACCTGCTGGTGAAGACCGCGCAGTACAGCTGAGCACTCGTTTTTCCGATCAACGAAAAAGGCGCGCCGGTTTCGACCGGCGCGCCTTTTGTTTGCGTGATCCGCGCCTGCGTGGCGCGCATGATCAGGTCGGTTTCTTCGTCGTCTGCTTCGCTGCTTTCTTGCGCGCGGTTTTCGCGACTGGCGCCGATTTCGCCGGGCTTGCGCCCTGCGCGTGCGAGGCGATGAACGCCCGCACCTGCGGATACACCTGGGTGCGCCAGCGCCGGCCGCTGAAGATGCCGTAATGGCCGGCGCCCTCGACGGTGAGATGCGCGCGGTCGGCTTCCGACACACCGGTGCACAGCGTGTGCGCGGCGCGGGTCTGGCCTTCGCCGGAAATGTCGTCGAGCTCGCCTTCGATTGTCAGCAGTGCGGTGCCCGTGATCTTCGACGGATCCACGCGCTCGCCCGCGACCACCCACTCGCCGCGCGGCAACAAATGCTGCTGGAACACCACGCGGATCGTATCGAGGTAGTACTCGGCCGGCATGTCGAGCACGGCGTTGTACTCGTCGTAGAAGCGGCGGTGCGACTGCGCATCGTCGTCGTCACCCTTGACCAGGTCGCGGTAGAAATCCCAGTGCGATTCGAGATGGCGTTCGGGATTCATCGCCATGAAGCCCATGTGTTGCAGGAAGCCCGGATACACCAGACGACCGCGGCCGGGATAGTTCATCGGCACCGGATGGATCACGTTCTGCTCGAACCAGGTGTGCGGCTTCTCGGTCGCGAGGTTGTTGACCGCAGTCGGCGACTCCCGGGTGTCGATCGGACCGCCCATCATCACCAGCGAACGCGGGGTGGTCTCGCCACGCCCAGCCATCAGCGACACGGCCGCGAGCACCGGCACGGTCGGCTGGCACACGCTGACCACGTGGAGGTCTTCGGCGCCGATGTGGCGGATGAAGTCCTCGATGTAGGCGATGTAGTCGTCGAGCGAGAACGCACCGGCGTCGGCCGGCACCATGCGCGCGTCGATCCAGTCGGTGACGTAGACCTTGTGGTCGCGCAGCAGCGTGCGCACGGTGTCGCGCAGCAGCGTCGAATGGTGGCCCGACAGCGGGGCGACGACGAGCACGGTGGGCTGCGCCTTGATGACTTCCAGATGCGCCGGATCATCGGTGTAGCGCTTGAAGCGCAGCAGCTTGCAAAACGGCTTCACCAGCGCGTCGAGCTGTACGACCGGATAGGTGCGGGCGTTGTCGTCGTTCTCGACGGCATGGATGTCGAACGCTGGCTTCTCGTAATCCTTGCCGATGCGGTACAGCAGCTCGTTGGCGGCAGAGAGCTGCTCGGATCCGGGCAGGTTGGACAGCCAGGTGCTGTCGGCACCGAACGCCTTGGCGTTCGCGTCGGCCAGCAGCGTCCACGGTTTCATCCAGGCGCGGCCCATCTCGTGCAGTTGGTAGAACAGCATCGGCATTCCGGTGGTTGGGGTTGCTGCGGCGCAGCATAGCGCATAGTCCGTGCACGGCCGATCCGCGCTGTTGCGCGATTCAGGCGCGTGCGCGCGGGTGATCAGGCCGATTCGAGCGCCGTGGCGGCGTCCACCAGCTGCGGCGACAGCCAGCAGTGCGAGCCCAGCGCACGGAAACCGGCAGCGGCGAAACGGTCCCGGTAGAAGCGCGCGGGGCGCTGCTTGAAACCGTGGTCGTCGCCTTCGGCGCCGTCCTCGCGGGTGAAGCATTCGAGGAACGCGACACCGCCGGTGAGGTCGGCCAGGCCGGGCAGGCCGCGGTCGAGTTCGCGGGTCTCGAGGTAATGCAGCACATCGCTGCAGATCAGCAGGTCGACCGGCGGGCAGGGCCGCAGCATCTCGAAGTCGGCGAAGCGTGCGTGATGCAGATTGCGCGCGCGGCCGAAGCGCGACACCGCGTATTCGCTGGCGTCGAAGCCCAGGTACTGCACTTTCGGACGCAGCTTGAGCAGCGGCGCACGCCAGGCACCTTCGCCGGCGCCGATGTCGAGCACCGTGCGCAGCGGGCGTTCCAGGTGGTACTCGGCCGTCGCGACCGCGAGCGCCACCTTGCGCGCCAGGCGTGCGCGGCCGCCGATGTCGCCGGCGCGGTACCAGCGGTCGAAATAGGCGCGGTCGTATTGCTTGGACATCGAGGAGCCGGACAGGTGCGGGGATGCGCATTCTAGGCTGCCGGCGACGCGACGCAGCGTCGAAGCCCCCGCCCAGAATGCGAACGGCACGCACGGCCGTGCGATCCTTGCGCGTCAACCGAGGGAGCCAGCGCGATGCAAGCCTATCTGTGGGTCAAGACCTTCCACCTTGTGTTCGTGATGGCGTGGATCGCCGCCGCGTTCTATCTGCCGCGCATCCTGATCAATCTCGTCGAGGCCGGCGACACCGTCGACGTGCGCGCCCGCCTGGTCCTGATGGGCCGCCGTCTGTACCGCTTCGGCCACGTCATGCTCGGTCTGGCGCTGGGGCTGGGGCTCGTCCTGTGGATGGGCTACATGTTCATCACCGACTTCCCGACGATGGCGCCGATGGGCGGCGGTGCCGGCTGGCTGCACGCCAAGCTCGGACTGGTGGTGCTGCTGGTGGTGCATTACATCGTCGCCGGGCGCTGGCTCAAAGGCGTCGACAAGGGACGCGCGTTGCCATCGACGAAAGCATTGCGCTGGTTCAACGAAATTCCGGTGCTGCTGCTGGTCGGCGTGGTGTGGCTGGTGCTGGCGAAGCCGTTCTGAGGGCACGTCCCGTCTCCAGGAACGCGGCGCTGCAGCTCGCTGTCTTCGCCGCGAAAGCCGGAAGTGCTTTGGAACAGCTGGATGGCTGGTCATCCAGTGTCTTTGATTGTCATCCCGGCGAACGCCGGGATCCAGTGTCTTTGGCAGGGATGTATTCGCGCACGTGCTGCAACAACATTGCAGCAGTGAGTCGTCAGTGCGCATGAAGCCTCAAGGCGCTGGACGTCCAGCCATTCGGCTGTTCTGAAAAGCTTCCGACGTTCGCCGGGCTGACGGGACTTCAGGGTTGGTCAGCCCGGACGAGTTTCCAGCTGTTGTTCGCTGGGGAGGGCGCCGGGGGAAATGCTCACGCAGCGCGGCGACGGATCGCGAACGTCCCACCACCACCTGGAAAACGAAAACGTCTCGCCGCAAAGCGACGGGACGTTCTGATTCACACGCCGCCGCGTCATTGCGACGCGCCGGCCGATCCTCACTCGTGCGCTGTTACCGACGCATCGATGCGCGCATAGCTACGGTCGCCGAAGCCGCCCGCCGTGCTGCCATCGGAAATCGAGAACAGCCGCTCGGATAGGCCGTAGTCGCTGTTGCCCAGGTTGCGGCCCAACGACAACGCAAAGTCCCAGGCACCCGGCGTCGGGTAGCTGCCGTCGGTGTTCATGTAGCCGAGCAGGGTGCCGAGGCTCATGTGCGCGCCGTTGTCCACGGCGGCGGAGGTCTGCCCGGCAAGCGCGCTCATCTGCGTCTCGCTGAAGCCCAGCGTCACCGTCTGGCCTTCGGCGACTGGCGCGCCATCGAGGCCGCCGCTCAGCGCGGCGTTGAGCAGCTGCACGTTGCTGGCGTCCACCTTGACGTCGTAGCTGTAGACGCGTGCATCGGCGATCTCGTTGCCGGCGGCGTCCCAGCGCTGGTTGATGTTCATCGGCACGTTGCCCGCGTACTGCAGATCGACATTGCGTTCGATGCTGCCGTCGGCATGCGTGGTGAGCACCATGTTGCCGGTGTTCTTCGCGCCGTCCAGCGACAGGTTCAACGGTCCCAGCTTGGCGCTGAGGTTGGTCTGCGAGCTGTAGTCGAGGCGTTCGACGGTCGCGACATTCGCCACGCCGCCGCCATTGGCCTCGGGCAGCGTGCCGGCCGCGAGGAAGTCGTTGTAGGCCGCTTGCCCGGCTGCATTCGACAGATCGAACTCGGCGGTGCGCAGCATCGCGCCCGATAGGCTGTCGTTGCGGCCGAGCATGATGCTGCCGACGCCGAACTCCACGCCGACGCCGTTGTAGGCCTTGATCGCTTCGGTCGGGCCGGCGGTGACGCGCACGGTGTCTTCGCCGGTACGCGCGACGACCGTACTGACGCCGGTCTCGTCGGTCACCTTGGTCTGCGTGGCGATGTTGCGGAACGTCGCCTTGAATTCATTGGTGCTGTAATCGGAACCGCTCATCGTGACTGTGGTGCCGACCGGCATCGACTGCGGGTCGAAGGGATTCACTGACAGCGGATTCACGCCGGCGTCGGCCGGCATTGCCACCTGGTAGGACGCACGGATGCCGTCGGTGCGGCCGATCTCCAGGCCCGCCTGCGGCGTGTTGACGCCGCCCTTGAGGAACACCGAGACATCGCTCGATGCCTTGTACGTGGTCACGCCGTTGGCGGTATTGACGCCGCCGCTGATCGACGCGTTCGCGCCGCCGCCGAAGCTCACGCCGTAGCCGTTCGCGCTCTTGACCGATTCGTTGAACGCCACGCCGCCCGACGCGGTGACCGAGCCTGCGCTCGGGTTGACGCTCACATTGGCGCTGCTCGACGTTGTCGACTGGTGCACGGTGCCGGCATCGCTGGTGGTCGTGGTACGCGTCTCGCTGCGCGTGCCCTGCTGGGCACTGATGCCCCCGCTGTTCGAGATCGACACACCCTGGCTGCTGCTGTCGCTGACGCGCGCCGGGATCACCAGGCCGTCGCCGGGATAGATCATCTCCGGATTGGCGATCTGCGGATTCGCCTTGAGCAGATCCTGCGACGACACACCGTACTGGTTCGCGATCTGGATCAGACTTTCCGCTGGCTGCACCGTGTGGCGTGCGGGCTCACTGGTCGGCGGCGGCGGAAGGCTGGACGCGGAGTGCGATGCAGTCGGGGCGATGCTCATGCAGATCCTGTGCGGTAAAAGAACCTATTCAGGATATCTGGAGCGCCTTGCGCAGACAGCTGGGGTTGTCCCCAGTTGTGCAATCGCGTGCGGTGTCTGGCCGATGCCGGCATGCGTGATCGCGACTTTCAGACAGGCGAGCACCGGCGCTCGAAGCGCGTCGGCTCAGCCCTTCGATCGCGCTCGATGGACGTCATGCGTTGCCACGCCGCGCGCGCGATCTGGCAGATCGAAATAATCCGGATGCGCCATCGTGCGATCCATGTCGCGTCGGCCGCTGTCCCAGTGTTCGCGGAGCGGGATGTGACCGAAGGCGTAATCCTTGTTCTGCTGCTCATGCGGCTTGGTCTGATAGATCAGATGGATCACGTTGAACACGCGATCGTCGAGATAGGGCGACAGCGCTTCTTCGAGGTGCGCCGGCAGCACGCGATCCGGCAGATGCTCGATCAGTTCCTTCAGCGACGTGCGCAGTGTCTGTGCCATCTCGACCATGCGCGTGCCGTGGCGCGTGCGGCTGGAGAAGCGGATGTCCTTCATCCGCTCGAGCACATCGAGCATCGACGCCGGCGCCACACCGCGCGCGCTCCACAGGTCGACCTGGAAGGCGAGCGTGTCCTCGTGCGGGCGGCAGTCGAGGATGTATTCCAACGGCGTGTTGGACACGATGCCGCCGTCCCAGTACGGCTCGCCGTCGATTTCCACGGCCGGAAACGCCGGCGGCAACGCGCCCGAGGCGAGAATGTGCTCGACGCGGATCGGCTCGAGCGCGCTGTCGAAGTAGCGGAAATTACCGCGAGTGACGCTGGTCGCGCCGACGGTCAGGCGCACAGCGCGGTCGCGGTTGATGCGGTCGAAATCGACGAAGCGCAGCAGCGTTTCGCGCAAGGGCGATGTGTCGTAGAAACTCGTCGCCGCATCGCTGCCATCGCCGGGCAACAGCAGCGGCGAGATCGGCCGCGCTTCGAAGAAACCACGCTGACCCTGCAGCAGTGCGCCCATCGCGCTCATGCCGCGCGCCCACGACAGCAGCATCGGATCCTCGGGCAGGCCGGCGATCGCGGTGCGGATCGCCAATGCCGGCAACGACATCGGGCCGGCGGGCTCGGTGATCGTGTGCCAGAACGCCTGCAGTTGCGCGATGCGGTCTTCGGGCGCATTGCCGGCGAGGATCGCCGCGTTGATCGCGCCGATCGAAATGCCGGCGAACCAGTTCGGCGCGATGCCAGCCTCATGCAGACGTTCGTAGACGCCGCACTGGTAGGCGCCGAGCGCACCACCGCCCTGCAGCACCAGGGCGACGGTGGGATAGCGCGCGACGTGCCGGCGGACCGCGGCCTCGCTCACTGCATGTACCAGCCGTGGCTGACGACGAGACTCTGGCCGGTCAACGCATTGGTCTCGAACGCGGCCAGCATCAGCGCGACGTTGGCCACGTCATCGACGGTGGTGAACTCGCCGTCCACCGTGTCCTTGAGCATCACGTCCTGGATCACCTCGTCCTCGCTGATGCCCAGCTCCTTCGCCTGCTCGGGAATCTGCTTGTCGACCAGCGGCGTGCGCACGAAGCCCGGGCAGATCACGTTGGCGCGCACGCCATAGGCGGCGGCTTCCTTGGCGACCGTGCGGGCCAGGCCCAGCAGGCCGTGCTTGGCGGTGACGTAGGGCGCCTTGAGTTTGGACGCGGCGTGCGAATGCACCGAGCCCATGTAGATGATCGCGCCGCCGGTCTTGCGGGTTTCCATGTCGCGCAGGCATTCGCGCGTGGTCAGGAACGCGCCGTCGAGATGGATGGCGAGCATCTTCTTCCAGTCTGCGAGACTGAAATCGGTGATCTTGTTGACGATCTGGATGCCGGCGTTCGACACCAGCACGTCGACCTGCCCGTAATGCGCGACAGCCTTCGCGATGCCGTCGACCACCTGCGTCTCGTCGGTGACGTCCATCGCCACGGCCAGCGCATCGCCGCCGGCGTCGCGGATTTCGGTGGCTGTCGCTTCGGCCGCATCGAGCTTGAGATCGGCGATGACGACCTTGCCCCCCGCCTGGGCGTAGACCTCGGCGATGCGCTTGCCGATGCCGCTGGCCGCGCCGGTGACCACGCAGACCTTGCCGTCGAGTCGATTCATGGGTGCCGCTCCGCTTCGAATGGGGATGCGGCCAGCTTATCCCGTCGTTGTGGCAGGCCGCGTTGTACTTTCGGGCGAGGCAGGATGCCGTGCGTGGAACGCTCCGTACGCGATCGGGGTGACCGATCGCGTACGGATCAATGGCGTCGGCTTCAGTCGGCCGCGCGCACCGGCGCATCCACCGGCGTCATCGCCGGCAGGTCGACCGGAACGCCGTCGGCATTGCAGTGGCCGGTCGCGCACAGCTGCGCACGCAGCGCGGGCGTGGCCTGCACGATCAGGTGATAGATCACGTTCTGCTCGACCGTGCCACGTACCGCCGCGCTGCCCGGCCCGCGCGCCCAGATGCCAACATCGTCACCGCCGTGCGATTCGCTCTTCATCGGCACCAGCGCTTCCTGCATGAAATCCGGATGTTCGGTGTCGATTTCGCGCAGGTCCGGCCGGCCGTCAGACGGCTCGAAGCTGCTGGGCTTGTGGAAGTGTGTTTTCGGGCCGGCCGGCTGCTGGTTGCTGGCGCCGGTGTAGCCGGGTCCGTTGGCGTAGACCAGCGTGGTGTAGGGCAGCCCGGTCGCGTCGAGCGCATAGGCGTTCGGATCGTCGTCCTCGCTGACCCGGCCACGCACCTTGCCCAGGATCGGATTGCCGCGCGTCGGATAACCGACGAAATTCAGTGTGTGCGAGTGGTCGGCGGTGACGAGGATCAGCGTGTCCTCGGCAGACGTCGCCTCGGCGGCCGCCTGCACCGCGCGCGACATCGCCACGGTCTCGTCGAGCGCGCGGAAGGCATTGCCCTCGTGATTGGCGTGGTCGATACGACCGCTCTCCACCAGCAGCACGTAGCCCTTGCCATCGCGTGCCAGACGCTCGATCGCGAAGCGGGTCATTTCGGCCAGATCCGGTTCGCCGTCGTCGCCCTGGTTGCGGTCGTGCTCGTACTGCATGTGGTCGGGTTCGAACAGACCGAACACCGCGTCGGCATCCGCTGCCGCGCGCAGCTGCGCGGTGTTCCAGACGAAGGCGCCGCCGGGATTGGCTGCCAGCCACTCGGTGGTGAGATCGCGGCCGTCGAGACGCTGGCCGACCTTGTCGTCGTATTCCGGATCGCGCACGCCGGCGGGCAGGAACATGCCGCGGCCGCCGCCCATCAGCACCTTCGGCGCGCGGCCCGGCGCGAAGTCCAGGATCTGCTGGGCGATGTCGCGGCAGCCCTGGGCGCGCGCCTCGTCCGGCAGATCGACATCGTTCTCCCAGTTGCGGTCCGGCACGTGCGCGTAGGTTGCCGCCGGGGTCGCGTGGGTCAGACGCGCGGTGGTGACGATACCGGTGTCGAGGCCGGCATCACTGGCCAGGCGCAGCCACGACTGCACGTGGCCCTGGCGGCTGTCTTCGCAATCGAAGCGCCTGCCGGACGAGACACCGATCGCGCCCATATGCGATTTCACCCCGGTCGCGACCGCGGTCATCGTGCCGGCCGAATCGGGGGTCTGCGAATCGGTGTTGTAGGTCTTGGACAGACCGGTGGCCGGGAACTGCTCCCAGCTCAGCGCGTGCTCCTCGCCGCTGCCGCCCAGCCGCTGGCCTTCGAGAATGCGCGCCGCGGCGACCGTGGTCAGGCTCATGCCGTCGCCGAGGAAGACGATGACGTTCTTGGCGTTGCCGCCCATCGCGCCGTTACCGGCCGCGCGCGCTGCGCCGCTGCGGTACCACCACTGCGCGGTCTCGTCGGCGCGGGATGCGGCCGGCGGCACATCGATCGGTCCGACATGGCCGGCGGTGTAGGTGCCGGAGGACGCGCACGCGGCGCAGAGCAGGGTCAGCGAGCAGGCGAGGCCTGCAGTGAGAAAGCGCATGGGGCAGAGGATTCCGGGAAAAACGCCGCGCAATTATGCCTATCGTGCATGTCAGCTTCACGGCGGCGCCACGGTCGCGGCGCTTCGATGACTGCACGCGCGGTGCGACGACACCGCGCCCATCGTTCTGTATCTGGGACGCTGGCGTCCTGGCGCCGGCATCGCCAACATGGATGGCGTCACGTATCGTCGCCTGTTGATGTCGCGGACAACCCTCGAATGAATGCTCTGGCCTGGTGGTTCCGGATCCCGTTCTGGCAGCGGGTGCTGGGCGCATTCGTGCTCGGGGCGCTGGTCGGCTGGCTGATGGGGCCGGCAGCCGGGACATGGCTGCAGCCGCTGGGCACGCTGTACGTGAATCTGATCCGCATGATCGCGGTGCCATTGGTGTTCTTCGCGGTGATCAATGCGGTCGCCGCGCTGCACGGGCAGCAGTCGATCGCTGCGCTCGGCGGACGCACCTTCGGCTGGTTCGCCGCGACCGCGGTGCTCGCGGTCGGCGTGGGCTTCGCCGTCGCCTACACCTTCAATCCGGGCCTGAGCATCGAGGCGGGTTCGCTGATGCCGGCCGCGGATTACATGGTGCGCGAAGTGCCGACGCCGGTCGAGGTGCTGCTCAACGTGGTGCCGACCAATCCGTTTGCGGCGTTGTCGAACGGCAATATCCTGCAGGTGATCTTCTTCGCCGGCCTGCTCGGCTTCGCGCTGGTGAAGCTGGGCGAACGGGTCGCCGCGCTGCGCGCGCTGGTCGGACAGGCGAGTGACGCCATGATCCAGGTCACGCGCTTCGTACTCGAGATCACCCCGATCGGCACCTTCGGCCTGATCGCCGCGCTGGTCGGTACCTACGGTTTTGAAAAGTTGCTGCCGCTCGGCAGTTTCGTCATCGCCCTCTACGTCGCCTGCGCGATCCACATCGTGTTCGTCTACGGCGGCTTGCTGCTGGCGCACGGGCTCAACCCGCTTAAGTTCTTCCGCGGCGCCGCGCCCGGCATGCAGGTCGCGTTCGTCAGTTCGTCGAGCCTGGCGTCGATGCCGGTCGCGCTGCGCAGCGTGACCCACAACCTCGGCGTCAATCGCGACTACGCCGCGTTCGCCGTGCCGCTGGGCGCGACGATCAAGATGGACGGCTGCGGCGCGATCTATCCCACGCTCGCGTCGGTGTTCATCGCGCAGTATTTCGGCATCGAACTGAGCTTCGCCCAGTACGCGGCGATCCTGCTGGCCTCGGTGCTCGGCAGCTTCGGCACCGCGGGCGTGCCGGGTACGGCGGTGGTCATGGCGACGGTGGTGCTGTCTGCGGCCGGCCTGCCGCTCGAAGGCCTGGGCCTGTTGCTGGCGATCGACCGCATCCTCGACATGATGCGCACGATGACCAACGTCACCGGGCAGATGCTAGTGCCGGTACTCGTCGCACGCGAGACCGGATTGCTGGACCGCGAGATCTACGAGTCGGCGCGCAGCAATGTCGGACTCGACGACGTGGACGCGGACGTCGACGCGCGCAAGCAGTAGGGCGCGTCTGCCCGCTGCAATGGCGCGGCAACGTGGATCCCGATGTCGCGTTGCGCGTGACCAGCGGCACGCGCAGCCGTCGCGCCGCGACTTATAGTCGGAGTCCGTGCCCCGGGGAGCGGGGCGGACAGGGAACCGACCATGAAACGACTCGCAGGACTGGGTGGCACATGCGTGCTGCTCGCGATGCTGGCCGCGCCCGCGGCCGCGCAACAGGCCGATTGGCGTCTGCCGATCGAAACCAGGAAGCTCGACAACGGCCTGACCGTCGTCGTGTCCGAAGACCGCAGTTCGCCGACCGTCGGCGTCAGCGTGGTCTATCACGTGGGCATGCGCCTGGAGCCAGAGAACCGCACCGGATTCGCGCACCTGTTCGAACACCTGATGTTCCAGGGCACGCCGGTCGCGCCCAAGGGCACCTTCGATCGCGTGATCCAGGGCGGCGGTGGCCGGCTCAATGGCTCCACGCGTCCCGACTACACCAACTACATCGAGACCGCGCCGGTGTCCGCGCTCGCGCCGATCCTGTGGCTCGAAGCGGACCGCATGAAGACGCTGGATTTCTCCGAGCAGAACCTCAAGAACCAGCAGGATGTGGTCAAGGAAGAGATCCGCGTCAACGTGCAGAACCAGCCCTACGGCCTGTTCTTCGTGTTCGACATCAACCGGCTGGCGTTCTCCAAGTGGGCGAACGCGCATGACGGCTACGGCAGCTTCAAGGATCTCGAAGGCGCGACGCTCGCCGATGTCGAATCGTTCCACCGCGATTACTACGGCCCGAATAATGCGGTCATTGGCATCGCCGGCGACATCTCGGCCGAAGAAGCCTTCGCACTGGTCGAGGAATACTTCGGCGACATCCCGTCGCGTGCGACGCCTGCGCGTCCGGACGTGTCCGAACCGCTGAACACCGAAGGCAAGCGCGAAGCACAGGGCGATGCGCTGGCGCAGGTGCCGGCACTCGCGGTGGGCTGGAAGATGCCCGCGCGCGGCCACGCCGATCACGCGCCGATGGCGGTGCTGTCGCAGCTGCTGGCCGGCGGCGATGCCTCGCGCCTCTATCAGGGGCTGGTCAAGGGCCGCGAGCAACTGCTCAACATCGACGGCGGCCTGGGCTGGCCGCTGGGTCACGCCTGGGATTACGACGGTCCGACGCTGCTGACCCTGTTCGCGCTGTACAAGCCCAACGTCGAGCCGGACGCGGTGCTGGGCGCGGTCAACGAGGAAGTCGCGCGCATCGTTGCCGAGGGCGTGCCGGCCGAGACGCTGGCCGCCGCCAAGACCAAGCTGCTCGCCGATTACGTCAACGGTCTCGAGCCTTTCATCTCGCGCGCCGACGAGCTCGCCAAGGCGCAGCTGCTGTGGGGCGATGCGGAGACGCTCAACAAGGTCCCCGAGTGGGTGCAGACGGTGACCGTCGCCGACGTGCAGCGTGTGGCGAAGACCTATCTGACCGATGCCAACCGCACCGTCATCGATCGCGTGCCCGCCGCGATGGCGCCTGCGCGCGGCATCGCCCCGCCGGCTGCGCCGGCGCCTGCTGCCGCACCGGCGCAGGACTGAGGAGATCGACATGGACAAGCACCACATTCCGACCCGCGGCATGCGTCCGCTCGCACTGGCGCTCGGCGCCTGCCTGTTCGCCAGCGCGGCCTACGCGCAGCAGCCGGCCGCCGCCGGCGCACCGCCCGCCACCGTGCCGCCGACCGAACTGCCGGCGGGTCTTCCCGATTACGGCGCCGACAAGCCGCTGCCCGAACTCGGCCTCGTCGAACACACGCTCGACAACGGGCTGACCGTTTGGGTGCTGCCGCGCCAGGGCGGCCTGCCGCGCGTCGACTACGTGCTGGCCGTACGCGGCGGTCTCGCCAGTGATCCGGCGCAGCTGCCGGGCATGTCGAACCTGCTCGCCGGCCTGTTGCGCGAAGGCACCGCCACACGCAGCTCGGTGCAGATCGCCGAGGAACTCGATCGCCTCGGCGGCTCGATCGGCGCGACTGCAAGCAACGACGGGTTGTTCGTCAGCGCGTCCGGACTGTCGTCGTCGGCGCAGCCGCTGGCGGCGCTGTTCGCCGACGTGGTGCGCAACCCGGCGTTCCCGGCCAACGAAGTGCAGCTGGCGAAGACCAACGCATTGCAGGGCCTCAAGGCCGCGGAGGCGCAGCCGAGCTACCAGGCCAATCGCGCGATGGGCCGGGTGCTGTTCGGCGATCATCCCTACGGCAACACGCTGCCGACCGAAGCCGCGATCAACGGCACCGACATCGCCGGCCTGCAGGCCGCGCATGCCGCGCGCTTCCGGCCCGACCACGCATTGCTGGTGATCGCGGGGCCGGTGACGCCGGACGTGGCCAAGGCGCTGGCCGAGTCGATGTTCGGCAACTGGCAGGGCAGCGGCGATCCGATCGCCGAGGTCGCCGCGCCGGCGTATCCGAAGGGCCCGCAGTTCGTGCTGGTGCCGCGCCAGAACAGCGTGCAGTCGGCGGTGCGCATCGGTCGCCCGGCCTTCGATGCCGACGACGACCGCGCGATTCCCGCAGCGCTGGCCAATACGATCCTCGGCGGCGGCTTCGACAGCCGGCTGATGCGCAATCTGCGCGAGGACAAGGGCTACACCTACGGCGCCGGCAGCAGCTTCGGCCTGCGCGCGGAGGGCGGATCGTTCCAGGCCCAGGCCGATGTGCGCAACGAAGTGACCGGGGCCGCGATCGGCGAATTCCTCAAGGAGTTCGAGCAGATGCGCGAGCAGACGGTCCCGGCCGACGAACTGCAGCGCGCCAAACGCTTCACCGCCGGCACCTACCTGTTCCAGAACCAGCTGCAGTACGCGGTCGCGTCCGCGCTCGCCGGCAACTGGCTGCTCGGACGGCCGGCCGACTACCTCAGCACCTACGTCGACAAGGTCAACAACGTCACCGCGGCGCAGGTGCAGTCGGTCGCGCGCGAGTTCTTCGACCCGAAGCAGCAGAGCATCGTGGTGGTCGGCGATGCGGCCGTCGCCGAGCAGCTGAAGACCTACGGGACCTTCGGCAGCGGCGAGTGAGTCCACGCATCGCTTGACCCAACGCAGAAGGCCCCGCAGATGCGGGGCCTTCTGTTTCGAACGGTTTTCAGGATGGGTAGAGCGCAGCGAAACCCGTCACCCCACATTCGATCGAACGAACGGGCGATCGTCGATGCCCACTTTTCGATCACGCGCTCAACGTGACTTCGCCTGTTCTTCCGCGAGCTGCGCGTCGAATCGCGTCTGCGCGCCATCCGCATACGCCGCGCACGTCAGCGCGTCCGCGCCCGCCGTATTGCCGGCCGCGTAATTCCAGTTGCTCGCACCGGGATGCGGCGTCAGCAGCAAATCGCAGGGCAGGCCGCGGACCACCTCGAACGAGCGCCGGTAGTCCTCGACCAGCCGCGGGTATCGCGGATTGCCCTGCAGCCGGTATCCCGGCGCACTGAGGCTGTCGACATACGCGATACGCACCGGGCGGCCATCGCGGGTATCGGTCCAGGTCCACGCGACGCTGCCGGGCGTGTGGCCGGGAATGAAGTGCACCGTGAAATCGGTGCCGCCCTGCGACACGACTTCGTGATCCATGACGATGCGGTCGGTCTGCACCGGGGGATACGTGATCTCGTCGCCGAAGTGCAGATCGTCACTGCCGCCGCGCGCGAACAGCGCGGCCGACTCGGCATTGGCGACGAGGTGCGCGCCGGTGCGGCGCTTGAGCGCGGCGAACGGACCGGCGTGGTCGGCGTGCGCGTGGCTCGACAGCAGCAGGCGCAGGTCTTCGGGCGCGACCTTCAGCCGTTCCATGTTCGCCAGCAGCGCATCCGCAGCCTGCGGCATGCCGCCATCGATCAGCACGGCGCCCCCGTCCGTGATCACCAGAAGTGCGGTCAGCCCTTCGGTACCGATCTGCCAGGTGCGGTCGGCGATGCGGACAGGCGCGATCGGTTGCCGCCATGACGCATCGACTGTGTAGGCCTCGAGTTGCGGCAGCGGCGGCTCCGCGGCGCTGGCGGACAGCGCCGCCGACAGCAGACAGGTGGCGAACGAACAGACGGGCAGGGACGGGCGCATCGGACTTCCAGCGACAGGCGGACGCACAGTCTGCCGCGTATGCCGCGTCCTGCAACCGCTTCAGGCCGTCGCGTTCTCGTCGCGCGCGCCGGGCCGGTTGAGCCACGCGGCGAAGGCGGCGGCAGTAAAGAACATCAGGAGGCTGTAAACCGCGGCCGGCGCCGACATCGTCGCGTTACCGAGCACGCTGAGCGCGATGAAGATCGCCAGCGTGCCGTTGTGGATGCCGATCTCCATCGCGATCGCGATTGCCTGTCGCCGCGGCAGTTTCAGCGCCCGCGGCGCCGCGTAGCCGGCCCCCATGCTGACCAGATTGAACAGCAGGCAGGCGATGCCGACCGCGGCGAAGTACGCCAGCAGCGTGTCCCAGGTGCCGGCGACGGCCGCGATGATCAGCAGCACCAGCACGATCACCGACAGCAACCGGATCGGCTTTTCCATGCGCGAGGCGAATCCGCTGGCGAAAGCGCGCACCAGCATGCCGATGCTGACCGGCAGCAGGATGATCAGCGCGACCTCGACGATCTTGCGCGTCGGCGGCGGCACGTACTGACCGGCGCCGAGGAAGAATTCCAGCGACAGGTTGAGGATGACCGGCAGCGTGATCAGGCACAGCACACTGTTGACCGCGGTCAGGGTGATGTTGAGCGCGACGTCGCCGCGCGCGATGTGGCTGTAGATGTTGGCGGTCGCGCCGCCCGGCGATGCGGCCAGCAGCATCAGGCCGACCGCGAGTTCGGGCGGCAGCCGGAACAGCAGCGCGAGCCCGAGCGCCGCCCACGGCAACACGCCGATCTGCAGTGCGAGCCCGATCAGCACTGCGCGCGGATAGCGTGCGACGCGGCGGAAATCGTCGAGCGTCAGGCCGAGGCCGAGGCCGAACATGATCACGCCGAGCGCGAGCGGCAACAGCAATGTGGTCAGCAGCGATGCCTGCATGGAACGTCCTTTGTCTTAAGCGGGCGCGTCGGCGCGATCACGCCGCAGTGCGAGCCGGCCACCGCACCAGGCGAGCGGGATCGGCCCGATCACGCCGAGCAGGGTCATCCACAGCGGATGCGGCAGCATCCAGGCATTGCCGATCACCCCGAGCACGATCAGCACACCGACCGCGATCGCAGCACTCATGCGGCGCACGCGTGCGAGCCGCGCCGCGACCCAGCCCCCGCACACCGCGGCGAGCAACCAGCCGCACAGCACCCAGACGAGCTTGCCGATCGGCGCATTGGCGACGATCTGCGCGAGGTCCGCCTCGTTGACGAGTTGCCCGGCGGGCATCGGGAACATCCACGAGCCGACAAATTCCAGGCCGAGCATCACCATCAACGCGACGACCATGCCGAGCATCACCGAGAACATCGTGCGGATCATGGCGCCTCCCCGTCGCGGGCCGGCGTGCAGCATCGCTTGACGGATGGAGGAGGGCAAGCGGCGGTGCGGCAGGGGCGCACCTTGCGCGTCGCGGCGTTCGGAGTGACCGATCACTGTTGGCAAGTCGAAGTCGCTGGATCCCGGCTTTCGCCGGGATGACGACATCCACTACTCCGTCATCCCGGCGGACGCCGGGATCCAGCGACTCGTGCGCATAAGCAGAGCGAAGTCCGGCTGTTCCAAACGATGGAGAGGCGCCCGGGAATCCAATCGGCGCCTTCAGCGTGGAAGGCTTCTACGCGCGGTCCACTGTCGCCCCAGCGAACGCTGGGGCCCATTTTGATCTGAGGCATTACCGCGAAGATGGATCCCAGCGTTCGCTGGGATGACGGGCTTCGAAGTATTGCAAGGTCCCTCAGCGATCGCTCCGGTCCGCCCACCGAAAATCCAGCTCTACGACGCCACGTCAGCAGGCGCCGCCGTCACCGGCTGCGCATCCACACGCCCCTTCCGCTCCGCGATCCACGCGTCGATCTTCGCCTCCAGAAGCGGCAACGGCAGCGCACCATCCTTCAGCACTTCGGCGTGGAATTCCCGGATGTCGAATGCCTCGCCGAGCGCGGCCTCGCTGCGCTTGCGCAATTCCTGGATCTTGAGTTCGCCGATCTTGTAGGCCAGCGCCTGGCCCGGCCATGCGATGTAGCGCTCGGCTTCGGCGACCGCATCAGGCTCGCTGACCGACGAGTTCTCGAACATGTAGTCGAGCACCTGCTGGCGGGTCCAGCCTTTGCTGTGCAGGCCGGTGTCGACGACCAGGCGCACCGCGCGCCACAGCTCGCCCTGCAGACGACCGAAGTAATCGTAGGGATCGGTGTAGAGGCCGAGTTCCTTGCCCAGGCTTTCGGCGTACAGGCCCCAGCCTTCGATGTACGCGGTCTCGCCGCCGAAGCGGCGGAACGCGGGCAGGTCGGTGAGCTCCTGCTGTAGCGCGAGCTGGAAGTGATGGCCGGGAATCGCCTCGTGCAGGAACAGGTCTTCGGCGTCCCAGCGCTTGCGCGTGGGCAGATCGAAGGTGTTGACGTAGAAGATGCCCGGACGGCTGCCGTCCTCGCTGGGACTCATGTATTCGCCGCCCGCGGCCGACGCGGCGCGGAAGGCTTCGATCGGACGGATCTCGAACCCGGCCTTCGGCGTCAGCGAGAACAGCTCGGGCACCTTCGCCTCGATCTTCTGTTCAATGTCGCGGTAATGCGCGAGCAGCTGGTCCTCGGAGCGGAACTCGAAGCGGCGATCGGTCTGCATGAAGCGGAAGAAATCCTGCAGCGAGCCTTCGAAGTTCGTCTCCGCCATCACGCCGCGGATCTGCTCGTGGATGCGCGCCACTTCGTCCAGACCGATCTGATGGATCGCTTCGGGCGTCAGGTCGGACGTGGTCTGCTGCCTGGCCGAGAACGCATACCAGGCCATGCCGTCGGGCAGCGCGTCGAGGCCCACGCTGTCGCGCGTATGCGGCAGGTAGTCGTTGGCGATGAAGTCGCGCTGGCGCTGGATCGCGGGATTGAGCTGGTCGGTGATCAGCGTGCGGAACGCAGCTGTCAGGCGCTCGCGATCGGCGGCGGGCATGTCGTCCGGGAACTTCGTGACCGGGCCCCAGAACGGGCTCTTTTCCACGTCGTCGACAAGGATCGTGTCGAACTGCGGCAGCACCTTCTCCATCACCACGCGCGGCTGCACGACATTGGCCTCGATGCCGGCGCGCATGTTCGCGATCTCGGTGTCGAGCAACACCGGGATGCGTGCGGCACGGCGCAGCCAGGCGTCGTAATCGGCGGTGTTGGCGAACGGCTGCGCGTTCGAACCCGAGCCCAGCAGCACCGAGTAGCTGACGATGCTGCCCATCTGGTTGACCGGCATCATCCAGTCGGGAAAACGTTCACCGTCGAGCGTGTTGCGACGCTCGTCGACGAAGATGCGATAGCTCAGCAGATCCTGGCCCTGCAGGCCTTCGCTGCCGACCGCCTCGACGGTCTTGAGCCAGCGCGCGTTGAAGCTGCGCAGCTGTTCGCGGTACTCGGCGCTGCCGAAGTCCGGCAGCTGATCGTTGTAGCGCGCATCGCCCTGGAAGGTCGCCTGGACCGGGTTGAGCTTGAGCACCTCTTCCCAGTACTCGGCATACAGCGTGGTCAGCCGCGCGGCACGCGCTGCGGCATCTTCGGCCGGTACCTCGGCGACCGTGGCCGCCGCAGTCTGCGCGGGCGCATCACGGTTGCAGCCGGCGAGTCCGCCGCCGACGGCGATCGCGACGGCGATGGCGAGAACGAGCGGCTGTTGCATGTCGGGCTCCAGTGGGTAGTGGGGTCGATGCTGGCGAACACGGTGCGCAACCGGCAAGGGCCGGAGGTCACGGACTCAGGGCGCGGGCGTGCCTTCGGGCGCCGAGGCGCGGGGCGCCGGCGGCGGCGGGTCGAAGGGAATCGTGTCCGGCGCGACCGCGCCGCCCGAAATGATGAAGCTCATCGCCTGGTCGACGGTCCAGTCGGTGGGCGTGAGCTTCTCCAGCGGCACGATTTCCAGGTAGCCCGATGTCGGGTTCGGCGTGGTCGGTACGTAGACCGCGGCGAGTTCGCGGCCGGTGCCGTGTTCGCGGATCACGCGTGTCACGAATCCCACCGATTTCATCTCGGCATGCGGAAAGTCGATCAGCACGACGCGCTGGGTGCCGTCGGGCTTGGTCTGCAGGATGTCGAGCAGCTTGCGCGCACTGGAATAGATCACGTTCGCCAACGGAATCCGGCGCACCAGTGCGTCCACCCACGAGAGCATCCGCTGGCCGATGACGCGACGCGCGAGCCAGCCCACGCCGAGGATCAGCGCGATGGTCGCCAGCATCGCAATCGTGGCCTGCACGGACGCGGCATTCGCCCAGCCCATGGAATTCGGGAAACCCGCGGCGATCCGGTGCGCCAGCGGCGCGACCCAGGGCGTACTCATGTTGGACAGCAGTACGAAGACGAACTTGACCACAATCCAGGTCAGCCAGATCGGCAGCAGGGTCAACAGACCGGTGAGGAACAGACGCTGCAGGCGTCCGCCCAGGGTGTGGGCACTCATTGGCATCCGCGGGCGGGGTGGGGGACGCAACATGATGCGCCCCACGACTGAACTGCGGAAGCGTGGGGCGCGGCCACAGTCGATTGACTGCTTGATTCAGGGCAGATGCGCGAGCCGGAAGCCGACGTCGTCGTAACCGCGACGCGGATCGAGTGCGCGGCTCGTGAGTTCGTCGCGCTGGCTGCGGCCGGCGGCGATACGGTCCTTGCATGCGGCCGCGCAATCGCTGCGCCATTCGGCCGGACCGACCGCGCGCGTGGCGACACTGGCGCCTTGCGCGGTCGATGCGACGACGATGCTGCGGCCCTCACGCTCGCTGCGCCAGCGGGCGTACTCCACGGCGTCGTGCCAGGACACGCAGACCACCGGGTCGGTCGGTGACTGGTCGAAACCAGGGTCTTCCCAGTCCTTCGACGACAGTGCACGGAGCACCGAACCACGCGCACGGCATGAAGCCGACTTGTGGCCGGTCGCCGTGACGAAGGCGCCGTAATCCGCGCGGCTGACCGGTGCATTGGAGATGGCATACACGCCGTCGTTGCTGCGGATCACGCGCGCGCCGCCAGCGACGCGGGCGGCCAGCGCCGCGACATCGGGAATGGTCATGGCCTGTCGCCGCAGGCGGGACGTGGCGGCGGCATCGAGCCCCACGGCTTCTGCCGACGCCAGGCTCGCCACGGCCTCGCTGCGGTCGACATCGGTGACCGCCTGTTGGATGCGATCTTCGAGTGCGCCATCGATGCGGGTGCGCAAACGGCCCATTGCGTCACCATCGGCCTGGCCGGTGGCGGACGCGTGCTGGCGCGCCGCGCCGAGGATCGCGCTGGCATCCACGTGGTCGCCCTTGGTGATCAGCGCGGTGGCGCGCGCACCCGCCGCATCGAGCGCGCGGCCGGACAGCGGCGCGAAGCGCAGATGCTCGCGATCGGCCTGCCAAGCCCGGGTCAGCGATTCGAACGCGTTCGCGCCAGCGGGTGCGGCCAGCTGCCCGGCGCGCAACTGGCGCTCGGCATCGGCGAGATGACGGTCCGACGCGGATACCGGCGCAGCCTTCAGTGTCGCGGGTTCGCCCGCTGCGACCGCGGCGGCTGGTGCGCGTGGATCGTCGTGGGCAAGCCCTTCGATATCGACCGGCGCCGCTGCACCGCCAGCGGCGAGCGCCTGCCGCGGCGCCGCCGGCTCGAGATCGGGTGCATTCGACGGGCGTAGCAGAAATCCGATGCCGGCTGCGGCGACCAGCACGGCTGGAATCCACAACATCGGCGACACCTGCCGCGCGCCATCGCCGATGCGGCGGGCGCCTTCGCCGAGGCGCCGCAGCGTGCCGGTGATGACCGGCTCACGCTTGCCATCGCGCTGCGGCACCTGTGCCAGCGCCTGCAGCATCTGGTTGGCGTCGGCGAACCGGCGCCCGGGCGATTTGGCCAGGGCGCGATCGATGAAACGCTGCCAGTGACGCAGCGGCGGCGGCAGGCGCGGAATCGGATTCTGGGTATGCGCGATCGCCATCGACAGCGCGTCTTCGCCCTGATACGGCAGGCTGCCGTTGAGCATCTCCCAGGCCAGCACGCCGACGCTGTAGAGATCGGCGCGGAAGTCGACCTGCTGGCCGCGCGCCTGCTCGGGCGCCATGTAGGCGGTGCTGCCGACAGCCAGCCCGACCATCGTGACGCGCGTGCCATAACCGCGGCGCAGGGCGATGCCGAAATCCGCGAGCAGCGGCCGGTCGGCTTCGTCGAACAGCACGTTCTCGGCCTTGACGTCTCGATGGATCACGCCGCGCGCATGTGCATACGCCAGCGCCGACAACAATGCGCGCAGCACCTCGCGCACGCGGGCGTGGTCGCCAGTGAGATCGCGGTTGCCCAGATGGCCGTGTGGCAGATACGGCATCGCATACCAGGGCAGGCCCGCATCGGTGCGGCCGACTTCGTGAATGCCGACGATGTTGGGGTGTTCGAGCCGGGCGATCGTGCGCGCTTCATTCTCGAAGCGGCGCCGGCTCACTTCGTCGGCCAGCGCTTCGGGCAGCATGATCTTGATCGCCACGTCGCGGCCCAGCGACAACTGCGTACCGAGATAGACCGTGGCCATGCCGCCGTGCCCGACGATACGCAGCAGGCGATAACCGGCGATGTCCGGAAAGACCGTCGAATCGGGCCCGGTTGGCGTGTACGGCATGGTTCCCCCTGTGCGTCGCACAGCATACCGACGGCGCGCCGGAAAACGGTGTGATGCGTTTCCGGATCCGACGCGCTCGTTTTCGCGGCGTGCGAGGCGATTGGCCTCAGGTTGCGCGTGCGTGCCCGGCGGCGACCATCGCCATCGCCACCGATTCCGCCGCCTTGATGCCGTCCACGCCTGCCGACAGGATGCCGCCGGCGTAACCCGCACCTTCGCCGGCCGGAAACAGGCCGCGCGTGTTCAAGCTCTGGCCGTCGGCATGACGAGTGATGCGCAACGGCGATGACGTGCGCGTTTCCACACCGGTCAGCAGCGCATCGTGCATCGCGAATCCGCGCAGCTGGCGATCGAAGGCCGGCAGCGCCTCACGGATCGCGGTGATCGCGTACTCGGGCAGTGCGCCCGACAGATCGCCCAGACGCACGCCGGGCGTATACGACGGCACCACGCTGCCGAACGCACTCGACGCGCGCCCGACGAGCAGATCGCCGACCAGCTGGCCCGGTGCTTCGTACTCGCCGCCACCCAGCGCGAACGCATTCGACTCCCAGTGACGCTGCAGCGCGATGCCGGCCAGCGGTCCGCCTTCTGGCGCGTAGGGGAGGTAATCCTCGGGCGTGATGCCGACGACGATCGCTGCATTCGCGTTGCGTTCGTTGCGCGAGTACTGGCTCATGCCGTTGGTCACCACGCGGCCCGGTTCGCTGGCGGCCGCGACCACAGTGCCGCCCGGGCACATGCAGAAGCTGTAGACCGAGCGTCCGTTGCGCGCGTGGTGCACCAGCTTGTAGTCGGCCGCGCCGAGCAGCGGATGACCGGCCTGCGGGCCGAAGCGCGCAGCGTCGACCAGCGACTGCGGGTGTTCGATGCGGAAACCGATGGAGAAGGGTTTCGCTTCGAGAAACACGCCGCGTGCGTGCAGCATCGCGAAGGTGTCGCGCGCGCTGTGGCCCAGCGCCATCACCACGTGATCGCTGCGGATCTCTTCGCCGTCGGCCAGGGTCACGCCGCGCACATGGCGCACGCCATCGGCATCGGATTCGACCAGCAGATCGTCGACGCGGCTGGAGAAGCGGATCTCGCCGCCCAGCGATTCGATGGTCGCGCGCATGTGCTCGACCATCGACACCAGCCGGAACGTGCCGATGTGCGGCTTGCTGACATAGAGGATTTCGTCGGGTGCGCCCGCGGCGACAAACTCGGTCAGCACCTTGCGGCCGTGATGACGCTTGTCGGAGATCTGGCTGTAGAGCTTGCCGTCGGAGAACGTGCCGGCGCCGCCTTCGCCGAACTGCACGTTGGATTCGGGATTGAGCACCTTCTTCCGCCACAGCCCGAAGGTGTCCACGGTGCGTTCGCGCACGGCCTTGCCGCGCTCCAGCACGATCGGCCGGAACCCCATCTGCGCGAGCACCAGCGCCGCGAACAAGCCGCAGGGACCGGTGCCGATCACCAGCGGGCGCAGCGGCATTGCATCGCTGGCGCGCGCCACGAAGCGGTACGAAGTGTCCGGCGATGCGCCGACCTTGCCGCTGCCACTGGCCACGGCGCCATCGCCCTGATCGCCTGCGGCCGCGGCTTCGGGATCGAGCGCCAGCCGCTGCAGGATGTCCGCCTCGCGCGGCGTGTCGACGTCGACCGAATAGATCAGCACGATCGCCCCGCGCCGGCGCGCGTCGTAGCTGCGCTTGGCGACGGTGAAGCCGGTGAGTTCGTCGGCGTGGATGCCCAGGCGCGCGACGATCGCCGCGGGCAGCGCGGCATCGTCGTGGTCGAGGGGCAGTTTGAGGTCGGTGAGTCGGAGCATCGGGCATTCAGGACGGTGGAGGCGGGCGTGGATCTGCTGGCGTGGCGCAAGCACGCGAACGAGCGCGTCGATGCGTCGGGAACAGGGGCTGTCGCGGTAGACAGGATACCTGTCGCGCCTTATGACTCGAGGCGAGCGCGCGGGTCGGCCGTCTCGAATGCTCGCCGCCGCAGTGGCAGACTGCCGGTCCGCAGGACGCGGATCAGGGGAAGCGGCATGCGCTGGTTGAAGCGGTTGGGTGTGGGGTTGCTGGTCGTGGTGCTGGTGCTGGCGGCGCTGTGGACGTGGTCGCGGTTGCGTGGGCCGACGCCGGAACAGCGCGCGGCGCTGGCGCGTTGGGAAGCACCGAACGCGTTCGCGGGGCGCAATGCCTTCGATGCGGTTTGGGTGCTGCGTTACGACGTACCGGATGCGGATGTCGCTTCAGTGGCCGATGCCGACATGAAAGCCCTGGCGGAAGCGTCACGTCAGCGAAAAGTGCCTGCGTCATTCACCACCACCGCCGCCCGGTATCCTGACCTGAATCCTCTCGGGCTTGGTGTTCAGCCGTGCGGATTCAACGGCTCGGACTGCCTCGAAAAAGTGGACGCTGCGCTCGACGATTACGCTGCGTTGGTGCTCGCCAATGCTCGTCTGATCCAGCGGGTCGAGGCGCTGTCGGCCTATGACCACCATGCCTGGCGTCTGCCGCCTGATCCGAATGTGCCAGCCCCCTCGTTCACGCTGCTGGGATGGCCGCTCACTGCGCATGCGGTGCGGTTCGCGAAGGGGGATCAGCTGGACGCCGTCGCTGCGACCTGCCGGGATCTTGCAGCCTGGCGGCGCATCGGCGTGCAGAGCGACACGCTGATCATGCGGATGATGGGCATTGCGCTCACGACTGATGGGTACGGCGCGCTGTTGGCCCGGATGATGGCCCACCTGCCACGCGACATGCCGCTGCCTTCCAGGTGCCGAGCCGCGCTCGCCGCTCCAATCGCCGCGGAGGGTTCGATCTGTCCAGCCATGCGCGGGGAACTGGCGTGGAGCATGGGCATCGCCGAGTGGATGCCGGAGATGCGCGAACACAACGCATGGAGCTGGCTGGTGCTCGATCGTGAGGGCTATCGCGCCATCATTGCCGAGCAGATGTTTGCGCCGTGCGCGGCGCAGTCGCTCACCCTGCAGACGGACCAGCACCCCAGCTTCAGCACTGGCCCGGTTCCGATCTGGCGTCGTTTCGAATGCATCGCCAACAGTGCTGGCTGCATTCTGGGTGACACCGTAGGTACTGCATACGACATCTACGCTCTGCGCGCCCAGGACCAGAACGCGCGCCTGCAAGTCCTGGCCACGCTCGCCTGGCTGCGCGAGCAGCCCGATACCGGCACGCTCGCCGAACGTCTCGCACGCCGCCCCGCAGACCTGCGCAGCCCCGCGCGTGACATCTCGGTCACCGCGGATGGACGTTCACTGGAGATTGCGCAGTACGACACCAGCCGCGGTGCTACCTGGTCGCTGCCGTTGCCGGCCTACCTCGTCGAATCGACCGCGGCCTCGGACTGACCACTGCGCCGCTTGCGGCGCACGTAGACCTGCTTGCGCACGCGGGCGACTAGTTCGCCCGAGGCATCAAGGACGTCGGTGGTGAACCAGTGCAGATGCTTGCTGCCGTCGGCGGTGACGGCGCGGATCGCCTCGACCGTCGCGTCGTCGAGATCGAAGGCCGCGTGCACGGTGCCGCGGCCGGGACGAATGAACTCGATTTCGCCGGCCTTGTCCCAGACCACGTGATCCTTGCCGAGGGCGCGCAGCGTCATGATCATCCAGAACGGATCGGTCATCGCGAACAGGCTGCCGCCGAAGTGCGTGCCGACGTAATTGCGGTTGAACCAGCGCTGGCGCAGTTCGACACGCGCGTGCCGGAAGCCGTCGTCGATCCGGGTCACGCGGATGCCCGAAAACAGGAACGGCGGCCACAGGTTCATCAGCAGGCGGAAGCGGCGTGGCGTCATGGGCGGGCGATCGGCGAGGGGACGCCGATCTTGCCATACGCCGCTGTACGGACGCGCCCGGAGGCGCGCCGGATCAGAACAGCAGCGATGCCATCTTGCGGCGGTAGCGGCCGACGAGTTCGGCATCGTCGATGATGCGGAACGCATCGATCAGCGCCTTGCGCGGCAGTCCCTCGTCGAAATCGCGATCGCGACGCAGCAGTTCGATGAACTGTTCAAGGCCGGCTTCCGTGTTGCCGGCGACGATGTGCTGCACGCCGAGCAGATGGCGCGCCCGCAGATCGCCGGCATCGGCGTCGATCGTCGCCTGCAGCGCATCGGTCGACGGCGCGCCGGCCAGCACGGTGGCGAAGCCGAGACGCGCGCGTGCTTTCACTGCGCGGTCGTCGGTGGAGAGGTTCGCCGGCAGGCCGTCGAGCAGCGTCTCGGCGTCCTGCGTCGCGCCGGTCTGCAGCAGTGCGAGCGCGAGGTCGAGCTTGAGTTCGGACTTGTCCGGCTCGGCGACGACCGCGTCGCGCAGGCGCGCGACTTCGGCAGCCGGGTCCAGCGGTGCGGCTTCGGTCGCTTCGGCAGCGTCGCCCTCGGCGGGCTCGATGCCGTGCTTCTTCAGGAATTCGCGGATATCGCCTTCGGGCAGTGCGCCTGGGAAGCCGTCGACCGGCTGGCCGCCGATCAGCAGGAACACCGTCGGCACCGAGCGGATCTGGAACGCGGCCGCGATCTGCTGTTCCTTGTCGACATCGACCTTGGCCAGCACGAACGCGCCGTTGTACTCGGCCGCCAGCTTGTCCAGCACCGGGCCGAGCGACTTGCACGGTCCACACCATTCGGCCCAGAAATCGATCAGGACCGGGGTCTGCATCGAGGCCTGCAGGACGTCGGTTTCGAACGTCGCGGTGGTCGCGTCGAAGACGTGGGGACGTGCATCGGGGGCGGGGGCGTTGCCGTCGAGAAGCATGCGGGGATCCGTTGAAGAAGGGTGCGCCGGGCGCGATCCCGAAGGATGGCGACGGATCGGCAGGATACAACCATGTCAAAAATAGTTGACATCCCTTGGTCGAGATGTAAATTATTTTTTACGTTGTGCTGGTGGAGTCGATCAGGATGCAAATCTCGAGTGCCCGTACTGGGACGGTCGGGCGAGTCTCTGTCTGGTCCGCGATCTGGCCGACGGCTGCGTTCCTCGGCTTCGGCATCCTGTTTGTCGCGAGAGACCCGGCCATCCGGGCGCTGACGCTTGGGCCCGTGCTGATTCTGCTGGTGTACGTGGCGGGGCTGGCATGGCGAAGCACGCGGATGTCGGCCGATGGCGAAGAGCCTTCGCCCGCCGAAAGCGACGCTTGGATCCTGGCTCAGGGCTTTCTCGCTGCGGTGATCTTTCTGCAGATGATTGCGGCAGGACGGCTCGGGGATGGCTGGTGGCCCTACCTGATGTTGTTCTGGTACGGCGGCATGGTCGTGGCCGCACCTGCATTCCGGAAACGCCGTCTGGCCGAGCGGGCGCGTCATCGCGGTGTCGTGGAGGACGAACGGGACCGCGCGATCCAGTCAGAGGGCACGCGCTGGGCGAAGCGAGCGATGGAGGCGCTGATCGTGGTGGGCGCTGCGGTGTATGCGCTCGTTTCCTATTACTCAAGCCTCGATCCTGATGCGCGTGCCACCGTGGCAGCGGTGTTCATGGCGCTTTTCATTGCCAATGCTGTCGGCCAATGGCGCGCGGCGATGCTGTACTGGCGGGATCGTCGATGAGCCGCGCCGCATGACCGGCACCCCCATTGCCAACGAGATCCGCCGTCTGCGCTTCGAGCATGGCGAGATGACGCAACAAGCCTTGGCCGATGCCTGCCACGTCACGCGGCAGACGATCATTGCGCTGGAAGCGGGGCGCTATGCGCCGTCGCTGGAACTCGCGTTCCGGATCGCGCGGACCTTCGGTACCGGTGTCGAAGGCGTCTTCCGGTGGGCGGCATGAGCGGCGTGCGGCCGCTGGTCGCCGGCGCGCACGTCAGCACGCTGCTGGCGCTGTTGCTGTTCGCGGTGATGACTGCCGTGCCCGCGGGCGCGCCGTTGGCGTGGTCGGGCGCGCGCGGCATGCCGATGGCGTGGCTGTTCAATCTGCTGGCGTGGATCGGGCCGGGTCTCGTCATCGCGTTCGCCGCATTGCGCCTGCGCGCGGCGCTGCCGGACGCGGGGCTCGGCGCCGGCATCGCGCTGCGGCTGCTGCTGCTGGCCGCGCTGGCGTTCGCCGCGCAGGGGCTTCTGGCCCTGGACCCGAACGAACTCGATGCCGGCGCCAGCCGCTGGCACGCCACGGCGTGGATGGTCTGGAACCTGGCGTTCGGTGCGGGTGCGCTGCTGGCCGGCATCGCACTGTGCGCGGTGCGCTGGCCGTCGCTGGTCATTTTCGCGCTGGTGGCGCTGTGCCTGCTGGTGCCGTCGTTGTTCGGCGATCAGATCGGTGCGCGTGTGGTGCTGGTGTGCTGGTGGAGCTGGACGCTGCTGCTGGCATGGCGCCTGCCGTCCTTACGCTGATGTAGGAATGTCCTGTGCAGGCGCGCGCTTGCGCGCAGTGAGGCTCCACAGGCAACGCTCATCGCGCGCAAGCGCGCGACTACAGGGAGCGCTTTGGCGTGGCTCAATCGTCCGCGGGGATGTCCGCGGACGGGCTGCGATGCACGCGGCCGGCCGTCATGACGAAATCGACGCCCATCACCGCATTGATGTCGGCGACCGGGTCACCTGGCATCGCGATGATGTCGGCGCGCTTGCCAGGTTCGATGACGCCCTGGTCGTCGACGCCGAGCACGGTCGCTGCATGCAGCGTCGCCGACTGCAACGCGTACGCCGCCGGAATGCCGGCCTCGACCATGTAGAGGAATTCGCGCGCGTTGTCGCCGTGCGGGCCGACGCCCTGATCGGTGCCGAACGCGATCGGCACGCCGGCGCGATACGCACGCGCGGCGGTGTCCTGGATCTGCGCGCCAATCGTTGCCGCCTTCGGGCGCACGACTTCCGGGAAATAGCCCGGCTCCTTCGCCTTGTCGGCGACGAAGCGGCCGGCATAGATCGTCGGCACATACCAGGTGCCGCGCTGCTTCATCAGCCGCATGACCTCGTCGTCCATGTGCGTGCCGTGCTCGATGCTCGTCACGCCGGCCAGCACTGCACGCTTCACGCCTTCGGTGCCGTGCGCATGCGCGGCGACGCGATAGCCGTAGTCCTTCGCGGTGTCGACGATCGCCTGCACTTCGTCCACGGTGAACTGCGGCGCGTCGCCACTGCGCGCGTAGCTCAGCACGCCGCCGGTGGCGGTGATCTTGATGACGTCGCTGCCTTCCTTGTAGCGCTGGCGCACGGCCTGGCGCGCATCGTCGACGGAATTGATGACGCCATCGGTCGGGCCGGGTGGACCCAGCAGGTGCGAGAGCATCGAGTTGTAGCCGTTGCTCGGATCGGCGTGGCCGCCGGTCGTGGCGATGGACTTGCCGGCCGCGAAGATGCGCGGCCCCGGCACCATGCCCTGATTGATCGCGTCGCGCAGGTGCGGGCTGACCTCGCCGCCGAGATCGCGCACGGTGGTGAAGCCGGCGGAGAGCGTCTTTTCGGCATAGCCGACCGCGCGGAACGCGTAGTCCACCGGATCGAGGCGGAAGCCTTCCGAATAACTCGCCGGACTCGACTGCGAGCCCAGGTGCACGTGCAGGTCGGTCCAGCCGGGCGAACAGGTGCGGTCGCCGAGCACGATGGATTCAACGCCATCCTGCAGCTTTGCGCGCCCTGGAATCACTTCGCGGATCGTGCCGTTCTCGACGAGGATCGTGTGCTCGCCGAGCACGCGGCCGCTGCGCGCATCGAACAGGCGCTCGCAGTGCACGGCTGTCTGGGCCGCGGAGGCTGCGCCAACAGGCAGAAGCAACAGGCCGGCCAACATGGTGGGCGACGGAGTGCGGAGGCGACGGGTCATGCGGGTGTCCGGAAAATGACGACAGATCCCGATTGAAGCACGCGGACGCGCGGCGTGGGTGAGGTCAGGACACGTGCGAGACGTGCAGTACGCGGTTGCGCCCTTCGGCCTTGGCCCGGTACAGGGTAGCGTCCGCCAGTTGCTGCAGCAGTTCGGGGGTCGTGCCGTCTGCCGGATATGTGGCGATACCGATCGACACCGTGACTGGCCCGAGCGTCTGGCGCAAATGCAATACGGTCGCGACCTCGATCTCGCGGCGGATCGCCTCTGCACGCTGGCAGGCACCTTCGGCGTCCATCTCCGGCATGACCACCGTGAACTCCTCGCCGCCGTATCGGCAGGCGATGTCTTCGCTGCGGACCTTGGCCTGGATCAGGCGGCCGACCTGGCTCAGCAGTGCGTCGCCTGCGGCATGACCGTGGGTATCGTTGAAGCGTTTGAAGTGATCGACGTCGAGCATCAGCACCGACAGCGGCAGATTGCGACGCTCGCAGCGCTGCAGTTCGCGGGAGAGGTTTTCTTCGAGGTAGCGACGGTTGAAGAGGCCGGTCAGCGGATCTCGCAGCGACTGCGTGCGCAGCGTTTCGCGCAACTGCAGATTCGCGATCGCCAGACCCAGCTGCTCGGCGATCTGCGCCACGATCTCGGCGTCGCTGTCTTCCGGGTCTCCCTCCAGCGGCACACTGATATGCAACAGCCCGACCGAGGTGCCTTGTGCGACCAGCGGCAGGCACAGGCTGGAGGTTGTAGTCAGAGCGGCGTTCGCATCCAGATGGTCACAGCGCATGCCGATCGCGCCTGCAGTCAGGATGTGCGGCTGGCCGCGTCGCAATGCCCAGCACTGGTTGGGCAGCAGCAGGTCGGCGCTGCTGATGACGTCGCCACCGAAGGTCGCGATGCTTTCATAGAAGTTCTGCGAGGCGCGCAGCAGGTAGCACTGCCCACTCGCACCGGGGATCAATCCCAGGACGGAGTCGGCGGTCAGTTTCATGATCTCGTCGCGGGTTTCGCAGCTCTGCAGCAGCCCCGAATACTGGCTCAGCCGATGCCGCTGCTCCGACAGCTTGTCGACCCTGGCCATCGTCAGCGCCATGCCGTGCGCGACATCGCGTGCCTCGCGCTCCAGCATGCGCGCGCGCCGGTTCTCGCGCGTCACGTTCCACATCAACCAGATCATCAAGCCGCCGGACAGCAGCGTGCCCAGCACGACCAGCACGGTCAGCCACAGACCCGCCTGTTCGCTGCGCGCCTCGCGCTCGGCAAGCAGGCGCCGTTCCTCCACACGCATCTGATTGCTGACCCCTTCGATACGGCGCCACTGGGTCAAGGTGCGGGTCGCGTTGGTGGCGATGCGTGCCGCCTCCATGTCGAACATCTCCTGGATGTCGTGGAGACGCTGCAACTCCTCCATGTGTGTCTGCACGAGCGCTTGTAGCGCCCGCGCGCGTGCGCCCTGGATCGGGTTGTCCTTTGTCAGCGCAAGCAGCGCGTCGACCTCGCGCTCGACGCCCGGCACCACGCGCAGATACTCCCGGCGGAAATCGGCATGACCGGTCAGGCGGTAGGCGCGCGCGCTGGCCTCGCTGCTCCGCACAAGCTGGTCGACGACCTCGATCCGGTTGATCACCTGATAGGTGTGCTCGATCCAGGCGTTGCTCGCGCGCAGATTGTTGACGCCCAGTACGCTCGCCGCGCCCGTCACCAACAGCAGCGCCAGCGCCAGCGCGAACGCAGGCAGCCGGTAGGCCTTGAATCGGGAGGACGAAGCGGGCAACGAGCAGACTCGGCAAAGCGATGTGGAATTGTAGCTGCGGGATATGGCCGGCGTCAGATCGGGCCTGCCGCGGCCCGGTGTGCGTGGCGGCGCCCCCGGCCCTGCGGTAGGCTTGCCGGCTGTCCTCCGCATGCAGAACGCAGTCCGTGTCCAGCGAACCCGTCGTCGTCGATCCCAACGCCTACCAGCCCACCCCGGTGGAATCCGATGCCCAGAATTTCTGGACGTCGACCCGCGCGTTCGAGGTCACGGAACGGGCCGACAAGCCCAAGTACTACTGCCTGTCGATGCTGCCGTACCCGTCGGGCGCGCTGCACATGGGCCATGTGCGCAACTACACGCTCAGTGATGTCATCAGCCGCTACCAGCGGATGATCGGCAAGAACGTGCTGCAGCCGATGGGCTGGGACGCGTTCGGCCTGCCGGCCGAGAACGCCGCGATCAAGAACGCGACCGCGCCGGCCAAGTGGACCTACGCCAACATCGCGCACATGCGCAGCCAGCTGCAGTCGCTGGGCTATGCGATCGACTGGAGCCGCGAATTCGCCACCTGCGCGCCGGACTATTACGTCCACGAGCAGCGCATGTTCGTGCGGTTGATGAAGAAGGGCCTGGCGTATCGCCGCAACTCGGTCGTCAATTGGGATCCGGTCGACCAGACCGTGCTCGCCAACGAGCAGGTCATCGACGGCCGCGGCTGGCGCTCGGGCGCGCTGGTAGAGAAGCGCGAGATTCCGCAGTGGTTCCTCAAGATCACCGCCTACGCGCAGGAACTGCTCGACGGTCTGGACACGCTGGGTGGCTGGCCGGATTCGGTCAAGACCATGCAGCGCAACTGGATCGGTCGCAGCGAAGGCCTGGAGTTCGCGTTCGACGTCGCCGGCAGCGACGACAAACTCGCCGTCTACACCACGCGTCCCGACACGCTGATGGGCGTGACCTTCGTGTCCGTCGCCGCCGAGCACCCGCTCGCGATGCGCGCGGCCGAAACCAATCCGGATCTCGCCGAGTTCATCGCCGACCTGCGCCGCGGCGGCGTGTCCGAGGCCGAGCTGGAGACCCAGGTCAAGCGCGGCATGGACACCGGCCTGCGCGCGATCCATCCGGTCACCGGCAAGGAAATCCCGGTCTGGGTCGCCAACTTCGTGCTGATGGGTTACGGCACCGGCGCGGTCATGGCCGTTCCCGGCCACGACCAGCGCGACTGGGAATTCGCCAAGGCCTACGGCCTGCCGATCCAGATGGTGGTCGTGCCGGACGAGGTGCGCGACGCGGTGCAGGAAATCGGCCGCGACCGTGCCACGCATACCGATCCGATGCAGTCCGCACTCGATGGCGGTGCGTCGCTGGATGTCTACGACACCGGCGCGGCCGTGCAGGTCGTCGAGTCGTTCGAGCGCCGCATCGCCGAAGAGGGTGCCTATACCGACCGCGGCTGGCTGGTGAATTCCGGCGAGTTCGACGGCCTCGATTTCCAGCAGGCGCTCGATGCGCTGGCGTCGCGCTTCGAGGCGGAAAGCCGCGGCGCGCGCAAGGTCAACTTCCGTCTGCGCGACTGGGGCGTCAGCCGCCAGCGCTACTGGGGCTGCCCGATTCCGGTGATCTACTGCGACGCCTGCGGCGCGGTGCCGGTGCCCGAGGACCAACTGCCCGTGCTGCTGCCCGAGGATGTCGAAGATGCCTTCGCCAACCCGGGCGTCGTGCAGTCGCCGATCAAGTCCAACCCCGAGTGGCGCAAGACCACGTGTCCGACCTGCGGCGGCGCTGCCGAACGCGAGACCGACACCTTCGACACCTTCATGGAGTCGAGCTGGTACACCGCGCGCTACACCTCGCCGGGCGCCGCCGACATGGTCGACGACCGTGCCGACTACTGGACGCCGGTCGACCAGTACATCGGCGGCATCGAGCACGCGATCCTACACCTGCTGTATTTCCGCTTTTATCACCGCCTGATGCGCGACGAAGGCCTGGTGCGCAGCGACGAGCCGGTGATCAACCTGCTGACCCAGGGCATGGTCATTGCCGATACGTTCTATCGGGAGCAGGGCAACGGCGGCAAGGACTGGATCAATCCGGCCGATGTCGAGATCACCCGCGACGACAAGGGCCGGATCACCGGCGCGACCTCGAAGATCGACGGCCAGCCGGTTTCGATCGGCGGCACCGAGAAGATGTCCAAGTCGAAGAACAACGGCGTGGACCCGCAGTCGATGATCGGCAAGTACGGCGCCGACACGGTGCGCCTGTTCTCGATGTTCGCCGCGCCCCCCGAGCAGTCGCTGGAGTGGAACGAGGCCGGCGTCGAAGGCATGTCGCGTTTCCTGCGCCGCCTGTGGAACCAGGTGCAGAAGCATGTGCAGGGCGGGGAGGCCGGCGCGTTCGATGCCAGCGCTGCCACGCTCGCGCAGAAGACCCTGCGCCGCCAGCTGCATGAAGCGATCCAGAAGGTCGGCGACGACTATGGCCGCCGCCACAGCTTCAACACCGCGATCGCTGCGGTGATGGAACTGCTCAACCACGTCGGCAAGTTCGACGAGATGGATGCGAACGCGCGCGCGCTGCGTCAGGAAACCTTCGAGACCATCGTGTTGCTGCTCAACCCGATCACCCCGCACATCGCGCACACGCTGTGGCAGGTGCTAGGGCACGCGGAAACGCTGCTCGAAGACCAGACCTTCCCGCAGGCCGACCCGGCCGCCCTGGAGCGTGACGCGCTGACGCTGGCGGTGCAGGTCAACGGCAAGCTGCGCGGCACGATCGAAGTCGCGGTCGATCTGCCCAAGGACGCGATCGAGGCGATGGCGCTCAATGAGCCCAACGTCGCGAAGTTCCTGGGCGCGCTGATGGTGCGCAAGGTCATCGTCGTGCCAGGCAAGATCGTCAACATCGTCGCCGGCTGAACCCGGCGTCGCCGTTACCCGCCCACCGCTGCTTGCCGCCCCCTTCTGCCTCGTCCAGACTCCTCGCATGAACCGACTTCGCCCGTTTTCGATCCGTCTCGCCATTCTCGGTCTGGTGCTCCTGCTGCCGGCCTGCGGTTTCCATCTGCGCAACGCGCTGACACTGCCGCCGGATCTCGGCCCCGTGAAAGTGACGGCGCGTGACCGCTACAGCAGTCTCGCGCAGTTGCTCAACCGATCCTTGGACAGCGCAGGTGTACAGCGTGCGAGCGCCAGTCGTACGGACGTGGCGACGCTGCGGATCGAATCTGAGCGTTGGGCCTCGACGCCGTTGAGCATCGATGCGCAGGGCCGGGCGCAGGAATACAACTTGCGTTATGCCGTCGTGTTTTCGATGGTTGGCGCCGACGGACAGGACATCGTGCCTGAGCAGGCTGTGGAACTCGCACGTGCGTATCTGTCAATACCGACGCAATCGATCGGAACCGATTCCGAACGTGATTTGCTGTCGAAGGAGATGGAGCGCGAGATGAGTGCGTCGATACTGCGTCGCATCGACGCCGTATTCCGTACGCCGCAGGAGCGTGCAGGCGAGTGAGTCTGCTCGTGGACGGTTGCGACCACATTTATATGCGCCGCTCGTGGAACTGACGCCCGAACGCCTGCCCGCGCAGCTCGCGCGCGAGCCGTTGCGTCCGGCCTATCTGATCGCCGGCCCTGAGCCGCTGCGCGTGCTCGAAGCGGCCGATGCGGTGCGCGCCGCCGCGCGCGAACAGGGCGTTGCAGAGCGCGAAGTCTTCGAGCCCGAAGGCCGCGACATCGACTGGAACGCGGTCGAAGCCACGTTCCGCGCGCCGAGCCTGTTCGCCTCCCGGCGTCTGGTCGAACTCCGCCTGCCGACGACCAAGCCCGGCAAGGATGGCGCCGCGGTCATCAGCGGCTTCTGCGCCGATCCGCCATCCGACGTGACCCTGCTGGTCACCGGCGGCGAATGGAGCCGCCAGCATGGCGGCAAGTGGAGCGAGGCGATCACCGGCATCGGCCATCTCGTCGTCGCCTGGCAGGTCAAGCCGCACGAACTGGACAGCTGGATCGAGGCGCGCCTGCGCAGCCGCAACGTGCTCGCCGACCGCGCCGCCGTGCAGCAGTTGGCCGAGCGCGTCGACGGCAATCTGCTCGCCGCCGCGCAGGAAGTCGACAAGCTCGCACTGCTGGCCGACGGCAGCACGCTCGACGGGCCGCGCATGCAGGCGCTGGTCGCCGATGCCGCGCGCTTCGACGTGTTCCGCCTGCTCGACGCCACGCTCAACGGCCAGCCGGCGCAGGTCGTCCGCATGCTTGCCGGCCTGCGCGCGGAGGGCGCGGCGATTCCGGCGCTGATGGGCATGGTCGTCATGGAGCTCGCGCGGGCCGCGCAGCTGGCGCAGGTGCAGGCCCGCGGCGGCAACATGGCCAACGAATTCAAGGCGCAGCGCATCTGGGATGCCCGCCAGGCCGGCTACCGGCGCGCGCTGCAGCGTCATCCCGAAGCGCGCTGGGTGCGTTTCGTCGCCGAGGCCGGACGCGTCGACCGCATCGCCAAGGGCCGCGGCCGCTGGGGCGTGGATCCCGTCGATGGCTGGCTCGCGCTGGAGCGTCTGCTGGTCGCGGTCGCCGACGCGCGCGCGGGCGCCCTGCTGGCCGCCTGACCCGCTGCGATGTCGCTGCACCTCGTCTACGGCGGCACCTTCGATCCGATCCACAACGGACATCTGGCGATCGCCTGCGCCGCGCGCGATGCGCTGGCGTGCACGGTCCATCTGATGCCGGCAGGCGATCCGCCACATCGCGCACCACCCGGCGCCGACGGCGCGACGCGCGCGGCGATGGTGGCGCTGGCGATCGACGGCGTGCCGGGCCTCGCGCTCGATCGCCGCGAACTGGAACGCCACGGCCGCAGTTACACCGTCGACACACTCGCCGAGCTGCGCAGCGAACTCGGTCCGTCGACGCCGCTGGCCTGGCTGGTCGGCGCCGACAGCCTGCTCAGGCTGCCGGACTGGCACCGCTGGCGCGATCTGTTCGGGCTCGCGCATCTGGTGGTGGCCGAACGGCCGGGCAGTGCGCTCGACGCGGAATTGCCGGCCGAGCTTGCAGATGCGCTGCAGGATCGCTGGACCCGCGAGGCCTCGGATCTGCAATCGCAGCCCGCAGGACGGGTGCTGCGGCTGCATCAGCCGCTGTCGCATGTCTCGGCAACCGCGATCCGCGCGCGACTCGCGGCAGGCGCCTCGACCACCGACGAGCTGCCGCCAGCTGTGGCCGCATTCATCCGCGAGAAGGGGTTGTACGGGGCGGCGGCCCGCGCTCCGCTATAATTTCCGCCGCACTTTCCGAGCCAGACCTTTGTCCAATCCCGCACACGTCATCAAGACCCGCCTGCCCGAGCCGCCGCCGTCCCCGGATGCGCTGCTCGAAGTGGCCCGCGCGGCCGTCGCAGAAATCAAGGCCGTCGACGTCATCGACATCGACGTGCGTGGCCGCAGCAGCGTCTGCGATTTCATGGTCATCGCGTCGGGCACGTCCAGCCGCCACGTCAAGTCGATCGCCGACGAAGTCGTCAAGCACGCCAAAAAGCTGGGTTGCCAGCCGCTGGGCGTCGAAGGCGAGCGCGAAGCCGAGTGGGTGCTCGTCGACCTGGGCGATGTCGTCGTCCACGTGATGTTGCCGCGCGTGCGCGAGTTCTATGCGCTCGAGCGTCTGTGGACCGTCGGCGATCAGCCGCCGGAGGACGCGCGCGGCCCGCGTCGCGATGCCTGATCGCGGCGTCCCGGCACCTGTGTCGGGACAACCGGCGACATGAAGGCGAAACTGATCGCCGTCGGCGAACGCGCCCCCGCCTGGGTGGCCGAGGGCTTCGCCGAGTACCGCAAGCGGCTGTCGCACTGGCTGCCGCTGGATCTGATCGAAGTCGAGCCCGGCCTGCGCGGCAAGGGCCGTGACACCGTGCGCGCGATGTCTGACGAAGGCGCGCGCGTGCTCGCCGCCGTCCCACGCGACGCGCTGGTGGTCGCGCTCGATGGTCGCGGCCGCCTGCATTCTTCGGAAGACCTCGCCCAGCGGCTCGAACACTGGCGCATGCAGGGCCGTGATCTCGCGTTTCTCATCGGCGGGCCGGAAGGCCATGCCCCGGATGTCCTGGCCCGCGCCGACGAGCGCTGGTCACTCGGCCCGCTGACGCTGCCGCACATGCTGGTGCGCCTGGTGCTGGCAGAGCAGGTCTATCGCGCCGCAGCGATGCTGGCCAATCATCCGTATCACCGGGCGTAGGACGGGGTAGCGGTTGTCGATTGATCCAGCTTCGAGCGCGTCGATGCGCGATGTCTTCATCAGGTTTGCTGATTCTCGCGACGCGTCGGCGTCCCAGAAAAGCTCTCCCGTCATTCCGGCGAAAGCCGGAATCCAGTGCCTTCTGCACTTCGGCAAGGGCGGCAGAAAAACGAAGGCGCTGGACCGATCATTCGGGCTGTCGTGAGGTGCTTCCGTGTGTGCTCGGCAACTGGCGAATAGCCAAGACCCTGGATTCCGGCTTCCGCCGGAATGACGGGGAGGAGCTTCAAGCCCCTGCTGACCAGGTCGGCTGTGCGAAGAACAACGCCGCCCGCCATCCAATCCACAGGATGACGGGACAGCAGCACCTCCATCACCCCTTCGACAGATTGAACGCGATCGGCACCAGCCCGATCGCCTCCACCGGCACGCCGTCACGCATCGCCGGCTGGAACGTCCACATCCGCTGCACATGGCGAAGGGCAGCACGATCGAGGTCGCGGTTACCGCTGCTGCGGTGGATGCGCACGTCCATCGGGCGACCGTCGGTGCCGACGTGGACTTCCAGCAACACCACGCCCTCCACACCCGCGGTCAGCGCCGCACGCGGATAGTCGGGCGCGGGTGCGCTCGCGTACTGCAGGGCGATGCCGAACATCTGCGTGGTATCGATCACGGTTGGCGCGACGTCGACTGGCGGGCCTTGGACGGTCGGTAGCGCGAGCAGGGTGCCGGCATCGACGACGACGGCGGCATCGACCGGTACGGTCCGCGGCACCGTCTGCTGCGGCACGACCGGCGACGGCGCGCTGCGCGGTTGCACCACCTCGACACGCTCGGGCGGTCGTTCGGGTTTCGGCGCGGGCGGGGTGATCCACTCGAACTCCTGCTTGCGCTCCGGCAGGGCGTCATCGAGCGCGTCGCGACTGGCCGGCACCAGCAGGACCATGAACAACATGGCGTTGAGGGCGAGGGTGCCGCTGAGTCCGACGATGCGCACGGCATCGGGACGCGACGGTTCCTGGACGGGTCCGCGCATGCGGGGACCAATGGGCTGCAGCACCATGCACCACCTCCTGTGTGCGGGCCGGATGGCCCGTGGAAGCGTCAACGTGGCAGCGGTGCCAATGGGGTCGAAGGCCAGCCGCGCCGTCGCATCGTTCGCCTCGAACCTGCGCTGATTGCGGCATGTCGACAAGACCCTCCCGACGAACGGATGCAAGCGCGGGATTGGCGGTGCGTTGCGGCTGAGACCACAGGTGATGGGTTTTGCGGCGCTTTACCCATCCCGCGAGGCAATTGCTCCACCATCCACATCCGCATACGACAGGGCCCGCACATGGCGGGCCCTGTCGATGCAGTCGATTGCGGAGATTCAATCCTGCGGCATGCTCTCCGGCTCGCGGTCGAGGCCGCCGTCGTCCGGGTTGTGTTCGCCGGTGTCTGCCGGCTGCTGGGCATCGCCCTTGTCGGTCGGGTTCTTCTCCGGATAACCGGGATTCTGTCCGGGCCTGGTCGGCGGTTCGGGGGTGGTCCTGTTCTGGCTCATGTCAACGTCCCAGTTCGAAAACGACGTCGAGATTGGCGGACAGCGTGGTTTCGCCGGGTGAAATCGGAGTCGGCGGCGCGCTGTCGGCCATCGCACGCATCGCCATCATCGGACGCGGCGCCTGGAAGCCACCGCCCTCGCTGATGCTGACGATGCGGCGCACGCGCATGCCCAGCGACGCTGCATACACCTCGGCGCGGGCCTGCGCCTTCTTCAGCGCCTCGCCGCGCGCCAGATCCTGCACGCCTTCCGCGTCTTCGATCTCGAACGTGGGGCCGTTGATCTGGTTGGCGCCACTGGCGACCAGCGCATCGAGCACCTCGCCCAGCTTGCCGATGTCGCGGACCTTGAGGTTGACGGTGTTGTTGGCCTGGTAGCCGGTGATGGTCGGCGGCTGGTTTTCTTCGTAGCGGTATTGCGGGCTGAGGTTGATGCCCGAGGTCTGCACGTCGCGTTCGGCGATGCCGGCGGCCTTGATCGCGCCCATCAGCTTGGACATCTGCTCGGCGTTGGCGCGCATCGCGGCATTGGCGTCGGCGGCCTGGGTCACCACGCCGGTCGAAAGGGTCGCGATATCGGGCGCCCGGCTGGCCTCTGCCTGCGCCGAGATCGACAGCAGCGTGCCATCGCTGGGCGCGGCGTGGTGCGTGGCGGGCTGGGCGCTGGCAGTCATCGACAGGGTTCCGAGGGCGAGGCCGCAGGCGAGCAGCAGGGGGCGGGGGATCAGGTGCATTCGAGGCTCCATTGAGATGAACAAGGGTCGTCACGTACCGGTGAACGGCCCGTGAGCCGGACCGGGGTTGCGCGGGTTCAGCGGGCGGTCGGACATCGCCCGCACGGTATCCTTCCCGGATGTTGCATCTGGCTTCGCAATCCCCCCGCCGTCGCGATCTTCTGGCCCGTCTCGGCCTGCCCTTCGGGCGGGTCGATGTCGATGTGCCCGAAGTTCAGGACCGCGGCGAATCCGCCTCCGAGTATGTATTGCGCGTCGCCGCCGACAAGGCGCGTGCCGGGCTGCGGGCGCTCGCGGAATGGGGTGAGCCGGGGGACGCCATCGTGCTCGGCGCCGATACCGAAGTGGTGCTGGACGGCGTCGTGTTCGGCAAGCCACGCGACGATGCCCACGCGATCCGCATGTTGCAGGCGCTGTCGGGCCGCACGCATCAGGTGATTTCGGCCGTGGTGCTGGTGGCCGCCGGCCGACAGGCCGAGGCGACCGTCGTCACCGAGGTCACCTTCGACACGCTCGACGCAGACACCATCGCGACCTACGTCGCCAGCGGCGAGCCGCACGGCAAGGCCGGCGCGTACGCGATCCAGGGCGGCGCGGAACTGTTCGTCACGCGCATGGCCGGCAGCCACTCCGGCGTGATCGGGTTGCCGCTTCAACAGACCGCGGCGCTGCTGCGGTCGTTCGGACTGCAGCCGCAGCCCTTCGCCATCCACGACCACAAGGCGTGACCCGGACATGTCCGAAGAGATCCTGATCAACGTGACCCCGCGCGAGACCCGCGTGGCGGTGGTCGAAAACGGCATGTTGCAGGAGCTGCACATCGAACGCGGCTGGCGTCGCGGCGTGGTCGGCAACATCTACAAGGGCAAGGTGCAGCGGGTCATGCCGGGCATGCAGGCGGCGTTCGTCGATATCGGGCTGGAGCGCGCCGCGTTCCTGCACGCCAACGACGTCATGCGGCCGCCGCAGACCGGCAACGATGGCGAGGGCGGCGACAGCCTGTTTCCGTCGACGGCGCCGACACTGCCGGTCACCGAACTGCTGCGCGACGGGCAGGACATCGTGGTGCAGGTGGTCAAGGATCCGATCGGTACCAAGGGCGCGCGCCTGACCACGCAGATCAGCATTCCCTCGCGTTACCTCGTGCTGCTGCCGCAGTCGCGCGTGGTCGGCGTGTCGGCGCGTATCGAGGATGACGTCGAGCGCACGCGACTGAAGACGCTGGTCTCCGAACTCGCCGCGGCGACCGGCGGCCACGGCTACATCGTGCGCACCAACGCCGAAGGCCAGAGTGCCGAAGCGCTGGCCGAGGACATCGCCTATCTCCAGCGCGCCTGGGCGCTGATCGAACACACCACCGGCGATTCACGCGTGGGCGCACGGGTCTACGAGGATCTGACGCTGCCGATGCGCGCGGTGCGGGACCTGATGCGCCGCGATGTCGACAAGGTCAAGGTCGATTCGCGCGACACCTACGAGAAGCTCTGCATCTTCGCCGCGCAGTACCTGCCGGCGCCGGGTCCGGCCGAGCAGGCGCGTCTCGTCGACCGCATCGAGTGCTACACCGGCGCGCGACCGATCTTCGATCTGTACGGCGTCGAGGACGAGATCCAGCGTGCGTTGAAGAAGGACGTACCGCTCAAATCCGGCGGCTATCTGGTCATCGACCAGACCGAGGCGATGACCACGGTCGACGTCAACACCGGCTCATTCCTCGGCCAGCGCAATCTCGAGGAAACCGTGTTCCGCACGAATCTCGAAGCGGCGCAGGCGGTCGCGCGCCAGCTGCGGTTGCGCAATCTCGGCGGCATCATCGTCATCGACTTCATCGACATGGTGGACGCCGAGCACAAGCGGCAGGTATTGCGGACGCTGGAAAAGTCGCTGTCCAAGGATCACGCCAAGACCACGGTGTACGACTTCTCGCCGCTGGGGCTGGTCGAGATGACCCGCAAGCGCACCGTCGAAAGCCTGGAGCGCCAGCTTGGCGAGGCCTGCACGGCCTGCAACGGACGCGGCATCGTCAAGACGATCGAAACCGTGACCTACGAGATCTTTCGCGAGATCGTGCGCGCGGTACGCCAGTTCGAGGCCGATCGCCTGCTGGTGATCGCATCGCCGAAGGTCGTGTCGACGATCACCGACGAGGAGTCGGCCGCAGTTGTCGAGCTGGAGGAGTTCCTCGGCAAGTCGATCCGCTTCCAGTCGGACGACCAGTACCTGCAGGAACAGTTCGACGTTGTGTTGCTCTGAGCGCCATCGCAGGCGGACCGCGCCTCCCGCGCACGCCGGGTGGGCACAGGCATGACCGGCGTCTGGGCGACGCGCCTGCACCGCGTGCGGCGCAGCGCGTGGTATCTCGCGGCTGCGGTGCTGGTGACGATGGCGCTGGTCGCGGTGGTTGCCGCGCAGTTCGCGCTGCCCTGGCTGGAGCGCAATCCGCAGACGGTCGCGTCGTGGCTCAGCGCGCGGGCCGGTCGCCCGGTCGCGTTCGACACGCTCGATGCGACCTGGACACGACGGGGACCGCTGCTGCGCGTGACCGGGCTGCGCATCGGCGATCCTGCTGCCGCGGTGCCGATCGGCACGGCTGAAATCCAGGTCGCGCAGTATTCGGGTCTGCTGCCCGGCCGGTCCTTGACCGAATTGCGGCTGCACGGGATCGCGTTGACGCTGCAGCGGAATGACGACGGCAGCTGGCAGGTGCGCGGCCTGCCGGGCGCCGCTCATGCCGAAGACGATCCGCTCGATGCGTTGCAGGGCCTGGGCGAGCTGCAGGTCGTCGATGCGCGGCTGACGATCGATGCACCGTCGCTGTCGATCGCGCACACGCTGCCGCGCGTGGACCTGCGCATGCAGGTCGATCGCCGACGTGTCCGGGCCGCGGCGCGCGCGTGGGTCGATACGGATGCCGCGCCGCTGGATTTGCGCCTCGAACTGCTGCGCGCGCAGGGCGATGGCCGCGCCTACGTCGCGATGCCGCGCAACGATCTGCAGCTGTGGTCGCCTTTGCTCGCGCCCAGCGGCATGGCGATCCGCGAAGGCCATGGCCGCGTGACCGCCTGGATCGACCTGCGCGCACGCAAGGTCGAAGCGATCACCGGCGACGTGGCGCTCGATACGCTGTCGCTGCAACGCGCCGGCGATGTGGCACGGGCTGCAGGCGATGCGCCCACGGTCGCGTTCGAGGGCGCCACCGCGCGTCTGCACTGGACCCATACCGATGGCGACTGGCGTCTCGATGCGCCGACGCTGCGGATCACGCAGCAGGGCCGCGAACAGGTACTCGACGGTCTGGTCCTCGCCGGCGGGCAGCAGTGGGCGATGCACGCCGGACGCGTCGAGGTGGCGCCGCTGATCGCGCTGGCCGCGCTCGGCGATGGCGTGTCGCCGTCGCTGCGCGCCTGGCTGCAGGCGGCGGCGCCGCACGCGGTGCTGTCCGATGTCGCCTTCGCCGCGCGTGCAGGCGGTCCGGTGCGCGTCTCGGCGCGGATCGAGGATTTCGGATTCTCGCCGGCGGCCGATCGTCCCGGTCTGCAAGGTCTCGGCGGCACCTTGATCGGCGACGGTCAGGGCGTCGTGTTCCGCCCTGATCCCGACGCGCGTCCGGTGTTCGAATGGCCGTCCGGTTTCGGCGTGCCGCACCCGCTGCGGCTCGACGGCGAGATCGCCGGTTGGCGCGATGGCGGCGCATGGCGCGTCCAGACCCCGGGCCTGCGCGTGGAAGGCGATGGCTACGCGGCCGATGCGCGCGGTGGCCTGTCGTTCGATGGCGACGGCACGCGGCCGCGGCTCGATCTGGCCGCGGATGTCGACGCGGCGCAGATTCCGGTCGCGAAGAAATTCTGGGTGCGGAACCGGATGCCGGTCGCCGCACGCACGTGGTTGGACAGGGCGCTGGTCGCGGGCACGGTGCGAAACGGTCGTGGCATCGTCGCCGGTGATCTCGACGACTGGCCGTTCGGTGTCGAGAACGGCAAGGACCGACGCGGCGTGTTCTTCGCCGAAGGCGACATCGCCGATGCGACGGTCCGTTTCCAGGACGACTGGCCGGCGATCACGCGGCTCGGTGGCCATATCCGTTTCATCAACGACGGCTTCCGGCTCGACGACTCGACCGGCGAACTGGTCGGCGTGCCGTTGCGCGATGTGGTCGCCGGGATCCGCGACTACGGGCAGACCCCGGTCGAGGTCGCCGCCACCGCGCACGCCGATGCCGGGCAGCTGCTCGCGCTGCTGCGGCAGAGCCCGTTCCAGACCGCGCATGCGGAGACGCTCGATGCGCTCGATGTCGCAGGCCCGGCGGACGTCGCAGTGTCTGTGGTGGTGGGTCATGGCGCGCCGATGCGCCTCGCTGGTGAAGTGAAGCTGGAAGGCGTCGCGATGCGCGAATCGCGTTTCGACCTCGCGTTCGACCACGTGCGTGGTTCGGTGGCCTTCGACCAGACGGGGTTTTATGCCGACGCGCTGGAGGCCCATCAGGATGGACAGGCCGGCACGCTCGCGTTGCGCGCAGGCACCGGTCACGTGCGCCAGCGCAGCAACGCGTTCGAAGGCGAACTCGACATGCCGCTCGATGCGAACGCGTTGCTGGCGCGCGCGCCCGATCTCGCTTGGCTGCGCCCGCATGTCGGCGGCCGCGCGCCATGGCAGGTGCAGGTCGCGGTGCCCAACGCGCCCGCGGCCGCCGGTGCACCGGCCGCACGCCTGTTGCTGCGTTCCGATCTCGTCGGCACAACGTTGCGGCTGCCGGCGCCGCTCGACAAACCCGCCGCGCGCGCGCTGCGCACGACCATCGAAGCGCCGCTGCCCTTCGGTACCGGCGATGTGCGGGTCGGCTTCGGCAATCGCCTCGCGCTGCGGGCGCGTACCAGCGGCGCGCGCGCGGGTATCCGCGTCGACATGGGACAGGCGCGCGTCGACAACGCGGCGCCGGCTGCAGGCATCGTCGTCTTCGGCCGCACGCCGGTGGTCGACGTGCTCGACTGGATTGGTCTGATGGGCGCGGGTGGTGATGGCGACGGGCTCGCGCTGCAGCAGGTCGACGTGACCACGGCTGATCTGCGACTGGCCGGCGGTCGTCTCGGCCAGACCCGCATCACTGCTGCGCGTCGCGACGCGGGCACCGACCTGCGCCTCGACGGTGCCGCCCTGGCCGGCGACGTGCGGATTCCCGATACCGATGGCGCGCCGATCGCGATCGCCCTGCAACGCCTGCACTGGCCGGCGCCTGCGCCCAAGCCGGACGCCGTGGCGGTTGCGGCGCCGACTGCACCGTTGATCGCGCGTGTGCCTGCATCGACACCGGTCGACGACGCGCTCGATCCCGCATCGGTGCCGCCGATCCAGCTCGCGATCGACGACCTGCGCTACGGCACCGTCGTGCTGGGCCGCGTGGACGCGGCCTCGCGTCGCATTCCCGGCGGTCTGGCGGTCGATCGCCTGCAGGTCCGCGCGCCGGACCATCGCATCGACGTGAGCGGGCGCTGGACCGGGCGCGGCACGGCGGCGCGCACCGCGCTCCAGGCCGATGTGGAAAGCGACAATTTCGGCCGGCTCGCGTCGGGCCTGGGCTTCGCCGGCAGCATCGTCGGCGGGCAGGGACGCGTGGATTTCGACGCCGCGTGGCCGGGCGCACCGAATGCGTTCCAGGTGGCGCAGCTCGAAGGTTCGATGAAGATTGCGCTGCGCGATGGCCAACTGGTCGAAGTGGAGCCCGGCGCGGGACGTGTGCTGGGCCTGCTCAGCGTTGCCGAACTGCCGCGGCGCCTGATGTTCGATTTCCGCGATTTCTTCAGCAAGGGCTTCGGCTTCAACCGCATCGCTGGTGACATCCGCTTCGGCAACGGCACCGCGCGTGGCGACAACGTCGTCATTGACGGGCCGGCCGCAGAAATCCGCATCCGCGGCAGCGCCGATCTTGCCGCGCGCACGCACGACCAGGACATCGAAGTGCTGCCCAAGACCGGCAACCTGCTGCCGGCGGTCGGTGCACTGACGCTGGGCCCGGTCGGCGCCGCCGTCGGCGCGGTCGCGAACGCGGTGCTGCGCAAACCACTGGCCGAAATCGGCGCGCGCAACTATCACGTCAGTGGCCCGTGGCAGGATCCGAAGGTGGACGTCGTGGAGCGCCGTGACGCGGCACAACCCGCGCGGGGCGCGGGCACGGGACCGCAATCGGCCGACTGACCGGCGCCTGTGCAGGTTCAGTTTCGGCTTGCCATCGGCGGCTTTGCCCCCACACTTGTCGGATGTCCGAATCTCCAGTTTCCACCGGCGGCGCGCTCGCGCTGGCCGAATCCCGCCTGCTGTTGCCCGCCGGCCTCGACACTTCCGGCCTCGACCGCGCGTTCTCCGCGTTGCTCGGTCCCGGCATCGATTTCGGTGACCTGTATTTCCAGCACTCGCGCCGCGAGAGCTGGGCGGTCGAGGACGGCATTGTCAAGAGTGGTTCGCATGCGATCGAGCAGGGCGTCGGCGTCCGCGCGATCAGCGGCGAGAAGACCGGCTTCGCCTATTCAGACGACATCGATGCGGTCGCGCTCCTGGGCGCGGCGCAGTCGGCGCGTGCGATCGCCCGCGATGGCCGCGCGCATGCACCGCTCGCGCTGGCGCGCACCCGCGCACACGATCTGTATCCCGCCCAGGACCAGATCGACGCGCTCGGCAGCGAGGCGAAGGTCGAAGCGCTGCGTCGCGTCGATCGTCTGCTGCGCGCCGCCGATCCGCGCGTGCAGCAGGTGATGGTCAGCCTGTCGGGCGGCGTCGACACCGTGTTGGTGGCGCGCAGCGACGGCGTGCTCGCCGGCGACGTGCGTCCGCTGGTGCGGCTCAACATCCAAGTGCTGGTGGAACACAACGGTCGCCGCGAATCCGGCTACTCGGGCTACGGCGGGCGGTACTCCTACGAAGAACTGCTGGGCGACGGCAAGCCGGAACGCTTCGCGCGCGAGGCGCTGCGCCAAGCGCTGGTGAATCTCGAAGCGATCGACGCGCCGGCCGGCACGATGCCGGTCGTGCTCGGCGCCGGCTGGCCGGGCGTGCTGCTGCACGAAGCGGTCGGGCACGGTCTCGAAGGCGATTTCGCGCGTAAGGGCACCAGCACGTATGCGGGCCGCATCGGTCAGCGCGTCGCGTCGAAGGGCGTGACCATCGTAGACGACGGCACGCTCGCCGGTCGGCGCGGCTCGCTGAACATCGATGACGAAGGCACGCCGACGCATTGCACGACGCTGATCGAGGACGGCGTGCTGACCGGCTACATGCAGGACACGCTCAATGCGCGCCTGATGGGCGTCGCGCCGACCGGCAACGGCCGTCGCGAATCCTTCGCGCATCTGGTGATGCCGCGGATGACCAACACCTACATGCTGGCCGGGCAGGACGATCCGCAGGACATGATCCGCTCGGTCAAGAAGGGCCTGTACGCGGTGAACTTCGGCGGTGGTCAGGTCGACATCACCAACGGCAAGTACGTGTTCTCGGCGACCGAGGCCTATCTGATCGAGGACGGGAAGATCACCGCGCCGGTCAAGGGCGCGACGCTGATCGGCAACGGTCCGGAGACGATGCAGCGCGTGCGCATGATCGGCCACGACATGGCGCTCGACGAAGGCGTCGGCGTCTGCGGCAAGGACGGCCAGAGCGTGCCGGTCGGCGTGGGCCAGCCGCATCTGCTGATCGACCAGCTGACCGTCGGCGGCACGCAGGCTTGAGAGCCGGCATGCGCGGGCAAGCGTCTCGCGGCGTTGCCGTTGCTGTTGCAGGTCTCGGGCATCGCGTCGGGTCGCGCTTTCGTCAGCCGGATGCCGTCATTCGCGTCTGCACGGGAATGACGGCAGACGACGCTCAGTGTGCGTCGTCGACGTCACCGCGTTCGGCAGCTTCGTCGCTTTCGCGCTCGACTTCAGCCGCCGCTTCTTCACCCGCTGCCAGCGACGCCGCCGCGAACACGTTGCGCAGTTCGCGGAACAGCTCGCGGAACGCGGCCGGCGGTTTGTTCTTTGCGCGCTCGGCCAGCGCGTTGCGGACCAGTTGGCGCAGGCGCTGGCGATCGGCTTCCGGGTACGCATCGAGCAGTTCCGCCAATGCGGCGTCGCCATCGTCGAGCAGGCGCGTGCGCCAGGCTTCGGCGCGGTGCAGCTGCGCGGTCTCCACGCGCGACGCGGCGCCGCCGGCGTCCATCGCGTCGCGGATCGCTTCCAGTGTTTCGTCGCTTTCGCGGCGCATCTGCTTGGCGAGGAATGCCAGCTGGCGCTTGCGCGCGATGTGCGAGGTGATGCGCCGCGCCTCGGCGATGTGCGACAGCAGGTGTTCGGGAACGGGCAGTTTGCCCAGCTGGTTTTCGGACAGCGCGGCCAGGTCGTCGGCCAGCGACAGCACTTCCAGCGCTTCGCGCCGGTTCTGCTTGCGGCTGGGGCCCAGGTACTCGCCCGAATCTTCGTTTATGCCTCTCATTGCAACAGGATAAGTCATTGCCCATGTCCCACGCCTTGATCGACGTTCATTCGGCCGATGATTCGGCCGTCCGCCTCGACGCACTGGCCGCGCTGTCGCAGCGCCTGCTCGACCGTTGCCGGGCCGCCGGCGCCACCCAGGCCGAGGTCTCGTGCTCGGAAGATGCCGGTCTCAGCGTCAACGTGCGCATGGGCGAGGTCGAAACCGTCGAGTCCACGCGCGACCGTGGCATCGGTGTCACCGTCTACTTCGGCAAGCGCAAGGGCACCGCCAGCACCGCCGATCTGCGCGAGGACAGCCTCGCCGCAACCGTCGACCAGGCCTGCGCGATCGCGCGCTTCACCGAGGACGACGAGGCCTCGGGCCTCGCCGATGCGGAACTGATGGCGCGGCCCGGTGCCGATGGCCGCTTCGACGAATACGACGCCTGGCATCCCTGGGTGCTGGAGGCGGATGCCGCCGTGGATCTGGCACTGGCCTGCGAGGCCGCCGGCCGCGATGCCGATCCGCGCATCGCCAATTCCGATGGCGCCTCGGTCAGCACGTCGAAGGGGCTGAGCGTCTACGCCAACAGCCACGGCTTCATCGGCGCCGAGCGCGGCAGCCACCACAGCATCGGCTGCGCGCTGATCGCGGGCGAGGGCGAACAGATGCAGCGCGAGGGCTGGTACAGCGTGGCGCTTGCCGAGTCCGATCTCGACGCACCGGCCTCGATCGGTCGACGCGCCGCCGAGCGCACGCTGGCGCGACTGGATCCGCGACCGCTCGCGACCGGCAGCTATCCGGTGCTGTTCCAGGCCGAGGTCGCGCGCTCGCTGATCGGGCATTTGCTGGGCGCGGTGTCCGGCGGCGCGCTGTACCGCCGCGCGAGCTTCCTGCTCGACAGCGTCGGCACGCAGCTGTTTCCCGACTGGTTCAACATCTTCGAGCGCCCGTTTCTCGAGCGCGGATTCCAGTCGTCGGCCTACGACGCCGAGGGCGTGGCCACGCGCGAATCGTCGCTGATCGAGGGCGGTGTCCTGCAGCGATATGTGCTCGGCAGCTACTCGGCGCGCAAGCTGGGCCTGCAGAGCACGGGCAACGCAGGCGGCGTGCATAACCTCGAGATTCCGGCCAACGCCGGCGGTCTGCAGGATCTGCTGCGCGACATGGATCGTGGCCTGCTGGTCACCGGGCTGATGGGGCAGGGCGTCAATGCGGTGACGGGCGACTATTCGCGCGGCGCGTCGGGTTTTTGGGTCGAGGGCGGCGAGATCCGCCATGCGGTCGACGGCATCACGATCGCCGGCAATCTGAAACAGATGTTCGCCACCATCGAAGCCGTGGGCAGCGACATCGACCCGCGATCGCACGTGCGCACCGGCTCGATTCTGCTGGGCCGCATGACCGTTGCCGGCGGCGAGTGACGTTGCAGCACTTGACGGTCGCCCTGCTTCCCTGAACAGTGCGCCGCAAGGCCACGGCCTGTCCTTCCACGCAACCTGAGGCGTTCCGCATGAGCGAGTTCGACAAGTACACCACCGCATCGCCTCCACCCGCCGGCGTCGCGTCCGCGGAAGAACGCCAGTGGGGCCTGTTCGGCCATCTGGCAGCATTGACCGGTCTGTTCACTGGTGGCATCGGCAACATCGTCGGCCCGCTGGTGATCTGGCTGATCAAGAAGGACACCATGCCCTTCGCCGCCGACCAGGCGCGCGAGGCGCTGAACTTCAACATCACCCTGCTGCTGGTCGGCGTGGTGCTGTTCCTGATCACCCTGGTGACCTTCGGCCTCGGCGCGCTGCTGACCGCGCCGCTCGGTATCGTGATCGGCATCGCATGGCTGGTGCTGACCATCATCGGCGCGATGAAGGCGAACGATGGGGTGGCCTACCGGTATCCCTTCGCGCTGCGTCTGGTCAAGTAAGCGATCGAACCGGCTGCACCGCACAGGCCCCGGCGTCCGCGCCGGGGCCTGTCGCGTTGCGGGGGTGCCGGAAGTCCGGGTGACGTCCGCGTCTGGCGCTGGCGCCGACGCACGCGCAGGCTGCATGCACGATTCGCGACCGGAGGTGTCCCATGCAGACCGCATCCTTTCCGCAGACTTTGCCCGCCAACGACAGCCGCCACTGGGCGGCGGCGATGCACATCGGTGCACTGGTGCTCGCGCTGCTCACCAGCTGGATGTCTGGCATTGCCGGCGCGCTGGTGGCCGGCGTGGTCTATCTGGCCAAGCGCGACGACGACGCCTTCGTCGCCGCGCATGCGCGCGACGCGCTGAACTTCCACCTGAGCATGTGCCTCTACGCCTGCGCGATCTTCGTCGCCGCCATCGGCCTGCTCGGCGCCACGGTGCTGACGCTCGGCATCGGCGCGATCGTGACGCTGCCGGCCGGTCTGATGCTGGTGGCAGCGGCGTGTGGCCTCGCGATGCTGTGGCTGATCAGCAGCATCTTCGCCGCGGTGCGTGCCTTGAACGGCGAGCACTACCAGCATCCGCTGACGATCCAGTTCTTCGGCAGCTGAAATCGCGACTCGCGGCGTGCTTCGTAGGATGGGTCGAGCGCAGCGACACCCATCATCGCCATCCGCACCTGCGCGAAGATGATTCGCGAAATCAGCTCTGGATTCAGCCGGTCCTACGGGACCGGCATCAGGACGATGGGTTTCGCTGCGCTCGACCCGTCCTACGATTGGACGAACAGCGTCTTTCAGTAATCGCGTTCGATCGCGCGGCGGCCGAGTGCGGTCAACGGGGCGATGGTCTCGCCGAACGGAACCAGCGCGTCCTGCATGCGCGTCGCGAGTGCATCGAGGCGCGCACGTGAGGCATCGGCGCCGATCAACGCCGGGAACGTCGCCTTGTCCTGCGCGACATCCTTGCCGGCGGTCTTGCCGAGCGTTGCGCTGTCACCCTCGATGTCGAGCAGGTCGTCGCGGATCTGGAAGGCCAGGCCCAGCGCATCGGCGAAATCATCCAGGCGCGCGCGTGTGCCTGCATCCACGCCTGCAGCGAGTGCGCCCAGGGCGACGGCGGCCCGCAGCAACGCACCGGTCTTCATCGCATGCAGGCGTTCGAGTGCGTCCACACCGATCGAGCCACCGCCACCGGTTGCCGCCAGATCAAGCGCCTGGCCGCCGCACATGCCGTTTGCGCCGGACGCGCGCGCGAGCGTCGCGACCATTGCCAGACGGATTTCGGCAGCAAGCGGTGCTTCGGCGAGCAGCGAGAACGCGAGGGTCTGCAAAGCGTCACCGGCGAGAATCGCCGTTGCCTCATCGAAGGCGACGTGCACGGTCGGCTGACCGCGACGCAAGGCGTCATCGTCCATCGCCGGCAGATCGTCGTGCACCAGCGAATACGCGTGCACCAGTTCCACCGCCGCGGCTGCAGCATCGGCCGCGGCCGCGGGCGCACCGAATGCGTAGGCGGTGGCGTGCACCAGCAGCGGACGCATGCGCTTGCCGCCCAGCAGCACCGCGTGCCCCATCGCCGCGTGCAGGCGCGGCTCGCCGTCGGCGACGGTATCGAGGGCCTGCTGCAGCGTGGCGTCGGTCCGGGCGCGCCAGGCCTCGATCAGCGCGTCGGTGTCGGACGACGCGTCAGGCATCGGAATCGTCGACCGCGGCATCACCGAAGGGCTGCGCGCGTTCCGGCGATGCGGGATCGCTGAGCAGCTTCACGCGCAGCTCGGCATCTTCCAGCGCCTGTTGGCAGCGCCGATACAGACCGACCCCGCGCTCGTAGGCGCCCAGCGATTCTTCGAGACTCAGCTCGCCGCCCTCCATGCGCTCCACCAGCGTTTCGAGCTGGGTCAGGGCGTTTTCGAAGTCGGCGACAGGACTGGTTTCGGTGGCTGCGGTTTTTTTCGGCATCCGCGGATTTTAAGCGATCGGCGCGCGCGGCACCGTGTGCATGGCGCCGGGCGGCGACCAGTGCAGGTGGCCGCCGCCCTCGCGCAGCCAGGTATCGAAGCCGGCGTCGAAGGCGAGATCGCCCGCGGCCAGCACCTGGCCATCGAAATCGCACAGCACCGGCAGATGGGCGCGGACCCAGGGCGGCACGCCGAGCGACTGCAACACGTGCTTGAGTGCGTGCGTATGCGCACGGCGGGGCAGGCGGATGCGCTCGCCGCCCTGGCGGGCGCGGACAGTCCACGCACGATCATCCGTCGGTCCGTCCAGCCAAAGCCGGCCGCCGTCGGGCAGCTGCAGCGGTGCACCGCCTTTCCACTGCGCGGTGAAGCCGGCATCCAGCGGCGCCCGGATCGGCGCGGCCTGCAGCAACTCGCGCCAGCGCTGCAGGCGATGGCCGGCCCAGTCGAAGCAGGGCACGCGATCCGTGCGGCCGGTCTCGAGGTCGGCGTTGCACCAGTCGATGGCGCGCGCGGGCAGCGGAGGCAGTCCAAGTGTGTCGATCCAGAGGCGCAGCGCGCGTGCGCGTCGTGTGGCGGGAAGCGCGCGCAACGCGTCGAGTCGCAACACGGCCGGATCGTGTGTTCTCGCTGTCGCCAGCGCATCGTCGTCGCCGGCAGCGAGCAGGGCGCTGGTGTCGGCCTGCAACATGGCGACCGTCGACAGCGCCGCGTCTGCATGCGGCCAACGCGTGCGCAGCAGCGGCATCACGCGATTGCGCAGGAAATTGCGGTCGGCGTTATCCGCGGTGTTGCTCGGGTCCTCGATCCAGTGCAGACCATGCGCCTGCGCGTAGGCCTGCAACTGCGCACGTGGCAGCGCGAGCAGAGGCCGCCACAGCCAGCCGTTCGCGAACCGGCGTAACGGACGCATCGCGGCGAGGCCATCCGGCCCCGACGCGCGCAGGGCACGCAGCAGTACGGTTTCGGCCTGGTCGTCCCGGTGGTGGGCGAGTGTGAGGACATCGCCCGGGGCGAGTTGCGCGGCGAACGCGGCGTGGCGCGCGGTACGTGCCGCGGCTTCGAGGCCTTCGCCGCTGTCACGCGGCACGTCGACATGGACCACGCTGCATGGCACCTCGAGATGTGCGCAGATCGCCACGCAGTGCGCGGCCCAGTCGTCTGCGCCGGCCTGGAGGCCGTGATGCACATGCACGGCGCGCAGCCCGCGCGTGCGCAACGCCGGGGTGAGCGCGAGTGCGTGCAGAAGCGCGCCGGAATCCAGCCCGCCGCTGTAGCCGACGACGATGCGGCCATGGGCATCGGGCGGCAGGTCCAGCAGCGGCAGTTCGGTCGACATGCGGCCATGGTATCGAGGCCGGCCGGCCTCGCGGTTTCCGTGCTGCGGTGGTGATCGCGCATCCACGCGATGCAGCGATCCGGTGGTGCGGTGTTCGCGCGCCCGCCGGCAGCCTAAAGTCGCGGATCGCATCCGCAGGAAGTCCCGCATGTCCGCCCTGTTCACCCCGTTCCGCCAGCGTGACCTGACGCTGCGCAACCGCATCGCGGTCTCGCCGATGTGCCAGTACGCATCCGTCGATGGCCTGCCCGACGATTGGCATCGCGTGCATCTGGGCAGCCGCGCGGTCGGCGGCGCGGGACTGGTGATGACCGAGGCCTGCGCGGTATCGCCCGAAGGGCGGATCTCGCCGCAGGACGCCGGCATCTGGAGCGAGGCGCAGGTGCAGGCCTGGGCGCCGATCGCGCGCTTCATCCGCGCGCAGGGCGCGGTGCCGGCGATCCAGCTCGCGCATGCCGGGCGCAAGGCCAGCACGTTCGCGCCGTGGCGGGGGCGCAACGCGGTGCCGATCGCCGATGGCGGCTGGCAGGTCGTGGCGCCTTCGGCGCTGGCCTACAACGCGGACTATCCGGCGCCGCAGGCGCTCGACGCGGCCGGCATCGCGCAGGTGGTCGACGATTTTCGCGCCAGCGCGTTGCGCGCGCTCGACGCGGGGTTCGAGGTCGCTGAACTGCATGCGGCGCACGGCTATCTGCTGCACCAGTTCCTGTCGCCGCTGTCGAACACGCGCGACGACGCCTGGGGCGGCAGCTTCGACCATCGCGTGCGCATGGTGCTCGACGTCGTCGATGCCGTGCGCGGCGTGTGGCCCGAACGCCTGCCGCTGTGGGTACGCATCTCGGCGAGCGACTGGGTCGAAGGCGGCTGGGATATCGAGCAGAGCGTCGAACTGGCGCGCCTGCTGAAAGCGCGCGGTGTGGATCTCGTCGACACCTCAAGCGGCGGCCTGTCGCCGCGACAGTCGATCGACGCGGTGCCGGACTACCAGGTGCCGTTCGCGCGGCGCATCCGCGACGAGGTCGGCATCGCGACCGGTGCGGTTGGTCTGATCACGACGCCGGCGCAGGCCGAGCGCATCGTCGCCAACGGCGATGCCGACATCGTGCTGCTGGCGCGCGAACTGCTGCGCGATCCGTATTTCCCGCGTCGCGCGGCGCGCGAACTGGGTGCCGAAATCGAGACGCCGGACCAGTACCTGCGCGCGTGGTGAGAATTCAGTCGCGCGCTTCGCGCTTGGCGATCTCGACCCACTCGCGCTGTTCGCGGCGGTAGTACGCAGGCGCCAGATCGACGCGGCGCAGCGTGTCGGCGTACAGCGCTTTGGCCTTGACGGTCTGACCGTGGCGCTGCAGCAGGCCTGCGTAGCGGACGCGCGCTTCTTCGCCGGGGTAGTCCTGGATCAGCGCTTCGTATTCTTCGACGGCGGCCGTGAAATCGTCGCCGGCTTCGACCGCGCGGGCGTAGAGCAGATGGCCGTCGTGCGAACGGAAGTCGGGATTCGCGGCGATCAGTGCGTCGAGCGTTTCGCGCGCGGCGGACGGTTCGCCGCGATGGAACTGGGCCTGCGCCAGGCCGAGCATCAGCGTCGGGTCGGTCGCGTACAGGCCGCGCAGGGCCTCGCGATACAAGGTTTCTGCGCCGGCGTAGTCGCGATCGTCGAGCTTGCGCTCGGCGAGCCGGCGACGGTTGTCGAGCGTGTCGGCGATTTCCAGATCGCGGCTGGCCGCACGCGTGTGGCGCGTGGGATCGATCCGGTCACGCACGCGTCCCAGCGCACGGTTCGCACCGCGGTTGCTGCGCAGTTCGGGCAGCACTTCGGCGAGCAGATACACCAGCACGCCGATGTAGGAGCCGATCAGCAGGATGAAGATCCAGTACAGCGGCCGGCCGGTGCGGACCACGTGCACGCCGCAGCCGATCTGCAGCAGGATCGAGAGCAGCAGGATCGGTCCCATCGCGTCGCTCCCTCAGGCCGCCTCGTACGCCCCGTAGCTCCGCAGCCGCTCGTATCGGCGCTGCAGCAGTGTCTCGACCGGCAACTGTTCGAGCTGGTCGAGCTCGTTCATCAGCACGGCCTTGAGGCGCGTCGCGGTCTGGCGCGGATTGCGGTGGGCGCCACCGATCGGCTCGCGCACCACCTTGTCGACCAGGCCCAGCGACTTGAGCCGCTTGGCGGTCAGGCCGAGCTGCTCGGCGGCGTCGCGCGCCTTGCCGGCATCCTTCCACAGGATCGACGCACAGCCTTCCGGCGAGATCACCGAATAGGTGCTGTATTCGAGCATCAGCGTGCGGTCGCCGACGCCGATCGCCAGCGCGCCGCCCGAGCCGCCTTCGCCGATCACGGTGCAGATGATCGGCGTCTTGAGTTCGGCCATTTCCAGCAGGTTGCGGGCGATGGCTTCCGACTGGCCGCGCTCTTCGGCGCCGATGCCGGGGTAGGCGCCGGGCGTGTCGATAAAGGTCAACAGCGGCAGCTTGAAGCGCTCGGCCATCTTCATCAGGCGCAGCGCCTTGCGGTACCCCTCGGGGCGCGGCATGCCGAAGTTGCGACGCACCTTGGTCTTGGTGTCGCGGCCCTTCTGGTGGCCGATGATCACCACGCTGCGGCCGTCGATGCGGCCAAGACCACCGACGATCGCGGCGTCGTCGGCATACGCGCGGTCGCCGGCCAGCTCTTCGAACTCGTCACAGATGCTGCGGATGTAGTCGTTGGTGTACGGGCGCTGCGGGTGGCGCGCGAGCTGCGAGACCTGCCAGGGCGTGAGGTCGCGGAAGATGTGCGCGGTGCGCTTGCGCAGCTTGTCGCGCAGCGTGGCGAGCTCGGCGTCGATGTTGACCGCCGGTCCGTCGCTGGCCTGACGCAGTTCCTGGATCTTCGCTTCGAGATCGGCGATGGGCTGTTCGAAGTCGAGGTAATTCGGATTCATTCGGGAGAGCCGTCCATTGGGAGGCGGTCGCGGTGCGGGCCCGGGCGCACTGCGCCACGCGGGACCGGCCGGGGCCGGAAAGGGCGACAGTCTAGCGGACAGCGCCCGATCAGGCCGTACGAGGGCGTCTGGATCGCAGATCGACGCATGTTGACGGATGTTGTGGAGCCGGATGCGGCGTCGTTTGCGCTCAACTTGCCCAGGGCTTGGCGATGTCCAGGCGCGCGATGCGCACGCCGGCCTGGGCGCGCAGGGTGCCGGGCAGTTCGGCATCCACGCGGACCGAATGCGTGCCGTTGACGTCCAGCGTGCCGGCGCTGCCGGCCTCCAGCAGGAGGTCGAAACGCAGCGGCGTCTTGCCGGGACGGTGCTGAGCCAGCACCTGTTCCACGCGTGCCAGCGTGCCGGGTACGCGCAGGTCCAGACGCAGCGACAGCCGGCGCGCGTGCTCCGGGCAGACGGTATGGAAATCCCAGCAGCGCTTCACGCGCAACGCGAAGCCGCCGCTGAACTCGTCTTCGCGTAGGCCGCCTTCGACGATCAGGATCCGGTCGCGCGTCAGCAGATGCGCGTACTCGCTACTCGCATCGGCGAAGAAGCCGCATTCGAGTCGGCCGCGGCCGTCCTCCAGCAGCACGAAGGCCTGCGAGTCGCCGCGCTTGCGCATCGCGCCGACCTGGCCCGCGATGATGACGGGGGTTTCCGGACGCCAGCTGTTACCGCCCCCCTTCTGGTCGCGCGCCGCCCACAGGCTGTCGAGCTGCCCCAGATCGGTGCCGACCAACGCCTGCAGTTCGTCGCGATAGGGATCGAGTGGGTGGCCGCTGAGGTAGTGGCCCAGCGTGTCGCGTTCGCCGTCGAGCTTCTGCTTGAGCGGCCATTCCTCGCACTCGGGCAGGTCGATGTGCAGCGCGTCGCTGTCGCCGACGCTGCTGCCGAACATGTCGACGATGCCGGCGTTGCGGTTGCGGGTGAGCTGGTCGGTCGCCTTCAGCGCCTCGGGCAACTGCAGCATCAGCGATGCCCGGTTCCTGCCCAGTGCGTCCATCGCGCCCGCATTGATCAGTGCTTCGAGCGTGCGCTTGTTGAGCCGCGTGGAATCGACGCGGCGGCAGAAATCCAGCAGGTCGGGGAACACGCCCGCATGCACACGTGCCTCGACGATGTTCTCGCAGGCGCCGCGGCCGACGCCCTTCACTGCGCCGAGTCCGTAGCGGATGGTCTGCGGATCGATCGCCTCGAACATGTAGGCCGACGCGTTGACGTCGGGCGGCAGCACGTCCAGGCCCATCGTCCGCGCCTCGGTCAGGAAGCCAGTGACCTTGTCGGTGTTGTCCATGTCCGACGACAGCACCGCGGCCATGAACTCGGCCGGGTAGTGCACCTTCAGCCACGCGGTCTGATACGCCACCAGCGCGTAGGCGGCCGAGTGCGACTTGTTGAAGCCGTACTCGGCGAACTTCTCCATCAGATCGAAGATCTGCGTGGCCTGGACCGGGTCCACGGCGTTCGCCGCCGCGCCGGCTTCGAACTTGGCGCGCTCCTTGGCCATCTCCTCGGGCTTCTTCTTGCCCATCGCGCGGCGCAGCATGTCCGCGCCGCCCAGCGAGTAGCCGGCCAGGACCTGGGCGATCTGCATCACCTGTTCCTGGTAGACGATGACGCCGTAGGTCGGCGAGAGCACCGGCTCCAGCGACGGATGCGGGTAGCTCACGTCCGTGCGGCCGTGCTTGCGGTCGACCCATTCCTTGTCCATCCCCGAACCCAGCGGGCCGGGACGGAACAGCGCGGCGAGCGCGATGATGTCTTCGAACGTGTCGGGCTGCGCGCGCTTGAGCAGCTCGCGCATACCGCGCGATTCGAACTGGAACACCGCGACCGTGTCGCCGCGCGCGAACAGCTTGTAACTCTCGACGTCGTCGAGCGGCAGCGCGGCGATGTCCAGCGGCGCTTCGTCCGCAGCCGCGCGACGTACGTTGATCGCCTTGAGCGCCCAGTCGATGATCGTGAGCGTGCGCAGGCCCAGAAAGTCGAACTTCACCAGGCCGATCGTTTCGACGTCGTCCTTGTCGAACTGGGTGACCGGGTTGCGGCCGAGGTTGCCCTCGTCGTGTTCGGCGTACAGCGGGCAGAAATCGCTGAGCGGTGACGGCGCGATGACCACGCCGCCGGCGTGCTTGCCGGCGTTGCGGGTCAGATCCTCGAGCTGCAGGGCGAGATCGAGCAGGTCGTGGACGTCGTCTTCGTCGTTGTAGCGCGCGATCAGTTCGTCGGAGCGCCAGGCATCGTCGCTGCGCGACTTGTCGGTGCGTCCGAGTGCGTCCTCGAGGCCAATGCCCAGCGTCGGCGGCACCAGCTTCGAGATGCCGTCGACCATGCCGTAGGGATAGCCGAGCACGCGGCCCGTATCGCGCACCACGGCCTTCGCGGCCATGGTGCCGTAGGTGATGATCTGGCTGACGCGGTCGCGGCCGTACTTCGCGGCGACGTAGTCGATGACCTCGTCGCGACGGTCCATACAGAAGTCGATGTCGAAGTCGGGCATCGACACGCGTTCGGGATTGAGGAAGCGCTCGAACAGCAGGTCGTAGGGCAGCGGATCGATGTCGGTGATCTTCAGCGCCCACGCGACCAGCGAGCCGGCGCCCGAACCTCGGCCGGGACCGACCGGAATGTCGTGTTCCTTGGCCCACTTGATGAAGTCCGAGACGATCAGGAAGTAGCCCGGGAACCCCATCTTGCAGATGACGTCGAGTTCGACATCGAGACGTTCGATGTAACTCTCGCGCGTGTGGCCGGCTGCGACCGGATATTTCTCCAGACGCTCGACCAGGCCGTCGTGCGACTGCGAGCGGATCCAGGTATCGAGCGTGTGCGCGTCCGGCACCGGATACGCAGGCAGGTAGTAGGTGCCCAGCCGCAGTTCGAGATTGCAGCGCTGCGCGAGCGCGAGCGTGTTGTCGATCGCATCGGGCACATCGGAAAACAGCGCGGCCATCTCGTCGGCCGATTTCAGGTACTGCTCGCGCGTGTAAAGCTTCGGGCGACGCGGATCGTCGAGCACGCGTCCGGTCGAGATGCACACGCGCGCCTCGTGCGCGTCGAAGCCTTCGGCATCGAGGAAGCGCACGTCGTTGCCGGCGATCACCGGCAAGGACAGATCGGACGACACCTGCAGCGCGAGCGCGTTGTGCACGGCCTCGTCGTCGAAGCCGCAGCGGGTGAGCTGCAGGAACAGGCGATCGTCAAAGACCTCGCGCCACTGCGCGTACCACTGCCGCGCGAGATCGTCGCGGCCACCGGCCAGCAGCTTCGCCGCCGGGCCATGACGGCCGGCGATCGCGAACAGGCCGGTATTCGCCTCGCGCAGCCACTCCGGGCGCACGACGACGCCATCGGTGCGATGGCCTTCCATCCACGCGCGCGTGAGCAGGCGCGACAGCGATAGATAGCCGTCGTGGTCGCGGCACAGCAGGGTCAGCGTCGAGGCGGGTTCGTCGCCTTCGGCGAGCGAGATGTCGGCGCCCATCACCGGCTTGATGCCGGCGCCCTCGGCGGCCTTGTAGAACTTCACCAGCGCGAACAGGTTGTTGCGGTCAGTCAGCGCGACCGACGGCTGGTCGAGCGCGGCGCAGCGTTTCACCAACTCCTTGATCCGGATCGTCGAATCGGAGAGCGAGTATTCGCTGTGGACGTGGAGATGGGCGAAGCGCGCGGACATTGCGAAGGCGTGGCGACCGGAGGGTCAGGTTAGGGCCGGGGCGGGGGCCGGACAAGGCTTGACAGTGGGCGGGCCGCGCTCTGGCGCGGCAGGTGTGTGCCGGCTCACAGGGAACGGTTCAGTCGTGGGCGTCCGGCGCGCGAAGTTCAGACCGGCAATGGCTCGGCGAACAGGTCCGCGGTCACGGGTTCGTCGATGACATCCGACACGGCGTCCGGCAGCAGACGCGACACCGGCGCGAAGCTGCGGCGGTGATGAACGCAGGGGCCGTGCGCGAGCAGCGCGGCGAGATGCGTCGGTGCGCCGTAACCTTTGTGCCGATCGAAGCCGTAATCCGGAAACTGCGTATGCAGCTCGACCATCGCGCGATCGCGCGCCACCTTCGCAAGGATCGAGGCCGCCATGATCGACTGCTCGATCGCGTCGCCGCCGACGATCGCGCGCGCGGGGCAGGGTAAGCCGCGCGGCAGGCGGTTGCCGTCGATCAGCACGCGCTCGGCCGCCGGCGCCAGCGCCTGGACCGCACGCGCCATGCCGACCATCGTCGCCTGGAAGATGTTGATGCGGTCGATCTCGTCGACATCGACGAACTCGACGCGCCACGCCAGCGCACGTTCGATGATCTGCGGATACAGCGCCTCGCGGCGCTTCTCGGTCAGCTTCTTCGAATCGTCGAGGCCGTCGATCGGGCGCTTCGGATGCAGGATCACCGCCGCGACGACGACCGGTCCGGCCAGCGGTCCACGCCCGGCCTCGTCGACACCGGCGATGCGCAGGCGGCGGGTCATGACGTCTGCCCGTGTGCGGCAGGCGCAGGCAGCGCGGGCACGGCGAGACGCGCGACCGCATCGGCTGCGGTCGCAGACGCGCCCTGGCGCAGCTGCAGATGCAGATCGCGATAGACCGGCTGCAGCGCATCCGCCGCGGCCGGATCGCGGAACCAGTGCAGCACCGCGGCGGACAGGTTTTCGGGCGTGCAGTCTTCCTGCATGAACTCCGGCGCGATCGTGCGGCCGGCGAGCACATTGGGCAGCGAGAAGCGATCGACCTTCATCAGCTTGAAGAGGCGCACCAGGAACGCGGTACTCGCCGCGATGCGGTAGCCGACGACCATCGGGCGCTTGGCCAGCAATGCTTCCAGCGTCGCGGTGCCCGAGGCGAGCAGCACGACATCACTGGCGACCATCGCGGCGCGTGCCTGGCCGTCGAGCACGCGCACGTCGAGCGTGCAGAATCGGGGTTGTGCGAGCAGTGCATCGATCGCGGCGCGACAGCCGGCGTTCGCGGCCGGCAAGACGATGCGCAGGCCGGGCAGCGCAGCGGCGACTTGCGCGGCGGCATCGAGGAATACCTCGCCGAGCCGGCCGATCTCGCCCAGGCGTGAGCCCGGCAACACCGCGAGCACGGGCGCGTCGTGCGTCAGCCCGAGCGCATCACGCGCGGCCGCACGATCGGGCTCCAGCGCCACCATCTCTGCCAGCGGATGACCGACGAAGCGTGCGTCGACGCCATGCGTCGCATAGATCGGCGGCTCCATCGGGAACAGACACAGCACGAGGTCCGCGCTGCGGCCGATCTTCGCCGCGCGCCCCTGCCGCCAGGCCCAGATCGAGGGGCTGACGTAGTGCACGGTGCGGATGCCGCGGTCCTTGAGCGTGCGCTCCAGACCCAGATTGAAATCGGGCGCATCGATGCCGATGAACACATCCGGTCGCCAGTCGAGCAGGCGCGCGCGCAGTGTCTTGCGCAGCTTGAGCAGGCGCGGCAGATGGCGCAGCACTTCCGACAACCCCATGACCGCGAGTTCGGACGCGTCGTGCCAGGTCTCCATACCGGCCGCGCGCATCGCATCGCCGCCGACACCGGCGAAGATCGCTTGCGGATAGCGCGCGCGCAGCTGTTCGATCAATCCGGCGCCGAGCAGATCACCGGATGCTTCGCCGACGACGAGCGCGATGCGCAGCGGCGCACCGGATGTGCGGTCGGCAATCAGGGACACGGGTGCGGGCGCGAGACTGGACACGGCGTCATTGTGCGGCATCGACGGATCGTCGTGCCGCGAGAGAGATCAACGCAGCAGCGGTCGATCGCCTGCCTCGATGAAATCGAGAAACGCGCGCACGTCTTCGCTGCCCTGCGCCATCTCTTCCAGACGCACGCGCGCATCGGCCAGTGAATCGCCCGAAACGTACAGGGCGCGGTAGGCGCGTTTGATCGCCGAAGTGCGTGCGCTGTCGAAGCCGCGGCGCTTCAGGCCTTCGGCGTTGATGCCGCGCGGCCGGCCATAGCCGTCCTGCGCCACCATCACGAATGGCGGCACGTCGCCGTTGACGAACGCGCCCATGCCGATGAACGCATGTGCGCCGATCCGGCAGAACTGGTGGATGCCGACGAAGCCGCTGAGGATCACGTGGTCGCCGACCGTGACGTGGCCGGCGAGCGTGGCGTTGTTCGAGAACACACAGCGGTTGCCGACCACGCAGTCGTGCGCGACGTGCGTGTAGGCAAGGAACCAGTTGTCGTCGCCGACGCGGGTGATGCCGCCACCGTCGCCGGTGCCGCGATTGATGGTGACGAATTCGCGGATCGTGTTGCGGTCGCCGATCACCAGTTCCGCGCGTTCGCCGGCGAACTTCTTGTCCTGCGGCTCGCCGCCGATCGCGGCATGGCCGTGGATGTGGTTCTCGCGACCGATGCGGGTCGGGCCATGGATGCTGCAATGCGGGCCAATGATCGTGCCGGCGCCGATTTCGACATCCGCACCGATCAGCGTGAACGCCCCGATGCGCACGTCGTCGCCCAGCGTCGCGCCGGGATCGACGACCGCGCTGGGATGGACCTGCGCCGCGCCCATGTCAGCGCGGGACCTCGGCGCAGAGGATCTCCGCGCATGCTGCCTGTTCGCCATCCACGCGCGCGATACCGCTGTACATCGTCATGTTGCGGATCTCGCGTTTGATCGTGACCTCGAGCTCGAGACGATCGCCCGGCACCACCATGCGCGAAAACTTCGCCGCATCGACCTTGACCAGATACGACAGGTTGCCCTCGCAGTCCTTGCCCTTGGTCAGATGGGTCAGGATGCCGCCGGCCTGCGCCATCGCCTCGACGACGAGCACGCCCGGCATCACCGGCTGCCCGGGGAAATGCCCCTGGAAGAACTCCTCGTTGGCCGAAACGTTCTTGTAGCAGAGCACGCGCTTGCCATGCTCGAACTCGACGACACGATCGACGAGCAGGAACGGATAGCGGTGCGGCAGCAGCTTGTGGACGCCATCGATGTAGATCGGCAATGTGATCGGGTCTGTCATGGTTCCCCCTTCCAGAGCGCCGTGACGCGGCGCGCGAGCGAATCGAGCTGGCGGATCCGGACAGCATTCTTCCGCCACTCGCGCGTGGGCTGGGCGGGAATGCCGGCGGAATACTCGCCGGGTTCTGTGATGGATGCGGACACCATCGTCATCGCGTGGACGACGACCTTGTCGCAGATTTCAAGATGGCCGGCGACGCCGACCTTGCCTGCCAGCAGGCAGTAACTGCCGATCTTCGTGCTGCCGGCAACGCCGACGCAGCCCGCGATTGCGGTGTGCGCACCGATGCGCACGTTGTGTCCGATCTGGATCAGGTTGTCGAGGCGCACGCCCTCTGCCAGCGTGGTGTCTTCGAGCGCGCCGCGATCAATGGTCGTATTGGCGCCGATGTCGCAGTCGTCGCCGACCACCACGCCGCCGAGCTGTGGCACGTTGATCCAGCGACCTGCATCCATCGCCAGACCGAAGCCTTCCGATCCCAGCACGGCGCCCGGGTGGATGGTGACGCGGGCGCCCAGACGCACACGTTTGACCAAGGTCACGCGGGCGATCAGCCGGCTGCCTTCACCCACGACGCAGTCTTCGCCGATCACGCAGCCGGCGCCAATCGTCGCGCCGGCGCCGATTACACTGCGCGCGCCGATGCTGACGTGCGGGCCGATCGACGCCGAGGCATCGACCTGCGCGCCCGGATCGACAACCGCTGACGCATGTATGCCGGCCGGCGCTGCGCTGGCCGGATCGAACAGCGCTGCGATCTTCGCGTAGGCGACGTAGGGATCTTTCGCGATCAGCGCGGTCCCGGCATAGCCGTCCGCATCCGCTTCGCGCAGCACCACGATGCCGGCGCGGGTGTCGGCCAGCTGCGGGCGATAGCGTGGGTTGGACAGGAACGCGAGTTGACTGCCGGTCGCGGCGGACAGCGTGCCCACGCCGGACACCGAGATTTCCGGCGCGCCGTGGACAACGAGACCGAAGCGCTGCGCGAGCGCTTCGGCGGTATGGCGGATCTGCGTGTCGGTCATCGGTCGCGCTGGATCAGAACGCGCCGCCGAACGTGAACTGCAGACGCTCGATCTCGTCGGCCTGCTTGATCAGGTCGCCCGAGCCACCACGCACTTCCTTCTGCTGGCGCAGCGGGTATGAGTAGCTGATCGAGATCGGGCCGACCGGCGCGCGCCACATCAGCGCGACACCTGCGGACGCGCGCAATTCCTTCGCGTCCCAACTGTCGACGTCCTTGTAGACGTTGCCGAAGTCGACGAAGGCCGAAATACGCGCAGCCGGCGACTTGATCAGCTGCGGGAAGAACATTTCCGCCGAACCGATGGTCTTGAGCGCACCGCCAATCGGCTGCAGGAACGAACTGCCGAGCGCCGTCTCACGCGGACCGAGGGTGTTGTCACGGAAGCCACGTACCGAGCGCGGGCCGCCCGCGTAGAAGTTCTCATAGAACGGAAGACCGCTGGCGGTGAGCGTCCGGATGTAATCATCAGACCCAGTTTCGCAAGGATCGCTCGGCGGCGGCGGAGGCGGCGGGGCGGGAGGATTCGGGTTGGCCGTCGTCGGTGGCGTTGCCGGTGTGGGTGCGGTGTAGCAGACGTTGCGCACGACATCGCTACCGTAGCTGTCGCCGTAGCCGATCTCGGCGCGGGTGTTGAGCACCAGGTGACGGTTGATCGGCCAGTACTTCGAGATCTCGTAATTGAGCTTGAAGTATTCGGCGGTCGAACCGGGCAGGGTGCTCTCGAGCGACACGCGCTGCAGCATGCCGCGGGTCGGCTGCAGGAAGTCGTTGCGGGTGTCGCGGGCCCAGGCCAACTCGCTGCGCCAAGCGTGGAACGTGCGCGAACCGAACGCGTCCACGTAGTCGACGATCGATTCAGGCGACGAGCCACGGAACGTGAAGATCTGGTTGCGATCGACGCCGAGCAGCAGCGAAATCGAGTCGTTCTCGGTCAGCGGAATGCCAAGAACCGTCTGCGCCGCCGCGCTCGTCGACGAGTACTGCGCGGTATTGAATTCGGAATTATCGAATTCACGCCACCACAGGTTGTAGCCCAGCGACATTCCGCCGTCGGTGAAGTACGGATTCATGAAGGAGAACGAGTAGCGCTGCAGATACACGTTGCGCTGCGCTTCGACGGACACGCGATTGCCGCTGCCGAGGAAGTTGTTCTGCGACAGCTGCACGGAGGTGGTCACGCCTGCAAGCTGCGAGTAGCCGAGTCCGAATACGAAGCTGCCCGAGGTGGTCTCGGTGACGCTGAACACCACATCCACTTCATCGTTGCTGCCGGGTACCGGCTGGCTCTCGACGTTGACGCTGCCGGACTCGAAGAACCCGAGGCGCTGCAGGCGCACCTTGGAGCGGTCGACCGCGGCTTGGGAGTACCAACTGCCCTCGAACTGGCGCATTTCACGACGCATCACTTCGTCGGACGTGCGGCTGTTGCCCTTGAACTGGACACGGCGCACTTGGACGCGCGGACCCGGCACGACCTGCAGATTGATGGCGACCGTGCGGTTCTCTCGGTCGACCTCCGGAATCGGGTTCACCTGCGCGAACGCATAGCCAATGTTGCCAAGCGTCGCGATGATCGCGTCCGAGCTCAGTTCCAGCAGTGCGCGCGAGAACACCTGGTCCTTCTGGACGAAGACACGGCTCTGGATCTCTTCCTTCGGCAGCACCGTGTTGCCGGTGATCTGCACGTCTGACACCTTGTAGATCTCGCCTTCGGTGACGCCAGCGGTGATGTACATGTCAGCCTTTTCAGGACTGATGGAGACCTGGACGCTGTCTTCGCTGAAATCGATGTAGCCGCGGTCGAGATAGAAGTTGTGCAGCTTCTCGCGATCGCCCTCGAGCTTTTCGCGCGAGTACTGATCGTCGCGTCGGTACCAGCTGAGCCAGTTCGACTCGCCCGATTCCCAGTTGTCGGTCAGCGTGTCGAGATCGTAGGTCTCGTTGCCGATGATGTTGATGTGGCGGATCTTCGCCGCCTTGCCTTCCTCGACGTTGATCGCGATGTCCACGCGGTTGCGGTCGAGACGTGACACCGTCGGGGTGATCTTGACGTTGTACTTGCCGCGGTTGTTGTACTGGCGCACCAGTTCCTGGGTCACGCGGTCGAGATCGAGGCGGTCGAAGGTCTCGCCTTCCGACAGGCCGATTTCGGTCAAGCCCTTGGTCAGGTCCTCGGTCTTGATGTCCTTGTTGCCGGTCAGCGTCAGGCGGTTGATCGCCGGGCGCTCGCTCACCGTGAAGACGAGGATGTCGCCCTGACGCGCGACCTGGATGTCCTCGAAGAAACCGGTGCGGTACAGCGCGCGGACCGCATCGCTGATGCGCGTCGAGTTGACGGTGTCGCCACGCTCGACCGGCAGATAGGTGAACACGGTGCCGGCGCCGATGCGCTGCAGACCATCGACACGGATGTCGCTGACCGTGAAGCTGCTTGCGCTCGAAGGCGCCAGAGGGGGCAGGGCGGCGGGCGCAGGCGCGGCAACAGGTGCGTTCGCGGCCGTCTGGGCCCATGCCGGCGCGGCGATCACCGTGGCGAGGGCGAGGGCAAGCAGTCGGCGGTCAGGCATTCGCGTCATCTTTGAATCCGGGTAGGGGAGTGGTTCCGGCGCGGTGTGTGCGGCGGAATCCGGGTCGAGGCAGGTGTCAGCGCACGAGTTGGAGGATGTCGTTGTAGAACGCCAGGCCCATCAGGCTGGCCAGCAGGGCCAGGCCAACGTATTGCCCGGCCACCATCGCGCGCTCGCTGACCGGGCTGCCTTTGACCAACTCGATAAGGTAATACAAGAGGTGTCCCCCATCCAGCAGCGGGATGGGGAGGAGGTTCAGGATCGCCAGGCTCAGCGACAGCAACGCGAGGATCGTCAGGTACCACGCAGGCCCTTGGCCGGCATAGGTATTGGCCGCGCGCGCGATCGTGATCGGGCCCGCCACAGTGTTCTCGATCGCCACCCGGCCGCTGAAGGCGCGACCGATCATGCCGACCAGTTGGCCGGTCAGATGACCGACTTCATGGAACGCCGCCGGCACCGAAGCGAGCACGCCGTACTGCTGGATCGCGTCCTTCGCAGGCATCGGCAGGTCGCGGGGCGGCGCGATGCCGAAGGCCCAGTATTCGCCGCGCCCGTCAGGCAGCTCCATGCGCTTGGGCGTGATTTCAAGTGCGAGGCGATCGCCACCGCGATCGACCTCCACCATCGCCTGGCCGCCACGGTCGCCCAGCGCCTGTACCAGCGGGCCGATGTCCTCGAACACGCGCACCGGGCTGCCGTCGATGGCTGTGAGGCGGTCGCCTTCGGCCAGCACGCCCCAGGCGGCGGATTCGGGCTCCACCCGCCCCACGACCGCGGGCAACAGCAAATGGCGCGGCCACAGGCCGATCGCGGGGGTGATGCGGCGCTGGTCGAAGTCCTCGGGCAGCTCGGACAGGCGCAACTCCCGAACCACGTCGCGGTCGCGTTCGTCGGTGACGCGCAGGGCGACGTCCTGGCGGTCCAGTGCGGCCGGCAGCAGCGCCAGCTGCACTTCCATCCAAGTCGGCGTTTCGCGATCACCGACCGCATCGATCTGGTCACCGGCGCGCAGGCCGGAGGTTTCGGCGATGCCGCTGGCCTGGCCGACGACAGGCGCGTAATCGGGACGGCCGATGACGAACATCGCCCACAGCAGCACCACGCACAGGATCAGATTGGCGATCGGGCCCGCGGCGACAATCGCGATCCGTTTCCACACCGATGCGCGATTGAAGGCCTCGTGCGCTTCGGCCTCCGGCACCGGGCTTTCGCGTTCGTCGAGCATCTTGACGTAGCCGCCCAGCGGGATCATCGCGATCTGGTAGACCGTGCCGTCCTTGCCGCGGCGCGACCACAACGCGCGGCCGAATCCGATCGAGAAGCGCAGCACGCGCACGCCACAGCGGCGTGCGACCCAGTAGTGGCCGAACTCGTGAAAGGTCACCAGCACCCCGAGGCTGACGATCAGCCACCACACCGAGCCGAAAAATTCAGACATCACGCTTGTTCAATGGAGGGCACCGGTTTCGATCGCCTGCGTGGCGACGTGGCGCGCGCGCGCGTCGGCATCGCGCAGCACGTCGAGCGACACCGCGTCAGCGGCAGGAAGCGTGTCGAGCACGTGCTCGACCAGCATGGGAATGGCTAGAAAACGCAGGTGCCCCTGAAGAAAGGCTGAAACCGCCACTTCGTTCGCCGCGTTCAGCAGCGCCGGCGCCGTGCCGCCGGCAGCCAATGCGCCGCGGGCGAGGGCCAGGCACGGAAATGCGTCGGTATCCGGCGCTTCGAACTCGAGGCGGCCGTGTTGCAGCAGGTCCAGGCCCGTGACGCCGGAGGCGATGCGGTCCGGATAGCCCAGGCCGACGGCGAGCGCGGTGCGCATATCCGGCAATCCGAGCTGGGCGAGCGTGGAACCGTCGATGAACTCGACGAAGGAATGCACGAGACTCTGCGGATGCACCAGCACGTCGAGGCGTTCGACCGGCATCGTGAACAGGTGATGCGCCTCGATCAGTTCCAGACCCTTGTTCATCAACGTGGCCGAGTCGACCGAAATCTTCGGGCCCATCGACCACTTGGGATGCGCGACGGCCTGCGCCGGCGTCACGTCGGCCAGCGATGCACGATCGCGACCGCGGAACGGGCCGCCGGACGCGGTCAGGATGATGCGCGCGACGCCGCTGCAGTCGCCGTCGGCGGGCAGGCACTGATGGATCGCGTTGTGTTCGCTGTCGATCGGCACGATGGTCGCGCCCGCGTCGCGCGCGGCCTGCATCATCAGCGCACCGGCCAGCACCAACGACTCCTTGTTGGCCAGCAGCACGCGCTTGCCGGCGCGCAGCGCAGCCAATGTCGAATCGAGCCCGGCCGCGCCGACGATCGCGGCGACGACGGTGTCGCAGGCCTCTGCATCGCTGGCGAGGGCATCGAGTGCGGGCATGCCGGCATGCGGCGTGGTGTCGAGGCCGGCCTCGTGCAGCGCGGTCGCCAGTGCGTCGAGCAACGCTGCATCGGCGATCACCGCGTGATCGGGCCGGTGCGTGACGCACAGCGCCACCAGTGCATCGACATTGCGACCCGCCGCGAGCACGCTCGCGCGCAGACGCTCGGGATGCCGGGCGATGACGTCCAGCGCCGAGGTGCCGATCGAGCCGGTGGCGCCAAAGACCGCGACCTTGCGGATCATGCGCGGCGCATCCGGCCGCGGCGCAGGAAGACAGCGTGCATCGTCAGAAGCCGAGCCAGATCTGGCCGAACGCGAACACCGGTAGCGCGGCCAGCACGCTGTCGAGGCGATCGAGCACGCCGCCGTGTCCGGGAATCAGCGTGCCCGAGTCCTTGGCGCCAACGTGGCGCTTGAGCAGGCTCTCGAACAGATCGCCGACCACCGATGCCAGTACGGTCAGCACGGCAACCAGGGCGACCAGTGGCAACTGCGCGACCGTCGCGCCGGCCAGCGGCGCGAATGCGACCGCGACGACAACACCCGCGACGACGCCGCCTGCCAAACCTTCGACGGTCTTGTTCGGGCTGATGCGCGGCGCGAGCTTGCGCTTGCCGAACTTGCGGCCGGCGAAGTAGGCGCCGGTGTCGGTGGCCCAGACGATCGCCAGCGCCAGCAGCAGCCAGCGGTTGCCATGGCCGCCGTTCTCGCCAGCGTGGATCACGCACAGCGCGGCCCAGGCCGGAATCACCGCCAGCGTGCCGGCAGCGAGCTTGAACACGCGCGCCTTGGTGTCGTGATCGGAGGCGAAGTCGTAATGGCGCAGCCACAGCGTCGCCAGCAGCCACCAGGCGACGCCGATCATCGCCAGAATCTTCAGCAGCACCAGCGAGCCGCCGCCGGTCGCCGAGGCCCAGACCACGGCCACCATCAGCAGCAGGTTCAGCGCCAGCAACGCGGTGCGCGCGAGGGTGTCGTCGATGTCGGTCAGGCGCAGCCATTCCCACAGCGCGGCGAGAAAGATGATCGCCGAGACGGCGGCCATCCACGGCGTATTGAGCAGCAGCACGGCGGCAATGGCGACGGGCGCCATCAGCAGGGCCGCGAGAATGCGGGTGGATGTCATGGGTGGCCCTCCCCGGGCGGTGCGTCCTGTGCGGTGGCGATCTGCTCGCCTGTCAGCCCGAAGCGTCGCTCCCGCGAGGCATAGACCTGCAGGGCCTGCTCGAGTTCCGTGACCCCGAGTTCCGGCCATAGTGTCTCGGTGAACCACAGCTCGGTGTAAGCGAGCTGCCACAACAGAAAATTGCTGACCCGCAGGTCGCCGCCGGTGCGGATGAAGAGGTCCGGTTCCGGTAGATCGGCCAGTGCAACGCGTGCGCCGAGCGCGGCTTCGTCGATCTGGTCCGGTCGCAGTCGGCCGGCCGCGACATCCTCGGCCAGCGAACGCGCCGCCGACGCGATGTCCTGACGCCCGCCGTAACTCGCGGCTACGCCGAGCGTGAGCTTCGTATTACCTGCGGTCAGTGTCTCGGCGGCGACCATGCGAGCGCGGATGGCTTCGCTGAAACGACCGCGCTCGCCGATGAAACGCAGACGTACGCCGCGGCGGTGCAGCTCGCCGACCTCACGGTCCAGCGCGCTGAGGAACAGCTTCATCAGCGCGCCGACTTCCTCATCCGGACGCCCCCAGTTCTCACTGGAGAACGCGAACAGGGTCAGCGCGCCAACGCCGCGTTCGAGGCAAAAATCGATGCAGAGATTGACAGTGCGCGCGCCGGCGCGGTGGCCGATCGCACGCGGACGCTTGCGACGCGCCGCCCAGCGCCCGTTGCCGTCCATGATGACGGCGATGTGGCGCGGGACGGGCCCGGTCGGAATTGGCGCGTTCATGCGGACTGCGGCCAGGCCGTCAGACCGACATCAGTTCCTGTTCCTTGGCCTTGACGACCTCGTCGACATCCTTGATCGCCGAGTCGGTGATCTTCTGGATCTCGTCCTCGCTGCGGCGCTCGTCATCCTCGGAGATCAGCTTCTCCTTGAGGAGTTCCTTGATCTGCTGGTTGGCATCGCGGCGGATGTTGCGGATGGCGACCTTGCTGTCCTCGCCTTCGCTGTGCACGACCTTGGACAGGTCACGACGACGCTCTTCGGTCAGCGCGGGTAGGTTGAGACGGATCGTCGTGCCGGCGGTGTTCGGCGTCAGGCCGAGATCCGAGCCGAGGATCGCCTTCTCGATCGCGCCGACGATCTGCTTCTCCCACGGGGTGATCATCAGCGAGCGGGCATCCGACACCACCACGCTGGCGACCTGGTTCAGCGGCATGTCCGAACCGTGGTAGTTGACCTTGATGTTGTCGACCAGTGCGGTCGACGCGCGACCGGTGCGCACCTTGACCAGCGTGTGCTTGAGCGCTTCGACGCTCTTGGCCATGCGGGTCTGGGTGTCTTTCTTAATGTCGTTGAGCATGGGCAGCCCCGGTCCGTGTGCGAATCGGACGATTATAAGCGTCCGGGGCCGACGACGGGGCCGGGGGATGCCGCAGCGCAGCGCAAGGCCGCGCGGAACGGGCTCAGCTGCGGCCCTGTACCAGCGTGCCGATCGGCTCGCCACGCAGGATGCGCAGCAGCACGCCGGCCTGGCTCATGTCGAAGATGCGCAGCGGCAGATCGGAGTCGCGCGCGAGCGCGAATGCTGCGGTGTCCATGACTTCGAGGCCCTGGCGCAGCACTTCGTCATAGGTCAGGCGGTCGTAACGCTTGGCATCGGGCACCTTCTTCGGGTCGGCGTCGTACACGCCATCGACCTTGGTCGCCTTGAGCAGCAGGTCGGCGCCGATCTCGATACCGCGCAGCGCGGCGCCCGAGTCGGTGGTGAAGAACGGGCTGCCGACGCCGGCGGCGAAGATCGCGATGCGACCCTTTTCCAGGTGGCGAATCGCACGACGGCGGATGTAGTCCTCGCAGACGTCGTTGATCTTGATCGCACTCATGACACGGGCGCGAGCGCCGCGCTTCTCCAGCGCGTCCTGCATCGCCAGCGCATTGATGACCGTCGCGAGCATGCCCATCTGGTCGCCGGTGACGCGGTCCATGCCGGCCGCAGCCAGGCCCGCGCCGCGGAAGATATTGCCGCCGCCGATGACCAGACCGACTTCGGCGCCGGCCTTCTGCGCCTCGATCACTTCGTCGGCCAGACGACCGATGACCTTGGGATCGATGCCGTAATCCTCGTCGCCCATCAGGGCCTCGCCGGACAACTTGAGCAGGACGCGGCGGTAGGCGAGAGGGGCAGACGACATACGGTGACTCCGGGGGCGAGGACGGTGCGGATTCTAGGGGATCGACGCTGGCCGTGCGCGAACCGGTTGTCAGGTTTTCGTTGTGATCGTGCGCGATTGCTGCAGCGCGACACCGGATCGATCGGTATTTGCGCCACGAAAGCGTGCGAAGGGCGAATGCGCAGGGGCTAACCTAAGGATGCGCAGGCCATGACGACGGTTTACCTATGCGCCTGCCCGCGCACGCGTGCGCGTGTTTCAGGAGAACAACTCGAAGACGCGAGGTCGCACACACGGCGAAGGCCGGTGCGCGACACCCGCTTCAGATTAGGCGCCTTTCGATGCACGGTCCGTCGACGCTTTGGACGCCTTCGACTCCGCATCGTCATCGGCCCCGGTCGTCGGTGGCGGCACCTCCTCGACGCTGCCATCGGCGCGGACGCGACGCTCGAAAGACGGACCGGAGGTCAACGAGGCATCGTTGCCTTCAGCGGAACGGTTGTTGTCGTGCGCGTAGTCGTCGCCGCGCGATGCCTTGCGGTCATTGACCGCCACGTGATCGGCCTGCTGGGCCTGATCGGGATTGGTTGCGGAGTTGGACTTCGACGTCATGGCGGTGGACCTCCGGATTGGGTCCATCGACCGTGCGACACGGCCTGAGCATGCGCCGTGAATCAGGCGGGTACACAAAGCCAGCCGCTGCCGTCTTCAACCCGCGCCCGCTTCTGGGAGCCTTTCAGAATTTTCTCAGGGACGCACTCCTGGACTTTCGCGGCATCCTGCAACCTCCAAACGGGAGTGCGAGCCAGACTGTCGCTGCATGCGGACAGATCCGAGATGGAGACCGATGCCGACAACACGCAGCAGCGACGATTGCGGTCCGTCCGGGCGATGCGCAATACCGGCATCTGGCTGGGGGCCGTGCTCACCATCGGTCTGTGCGCGCTGGTACTGCTCGATCGACAGGCGCGTCTGGATGCGGCCTCCCGTCAGAGCATGGCGCTCGCCACCGGCGTCGATCGTCTGCTGCATTACGAGCTGCGCAACATCCAGCGCGCGATGCACGGTATCGCAGCCGGGCAGGCAGCCGACGCGACGTTGCCGGCGCCCGAAGCGGCCGCGCGCCTCGATGCCTGGGTGCACGGCGTCGTGAACCGCCACCAGGAACTCGAGGCCGTCCTGCGCTTCGATGCGAAGGGGAACGCCACGCCAGGGGCCGATCCCCGGATCAGTGCATGGGTGCGAACGCTGGAGCCGGGTGATGCCGACCTCGCCGCCGGCCCGCTGCTGCCACTGTCGAAAGGCTGGGTGTTGCCGCTGGCAGTCCCGACGCGCAATGGCACCTGGATGGTCGCCATGTTCCGCACCGGCGAACTGGAAAACATGGTCAACGCGCTGGATATCGGACGCGAAGGCAGCGCGACGATCTACACCCAGAACGGCGTGGTCGTGGCGCGTTTCGGACATCTGGGCACGCATGTCGGCAAACGGATCGATCTGCCGGCAGGTGCGCGCGGCGAGGGCGCGCGTCTCAGCGAGCACATGGTCAGCCAGCTCGATGGCGTCAAGCGCGCGGTGACCTTCAGCAATACCAGCGATTATCCGTTCGTCGTCAGCGCCGGTATCGGCTTGCGCGAAGCCCTCGCGCAGTGGCGGATCTACGCGACTTCGGCGCTGGTGCTGGCGCTGCTCTACTGGGGTGCGTTCGGTCTGGTGCTCCGACGCGCGCGGCGTGACGAGGCCGCGCGCAAAGGGCTGGCGGCAGAAGTCGCCGAGCAGGCGGACTGGCTGCAACAGGCCCAGCTCGCATCCGGTACAGGCGTCTGGCGTCTCTATCCCACCCGGGGCTATGTGCGCGCCACCGACGAGATGGTCGCGCTCTACGGACTGGCGCGACGCGGTGGCCGGGTGCCGGTGAGCGATTTTTTCGAGCGCATCCACGAGGACGACCGCACGCGCATCCGCGGTGAGCTCTCTGCATCGCAGGTCGACCGGCAGCCCTTCGTGCAGGAATACCGCGTCAGGCTGGGCGATGGCAGCGTGCGTTGGCTCAAGGCCCGCGGCGCGACGGTCTGCGACGCGGGCGAGCCGGTGATGACCGGTACCGTCATCGATGTGACCGAACGCCGCGATTCACAACAGCGGATGGAGCGCGCCGAACTGCAGTTCCGGCACATCTTCGAGCGCAATCCGCTGCCGGCCTGGGTCTACGATCTGGAAGATCTGCATTTCCTCGCAGTCAACGAGGCGGCGGTCGAGACCTACGGTTACAGCCGCGAAGATCTGCTGCACATGGCGATCACCGATCTGCTCGCACCGGAAGATCAGGCCGCAGGCCGCGAAGCGTTGATGCCCGGCGGTGGCGAGGACGCACAGGATCGGCTGTGGATGCTGATGACCCGCGATGCGCGGCACATCGAGGTGCGCGTGCACGCGCGCACGATCGAGCTCGACGGGCGGCCAGCGCGACTCGTGCTGGCCGAGGACGTCAGTGTGCGCATGGGATACGAACGTGATCTGGCCTGGCGCGCGAACCACGACCCGACCACCGGCATGCTGACCCTCGCTGCGCTCGCCGAACAGCTCGATTCCCACTGTTCGGCAGATGGCGAAGCCGGATTCGCGATCGCCTACGTGCAGCTGCGTGACCTCGAGCTGATCGCGCCGACGCTCGGCCGCCGGGCCGGCGAGAACATCCTGTGCGCAGCCGCTGCGCGCATCAGCGAGCTCGCCGAGCGCTTTGGCGCCTGCGGTTACATGCCGTCCGAGACGTTCGTCGTCGCCGCGCTCGATCCTCGCCAGCTGGACGCGATGGTGACCGCATTGCTGGACGTGATCGGCATGCCGGTCGAGGCCGAGGGCGGCACCTTCCCGCTGGAAGCATGGATCGGACTGGCGAGTGGCCCCTGCGAGGACGTCGGCGCCGAGAAGGTGATCGGACATGCGGCGCTGGCGTCGCTGCATGCGCGACGCGAGAACCAGCAAGTCGTGCACTACAGCGCGGCGATGGCCGAACAGGCGTCGAGCCGCCTGGCGATGGTGCGGCAACTGCGCCAGGCACATGAGCGTGGCGAGTTCGAGCTGCATTTCCAGCCCATCCATCGTCTGCACGACGGCAGCCTGGCCGCGATCGAAGCGTTGCTGCGCTGGCGTCAGCCGGACGGCAGCTACGTCTCGCCGGCACAGTTCATTCCGCTGTGCGAGGAATCCGGCCTGATCGTGCCGATCGGCAGCTGGGTGCTGGAGGAATCGGCGCGCATGCACGCGCGTCTGGTCGCTGCCGGACATGGCGACGTGGCGATCGCGGTGAACGTGTCGGCGGTGCAGTTCGAGGCCGACATGAGCCCGGAATCGATCCGGAAGCTCTTCGAACGGCACGCATTGCCGCCGCACGCGCTGCATCTGGAGCTGACCGAAAGCGTGTTGCTGCGACATCCCGACGATGCGCGTTCGCTGATGGGCACGCTGCGCAACGAAGGCCTGTGCCTGTCGATCGACGATTTCGGAACCGGCTTCTCCAGCATGACGTATCTGCGCGAACTGCCGCTCGACCATCTGAAAATCGATCGCGCCTTCGTGCGCGATGTGACGGAGGATCCGCGCAGCGCCGCGATCTGTCGCGCACTGATCGCGCTCGGCCATGGCCTGGGGCTCGCGATCATCGCCGAAGGCGTCGAGGAATCCGAACAACTCGAATGGCTGCGCGCGCACGGCTGCGACCAGGCGCAGGGCTACCACCTTGGACGTCCGATGCCGATCGACGCACTGCTGGAAAGCCTGGCTGAAGAAACCAGCGACATCGTTTGACGCGACGCGTCCGCGCCTCCGGAATCGGAAGGCGGCGAACGTTTCGTCAGTGGTTGGACCGCTGGGCGTTCGTGGTCCGACGCATCCGGTGTTCCGTCAGAGCCGCGCGCCGATCGCCGCGGCGTCGACGGGCATGCCGAAATGGAAGCCCTGCAGCGAGCTGCAGCCGAGCTCGGTCAGCAACTTCTGCTGGGCTTCGGTCTCGACGCCCTCGGCGATCACCGAGAGGTTCAGCGTGCGGCCAAGCGCGATGATCGCCGAGACGATCGCGGCGTCTTCGCTGCCGGCAACCAGATCCTTGACGAAGGCGCGGTCGATCTTGAGCTCGCTGGCCGGCAGCCGCTTGAGATACAGCAGGCTGGAATAGCCGGTGCCGAAATCGTCGATCGAGATCTGCACGCCCAGCGCCGACAGCCGCTGCAGGATGGCGAGACTCGCTTCCGGGTCGTGCATCGCGGTCGACTCGGTGATCTCCAGCACCAGCGACGACGGCGGCATGCCGTGGCGTGCGAGCGCCTCCTTGATCTTGCCGAACAGGCCGGGCGAGCGGAACTGGGTGGCCGACAGGTTCACCGACACCGACGGTACATCGCGGCCCATGGCGCGCCATTCCATCAGCTGGCGGCAGGCTTCGTTGATGACCCAGCGGCCGATCTCGAGGATCAGGCCGGTCTTCTCGGCCAGCGGAATGAAGGTCGCCGGCATGACCAGGCCCCGCTCGGGATGGTGCCAGCGCAACAACGCTTCCAGCCCGATCAGCGGCCCGTCCGGCGCGCGCACCTTGGACTGGTAGTTCAGCGTGAACTGGTCCAGCGCCAGCGCCCTGCGCAAATCCTGGATCAGCGCAAGTTCGGCATGTGCGCCGCGGTTCATTGATGGCTCGAAGAAGCAGTAGGCGTTACGCCCCTGATCCTTCGCCGAATACATCGCCGCGTCGGCGTTGGCCATCAGTTCGCGCGCGCTGGTGCCGTCGGCGCCGAAGATCGCCACGCCGATGCTACCGGTCACGTTGAGTTCGCCGCCCTCGATCTGCACCGGCATCGCCACCGTCTGCAGCAGCTTGTCGGCGAGCGTGGCCGCGTCCCCCGGCTCGCGGATTTCGGCCAGCACGACGAACTCGTCGCCGCCCAGGCGCGCCAGCGTGTCCTCGGCGCGGATTTCGGACGTGAGATGGCGTGCGACCTGCAGCAGCAGACGGTCGCCGACGAGGTGGCCGTAGGCATCGTTGATGGCCTTGAAGCCGTCAAGATCGACAAACAGCAGGGCGAAGTGGGTGCCGTTGCGCACTGCGCGGCGGATCGCGTGTTCGAGGCGGTCCTCCAGCAGCAGGCGGTTTGGCAGCTTGGTGAGATTGTCGTGCAGGGCGAGATAGGTCAGCTCCTGGTTCGCTTTCTTCAGCGAATCGCTGAGCAGCGTGGTGCGCTCCTGCAGGCGGCGGTCGAGGATCGAGGTCGTCAGCGCCATGCCGAGGATGGCGAACGTCGTCGCGCCGACCAGGCTGGCCAGCCATTGCGGCGAGATGCCGCCGGCGATCGCGGCGCCGCAGATGCTGCCTTCGGGAAAGCCCGCCGCGGCCATGCCCGTGTAGTGCATGCCGACGACCGCCACGCCCATCACCAGCGCCGCCAGGCTGCGCGCACGCACTACGCCCGCGCCCTCGCGGCGCAGCGAGAACGCGATCCACAGCGCCGCGCCGGCAGCGGCGATCGCGATCACGATCGACAGCGCGAACCAGCCCGGGTGGTAGTCGATGCCCGGCTGCATGTGCATGGCTTCCATGCCGACGTAATGCATGGCCGCGATGCCGGCGCCGAGGATCAGCGCCGCGACGCCGAGCTTGCGCGCGGGCAGGTCGCGGCCGGAGATCACGTGCAGGGCGTAGGCCGAGCTGCAGATCGCGATCAGCAGCGAATACAGCGTCACCGCGAGATCGTAGCCCTGCGGGATCGGCAGCTCGAACGCGAGCATGCCGAGGAAGTGCATCGACCAGATGCCGAAGCCCATCGCGACCGCGCCGCCGATCAGCCAGCTGCGCGAGGCCCAGCCGTCACTCGCGGCGATCCGGCCGGCCATGTCGAGTGCGACATAAGACGCGAACGCGGCGACGACGTACGAGATGGCGACGAGCAGCGGGTTGTAGGTGCCGACGAGCATGGACTGGACCGGAGCGGGGGAGGCTGAGCCTCAGTAGCAACCCGCGTGCCAATGTTCACAACTGGTGAAGCCCGCCGCGACGCGGCGCGTTTCCGCGCCTACGGCGGAGACAACAGACCCGACCGTACGGTCGGGTCAGGTTGTGACGCAATTCGCAGATCGACCGGTACGTCGCCGGCCGATCCGCATCGTCGGATCAGACGACGTCCGGCTCGCTGAAGGCTTCCGGCTCGTCCTCGGCCGAACCGACCGGGATGCAGCTGCAGAACACGTTCTTGTCGCCGTGCACGTTGTCGACGCGTGCGACCGGCGGCCAGTACTTCGTGTGCCGCAGTGTCGCCAGCGGGAACGCGGCCAGTTCCCGCGGATAGGCGTGGGTCCACTCGCTGGCGGTGACCTGCACCGCGGTGTGCGGCGCGTGCTTGAGCGGGTTGTCCTCGCGATCCAGACGGCCGTCCTCGATCGCGCGGATCTCGTCGCGGATCTGGATCATCGCGTCGATGAAACGGTCGAGTTCGTGCAGCGATTCGCTCTCGGTCGGTTCGACCATCAGCGTGCCGCTCACCGGGAAGCTCAGCGTCGGCGCATGGAAGCCGAAATCGATCAGGCGCTTGGCCACGTCTTCGGCGCTGATGCCGGTGGCGTCCTTGATCGGGCGCAGATCGAGGATGCATTCGTGCGCGACCAGATCGTTGCGGCCGGTGTAAAGCGTCGGGTAATGCGGCGCGAGGCGCTTGGCGACGTAGTTGGCATTGAGCAGCGCGACCTGGGTGGCGCGGCGCAGGCCGTCGGCGCCCATCATCGCGATGTACATCCAGCTGATCGGCAGGATCGAGGCCGAGCCGTGCGTCGCCGCCGAGACCATGCCCACCTCGCCATCGCCACCGAGCGCGCGCGGCAGGTAAGGCGCGAGATGCGACTTGACCGCGCACGGGCCCACACCCGGGCCGCCGCCGCCGTGCGGAATGCAGAAGGTCTTGTGCAGGTTCAGATGGCTGACGTCCGAGCCCCACTTGCCGGGCTTGGCCACGCCGACGAGGGCGTTCAAGTTGGCGCCGTCGGTGTACACCTGGCCGCCGTGCTGGTGGACGATGTCGCAGATCGCGACCACGTCTTCCTCGAACACGCCGTGCGTGGACGGGTAGGTGATCATGATCGCGGCCAGGCGATCCGAATACTTCTCGGCCTTGGCGCGGATGTCGTCGACATCGACATTGCCGTCCTTGTCGCAGCGGGTCACGACCACCGTCATGCCGACCATCTGGGCCGACGCCGGATTGGTGCCGTGCGCGGATTCGGGAATCAGGCAGATGTCGCGATGGCCCTGGCCCTGCGCCTGCTGGTAGGCGCGGATGGCGAGCAGGCCGGCGAACTCGCCCTGCGCGCCGGAGTTGGGCTGGAAGCTCACTGCGTCGTAGCCGGTGATCTCGACCAGCATCGCTTCCAGGCCGTCGATCAGTTCGGTGTATCCCACGGTCTGGTCGGCCGGCGCCAGCGGGTGGATGTTGGCGAATTCGGGCCAGGTGACCGGGATCATCTCGGCAGTCGCGTTGAGCTTCATCGTGCACGAGCCCAGCGGGATCATCGTGCGGTCCATCGCCAGATCGCGATCGGCCAGCGTGCGCATGTAGCGCAGCAGCTCGTGCTCGCTGTGATGCGTGTTGAACACCGGGTGGGTCAGGTACTTCGTGTCGCGCGCGAGCGCCGTCGGCAACGCATCGGCAGTCGCGCCGTCGAGCGCTTCGATGTCGACGTCGGCGCCGAACAGCCCGGCCAGCGCGACAACCTCGTCTCGGGTCGTGGTCTCGTCGAGGCTGATGCCGACCGACGACGCGTCGATCGCGCGCAGGTTGAAGCCGGCATCGCGCGCCTTGGCGTGCAGCGCATCGGCATCGACGCCGGTCACGTGCAGCGTGTCGAAGAATGCATCGCCGACGTTCGTGCCGGCCTTGCCGAGCGCAGCCGCGAGAATCGACGCGAAGCGATGCGTGCGGCGGGCGATGCGAGTCAGGCCGTCGGGGCCGTGGTAGACGGCGTACATCGACGCCATCACCGCCAGCAGCACCTGCGCGGTACAGATGTTGGACGTCGCCTTCTCGCGGCGGATGTGCTGTTCGCGGGTCTGCAGCGTCAGGCGGTAGGCCTGGTTGCCGGCGGCGTCGACCGATACGCCGATCAGGCGGCCCGGCATCGAACGTTTGTAGGCATCGCGGCAGGCCATGAAGCCGGCGTGCGGGCCACCGAAGCCGAACGGCACGCCGAAGCGCTGCGAGTTGCCTACGACGATGTCGGCGCCCCAGCGGCCCGGCGCCTGGATCAGGGTCAGCGCCAGCAGGTCGGTCGCGACCGCGACGATGCCGCCACGCGCGTGCACGGCGTCTGCGACTTCGGCGTGATCGCCAATACGGCCGAAGGTGTTCGGGTACTGCAGCAGCACGCCGTAGCTGTCGGCATCCTTCGCATCGGCAGCGGGGCCGATCAGCAGTTCGATGCCGAGGCCGTCGGCGCGCGTGCGCAGCACGTCGAGCGTCTGCGGATGCAGGTCGTCGGCGACGAAGAACACATTGGACTTCGACTTCGCCGAACGCTTGGCCAGCGTCATCGCTTCGGCGGCGGCGGTCGCCTCGTCGAGCAGCGAGGCGTTGGCGATGTCCATGCCGGTCAGGTCGGTGACCATCGTCTGGAAGTTGATCAGCGCTTCCATGCGGCCCTGCGAGATCTCCGCCTGATAGGGCGTGTAGGCCGTGTACCAGGCCGGGTTCTCGAGGATGTTGCGCAGGATGACGTTCGGCGTGTGGGTGCCGTAGTAGCCCTGGCCGATGACGCTGCGCAGCACCGTGTTCTGCGTCGCCACAGCGCGGATCTTCGCCAGCGCTTCGACTTCGGTCATCGCGTCGGGCAGGGCGAGCGGCGCGCGGGACGCGATTTTGCCCGGCACGATCGCATCGGTCATCGCATCGAGCGAGTCGTGGCCGACCACGCCGAGCATGTGGGCGATCTCCGCATCGTTCGGGCCGATGTGGCGCTCGACGAAGGCCGAGTGGTGTTCGAGGTCGCGCAGGGTCGAAGCGGTCATGGCGGGCATCCGGAAAAGGCGGGGCTCAAGGAATGCCGGCGTACGCCCACGTCGATCCGCTCTGGACGACGATGGCCGAAGACCGCCGGTCTTCCGCGTGCCCCTCTGTCCTTTTGCCTGAGAGTTTGGAAGCGATGCGCTTCGTGCCCCTTCGGCGCCGGGTGTGCCCATACGGGCCTCCGGTCTCTCCAGAGTCTTGCCGCTGCAGCGGTACTGGGCCTGAGCGATTCCGGGCGGTTGCGCCTACGGCAGGGACGCTCACGAGGAGCGCCCGCTTCTCCCACTGCATACGCGGCGCAGTATACCGGCCACTCCGCGCGCCCGCGCGTGTCGCGACGGCCCCGCGGAACGCGCCGTTGCCGGGGCGTACGCATCGACCGGCCTATGATGTCGCGCTTCGAAGCGGCGCCTGCGCCGCGCCCGGTCCGTGAATGCGGACGTCCGCCGGTGTTCCGATGTCCGAATCCTGTTGTCCTGCCGTCGCCTGCGCGCCGGCGCTATCCGATGCGTCTCTCCCGACCAGCGTGTGGCAGGTGTGCGCGTGAGACAGCCGCGCATGCCGTCGATCCGCACACTCGCCTTGCTGCTGGCAGGCCTGGCGATGTTCGGGCCGTTCTCGATCGACACCATCTTCCCGGCGTTCCCGGCGATGGGCGGCGATCTGGATGCTGACCCGGCGGCGATGCAGCAGACGATCGCGGTGTATCTGATCGCCTACGCGCTGATGAGCATCGTCCACGGTCCGTTGTCGGATGCGATCGGCCGGCGCGCCGTGATTCTTGGTGGGCTCGCGATCTTCGTGGTCGCGTCGGTGGGCTGCGCGCTGTCGACCGACCTGCCCACGCTGCTGTCGTTCCGCGCGCTGCAGGGCCTGTCGGCCGGCGTGGGCCTGATCGTCGGCCGCGCGGTGATCCGTGACGTGCTGCAGGGCGATGACGCCCAGCGCCTGATGAGCCAGGTCATGATGATTTTCAGCATCGCGCCGGCGATCGCGCCGATCATCGGTGGCTGGCTGCTGGGCTGGGGCCGCTGGCCGCTGATCTTCTGGTTCCTGGTCGCGTTCTCGCTGGTGCTGCTGGTCGTCGTCTGGCTGTGGCTGCCGGAAACCCATCCGCGCGAACACCGGATCTCGCTCGCGCCGCGGCGGTTGCTGCGCGATTACGTGTCGATCGTCGCGAACAGTCGCTTCCAGCGGATCGCCGCCGCCGGTGCGTTCAATTTCTCGGCGCTGTTCCTGTACATCGCCTCGACCCCGGTGTTCGTCGTCGACGTGCTCGGCCTCAACGAACGCCAGTTCGGCTGGTTCTTCGTGCCGATGATCAGCGGCATGATGATCGGCTCCTGGGTCTCGGGCCGGGCGGCGGGGCGCATCACCGGCACGCGGCTGGCGAACATCGGCTTCGCCTGCAGTGGCGTCGCGGTGGCGTTGAACGTCGCCTACAACCTGCTGGTCGATCAGCCCGAAATTCCGTGGGCGGTGATGCCGGCGATGCTCAATTCCTTCGGTATCGCGCTGACGTTTCCGATTCTCACGCTCGCGATCCTCGACATGTATCCGCGCCAGCGTGGCTCGGCGTCTTCGCTGCAGGCCTTCACCGGTCTGGTACTCAATGCTGCGGTCGCCGGTCTGCTGTCGCCGCTGGTCAGCCACCAGCCGTTGCTGCTGGCGGTGACGTCGGCGGCTTTCATGCTGGTCGGCTGGATGTTCTGGCGTTGGGAACTCTCGCGCGACACGCGACTTCCGGCTTGTCCGCGCGATCCCGCATCGCTGGAGCCGACCGATCAGATGTGAGTCCGGTGCTCCGCTGAAACGAAGAAGGGCCGGCGAATGCCGGCCCTTCTTCGAGTCCACGCGACGTGGGATCAGCCCTGCGTCGGCGCCGGTGCGGCAGGCTGCGCGGCCGGTGCAGGTGCGGGTGACTGCGCGGTGGCGGGCGCGGTCCAGCCGCAGGTCTTGCCTTCGTTCTGCTGGGTGAGCCACGTCTGCAGCGGTGCGAAGTATTCGAGCACCGGCGCAGCGTCCATCTGCTCTCCACCGGTCAGCTCCTTCAGCGTCTGCTGCCAAGGCTGGCTGTTGCCCTTCTCCAACATCGCCCAGAACTTCTCGCCGGCGGCCTTGTTGCCGTAGAAGCTGCACTCGTTCAACGGACCGGTGTGGCCGGACGCATCGCACAGCGCCTTGTAGAACTGGAACTGCAGCACGTGCGACAGGAAGTAACGCGTGTACGGCGTGTTGCCCGGCACGTGGTACTTCGCGCCGGCGTCGAAGAACTCTTCGCCGCGTGCGGTGGCCGGGGCGACGCCCTGGTACTGCGCCTTCAACGACCACCACGCGCTGTTGTAGTTCTCCGGCGTGATCGAGCCGTCGAACACGCCCCACCGCCAGCGGTCGATCATCAGACCGAACGGCAGGAACGACACCTTCGCCAGTGCCATGCGCATCTGCGAATTGACCAGCGATTCCTGCGTCTGCTGCTGCTCGCCGACCAGGCCGATCGACTGCAGGTACTGCGGCGTCATCGACAGCACGATGGTGTCGCCGATCGCCTCGTGGAAACCATCGTGCGCACCGTTCTGGAACAGCGGCGGACGCCCGTTGTAGGCGAGGTAGTAATAGACGTGGCCGAGCTCGTGGTAGATCGTCGTGAAGTCTTCCTCGTTCGGCTTGGTGCACATCTTGGTGCGCACGTCGCCGGCCATGTTCATGTCCCAGGCACTGGCGTGGCAGACCACGTCACGGTCGCGCGGCTTGATGAACTGTGCCTTGGTCCAGAAGCTTTCGGGCAGCGCGGGCATGCCGAGCGATGTGTAGAAATCCTGCGCGCGCTCGTTCATCTGCTTGGCGTTGTCGAGCTGCGCGGCGTGGGCGATGTCGGCGCGGCGATCGGAATCGATCAGCGCGTTCTCCTTGACCATCCGCTCGTTGAGCTGCGCCTGGTAGTTCTTCTCCAGCGCACCGGTGATATCGAGGTCGCCGGCGTTGGGGTAGGGCTGCAACACGTCCCAGAGGTTGCCCCAGTCCTGCTGCCACATGTTGCCCATCAAATGCGCCGGCAGCAGGCCGCCGTCGACGGTGCCGCGGCCCGGATAGCGCGCTTCGAGGCGGGTGCGGGTGTAGCAGTGCAGCTGCTCGTACAGCGGCTTGACCTGGTTCCACAGGCGATCGGTCTCGGCGGCGAGCTCGGCGGGCGGCATGTCGTAGCCCGAGCGCCAGGCTTCGCCGGCATCGGCGAAGCCGAGGTCGCGCGAGCCTTCGTTGACGAGTTCGACGAAGCGCGTGTAGTCGGCGCGCATCGGCTGGGCGATCGTATGCCAACCCTGCCAGGCATCGAGCTGCGCGTCGTAATCGCGGCTGCTGCGCAGCACGTCTTCGAGCTGGCCCAGTTGGCGACAGCTGCGCGCTTCGCCTTCGCCGGTGCAGTACTGGCCTGCGCCGTAGGTACCTTCCATCTTCGACGCGAGCTTCGTGAGTTCGGCGAGGTGTTCGGGATTGCGCGGCGGCGGCATCGCCGCGCCGAGCTTGAGCAGGTTGATCGCGCGCGCGGTCTCGGGCGACATCTGCTGGCCTTCGAACTTGCGTGCCTGCTCGATCCAGCTGTTGAGCTGGGCGAGATAGCGCTCGTTGTACTTGGCGGCCAGCAACTGGCTGTCGTCGTTGATATAGGTCGCCGACAGCCACTGCGAGGCGGTCAGCTCCGGCATCAGCGTGCGCACTTCTTCATTGACGCGCGCGATGAACTGGTCGGCGGTTTCGCCGGCCGGCGCCGCGGCATTGCCGGCCGGCACGGCGGCATCGGGGGATTCGGAGCGGTTGCAGCCGGCGAGCGTCAGGCTCGCGGCCACGGCGAGGGCGAGCAGGGCGTGGCGTTGTTTCACGGACAGCTTCCGGTCAGCTAGGGAACCGGGAGGCTAGTGCGCCGCCCACGGGGCTGCAAGTGTCGATGTGCCGAAGGCGGGTGCTGGATGACAGTGTTTGAGATGTCTCTCAAGCGTGGCCGGGCGCTGCGTTCGCGTGCAGCTGTGCGTGCGTCGTTTCGCGTCGCGCGTCTACAGCGCGGCGGCGTCCAGCCGATCCACAGCGGGCAGCAGCTCACGCGCGATCAGCCAGGCGCGTGCGTCTTCGGCGTCGTGTTCGAACCACGCGCGCGCCGAACCCAGGCGGAAGGTGTAGCCCCAGGTGTCCATGTCTGCCATCAGGCGATCCTGGCCGACGCCCGGCAACGCGTCTGCCAGCACGATCTGCAGGTAGCAGGTCGCGTCTTCTTCCTCGACCGAATCGGTCGCATCGGTGTGCACCGCGGCGCGGCGCTCGGGCGGCAGCACGATCAGGTGGCCGGCTTCGTGCAGCAGCGAATGCACCGGTGTATCGCCACGCGCGTGCACGTCGACGCCGATGATGCCGGCCTCCGGCGCGCCCCAGTAACTGCCTGGAATCGGCGCGCCGTCGGGCACGCGATGCAGGGTCAGGCCGTAACGGGCGAGCAGGGCGGCGGGCGCGTCGAACCCGATCTCGGCCAGACACAGCACGTGTCCGGCCGCGTCGGCCGTTTCGATGTCGCGAGGCGCATCCACCCGTACGACTCAGGCGGTGGCCTGACGCTCTTCAGGCAGCGCGACCGAGATGTCGAGCACGTCGTGGTCGCCATCCTTGACCAGATCCACCTTGACCGCTTCGACGTCGATGCTGACGTACTTGCGGATCACTTCCAGCAGCTCGCGCTGCAGCAGCGGGAGGTAATCGGGGGCACCGCGATTGGTCCGCTCCTGCGCGACGATGATGCGCAACCGGTCCTTCGCGATCGTGGCGGTGTTCTTCTTCGGCTTGAGGAAATCGAACATACCCATGATCAGCCTCCGAACAGCTTGCTGAAGAAGCCCTTCTTGTCGGTGGTCGTGAAGCGCATCGGGCGCTCCTGGCCGAGCAGGCGTGCAACCGCATCGTCGTAGGCCTGGCCGGCGTTCGACTCGGCCGACAGGATCACCGGCTCGCCCTTGTTCGACGCATTGAGCACGTCGCCCGACTCCGGAATCACGCCGATCGTCTTCAGGCCCAGCACTTCCTCGACGTCGGTGATCGACAGCATTTCGCCGGTCTCAACGCGCGCCGGGCTGTAGCGGGTCAGCAGCAGGTGCTCCTGCACGCGCTCGCCGTTCTCGGCGCGGCGCGTCTTGGACTGCAGCAAACCAATGACGCGGTCGGAGTCGCGCACCGACGACACTTCCGGATTGACCACAACGACAGCGCGATCGGCGAAGTACATCGCCAGGAACGCACCCTTTTCGATACCGGCCGGCGAATCACAGACGATGTATTCGAAACCGTCGTCGGCGAGTTCCTTGAGCACGCGTTCCACGCCTTCGGTGGTCAGCGCGTCCTTGTCGCGGGTCTGCGACGCGGCCAGCACGTACAGATTGTCGAACCGCTTGTCCTTGATCAGCGCCTGCTTGAGCGAGGCTTCGCCCTGCACCACGTTGACCAGGTCGTACACCACGCGGCGCTCGCAGCCCATGATCAGGTCGAGGTTGCGCAGACCCACGTCGAAGTCCACGACCGCCGTGCGCTTGCCCTGACGGGCGAGGCCGATGGCGATGCTCGCGCTGCTGGTGGTCTTGCCGACGCCGCCCTTGCCCGAGGTGACTACGATGATTTCAGCCAAAACACATCTCCTGGTGTGTCGCCGTCACTCGAGTGCGGCGATCTTCAATTCGTCATGCTCCAGCCAGACCTGGACGGCCTTGCCATGGAGTTCGCGGGGAATATCGTCCAGCACTTTGTAATGGCCCGCTACTGCGACCAGTTCGGCGTGGAAACTGCGGCAGAAGATACGCGCAGTCGCGCTGCCCTGTGCGCCTGCCAGTGCACGGCCGCGCAACGGGCCGTAAATATGGATGGAACCGTCGGCGATGACTTCGGCGCCGGCGCCGACCGAGGACAGCACGGTCAGATCGCGATTCTGGGCGTAGAGCTGCTGGCCCGAGCGCACGGCGCCTGCCTGGACCAGGCCCGGTTCCCCGGCCGCGGCCGCCACCTTCGTGGCCGGCGGCGCGGCGGCCGGCTCCGGCGCAGCCGCTGCGCGCGACGGCACGGGTGCGGGCACGGCGTCGGCGTTTTCGTACTGGGCGCGGAATTTCGACAGCACCGGCAGGTCCAGCGCTTCGGCGAGCGCGGCGTTGGCCGGGCTGCCCCAGGCCAGCGCAACCGGCAGCGCGCCGGCGTCGCGCAGTGCGTCGATCAGGGCCTGTGCGGTGGTCTTGTCGGGCAATTCGGCCAGACCGCCGAAATCCAGTATCACCGCGGCGCGGTCGAACAGCTTGGGCGCGCGCGTCACGCGGCTGCGCATCTCCTCGGCCAGCCGCGCGACGTCGAGCGTGCGCACACGCAGGTTGGCGATGCCGACCTGGCCGATCTTCAGTTCGCCGGCCGGTTCGAAATCGGCGGCGGGGGCGGGGCGGGACGCCATCAGGCTTTCGTCTCCTCGGTGGTGCGGGCAGGCACGCGGGGGCGGCCCAGCCAGGGTTCGTCGGGCAGCGCGCCGCCGTAGGTTTCGCGCACCCATGCATAGCTGCACAGGTCCTTGACCAGCATCGAGGCGCGGATGTCGGTGCCCGGCATCACGTGCTGGCCGACCTCGCGGAAGCCGAAGCTGCCATGGAACAGACGCACCGGATCGTTGTCGTGTTCGAGGAACACTTCGCAGGTCAGCAGCGGGTGGCGGACCTCGGAATAGCTCTGCACGTCGGCATAGAAAGCGCGTCCCACACCGCCGCCGCGACGGCGGCTGGCGACCACGACGCGGTCGATATAGAAGAAATCGGGATAGTGCGATTCGAACCAGCGGAAGTTGCTGCTGTCGTGACCGCTGCCGGCGCCGAAGCCGATCAGGAACCCCACCATCGCCGAATCACGTTCGGCGACCCGGAAGTACTCGGCGGTGTCATGCAGGTGGCGAAGACGGGCCGCATCCAGCGGCAGGATCGAGGGACCGGCAGCGTTGTTGAGTTCGAGGATGGAATCCAGCTCGTGCGCATGCACGTCGCGGACGACGATCGACATTCCAGACTCCAGAGACAACCGATGGACGCGCGAAACGACCGGTCGCGGCGCTCCTGCCGCTGCGCGTCGCACAAGGGCGGATTATTGCATGCCGGGGACCACCGGGCGACCGGCGGCGACATCGCCTGCATGACTTCAGGCCCGTCCGGACGCGGCGACATGCGCCTAACATGCCGGCATGCTCCGTGATCTGAACCACAACCGTCTATTGCGTGTCGCCGGCCTGTTCACCTGGGCGGTGATCGGCCTGCCGCTGTTGATGCTGTCACTGGCACCGGTCGAGCAACTGACCGACAGCGGCTTGCGTCTGGTGCTCGACAGCTGGCCGACCTGGGCGGCGTGGGCGGTCTTCGGCCTGAGTTATGCCTGGTTGACCCGCGGGCTGGGTGAGCGTCGGATCCGCGCGTTCGATCATCTGCTGGTGCTGTTGCTGGCCGGCAGCGCGATCGCGATCAGTTATTCCAGCCAGAGTGGCCTGGGCAGCATCCTGCTGATGGTCGTGGCCTGCGTGCTGCCGTGGCTGCTGCCGCTGTGGGTGGGCGTTGCGCTGCTGGTGGCCTGCGAGCTCGTGATCGTGCCGGTCTATGTACGCGGCCTCGATTTCACCTGGCCCGAAGCCGTGTTGCAGGCGGCGCTGTACGTCGGCTTCACCGGATTCGCTTTCGTCACCGGTTTCGTCGCCCACCAGCAGGCGCAGGCGCGCGAGAACCAGCGCCGGCTCAATGCCGAGCTGCGCGCGACCCGCGCGTTGCTGGCCGAGAGCGTGCGCGTGAACGAGCGCACCCGCATCTCGCGTGAACTGCACGATCTACTCGGCCACCATCTCACAGCCCTCAGCCTGAATCTCGAGATCGCCAGCCATCTCGCCAGCGGCCAGGCGCAGGAACACGTGGGGCAGGCGCAGACCCTGGCCAAGCTGTTGCTCAGCGATGTGCGCGAGGCGGTGAGCCAGTTGCGCGACGACGATGCGATCGACATGCGCGCGACGTTGCTGCCGCTCGCCGAGCATGTGCCCAGTCTGCAGGTCGACATGCAGTTGCCGGTGCAGTTCGTTGTCGACGATCCGGAACGCGCGCATGTGCTGCTGCGCTGCACGCAGGAAATCATCACCAATGCCGTCCGCCATTCCGGCGCGAGCCTGCTGCGCCTGCGCTATAGCCAGGATCGCGACACCATCCGTGTCGATGCGCGCGACGACGGCCGCGGCGCGGAGGCGGCGCGGATCGGCAACGGTCTGACCGGCATGCGCGAACGCCTGGCCGCATACGGCGGCACGCTGCAGGTGGAAACCGCGCCCGACCGCGGTTTCGTATTGAAACTGGAACTGCCGCTGGCGGATGCGACCGGGCTGCGCGATGCTGCGCGCCGGGGCGAAGCGCAGTCGCCGGCATGAATCTTCAATGGGAGGCACCATGATCCGAGTCTGCCTGGTCGACGACCAGACCCTGGTGCGCCAGGGCATCCGCTCGCTGCTCGCGCTCGACGGCGGTATCGAAGTGATCGCGGAGGCCTCCGACGGCCGTCAGGCGGTCGAGACGATTCCCGAGTGCAAGCCCGATGTCGTGCTGATGGATATGCGCATGCCGGCAATGTCGGGCTTGGAGGCGATCCAGGCGCTGTCGCGCGCGGGCACGCTGCCGCCGACGATCATCCTGACCACGTTCGATGACGATCAGCTGGTGCTGGCCGGGCTCAAGGCTGGCGCCAAGGGCTATCTGCTCAAGGACGTGTCGCTGGATCAACTGGTCGGCGCGATCCGCACCGTCGCCGGCGGCGGTTCGCTGGTGCAGCCGGCGGTGACCCAGCGCCTGCTGACGGGCCTGGAGCAGATGCGCAACGAATTCGTCAGTCTCGACAAGCCGGATCCGCTGACCGATCGCGAGACGGAGATCCTGCGCCTGATGGCTGGCGGCTTTTCCAACAAGGAAATCGCCAATTCGCTGGGCGTGGCCGAGGGCACGATCAAAAACCATGTGTCGAACATCCTGTCCAAGCTCGGCGTGCGCGACCGCACCCGCGCCGTGCTCAAGGCCTTCGAACTGCAACTGGTCTGACGGCAGGATGTCCGGCCCGCCGCAGCACGGCGGGCGTTCGCGTGGCCCGCGAGGCGATGCCTCGCAAGCGGGCCCTGCTCACCCTGTCCAAGCTCGGCGTGCGCGACCGCACCCGCGCTGTACTCAAGGCCTTTGAACTGCAACTGGTCTGAGTGACCCGCGCGCCCGTCGAAGGGTGCGTGGCAGTTCTAGCGCCTCGCCCCGTTCGCAGTGGAACCTCTGCTGCCCGTACGCCGCATCACGCGGCCGCTTCACCGGGCGCCGACATCGACTTGCTGAATGTGCCGTCGCCTGGCGTGGCGGCGGTTCGCGGATGCGCATGGCGCAGGTTGGGCCCACTCGCGAATCGATGCTTGATTGCACTCGCCCGGTTACACGCAACTTGATACGATTGCCGGTCTGTGCCGCCTCAGGCCGGATTTGGTCCTGGAGAACTCTGAATGACCCGTCTGCTCGAACTGCTGATTTCCTGCGTCATCGTCGCCGTGCTGTTTCTCGTGGTGGCCGTTTTGCTTCCCTCCAGCCGCACCCTGACCGAATCAGCGGAAACCAACCGTCGTCAGACGATCGTGTTCGACACGCTCAACAGCGTGCTCCGCTTCAAGGACTGGTCGCCGGTCACCGCCTATGACCCGAATGCGACGCTGAAGGTCTCCGGTCCAGAAGCCGGCGTCGGTGCCCGCATCGACTACAGCTCGAGCCTCAAGCGTGTCGGCGACGGCAGCTGGGAGATCACCGAATCCGAGCCGGGCACCCGCGTGGTGTACGCCGTGGAAAACCCGACCCGCGGCAACAACAAGAAGACCACCTTCACGTTGAAGCCGACCGGTCGCAACAACCGCAACATCGAAATCACCCAGAGCTACAGCGTTGATTACGGCTGGGATCTGCTGGGTCGTTTCGCCGGTCTGTATGTCAGCCGTAACGTCGGCGACGGCATCAAGCTGGGCCTGGGTCGTCTGACCAACATGCTGGCCGCGGTGCCGAACGTCGATTACCGCGCTGAAGGCAGCACGCTGGCCAACCTGGCCGCTGCCGATCGTCCGGCCGAGAACCTGCTGGTCGTCGCCGCCGGCGCGGTCGAGCGCAACAACCAGGTCATCCAGGACTCGATGAAGGCCAACGTGGAGTGGATCAACCGCACCATGGCCGCCAACAACCTCGAGGCCGCTGGTCCGCTGCGCATCATCACCACCGAACTGGGTCGTGAGACCTACACGTTCGACATCGGTCTGCCGGTCCGCAAGAAGGGCACCGGTCCGGCCGCGTCTGCTGCGCCTGCCGCAGCCGCCGAGGGTGACGAGACTGCGGCCGCCGCGCCGCCGGTCGCTGCATCGACCACCGACGCCGTCGAGCTGACTGGTCTGGAACTGCTGGGCCCGGTGAAGGCGATGTTCGTGCCGCGCGCTCGCGTCGCCAAGGCGAGCTACAAGGGCTTCATGGCCGAGCTGGACAACGTGCGCAATGCCGTCCGCGCCTGGGCGCTGACGCAGGGCTACGAAGTCACCGATCGCCCGTACGAGAACTACACCAACGGCATCGACACCGCGTTCACCGAGAACGGAGAGTTCGAAGTGTTCTGGACGCTGCGTGATCCGAATGCGGCACCTGCCGCAGCGGCTCCGGCGGCAGCGCCGGCTCCTGCTGAAGCCCCGGCGCCTGCCGAGGCTGCCGAGGCACCTGAAGCGGCTCCTGCCGAGTAATCAGGCGCACATACGCGCAGGCTGTGCATCACACGCCGCATCCTCCGGGATGCGGCGTGTGTCGTTTCAGGGCCGCCGTTTTCTCGACGGATGGTCCACACCTCGCCGCACATGCGGCATTGGAGCAGGCAATGGGCATCGGATCTGGACGCAACGCTCGGCACGTCGGTGGACTGGTCGCGGCCGGCGCGCTGCTGGCGGGGGTGTCGGTTGGGCTGTCGGCCTATGCGGCACATGCGGTGGACGGCGACGCACGCGCGGCGCTGCAGACCGCGGCGGTATTCGCCTTCGGCCACGGCATCGCACTCGTGGTGCTTGGGCGCGCGGTGCGCGGCACACTCGAATTCCTTTCACTGGCGGCGTTGCTGCTTGGCACGCTGCTGTTCGCCGGCGCGCTGGTGTCGCGCCATCTGTTCGGCGGGCCGTCTTTCTTCGCGCCCTGGGGCGGCATGCTGACGATGCTCGGCTGGCTGCTGCAGGCGGTGGCCGCATTGCGGCGCTGATTGCGGAGCAGTTGCCGCTCAGTCTGCGGCTGTCCGGTATCGCCAGTGCCAGGGCTCGTAGACGATGCCGTGCGGATTGTCGCGCGGGTAGCTCATCGTGAAGCCGTGATCGGGGGCGTGGCGGGTCAGCCATTCGAAAGCCGTCGTCTTTTCAAACGATTCCTCGGCCGGCGGCTCCCCGGGCGCGCTGATGTCCAGGGCGCTGCCGGCGTGGTGTTCGCTGTAACCGGGTGCGGCGTTGACCGCGAGAATGTCGTCGAGCGACAGGCCGCGCGCGCGTTTCCGATCGAAGATGCCTAGCTGGTAGTCATGGCTGCGATAGCCGGATACCGCATCGAGCGCGATGCCGTCGCGCGCCGCGATTGTCCGCATGTCGTGCCAGGCGCGGGCGGTTCCCGTCTCCAGCCACAAGGGACGGCGATAGCGATCGAACCCGGCGAGCGTCAGCCACGCGGGTTCGGCGACGAGACGCAGGCCGGTGCGCGCAGCGTAGTCGTCGGCATCGAGACCGAGCGCCTCCAGCCGCGCCTCGACCTGCGACAGCGGCAGGTCCGGCGCCGAAGACTGCGGGGCCGGTAACGCGCCGGCATCCAGCAGGTCCAGCGCGTCATCGATGCCGGCCTCGCGCTGCCAGCGCGGCATCAGACCGATCACGCCTTCAGGCAGCACAGCGGCGAGATATGCGCCATCGCGCTTGCGTCGCAACACCTGGGTCGCGCGCGACAGCACTCGCGCATCGCGATTGCTGCGCGCACGCAGCAGACGCGCGGGCCAGAGTTCGATGTCGGGGGTGTTGAGCAGAAACCGGGGCGGCGGATTGGCGTGCATGGCTACAGCTTAGCGTCGCCTGTCGGTGACGGCAGGCTGTTGCGGCAGCCGGTACGGAATGCAGGCCGGCACGTAGCCTTCTGCGTTGAGCGCGACCGTCGCATCGAGGCCGCCTGTAGGCGATGGACGCGTGTCACCAAGACCGTCATGTCTCGATGCTGTGTGACGCGTGGCGTCGCGTGAGATGACCAGACCGCCCGCGGCGATCTGTGTCTGCACTTGGCGCAATGCATCGGCGGCGATCATCTGCGGGTCGAAAGAGACGTAGGCGACGGTGTCCAGCTGTTCGAGCATGCGGGGAGCAGCGGCTCAGCGGCCTCTGCGGTCGCGGTCGCCATCTGGGCAAACGCACTGCCCGTGGTGGTGCAGAGCAGGGCAGCAGGCAGCCGGGAACGGGTGCGCATGATCGAGTGCTTTCGTCAGGCGTTGGGTAAGAAGCAGGATGGGAGCGTGCCTTCCTACAGCACACTCTGCGGCAGCAGCAGGGGCACCAATGCGTGCAGCACGAGGTCGGCCGTGAAGTGCGACAGCACGGCCATCTCGAAACCGCGCTTCCAGTACAGCCAGCCGAACACGATGCCGCCGATGCCATTGAGCAGCAGGGTGCGTGACACGACGCCGGCGTCCAGGCCCCAGACCATCGATGCGGTCGGCAGATGGCCGAGGCCGAACAGCAGCGCGGCGACCAGGATCGCGGCCCACGCGACGCGAGGCGACAACGTGCCGTCGAAGCCGGCACGCCTGCGCAGCAACCAGGTCGCGGCCCATGCGATCAGCGTCATCAGGAACAGCCGCAGCTGCAGTTCTTCGACGATGCCACCATGGAACGAGGCCATCAGCCCGTACAGCGCATTGCGCGCACCTGCGATGTCGGTCATCTCAACGTCGGTCGTGGGTAACAACAGCGGATCAAATACCCGCGACAGCACCAGGATCGCGATCGCGGCAGCAACCCCCAGACCGATCGCCTGCAATGGTTTGCGATCACGGATGCGCGCCTCGCCATGGCGGCTGACCCAGTGCTGCAGCAGCGGCGCGCCCAGGCCGACGCGATGGCCCACGCGCAGTCCTGCCCAGGCGAGCAGCGCGCAGAGAATGAACATCGACATTGCCTGGATCGCGACCAGTGCAGGCAGCGGGATCGCGCCATTGCCGGTCATCCGCGCCGCATCGATCTGCAGCAGATAGGGAATCACTGCGAGCGTGGCAACGGCGCTGGCAGCGGCGAGCAGCACCGCGATGCGCAGGTCCTGCCGCGGGCGCGGCGCATGGAGGGCCAAGGTCATGTCCGACGCTTCAGGAACAGCAATGTGGGGCCGACAGGCGCGGTGTGCACGGCGTTCACGAGTTCCCAGCCCTGCAGCCCCAGCGCCTGCAGGCGCTCCTCGATGGCCGCCGGCTTGAGGCCACCCAGCAGGCTGACCTTGATTTCCTCGACCTTGTAATGCCAGCGTTCACTCATGATCGGTGTCCTTGCTCGGTTCCGGCTCGGGTTCGGCTGGCGGCGCGATACGGCCCGCGCGTCGCAGCGCATCGCGCAGCAGGAATTCGATCTGCGCGTTCGCGCTGCGCAGGTCGTCGTCGGCCCAGCGCTGCACGGCCGCGAGGATCGCGGCATTGATGCGCAGCGGATAGGCCTTCTTGTCGCTCACCCGCGACCGCCTCGCGCGCGGCGCTTGGCGCTGGCCACGGTGAAGATGCAGGCCGCGGCGAGGCCGTTGACCGCGAGAAACATCACCACGATCAACACGAGCAAACGGCGTTCCTGATCGCCCCACAGCGCAAGCCCGACCGCAGTGGCCAGCATCGCCAGCCCGATCATGCGCAACAGCCGTGCGAGTTTGTGGTCCAGGACGGCCTTGTCGCGCACGGTCATGCCGCTGCTGCCGCTCGACAGCGGCAGACGGCCCTGCACCAGCCAGCGCGCCGACACGAACGCCGGTACCGCCATCAACGCGAACACCAGCGCGGCGAGGTGGTGCGGGGCCATCAGTACAGAGAACCCGTGTTGACGATCGGCTGGGTGCCGCGATCGCTGCACAGCACGACCAGCAGATTGCTGACCATCGACGCCTTGCGCTCCTCGTCCAGCGTGACCACGCCGCTCTTCTCCAGTTCCGCCAGCGCCATCTCGACCATGCCGACGGCGCCGGCGACGATGCGCGTACGCGCGGCAATGACCGCGTTTGCCTGCTGTCGCTGCAGCATCGCGTGGGCAATTTCCGGCGCGTAGGCGAGATGGCTGATGCGCGCGTCGAGCACGTCGACGCCGGCCGCGGTCAGGCGTTCGTCGAGGTGTTCCTTGAGGCGGTCGGAGATCTCGGTGGGATGGCTGCGCAGCGAAATCTGGTCATCCTCATGCTGATCGTAGGGATAGCTGGTCGCCATCGCGCGCAGCGCTGCTTCGGACTGGATGTGCACGAAGCTCTCGTAATCGTCGACATTGAACACCGCCTCGGCCGAATCGACGACGCGCCAGACGATGACCGCGGCGATCTCGATCGGACTGCCGTCGAGCTCGTTGACCTTGAGTCGGCCGCTCTCGAAGTTGCGCACGCGAAGCGACACCTTCTTTTTGGTGAAGAAGGGGTTGTTCCAGCGCAGGCCGGCGTCCTTGACCGTGCCGACGTACTTGCCGAACAGGCTCAGCACTGCGGCCTGGTTGGGTTCGATCATGTAGTGGCCGATCAGAGTGAACGCGGTCGCCAGGGCGACGACGATCGCGACGACCGGCAGCACGCCGCCGGTGCCCATCAGCGTCCACGCGCACAGGGCGAGGACCATCAGCTGGACCAGCAGGACCGGGATGCCGGGCAGGGAGCGGATCGGGTTCTCTTGCATCGCGGCATCCTCGAGTGGTTTATGAATTGATATCGAATTGATATCTTCCTGTCAATACTCACGCAACCGCATGGTCCAGCCGGGCACCATCGCCCGACGCCATCCCCTGGAGCCCCGATGTCCCGACCCCGCCACTTTTCGATGCTCCGCGACTTCCAGCTCGCTGACTGGTTCACGCTGGGCAACGCCTTCTGCGGCACCGGCGCGGTCTTCGCGGCGATGCGTTACCTGCAGGATGGAAGCGTGCGTGATCTGCTGGTCGGCATGGCACTGATCCCGCTGGCCTTCATCTTCGACGCGCTCGATGGACGCGTCGCACGCTGGCGCAAGGTGGCCTCCACGCTGGGCCGGGAACTGGACTCGCTGGCCGACGTGATCTCGTTCGGTGTCGCCCCGGCGGCGCTGGCCTATGCCTGCGGCATGCAGGGCGGCTGGGATGTGCTCGTGCTCGCCGGCTTCGTCTGCTGCGGTGTCAGTCGCCTCGCGCGTTACAACGTGACCGCCGAGACGCTGTCGCAGGGCAGCGACAAGGTGAAGTTCTTCGAGGGCACGCCGATCCCGTCGAGCCTGCTGCTGGTCGTCCTGCTTGCGGTTGCGGCATGGCAGGGCAGCATTGGCAGTGCGCTGTGGCTGGGTGAGCTGCGCCTCGGTCCCTGGCTGCTGCATCCGCTGGTGCTGGTATTCGCGGCCTCCGGCGCAATGATGGTCAGCAAGACGCTGCGCATTCCCAAGTTCTGACCCGACGGCGCCACGCGGCGTTGCTATGATCGAACGCGGTTCGCAGGAGTCGACGATGTTCAACATGGGACAGGGACCGGACGCGCAGGTCGCGGATCTGGAGCGCCTCGCGCACCGCTACTGGGATGCGTGGCGCGATGCCTTGCAGCGCACGATGCCGGGGAACGACTGGAACCCGATGGGCGCCGCGCCTCCGGGTGTGGGCGCGCCGCCCTGGGGCGACCCGTCGGAGTGGTTCAAAGGCGGCGCACAGGCGCCCGACGCCGGGGCCGATGCGCTGCGGCACGTCCAGTCGATGGCCGGACCCTGGGTCGAGCAGATGCAACGCGTCGCTGCGGGATTCGTGGGCCGTGAGGCATCGCCCGCGGCAATCACCGCAGCGTGGCGCGAGGCCATGGGCGGCAACCCCGTCGGCAGGATGTTCGGTGGCCTGCAGGGTCCGGGCATCGAAGGCTGGGACACGTGGTTGCAACGGCTCAAGCCCTGGCTCGACGCCGCCGGTGCCGGCCAGGCGATGGGCGGCGGTGGACGCGATGCGTTCTCGCTTCCGACCTTTGGTCTGACACGCGAACATCAGGAGCGCTGGCAGCACCTCGGTCGCGCGTTCTCCGAATACCAGAGCAGCCAGCAGGGTTACCAGACGCTGCTCATGCAGGCGTCGACGGCCGCGTTCGGCATCTTCGAGGGCAAGCTCGCCACGCGCGATCCGGCAACCCCGATCGAAACGCCTCGCGCGCTGTTCGATCTATGGATCGACGCCGCCGAAGAGGCCTATGCCGACGTTGCGCTGTCGCCCGCGTTCCGGAAGGCGTATGCCGAGATGGTCGGCGGTCAGATGCGCCTGCGTCAGGCCGTGCAGCGCGAGGTCGAACAGGCCTGCCGCGTGCTCGACCTTCCGACGCGCACCGAGCTCGACGGCGCGCACCGCAAGATCGCCGATCTGGAACGAGCCCTGCGCCGGATGCGTGATCGTCTCGATGCAGTGGATGGTGCGGGCGCGCATGCTGCCGCCACATCGAGCGTGCCGCCACGCCGGCCCGCGGGGCCGACGCGTGTCGTGACGCCGGCGCCCGATCCGGTGGCGTCCAAGCCGCGTGTTGCGGCAAAGGACGCAGCGCCGGCGCAACCGGCTGCGAGACGGGAAGCCGCGAAACGAGCGCCTGCGAAGAAGTCGGCGGCGAAAAAGGTTGCGGTCAAGAAGACCGCGGCCAAAAAAGTGGCCGCGAAGAACGCCACGGCCAAGCGCGCCGTCACGAAAGCGCCTGCCAAGAAAGTCGCACCGGCGAAGAAGGCCGGCGCGAAGACAACACCTGCGAAGACGGCTGTGTCGAAGCCCGCGCCGGCAGCGAAGTCGCGATCCGCAGCGAGTCCCCGCGGTCGCAGTCCTGCCGCGGCCAAGAAAACATCCGCGCGCAGCACGCGGTCCGCCCGTCGCACGACGCAGTCACCGACTGCGCCGGCGCGCGCGTCGCGCAAGACAGCACGGTCGCCGACACGCGTCGCCAGCCTGCCCAACCTCGGCTTCATCTCGCCGATTCCAATCGCGCCCGAGCCGTTGCAGGGCAAGGGCGGCAAGCCGCGTAAAGGGAAGCGTTGACCATGACCGGACCGCTGCACATCACGCCCGATCGCATTGCCGACGAAGCCGCGCGCGTCCAGCAGAAGCTGGGGGCCGGCCTGCGCACGCTGCGCGAGGTCGGTGACTTCGATTACGGCGCGACCATGAAGCAGGAAGTCTGGCGCGACGGCAAGGTCGTGCTGTACCGCTTCATCGGCGAGAAGGCGCCCACCGCGCGCGTGCCGCTGCTGATCGCCTATGCGCTGGTCAACCGCCCGTACATGGTCGACCTGCAGCACAACCGATCGATCGTGAAGGGCCTGCTCGAACGCGGCGAGGATGTCTACATCCTCGATTGGGGCTATCCGGACCGCTCCGATCGATTCCTGATGCTCGAGGACTACATCGAACGTTTTCTGGGCGGCGCGGTGGATCACCTGCGTCGCAGCGCGGGGCTCGATGCGATCAACCTGCTCGGCATCTGCCAGGGCGGCACCTTCGCACTGAGCTACGCCGCGCTGCATCCCGAGCGCGTGCGCAATCTGATCACGATGGTCACGCCGGTGGATTTCCACACCGACGACAACATGCTTGCGCACTGGACGCGCGATCTCGATGTCGACCTGTTCGTCGACACGCTCGGCAACGTGCCGGCCGACATGATGAACGCGTGCTACCTCACATTGAAGCCGTGGCGCCTGCTGGTGCAGAAGTACGTCGGCGTGGTCGACATCCTCGACGACGCGCCTGCGCTGGAGGATTTCCTGCGCATGGAAAAGTGGATCTTCGATTCGCCCGACCAGGCCGGCGAAACCTTCCGCCAGTACATCAAGCAGTTCTACCAGGGCAACGGCTTCGTCAACGGCGGCATCGTCATCGGCGATCGCGAAGTGCACCTAGGACTGGTCGAGATGCCGGTGCTCAACATCTTCGCCGAGCAGGACCATCTGGTGCCGCCCGACGCCTCGCGCGCGCTGCGCGGGCTTGTCGGCACGCAGGATTACTCGGAGCTGTCGTTCCGTGGCGGACATATCGGTATCTACGTGTCGGGTCGCGCGCAGACGCAGGTGCCGTCGGCGATCCACGACTGGCTGGCGCAGCGCGCATGACGCGCCTGTGTCCCGCGTGCGCGCACTGATGTCGACATCGCCCGCATTGAGTCGCACGCGCGAGGATCGCGTGCTCGCTGGCGTCGCCGGCGGCATTGCCCGTCGGTTCGACTGGAACCCGACCGTGGTACGCGCGCTGTTCGTCATCATTTCGGTGGTGTCCGCCGCGTTTCCGGGTCTGCTCGTCTACCTGCTGCTGTGGATGCTGATGCCGGAAGGCGAGGGCTGAGCGTGGATCCGGCGGTGCGCGCCGCGACGCTGTTGCTCGGCGCGATCTGGACGGCGCCCAATACGCTGATCGGACTCGTTGGCGGCGTCGTCGGATTGCCGTTCGGCGCGTGCTGCCGCTTGCGTCGCGCGGATCTCGCACTCGTGTTCGACCGCTGGCCCTGGGGGCCTGGCGGGGCGATCACCTTCGGCAACGTGATCCTGCACACCGGCGACTCACTGGACGTGCGCTGCACGACCTACGCGCATCGCGCCGCCTGGTGCGAGGACGCGCCGATCCAGCTGGCCGACCACGAACGCGCACACGTGTACCAGTACATGGTGCTCGGTCCATTGTTCCTGCCGATGTACCTGCTGTTCGGCGGGGTCAGCGTACGTAACCGCTTCGAACGCGCCGCCGATCGTTATGCATTGACCGGTCGCGGCTGGTGGCCGTGGCCGCGTCCCTGAGCGTCCCCCGGGTAGTGGTTCTTTCCGACAAAGCCCGGACGCGTGCATCCACATGCGAGGGCGCTGTCCCCGAAGCACCGGGCGGCCGCGGAAATACGGCAGACTCGCGCTTCGCTTCCGGCATTTGAAATGCCGGTGTGACCCTGAGGTTTCTGGAGCCGACGATGCGCTACGACCGTGATGCCGTATCCCCCTGGGCCTTCTTCCTGCCGATCGCGCTCGCCGTGCTGGTCGGCAGTCTCGTCGCCGATGCCATCGGCGGCATGCTGCGTGACCGCTTTGACGCTGCACCGCCGGCGGTCGTCGAGCAGGCGCCGACGCCGGTCGACACGATGCCTGTCGAAACAGTGGCGCCAGCCCAGCCGGCGCCTGCTGCGGATGCGCCGCTCGCGCAGCCCGAGCCCGTGGCCGAAGCACCGAATCCCGACGCGGCGCAGCTTGCGGCGCCTGACACTGCGGGCGCGCCGTTGGCAGCTGTGACGCCGGTGGACGATGGCGTACGACGACTCTCGGGGCCGATGACCGCGCGTCAGGCGGGCGAGAGCGAGAGCTGCATCAACAACACGGTTGCGACGCGCAATCCCAACGGTTGGGAGCAGGCGCTGGAAAATGATGCGCCGGTGCGGTGTGAGGCGACTTCGAACTGAGTGCATCGGCATCATCGTTGCGCTCGATAGCGCCTGATCCACTCGCACGGATTGCCCCCACCCGGCCGGCCCCGCGGGTAGGGAGAGTCATGAAACCGCATCGCAGCAAGCTTGAACGCATGCGGCCGAGTAACAGTAGTCCGCGTGCTGACTCGCCGAGACAGCGCTTTCGCACGTCTGCGGAGGCCGGTCGGGTGGGGGTGTACGCAGCGCGGGCGCAATTGCCAGCGAGCGCAGATGCGCGACATCGGGCGTTATAGTTTTCGCGTGTTCAACCGCCGCCGCGACGTATCGATCACCTGACCATTCGCATCGAAGCGCCGTTCGCAGAACAGCACGCCATCGCGATCCACCAGCACCACACTGCTGCAGCGCGTTCCATAGCGAGGATCTTCGATAAACGCGGGCGACAGGCGCCGCTCCAGCGCGAGTCCGACGCCGGTATCCGGCAACGTCGCATCCGGCGCCGTCCGCGTATCGCGCAGACCGGCAAACAGGGGCGCCAGCGCTGCATCGTCGATCGATGCCGGCAGCCCGCCGTCCGCAGTCGTCTCCAGCCAGGCCGCCAGCGTCCGCGTCGCCCCCGTGCTTTTGGGCCATGGAGCGTCGAAGGCGCCGTTGGACATCGCGTGCAGACCCGGCGCGACCGGCGCGGCATCGAAGCGCGGATGATTGCTCGCGAACCACAGCGCATCGCCGTCCCAGACCAGCAGGTTGAAGCGGCCATAGGCTTGCGCTGTCTCTGACAGACCCTGCGCGAAGTCGGCTGCCGATGCGCCGCCGGATACGAAATCGCGCACCAGGCAGCCACGCGACAGCGCGGCTGCTTCCGGCACGCTGCCTGCGCGCACGTTGGTCACCGCGGCCAGCCGGCGTCGCGACGAGGCCAGCAGCCAGCTGCCGCCCTGCACGAGATCACGGCCGCCGTAGACGCCCGTATGCTGCGGATCGAACGCGGCGCCCGCGGTCGGGCGTTCGTGGAATTCGTCGCGGTTCGCGATCAACGCGAGCGGCAGATCGGCGCGAGTTTTCCAGGCGATGGCGATCAGGCACATGCAGGCATGCTAGCCGAGAGATCCGGCGTGTGACGCGAGGGTCGATGGCTCCGCGCGCACGCGTTTCGATGGACTGAAACGGCAACGGCCCGCATACGCGGGCCGTCGACTGGTACCGGAGGCGGGACTCGAACCCGCACGCTTTTAAGGGCGGCGGATTTTGAGTCCGCTGCGTCTACCATTCCGCCACTCCGGCACGGACGCGGAAGTATAGCGGAAGCGCGGCTCGGCCTGAATCCCGGCGTCTTTGCGTTCTTCAAACATGCGGCCCGGCATGATGCGCGTGCCGGCGCAGGGCCGGGAGCCCGGGAGGGGACATGCACGATCGAATGAAGCCGCAACGGATGGCGGCCAGGATGCTTGCGCGGCCACGTCCTTCAGCCGCGCGCGCGCGCCGTCTGCAGGTCCTGTTCGCGGTGCTGCTGCCGCTGGCTGCAGCCGCCTGCGCAAGTCAGCCCGCCACGCGCGTTGCCGATGCGGAACCGGTCGCCGAACGCGAAGTCGCGTTGCCGGCGGGAACCCACACCGTGCCGTCGCAGCCTAATGGTCAGGTGCGTCTGGCCGACGGCGTGTTCCGTGTGCATCTGAGCAACATCCGCTGCGTGCGCGCGCCGTGTCCGAACGGCTACATGGTCTCGAACGTGGAAGACCAGCCGCCTGCATTGCGCCCCGACGTCCCGCAGCCGGTGTCGCGGATGCCGGAGCACGTCCGCTTCGATGCCGCGTCGGGTGGCGCGGTCGAGGACGGTCTGGTCGAGAAGGCGCATGTCGGCGACGGCATCGTCGTCGAAGGACGCGCCTGGTTGATCGAAGGCGGTCGCACGTTGCGGGTCGAGGTGAAGCGGCTGCTGACCGAGTGACAGTGGGGCGCCGCGTCAGCCGGCGCCGCCTTCATCCTCGATCCTCGACGCGGCGATCCACGCATCGACCGCGCGCGACACCACATCGAGCGGCAACGCGCCGTTCTCCAGCAACACACCGTGGAAGGCGCGCAGGTCGAACCGCTTCTTCAGCGACTGACGTGCATGACTGCGTAACGCGAGCAGGGTGTGCAGTCCGACGGTATGCGCACATGCACGGCCCGGACGCACCAGTTGTCGTTGCGCTTCGTTGCGCGCCTGCGCTTCGGTCAAACCGGCGACATCGCGCAGATAGGTCTGTGCCTGCGCAAGGCTCCAGCGTTCGGAGTGCAGGCCGGTATCGACGACCAGTCGCGCGGCGTGTACCAGTTCGGCGCGCAGGCGGCCGAGATCGCCTTGCGGATCATCGTCGTAGACGCCCATCTCGACAGCGAGTCGCTCGGCGTACATCGCCCAGCCCTCGGTGAACGCAGTGGGCGCGAGGCTGCGTCGCAGCCGCGGCAGCGCGATGTGCGCCTGAGCGAGACCGACCTGCAGGTGATGGCCGGGCAGTCCGTTGTGGTAGACCAGCGTCGGCAGCCCGCCTTCGGGCAGCGCACGCACCTGTGCGACATCGAGCACCAGCGTGCCGGGCCGGACGTCGCCGCCAGGCGGGATGTAATACACGGCGGCAGTGCCGCTCGCATCGGGCGGCGCCAGCTGGACATCCAGCGGCTGCGTCGGCAGCGTGCTGAAGTAACCGGGCAATGCAGCCTCGATGGTATCCAGCCGCGCTTGCACGGAAGCGCGCAGGGCCTCGCGGTCTTCCTCCGTGACGCTCGCCGCCGCTGCTTCGGTCGCGGCATCGACGCTATCCTCGGTCGGCAGCGCGGCGATCTCTGTCAGCGGTAGACGATCCCGCACGATCGCGGCCATCTCGCCGCGGATGCGGCTGACCTCGGCGTGGCCGAGTGCATGCAGCTGGCTCGCGTCGATGCCCACGCCGGTGTTCCAGCGCAGCGCGGCGGCGTAATAGTCGTCGCCATCGGGCAAGGCCCAGACGCCGTTGTCGGCATCCTGCGTGGCGATGGCGGCTTCGAGGCGGGCGAGCAGTCGTGCGTAGGCCGGCAGCGTCGCCTCTTCGATCGCGCTGCGCGCGTCACCCAACAGTTCTTCGCGCAACGCGGCGTCGATACCCGGCACGCCGTCGAGCTTGCGCGAGAACGACTGCACGAACGGGCTGCCGTCCACGCCCACGCGCACGAGATCACGGATCTGCAGAGCCGCGCCTTCCAGCGCGACGCGCGGCGGGATCACGCCATGACGCGCCTGCAGATCGAGGTTGTCGCGCACCTGGTCAATCTTCGTCGCTACGGCGTGCAGCCGTGCGACGTAGTTGCGCGCTTCGGCCGCGCCGGTCACCGGCTGCGCGTTTTTGAAGAAGCCCGGCAGCGACATCGGAATGCTCGACAGCTGGTCGACGGCATAGAGGTTGGTGCCCAGCGGCAACCAGGCCGGCGACCAGTCGAAGCCGAGCAGATCGGCCTGGCTGCGATAGAACCAGTGCGCCATTTCCAGCGTGCGTTGCTGCTGGGGCGCAAAGGCATCGTCGTCGATGTCGTCGAGGGCAGCGAGGTTTGCCGCGAGCGTGTCGCGCAATTCGGCGCGATGCAGCAGCGAGGCATCGGTCAGGCGACCGGCGGCGATACGCGAATCCGGATTGTCGATGCCGAGCATGGTCATCGCTTCGGGATCGTTGGCGAGTAGCGCATCGAACTGCGCGTCGACCAGCGCATCAACGGCGCGGCCATCGGCGTCGGGCACGGTGGGGGACTGGCCGCAGGCGGCAAGCAACATCGCCACAGAGGCGGTCAGCAGCGATCGGGTCATCGGCCTCGACAGAGAGCGGGGGAAAGCCGGCTCACTGTAGCGGCTGGGGTCGCAGGATGCGCCCCCCTGTTCACGTTGCAGCGCACCCGCGCAGCGCGCTCAATCGAGGGTGTCGACGACCAGCGACGCGTCGTAACGCAGATACCAGTCATCGGCGTCCAGACGAAACCGTGCGCAATGCACGATCGGTGCCTGGTAGACGTGCAGCGACACGGCAACCGCGTCCTGGCTCGCATTGCGGATCGTGTGGTACTCGTGTGGCGGAATCAGGCTGCCGGCGCTGCCGACGCCGGCCTGCATGCCGGAGGCCGCACGAAACCGGAAGCGTTCGCCATCGGACTCCAGCAGTTCGTATTGGGCGATTTCCAGCGCGCCGCGCCAGATGCCTTCCACGCACCACAGGCCGTCATGATCGTGGATCGGCGTGCCTTGGCCGGGCGCCCAGGTCATCGCGACGACGCTGTAGCCGTGCGCGGGGCTGCGATAGAGCTCGCGTCGCGCGTAATGGCCGTCGACCGGCGATTGCGTGCAGGCCGGTAGTTCGACCGCGGGGTCGCGGATCAGGCTGCACATCGCGCCGCGGAGGGCAGCGGTGACGGCGTGGTCGTCGCCGGCAGAGATAGCGGCATCAATCGCTGCGATGAGCTGTTCGCGCCCCTGGAAGGCGATGTCGGGACACTCGGTGATGCTGGGTGTTGTGCGCATCCGAAGAGTCTAGCCCGAGGCCGCGGGCGCTGCAGGCGGCAGTGCAGCAAGAAAGCCAGCGATCGCAGGCCCGAAACGCGCGATGTCGACGAGAAACGCGTCGTGCCCCTGCGGTGACTCCAGCGGCAGGAATGTCGCGTCGACGCCGCCGGCGCGCAGGCCGTCGGCGATTTGCTGTTGTTGCTGCAGTGGGAACAGGATGTCGGTGTGCACGCCGATCGCGAGCGCGCGTTCGACGCGCAGCTTCGCCAGACCCTCGTCGGTACTGCCGCCGCAGCTTTCGCCGATGTCGAACCAGTCCATCGAGCGGCTGAGATAGAGATAGCAGTTGGGATCGAAACGGCGCACGAAACGGCGCGCGTGGCCTTCGAGATAGCTCTCGACTTCGAACTCGAGGCCGAACGGTTCTTCGTCCTCGCGGCGATCGGATTCGAGCCGCACGCGGCCGAAGCGGCCATCCCATTCCAGCGCCGAGCGGTAGGTGATCACGCCGAGCTTGCGCGCCATGCGCATGCCGCTCTCGGGGTACGCGGCATCGGTGTAGGCGCCGCTCTGCCACATCGGATCGAGGCGGATCGCTTCGCGCTGCAGCGAGCGGATCGCGATCGAGAAAGGCAATGCGCGCGCCGCGCCGCAGATGTTGATGTGCGTGCGCGCGAGTCCCGGAAACCGCGCGAGCAACGCAAGCGCGGTCATGCCGCCCATCGAGTTGCCGATCACGCAGGCCAGGCGATCGATGCCGAGCGAGGCGACGACATGCGCAGCGGCGTCGGCGCCGTCTTCGACCGACAGTTCCGGAAACGCGAGCCGGTACGGCGCGCCGGTGTCGGGATTGTTCGATGCGGGGCCAGTGGAGCCTTTGCAGCTGCCGAGCGAGTTCACGCAGATCACGAACCAGCAGTCGGTGTCGATCGGCTTGCCGGGGCCGAGCATCGCGTCCCACCAGCCGGGTGTGTCGTCGTCGGCGTGGCTGGCGGCATGCGCGTCCGGCGACAGGCCGGTGACGATCAGGATCGCGTTGCCGCGTTCGGCGTCGAGCGTGCCCCAGGTCTCGTAGGCCATGCGTGCACCACGGAGCGCGCCGCCACGCTTCATCGGGAACGGCGAGGGCAGGTCGATGAAGCGGCTGCCCGGCGGGATGAATTCGGTCATCGCGCCAGTGTAGCGACTCGGTGTGTGGCGACGGTCAGGGCGTCGTTGCGGCGGGCACGACGAGTTCGACCGGATCGCGCGCCGGCAGCGTCACCCGCACCGGTGCGGATTCGAGGTCGCCGTCGCTGCGCGATGCGTCACCGCTGCGCGAGATGCGCGCGATGATCTCGACCGAATCGAGTGCCGACAGTGGCTGGGTCGGCATCGGGCTGTCGCCGTCGCCCAGCACGATATCGAGCGGCAGTGCCGAGACCGGATGGCGCTGTACCGCGACCGGCATCGGCGGACCGCCGGGCTGGCGGGCGATGACGAACACCGTCGCGTCGCCGTGCAGCGTGGCGCCGGCAGGTTCGAGTCGTACGCGGACGCGTAACGCATGCGTGCCGGGTGCCGGGGCTGCGGTGGTCGCCGATGCGTCGCCCGCAGGCATGCCGGCGGCAGTGCGCGCGACGGCGATCTGGGTGCGCAGCGCGTCGGCAGCAGCACCATCGAGCAGCGGCAGCAAGGGTGTCCACGTCGTGACCGCGCCGGCATCGTCGCCGGCCTGACGCAGGGCGATGCCCAGATACCAGCGTGCGTGTTGATGATCGGGATTGCGCGCGAGCACATCGCGCAGCGTCTGCACCGCGGCCGCATCGAAGCGCCGATCCGGCGCTGCGCGCGCGCTCGCCTGCGCGGCTTCGACCTGCACCGCGTCGTCGTCGGGCAGCAGCTTCGCCGCGCGTGCGATCGCATCGCGCGCGTCGGCGTGTCGCTCCAGTCCCGCGTATGCGCGGCCCAGCAGCAGCCAGCCTTCGGGCTGTCGCGGATCGCGCTGCAGATCGGTTTCCAGACGCGCGATCGCATCGTCGAGCGAATCGGGCGCGGCGAGCTCGGCGGGATCGAGCGCTTGCGGCGTGCCGACCAGCATGTACATACCGGCCACGAGCACTGGCACCAGCAGGGTCACCGCGATCGCCACCCGCGACGCGCCACGGCGCAGCCCCCAGGTCAGGGCGACGACGGTCGCCAGCGTCAGCACGATCGCGAGCACGACGAACAGCAGCATCACCAGGTCTCCGTGTCGTCGGGCGGCAGCGGCGCTGCCTGCTTGCGAGACGCGACGACGCGCCAGATCACTACGCCGCCGGCGCCGAGCAGCAGCAGCGGACCGAACCACAGCAGCCACGTCGACGGGCCGATCTGCGGGCGATACAGCACGAACTCGCCATAGCGCGCGACCAGATGCGCCTTGATCGCCGGGTCATCCAGTCCCTCGCGCATCAGCATCAGCACTTCGCGGCGCAGGTCGTGGGCAATCTGCGCGTTGGAATCGGCCAGCGATTGGTTCTGGCACATCACGCAGCGCAACTCGGCGACGAGGCTGTGGAAGCGGTGTTCTTCGGCCGTGTCCTCGAAGCGCAGCGGCGCGGCGTCGACCGCGACCTGTGCACGCGCGGCCTGCGGCCACGTCAGACACAACAGCAACGCGAGCAATGCCGCGCGGATCACGGCGCCTCCAGTCGTTCGACGAGGGGCATCAGCTGCTCGCGAATGGTCGCATCGGTCATCGGGCCGACGTGCTTCCACAGGATCGTGCCGCCGCCATCGACGAGGAAGGTTTCCGGCGCGCCATAGATGCCCCATTCGATCGCGGCCTTGCCGTCGTAGTCGGCGAGCACGAGGTCGTAGGGATTGCCGAACTGCGCGAGCCAGCGCGTCGCGTCTTCGGGCTCGTCCTTCCAGTTGAAGCCGATCACGCGTACGCGGCCGGTCTTGGCGAACGCGCTGACCACCGCGTGTTCCTCGCGGCACCCTGGGCACCAGCTGCCCCAGACGTTGAGCAGATACGGCGTGCCGCGCAGATCGGTCTGCGTGACCAGACGTTCCGGTGCGCCGAGCACGGGCAGCCGAAATGCCGGCGCCGGCTTGCCGATCAATGGCGAGGGCAGGGCGTCGCGATCGGGACTGCGGCTCAGCCAAACACCCGCGGCGAGCAGCGCGAGGATCACACCGAACACGGCCAGCGGCAGCCAGCGAGCGCGCGAGGCACTCATGCGGTCTTCTCGCGACGCGGCCGGCGGAAGCGGCGATCGGCCGCGGTCACGAAGCCGCCCAGTGCCATCAGGAACGCGCCCGCCCAGACCCAGCGCACGAAGGGTTTGATGTGCACGCGCAGCGCCCAGGCGCCGCCGCCGAGCGGTTCACCGAGCGCAACGTAGACATCGCGCGACACGCCGGGACGGATCGCGGTTTCGGTCATCACCTGGCCGCCGCTGGCGTAAGTGCGCTTTTCGGGATGCAACGTCGTCACCAAACGGTCGTCGCGCAGCATGCGTACCGTGCCGCGGTCGGATTCGTAGTTCGGACCAACGTGATGCACAACGCTGTCGAGCACGAACGCGTCGCGTCCGATCTCCAGCGACTGGCCCGGCAGCAGCGCAACTTCGCGCTGGACATTGAGGCCCTCCACCAGCAGCGCGCCGACCAGGAATACCGAGATGCCGAGGTGTCCGAGCACCATGCCGGTCATCTCCGCGCCCATGCGCCCGCTTGGCGCGCGCAGGCGGGTCCACACGAATCGCGCCGTGCCGCCGGCCACCCACACCGCACCGGCCACGCCCATCGCGACCTTCCACGGGCCCTGCGGCGCGGTGAAGAATGCGAGCGTCGCCGCGATCAGCGCGAGGGCCGCCCACGGCAGCAGCATGCGCAGCGGGCGCGACATGTCCTCGTTCTGCCAGCGGGTCAGCGGACCGAACGGCAACAGCAGCACCAGCGGCGCCATCAGCAGCAGGAACAGCAGGCCGAAGTACGGCGGGCCGACCGAGATCTTGCCGAGGTTCAGCGCGTCGGCCAGCAGCGGATACAGCGTGCCCAGCAGCACCATCGCGCAAGCCGCGACCAGCAACAGATTGTTGGCGAGCAGCAGCGTTTCACGCGAAGTCGCGGCGAACGGCTTGCCGTCGCGGCCATCGGGCGCGCGCAGCGCGTACAGCAGCAGCGAACCGCCGACGACGAGGCCGAGGAACACCAGGATGAAGAGTCCGCGCGTCGGGTCGGCGGCAAAGCTGTGCACGCTGGTCAAGACCCCGGAGCGCACGAGGAATGCGCCCAGCAGCGACAGCGAGAACGTCGCGATCGCCAGCAGCAGCGTCCAGCCGTGGAAACTGCCGCGCTTCTCGGTCACCGCTTGCGAGTGGATCAGCGCCGCGCCGGCGAGCCACGGCATGAAGCTCGCGTTCTCGACCGGATCCCAGAACCACCAGCCGCCCCAGCCGAGTTCGTAATAGGCCCACCAAGAACCCAACGCGATGCCGATCGTCAGGAACGCCCACGACACGTTCGTCCACGGCCGCGTCCAGCGCAGCCAGTGCGCGTCGACCTTGCCGTCGAGCAGGGCGGCGATCGCGAACGCGAACGGCACCATGAAACCCGAGTAGCCGATGTAGAGCATCGGCGGATGCACGATCATCCCCGGATCCTGCAGCAGCGGATTCAGATCGCGGCCTTCGAGGGGCATCGGCAGGATGCGTTCGAACGGGTTGCTGGTGAAGATCAGGAAGGCGAGAAACCCCAGGCACACCATGCCCATGATCGCGAGCACGCGCGCCAGCACCACGTCCGGCAGCGAGCGCGAGAACCACGCCACCGCCGCGTTCCAGCACGCGAGCACGAACACCCACAGCAGCAGTGAACCTTCGTGACCGCCCCAGACCGCGGTGAAGCGATAGACCATGGGCAGCAGCGAGTTGGAATTCTCGGCGACGTAGCGCACCGAGAAATCCTGCTGCACGAACGCGGCCGTCAGCGCCGCCCACGCGAGAAATGTCAGTGCCCATTGCGCGTACGCGGCCGGGCGCGCCGTCGCCATCCACGGTGTAAGAGTGCGGTGCGCGCCAACCAGTGGCAGCACGGTCTGCAGCAATGCGGCGACCAGCGCCAGCAACAGTGCGATCTGCCCGAGCTCAGGCAGCATCGGCGAATCCGGTCTGTGCGCCACGCACCACGTCGATCACTGCGCAGCGTCCGTGTCGGCCGGCGTCACGATGCCGTGCTTGTCGTGCGCGAGGCCCATCTTGTCGGCGACTTCCTTGGGTACATAGGTCTCGTCGTGGCGCGCGAGCACCTGTTCGGCGACGAAGGTATCGCCGTCCATGCGCCCGGTCGCGATCACCGCCTGGTGTTCGCGGAATAGATCCGGCAGCAGTCCTGTGTAGCGCACTGGCAGCTCGGCGTCGCCATCGGTGACGCGGAAGCGCGCCTCCATCGAACCTTCGGCGCGTGAGAACGAATCGCCGGCGACCATGCCGCCGAGCCGGAACCGCGCCTCGCCCGACGACACCGCGGCGCCCGCGATCCCGCCCAGTACTTCGTGCGGCGTGTAGAGATAGGACACATTGCGTTGCAGCGCGAACGCGATCAGCGTCATCGACAAGGCGCTGGCCGCGACGATGGCGACCACGAACAGCAGACGGCGGCGACGCACCGGATTCATCGGGTCAGCTCCGCGTTGTCGTCGGCGGCCGCGGTCGTGGCGGCGGCCCGACGCGATGCCAGCAGGCGCACCGCACGCAGCAGCTGCGCGGTGCGGATGCGCGGCGCGATGAAATCCCAGGCCAGCACGGCGGCGAACACCGCATAGGCGGCGACGACGTATTCGATGTAGGTCATGCACGGTCTCCGGTCGGTGCGACCAAGGCCCGCACCCAGTCCTTGCCGGCTTCGCGGCGCAGGTTGTCGGCGCGCGCGCGCGCCAGCAGCGAGCCGGCGAACCAGAATTTGGTGCCGACCACCATCCACAGCAACGGCCACAGCATGCTGCCGTCGATGCTCGATTCGCCGAACACGCGGATCGTCTGGCCCTGGTGCAGCGAATCCCACCACACCACCGAGTAGCGGATCACCGGCAGCAGCACGACGCCGACGATCGCCAGCAGCCCGGCCGCGCGTGCGGCGGTGCGGCGGTCCTCGATCGCCTGATACAGGCCGATCACGCCCAGATACAGGAACAGCAGGATCAGCTCGGTGGTCAGGCGCGGATCCCAGTCCCACCATGTACCCCACATTGGCCGGCCCCAGATCGAGCCGGTGGCGAGCGTGATCACGGTGAACGCGGCGCCGATCGGCGCGCAGGCCATGGCGAGGATTTCGCAGAGCTTGATCCGCCAGATGAGTGCGATCGCGGCGTAGATTGCCATCGCCGCGAACACGGCCAGGCTCATCCATGCGCTCGGCACATGGATGTAGAGGATGCGGAAGCTGTCGCCCTGCTGGTAATCGGCCGGCACCACATAGAGCGCGCCGTACAGGCCGACGGCCATCGTCAGCAGACCCAGCCCATAGCCCCAAGGCGCCCAGCGCCGCGCGAAGCGGTCGAAGGTGGGGGGTGAACCGAGTTGGTGGAACCAGAGGAGGACGGAATTCATTTAGGCGTGCGGGTCGCTGGCTTGCGGTCTCGGAGCGCGCATGACGGACATGCGGTCGCGGGCGTGGCGCGGCGTTGCGGGACGGATTGCACGTCGGCGACGGGACCCTCCAGACCCGTCGCGGGGCCGGTCAATTGAGTGCGATGCGGATGGCGGTCGCCGCGGCGACGGGTGCCAGCACGAGCGCGGCGGCAAGGCCCGCGGCGAGCAGCAACAGCCCGCCGGATGGATCATGCCCCTGCGCCGCGATCGCGACGCTGCCGGCACCGAACACCAGCACCGGAACGTACAGGGGCAGGGCAAGCAGTGCCAGCAGGATACCGGAACGGCGCATGCCGATGGTCAGCGCGGCGACCACGGCGCCGAGCAGGCTCAACAGCGGCGTGCCCAGCGCGAGACCGGCCAGCAGCACCGGCAACTGCGCGCGCGGCAGGCCCAGCAGTTCGGCCAGCAGCGGGGTGGCGACCAGCAGCGGCAGCGTCGTCGTCGCCCAGTGCACCGCGGTACGCACCAGTACCAGCCAGGCCAGCGGCACCGGGCTGAGCATCCATTGTTCGAGCGAGCCGTCCTCTGCGTCGCCGCGGAAAAGTGTGTCGAGTGCGAGCAGGCCGGCGAGCACCGCCGCGACCCACAACACGCCCGGTGCCACCGTCCGCAACGTTGCGGGTTCATTACCCAGTGCCAATGCGAACAGCACCACCACCAGCAACGCGAACAGCGCCGGCTGCAGCGCATCGCCGCGCCGCCGCCACAGCAGGCGCAGGTCGCGGGTGATCAGCGCGGATGCGCTGCCGGGCAGGGTCGGCGTGGCGCTCATGCGGCGGCGTCCAGGACCAGTTCGCGGGTGCGCACCGGCGGCGCGGCGTAGGCGCCGTGCGTGGTCACCAGCGCCGCGCCGCCGTCCCCGAGCTGGGCGCGGACCATGCGGTTCACGAGTTCGATGCCCTGCAGGTCGAGGTTGGCGTAGGGCTCGTCGAGCAGCCACAGCGGCGCCGGCGACATCCACAGCCGCGCCAGCGAGAGCCGCTTCTTCTGCCCGGCCGACATCTGCCGCACCAGCAGGTGCGCATGCGCGGCCAGTCCGACCAGCGCGAGCGCACGTTCGGCGGTCTGGCTGGCGCGATGCCCCTGCAGACGGGCGAGGAAATCCAGATTCTCGACCGCGTCGAGATCGGCCTTCAGTCCGGGCAGATGCCCCAGATACGCCATCGTGCCGGCACGCATTGCGCGGGCGACCGGGGCGCCGCCGACCTCGACCGTGCCACCTTCGGCCTCCAGCAACCCGGCCAGCACGCGCAGCAGCGTGGTCTTGCCGGCACCGTTGCCGCCCTGCACAAGCAGGGCCTCACCGGCGGCGACGTCGAAATCGAGCGGTCCGAACACCGGCCGCTCGTCGCGCAGGAAGCACAGGCCGCGGGCGGCGAGCAGCGGTGGGACGGAAGCGGACTCGGACATGCGGCGGCGCTAGGCCCTCGACGCGACCCCTCTGGTCGCGCGGCCATCCTATCCGCAGCGACGCGGTTTGCGTCAGCGCAGCCAGTCGACGTGCTGGTCGCCTTCCAGCCCGGCGGGTCGCCGGGCATTCATGCGCAGGCGCACCGGTGCCTCGCGCGGCCACCACAGCGTGCCGAGCTGGCCGTAGCGGCTTGCCAGCGCGTCGAAGGGTGCGGCCTCCATGCCGAAGACGATCCAGCTCGGCTCGCGCCAGCTGCGGTCGGTGGCGCTGGCGAAGGCCGGCATGTGCGGCAGGCCGAGCGCGGTGAGTTCGGCTTCCAGTGCCTTGTCCGAGCGCCGGTTCTCGGTGGGCGCACGTGCGTCGGACATCGGATTCCACGCCGAGAGCAGGCCGTAGCCCTCGGCGTCGGGATAGCGCAGATCGAGGCCCGGCGTGGGCAGGCCGATGACGATGTCATGCCAGTCGTCGCGGTGCTGCCAGCGGTAGCGGGCAGCGAGATAGGCGTGCAGCAACGCGACCAGACGGGTGTCGTCGATGGGATGCTGGTTGTTCATGGCGGCGGTTTATCCCCTTGCTCCGCGTCCGTACACTCGTGGCCCCTCAGATCCTCAACGGCACGCAGGCGATGATCCGGACCAAGCTTCCGAAGGTCGGCACCACGATCTTCACCGTGATGTCGCAACTGGCGGCCGAACACGGCGCCGTCAACCTCGGACAGGGCTTCCCCGATTTCGACGTGCCGCAACGCCTGGTCGACGCACTCGCCGCGGCGATGCGCGCCGGCCACAACCAGTATGCGCCGATGACGGGGATCCCGGCGTTGCGACAGGCGATCGCGGAGAAGACCGAACGCGTGTACGGGCATCTGCCCGACGCCGACGCGGAGATCACCGTCACCAGCGGCGCCACCGAGGCCTTGTTCAACGCCATCCACGCCGTGGTGCGGGCGGGCGAGGAGGTCATCGTCCTAGACCCCGCGTACGACAGCTACGAGCCGGCGATCGAGCTGGCCGGCGCGGTGGCCGTGCACGTGCCACTGGATCCGGCGACATTCGCGCCCGACTGGCAGCGCGTGCGCGACGCGGTCACGCCGAAGACGCGCCTGCTGATCGTCAACAGCCCGCACAACCCGTCCGGCGCGATGTTCGGCGCGTCCGACATGCAGGCGATCGCCGAGTTGCTCCGCGACACCGGCATCTATCTACTGTCGGACGAGGTCTACGAGCACATCGTGTTCGACGGCGCGCGCCAGGAGTCGGCGCTGCGCTGGCCTGAACTGCGCGAGCGCAGCTTCATCGTGTCGAGTTTCGGCAAGACCTACCACTGCACCGGCTGGAAGCTCGGCTACTGCATCGCGCCGCCGCCGCTGAGCGCAGAGTTCCGCAAGGTGCACCAGTACAACGTGTTCTGCACGTTCGCGCCGGCGCAGCATGCGTTCGCCGAGATGCTGCGCGAAGAACCGGAACACTACGAGCAGCTGGGCGCGTTCTACCAGGCCAAGCGCGACGCCTTCGCCGCGCAGCTCGCCACCACGCGGCTGCAGTGCCTGCCGGTGCCCGGCGGCTATTTCCAGCTGGTCGACTATTCGGCGGTCAGCGATCTCGACGACGCCGAATTCTGTCGTTGGCTGACGATCGAGAAGGGTGTGGCCGCGATTCCACTGTCGCCGTTCTATGCGGCGCCTCCGGCTGGTCAGCGCTTGGCGCGGCTGTGTTTCGCGAAGAACGACGCGACACTGGACGCGGCGATCGAACGTCTCCAGACGCTTTGAGGGCGCGCGCTGCGACGATCGGTCGCGGCGGACCTTCAGCGATGCGTCGCTAGACTTGGCGGCTGTGCATCCCGCTCTGTGACTTCGACCGACTGTCCGACCGTGTCCTCCCGCCTCGCCACCATCGCCGTAGCCCTGTGCCTGCTCGCAGCCTGCAGTACGCCGCCGCCTGGTCCGTACACGGCCACCGACCTGCGCGGCGTGTCCTACGGCCGCAGTCTCGATCTCGAAGACACGCAGGGACGACCGCGTGGCCTGGGTGATTTCCGCGGACGCTACGTGTTGCTGTCGTTCGGTTACACGCATTGTCCGGAAGTGTGTCCGACCAGCCTGCTGAAGGCCTCGCAGATCCGTCGTGCACTCGGTGCGGATGGCGAGCGGCTGCAGATCGCGTTCGTCACGGTCGATCCGAAGCGCGATACCGGCGAGATTCTCGCGCAGTACGTCGGCGCATTCGGCGGCGACATCGTCGCGCTGCGCGGCGACGACATGCAGACACGGCTCGCCGCGCAGTCGTTCCGCGTGACCTATCGCCAAGTGCCGACGAGCTCGTCATACGCGATGGACCACACGATGGTGAACTACCTCATCGGTCCCGACGGACGTTTGCGCCTCGCATTCCAGTACGACCAGCCTGTCGATGCGATGGTCGACGACATCCGTCTGGCGATGACGCCGGCGCGCGCCGCGGGCTGACGACGCAGTCAGCATTTCCCGACTTGCGATTCGTCTCCTGCGCAGCGTAGCCTCGGACGCCGGGGTGCAGGGGAATGGAGAAACAGGGATGACGATTCGCGTCTTCATGGTCGACGACCATGCGCTCGTTCGCACCGGCATGCGCATGATTCTTGCCAACGAGTCGGATATCGAAGTGGTCGGCGAGGCAGAAAGCGGCGAGGAAGCACTGCCGTTGATCCGCAGACTCAAGCCGGACATCGTGCTGTGCGATCTGCATCTGCCGGGTGTCAGCGGGCTCGAGGTCACCGAGCGTGTCGTGCGCGGGCAGCCGGAAACAAGGGTGATCGTGGTCTCGATTCTCGAGGACGGGCCGATGCCGCGCCGGATGATCGAAGCCGGTGCGTCGGGCTATGTGGGCAAGGGCGGCGATGCCGCGGAGCTCGTGCGCGCGGTGCGTGACGTGGCACGCGGACGACGGTATCTCGCCAGCAACATCGCGCAGAATCTCGCGCTGTCGGGGATCGGCGGCAACGAAACGCCGTTCGACGCGCTGTCACCGCGGGAGATGGAAGTCGCGATGCTGTTGCTGCAGGGGCTGCGGCAGGAAGACATCGCGCGGCGATTGAGTCTCAGTGCCAAGACCGTCAACACGCACAAGTCGCGTCTGTTCGAGAAACTGCAGATCCAGGATTCGATCGCGCTCGCACGCCTCGCGAGCCAGTACCGCGTCGCGCCGGTGGAGCTTGCGATCTAGCGCAGCGGGTGACGTTGCGGCGTCGCCTGCATCGCGTGGGCGCTCGTCCGCCGTGGCGGGGCGATCACCCAAGAAAAAACCCCGGCCTGGGCCGGGGTTTTTCGTTGTCAGCGACGCGGACTGGCTCAGGCGTCGTTCGGACGCGAACGCAGGCGCGGGTCGTTGCGGTAGTCCGACTCCGGCTCCTCGTCCTCGTCGACAATCTCGGTCTCGACCAGCGTCACGTCACCGAGGCCTGGATCAGCCGGCGGCGCAGCCACGGGATCGTCCTGAAGCGCTGATTCGCCCGGTGCGATGCCCGTCGCTTCAGACGCGTACGACGGCGCCTGGTCGACCTGTGCGGAAGCCGCTGCAGGCGCGTCGAACAGACCCTGGGTCACCGGCGCGCGCGGCCCAGCCGGCGCCTCGTCGACCTGTGCCGGAGCGCTGTCCGCGTCCATCGCAGGCGCGGCCGCGACCGGTGCCCCGGCGAGGGGGCTCGGCGCGGCTTCGGGCAACGCGTCGAGCGACGGATCGGCCGTGACCGGTTCCGCGGGCTGGGCGGCGTTCGCGGCATCGGCCGCCGCGGTATCGGCAGGCGCCGCATCCTGCATCGGCGTCACGGCTGCAGCGACCGGCGTGTCGATCACCGGCTGCGGCACGTGCGCTGCGAGGGTCGGCGACACGTCTTCGGGCGGGGTGCGCGGCTCCTCGGCCTCGACAGGTACAGGCGCCGCGGTCCGGGTGTCGACCGGCTGCGCGGGCGCAGACGCTTCGACCGCCGGCGACTCAACGGCCGGCGACGCGGGCTCGCTCGCCGCCGCCACTGCAGTCGCCTCGACAGCGGCCGCCGCAAACGCTGGACGCGTGTCCTGCTCGACAGCTGGACGCGGTTCGCTGGTCGGCCGCACCGCAGGTGCGGGCAGGTCGTCGAAATCGAACTCGGGCTGGCCATGACCGGTGGCCACGGCGGTGTCGTCGTCGCCTGCGTCATCGCTGTCCAGCGACGTCTCGTCACCGGCCGCGCCGTCACCAGCCTTGCCGCGACGACGACGACGGCCACCGCGACGACCGCGACGGCGACGGCCGTTGCTGCCGTCTTCATCACCGGCCTCGCCGTTGCCATCGGCATCGGACGCGCTGGTGTCGTTGATGTCGTCCGTATCGCCATCCGCATCGGTGCTCACCGGCGCTGTCTCGCGTCGCGGGGTAGCGTGCGCGGCCACTGCAGCCGGCGCACTGTCGATTCCGGCAGCCGGCGCCGTCTGCTCGGTGTCGAGCTGGGCAGCGCGGGGCGCGTCGATCGACGCCGCAGCAGCCGGCGCGACGACAGCGATCGCTGCCTGGGCCTCGGTGACGTCACCTTCGGTCTTCTGTCGCGGGCCACGTTGCTTCTGACGCTGGCGACGTTCCTGCTGACGCTCCTTGCGGGCGCCGCTATCGGCGACAGCTGCAGGTTCGCGACGCGCTTCACGCTGCGTGTCGTCGCGGGCCGGCTGCGTCGGCGCTGCAGACCTCGCTTCGTTCGCGACAGGTGCCTGGTTCGATGCGCCCTGGCCTTGACGACCACCGCGACGGTCACGTCGCTGACCCCCGTTGCGACCCCGGTCGTTGCGATCACCGCGGTTCTCGCCACGTGCGCCACTGTCGGCGCGCGGTGCACGTTCGCTTTGCGCGGGTGCGGCCGGCTTGGCCGGGGCAGGGGGGGCGAACAGTGTCTTCAGCCAGCCCATGACGCCACCGGTGGCGACCGGTGCGGCAGGCGCAGGCGCTGGCTGCGGCACGGGCGCCGGTGCGGGCGCGACGGCTTCCGGCTTCGGCTCGCGAACCGGCGCAGGCTGCGTCGGACGCACATTGGTGACGGCCGGCGGCGGCACGTTGAGGTTGTTCTTGCTCAGCGCGATCGTCGCGACGCGACGCGGCGTGCCGCGCTGGTAGCTCGGACGCGCGGTTTCCTCACCGAGTTCGTTCTCGCGGATGCGCGAGACTTCGTAGTGCGGCGTGTGCAGCTGCTCGTCGGCGACGATGATGATCGGCGCGGCGTGGCGCTTCTCGATTTCCTCGAGCGCGCTGCGCTTCTCGTTGAGCAGGTAGTTCGCGATCTCGACCGGGGCCTGCACCAGCACCTGTCCGGTGTTGTCCTTCATCGCGTGCTCTTCGGCGACGCGGATGATCGACAGCGACAGCGATTCGATGCTGCGCATGCGGCCATGGCCTTCGCAGCGCGGGCAGACGATCTGGCTCGACTCGCCCAGCGACGCGCGCAGGCGCTGCCGGCTCATCTCCAGCAGGCCGAACTTCGAGATCTTGTTCTGCTGCACGCGGGCGCGGTCGTACTTGAGCGCGTTCTGCAGCTTGTTCTCGACGTCGCGCTGGTGCTTGTTCGACGACATGTCGATGAAGTCGATCACCACCAGGCCGCCGAGATCGCGCAGGCGCAGCTGGCGGGCCACTTCCTCGGCTGCTTCCAGGTTGGTGTTGAACGCGGTCTCTTCGATGTCGCCGCCCTTGGTGGCGCGGGCGGAGTTCACGTCGATCGCAGTCAGGGCTTCCGTCTGGTCGATGACCAGCGCGCCACCGGACGGCAGACGCACGGTGCGCTCGTAGGCGCTCTCGATCTGCGACTCGATCTGGTAGCGGTTGAACAGCGGCACATCGTCGGTGTAGTGCTTGAGCTTGCGCAGGTTGTGCGGCATCACCTGCTCGACGAATTCCTTCGCCTCGGCGTACATCTCCGGCGTATCGACGAGGATCTCGGCGATATCGGCGCGCATGTAGTCGCGCAGCGCACGGGTGATCAGACGCGATTCCTGGTAGATCAGGAACGGCGAGGGCTTGCTCAGCGCGGCCTCGGCGATCGCGCGCCAGATGCTCAGCAGGTAGTCGAGATCCCATTGCAGCTCTTCGGCGTCACGGCCGACACCGGCGGTGCGGATGATCACGCCCATCTCGTCGGGGATGTCGAGCGCGTCCATCGCCTTCTTCAGCTCGGCGCGGTCTTCGCCTTCGATCCGGCGCGACACGCCACCGGCGGTCGGCGAATTGGGCATCAGCACCATGTAGCGGCCGGCCAGCGAGATGAACGTGGTCAGGGCGGCGCCCTTGTTGCCGCGCTCTTCCTTGTCGACCTGGACCACGACTTCCTGGCCTTCGCGCAGGAGTTCCTTGATGACGCCCTTGTTCGGGTCGGCACCGGCCTGGAAGTAGTCGCGGGAGACTTCCTTCAGCGGCAGGAAGCCGTGGCGGGCGGCGCCATACTCGACGAACGCCGCCTCGAGGGAGGGTTCGATCCTGGTGATCCGGCCCTTGTAGATGTTGGACTTCTTCTGTTCCCTGGACGGCTGTTCGATGTCGATGTCGTACAGGGACTGGCCATCAACGATGGCGACGCGCAGTTCTTCTGCCTGCGTCGCGTTGATCAGCATGCGCTTCATGGTTGCGTTTCCTTGCGCGCTCTCACGCGCGGAACGCCGGGGCGTTTCGCCTGGATGAAGCCTGAAGCCGCCGCGCACGCGCAGCGACGAACCGGATTGTCCAGCGCTACGACACCACGGCGGGCCGCGGGAGCGCTCTTGATTTGTCTGGGTAGTGCAGGCCGCGGACCGCTTGCGACCGGTGTTGGGCGGTCGCGAACGTCACGCGGGACGTGTTCAGCGCCGATGCCAGGCATCGGGCGATGGCCGGTACTGCCTGACAGCCGCTAACATGGCCGCCCCTGGGGCGGTGGCCGCGCACTGTCCGGAAGCCTTTGAAAGGCAGGCTTTTGGCCCGTGTTCTTTCAAAGAAATCAGCACCTTAGATCGCGGCCCGAGTGTACCAGATAAACAGGCGACGATGACTGACAACGGTTCCGGCTCCGCCGGCGGCGGTGGCGTGCGATTGGTCCGGGTTCCGGACGATCGCGACGGCCAACGCCTCGATAATTTCCTGCTCGGCCTGCTCAAGGGCGCGCCGAGGTCGATCATCTACAAGATCGTGCGCAGCGGGCAGGTCCGTGTGAATGGCGGCCGCGCCAAGGCCGAGCGCAAGCTCGAGGCCGGCGACGAGGTGCGTGTGCCACCGGTCCGACTGGAGGTTCCGGGCGAAGCCGGCACGCCCTCGAAAGGCCTGCTGGCGGCAATGGACGCCAGCATCGTGTTCGAGGACGCACGGCTGCTGGCGATCAGCAAGCCCAGCGGCATCGCCAGTCACGGCGGCAGCGGTATCAGCTTTGGCGTCATCGAGACCCTGCGCGCGCTGCGGCCGAACCAGCCGCTCGAGCTGGTGCACCGTCTCGACCGCGACACCTCGGGTCTGATGGTGCTGTCCAAGAAGCGCTCGGCGCTGACCCAACTGCAGGCGCTGCTGCGCGAAGACCACGGCGCCGGCATCCGCAAGCGCTACCTCACGCTGCTAGCCGGACGCATGCCCGACGGCACGATGAGCGTCGATGCGCCGCTGCACGTCGGCCTGCGTCAGGGCGGTGAGCGCCACGTCCAGGTCAATCCGCAGGGCAAGGTCTCGCTGAGCCATTTCGGCGTGCTGGAGCGGCGCGGCGGGCAGTCGTACTGCGAAGTCCGGATCGAAACCGGCCGCACCCACCAGATCCGTGTCCACGCCCAGCACATCGGCCACCCGGTCGCCGGCGACGACAAGTACGGCGATGTCGAGGTCAACAAGCGGATGCGCGAGCAGATCGGCCTGCGACGGCTGTTCCTGCACGCCGCATCGCTGGAGTTCACCCTCGACGACGGCGAGGCCTACGTCCTCAACGCCCCGCTGGCCGACGATCTGCGCGAGGCGCTCGACCGGTTGCGCTGAGCCGGGCAGTCCGCGCGTTCGAAAGCACCACGCGTCGCGACTGCAGCGCGCCCGGATCGGGTGTTCTCTCACGCGACCAGCTGGTCGGCCTTGGCTGCGCAGATGAAGTCGTTCTCGCTGAGGCCGCCGACGTCGTGGGTCGAGTAGCGGACGTTGACGCGGTCGTAGTGCACGCCGAGATCGGGATGATGGTCTTCACGGTGGGCGATGAACGCCAGCGCGTTCACGAATGCCATCGTGCGGTGGTAGTCGTCGAAGCGGAACGTGCGGGTCAGCGCCTGGCCGTCTTCGGCGAGGGTCCAGTCGGCCACCTGCGGCAGCAGTTCGCGCACGCGCGCTTCGGGCAGGCGGTGGTCGTCGCCGCGGCGTGGAACGCAGTGGGCCTGGCTGAGGGAAACGAGGTCTGACATCGTGAAATCTCCTGTCTGGGGCCGTTCATGCGGCAGACGGCGACCGGCGTGTGCGCGGGCGCTGGCCCGCTAGAATACGCGGCATGATCAACATCTCCGAAAACGCGCAGACGCATTTCCGCAAGCTGATCGAGCGCGAGACGCTGCCGGGCTTGGGTGTGCGCCTGTCGGCCGTGCATGCCGGTACCCCGCGCGCCGATGTGCGCCTGGAGTTCGCCGGCAGCGACGACCTGCAGGGCGACGAGTGGGCGATCGATTGCGAGGGCTTCACGCTGTGGCTCGACGCGCCGAGCGTGCCGTACCTCGATGGCGCCGAGATCGACTACGAAAGTCGTGCCACCGGCGGCCAGCTGCAGATCCGCGCACCGAAGATCAAGGGTGAGGCACCGCCTGAAGCTGCATCCCTGGTGGAGCGCGTGCGCTGGGTCGTCGAGCAGGAGGTCAATCCGCAGCTCGCCCAGCACCGCGGCCATGTCAGCGTGCAGGAAGTGACGGCCGAAGGCGTGGTCGTGCTGCGCTTCGGCGGCGGCTGTCACGGCTGCGGCCTGGTCGATGTCACCCTGAAGCAGGGCATCGAGAAGACGCTGATGGAAAAAGCACCGGGTGTGACCGCGGTCCGCGACGCGACCGATCACGACACCGGCGACGCGCCGTACATGCCGCGCGACGCGGCCTGACGCCTCCGCACCCGGCGGCCGTCCCCGGATGTTCACTGCTGCCGATCTGATCGACGTGCTGCGCCGCCGCCGGCGCCGTTCGATCCGGCCGGAAGACGCGCCCGAAGGATTCCCCGAAGGCTGGACCCGCTGGTTCGATACGATGCGTGCGCGCGTCGGCGCGGTGACCGGCGCGACCGCCGGCGCGATCGTCGCAGTGCTCGTCGCGCGGCCCGCACCGCCGCGGCGCAAGGGTCACGTACCGAAGAACGCGCTGGCCGCCTGGAGCAGCCTGCTGCATCCGCGCTGGGAGCCCGAGCCCCGCGAGCATCGCGGGCCGAAGCGCGTGTCGATGGCGCTCGCGCTGCTGGCGCAGCTGCTCTGGGTCAGCGGTCTGTTGCTGCTGACCCAAGCCCATTTCGCGGCGCCGGCGCCGGCCGCGCAGGGCGAAGAGCACGTGGTGCAGGCCGTCTTCATCGGTGACGGCACGCCCGAGGATGCGGGCGCCGGCGAGCCAGGCGAGCCGGTTCCGGTCACGGTTGTGCAAGTGCCGCCCGCGCCGACGGCGACGCCCGCACCTTCGGACGCGCAGCCGGCGCCGACCGCGCCGCAGGACACGTCGACCGCGCAGGACGCCGTGGTTGCGATCGAGCCCGTCGAGCCGACCGAGCAGGTGCTGCAGGTCACGCAGACACCCGTGCCGGATATCGACTTCACCCTGCCGCCGCCGCGTCCGGGCGCTGCGCCCGAGGTCGTCGTGCGCGATCGCCAGGTGCCCGAGGCGCAGCTGCAGGCCGTCGAGATCCCCGCATTGCGTACGCCCGCGCCGCTGGCCGAAATCACCGTGCAACAGCGCGAGGTCGAGGTCCAAGTCCGCGATCGCAGCGTGCCGCAGCCGACCGAGACCTTGCGCCTGCCGACGCGCGAGGCGCCCTCGGTCGTGGTCGACACGCCCGACGTGCCGACCCGACAGGTCGCGGACGTCGTCGCACGCGAACGCGCGGTGCCCATGCGCGAAGCGACTGCGCCCACACCGGCACCCGCGTCGCCAGCGCCCACCGCGCCTGTTGCCGCTACACCATCGCCACGCCCATCGACGCCTGCGCCGCCGGGGACGCGCGCACCTGCGCCGAATCCGACAGCGGGCGCCGGTACGCGCGCGGGCATGCCGCCGGGCGCAGCCCCGTCGACACGCGCTGCCGACGACTGGGGCGCCGCCGCCACCGCGCGCCAAGGCGGCCAGCCCGGCAGTCCATCCGGCCTGCTCGGCGCCGACGGTCGCCCGCGTCTGGCCGGTGACGGACGTGTGGGGGGCGGCCTGCCACCCGGCACCGTCACCGAGGATTTCGCCCGCATCGATCGCGAAGGCACCTGGCTCAAGCGCCCGCCGACCGACTACGAGCCGACGAGCTTCGACCGTTTCTGGACGCCCAGCGAAACCCTGTTGCAGGAATGGGTGCGCCGCAGCGTCAAGACCGTGCTGATCCCGATTCCCGGCACCAGCAAGACCGTGCAGTGCAACGTGGCACTGCTGATGTTCGGCGGCGCCTGCGGCATCACCGATCCGAACATGCAGGACGTGGAGACCGACGGTCGCCCGCCGCCGGATGTGCCGTGGAAGCCGGAGCTGCAGGAAGATCAGGACAGCCTTGGCGGCTGATTGATTTGCGCTTAGCGGCTGTGCGCCATCGCTTTCCCCTGTCGTTCTGATGTCGTCACTCCCGCGTAGGCGGAAGTCCATGGACGTTGATTCTCGCGTTCGCTTCAGCTGCGGCTTTGCTTTCGCTTTCAGCTTTTGATTTCAATCGAGCCGTAAAGCGAGCCGAGCATCGCAGGGCGGCGGGGTCGAAGAGCAGCCCATGTCTGAGCGTAGCGAGTTT